>ONPN01000094.1 GCA_900319695.1 uncultured Eubacteriales bacterium
ATATCTCTGCCGGCAAAGGATTTGTACTTGGCGTTGATGAATTTGGCCGCGTCGGTCATATACTCTTTCCTGGCCTGGAACTTGTCATAGTCGTGGTCGCGTATGATGTATTTGAGGACCGCGTGGTCCACACGTCCATCCATGCTGCCGAGATGATAGAAACCCTCGTACCCTTCAGTGTGCTCCGGGCGCTCCGAAGCCGGGAGCATAGCGTTAAACTCCATGCCGACCAAAACAGCGCTGAGCATCGCGTTTTTGGCGTCTCCGGTGTGGATACTTCTGCCCGTGATCTCCACGCGCGCTGAGGCAGCGTTGAAACACTCGTATTCGATCTCGCCGAGTTTGCTGCCGTCGACGGTATATGCTTCCCGCGCGCCGAAGAGCTCCGTATTAAAGTGGTCGACGCCGGCGCCGATCTCCTCGTCCGGCGTAAAGGCGACGCAGATTGTTCTGTGCGGGAGCTCCGGGTGCGAGGTGTAATAGGCGAGCAGGTTCATGATCTCCGCGACGCCTGCTTTGTCATCGGCGCCGAGCAGGGTCTTGCCGTCTGTGACGATCAGGTCTTCTCCGATGTGGTTCTGCAGTTCCGGAAAAGCTTCGTGGCGCATCACGATGGACTCGCTGCCCGCATGGCCCTTGAAGAGCACAATACTGTGACCCTGGTAATTCTCCTCGATTCGGGGATGGACGTTTGCTCCGCTTGCCGCCGGTGAAGTGTCCATGTGCGCGATAAAGCCGATGGCGGGCTCTTCGCCGGGGAGTTTGGCGTAGACATAGCAGTTCTTGCGGTCATAGTGCGCCTCGACGCCCATCTCATGCAGTTCTTTGTAAAGAAGCTTTGCCAGGTCGTGCTGCTTGGCGGTGGAAGGCTGGGTGCCGGTGTCTTCGGCTGACTGCGTGTCTATTTTGACATATCTGAAAAATCTGTCGATCAGATCATGATTCTTGATCATTTAGGTGCCTCCTGAGGATAATTGTATTTCTTTGTGTTTCTATGATAGCACTCGGGCGCCGGTCAGTGTTATACTAGATGTCACTATTGTAAAAGAAAGAGGAAAACCTATGACATATAACTTTTTTGCCACGCTGTCGAGAATGAAATACATCGAACGCTGGGCGCTGATGAGAAATGCGCGCGAGGAGACGCTGAGCGAGCACACGCTGGATGTCGCGATGATCGCGCATGCGCTGTGCGTGATCGGCAACAAGCGGTTTGGGAAATCGCTCAATGCGGACCGCGCGGCGCTGATCGGGCTTTACCACGACGCGTCGGAGATCATCACCGGCGACATGCCGACGCCGGTCAAGTATTACAACGACGACCTGCGGGACGCCTACAAAGAAGTGGAGCGGGCAGCGGAGCAGAGGCTTTTAAAGCAGCTGCCGGAAGACCTGCAGGATGTATACGGCGAGATCTTCAAAGGGGATTCTTCTGAAGAAGACAACTACATGCGCCGGCTCGTGAAAGCGGCGGACAAGCTCTCTGCTCTGATCAAGTGCATGGAGGAGACAGGCGCAGGAAACGGCGAGTTCAGGACAGCGCAGACTTCCACTCTCAGGGCGGTGGAGAAACTGGCCTGGGAAATGCCGGAAGTGAAAGTTTTTCTGGAGGAGTTCCTTCCTCCCTATGGCAGCACATTGGATGAACTTCTCGGGAGAGGATAGTACCCGGGCCCCCATCGATATGCTGATCCATGCGGGCGACGTCGAGGGCGACCTTGACAAAATATTGGGGCCTAAGCGGGAATATATCGTGCACGCGGTAGCCGGCAACATGGACTGGGGGACGCCGGAAGACAGCAGTCTTGCATTTGACATGGGAGGACATAAGGTGTTCCTGACCCATGGACACCATTACGGCGTTTCCTACACGCTGTCCAACCTGCGGGAAGCCGCGGAGAACTGCGGGGCGGATGTGGCGATCTACGGCCACACCCATATGCCGGCGCTGGATGAGCAGAATGACATTCTGCTGCTCAATCCGGGCAGCGTGTCCAAGCCCAGGCAGTCGGGACTGAAGAAGACTTACGCGGTGATCACGATCAATGACAAGACCGGGAAGATGTCGGTGAAATTCAAGAGTCTGCCGAAAACAGGATGGATATGATATAAAGAGGAGCCGTTGTCAGACAGCTCCTCTTTTTTTGCGTTTCGGAATGCTCTTTCCGGTTCCTTTTTTACGATCCTTTTTATCATGCGGGCGGGGCTCCCTGGGCGGGATCAGGAACTTATCGCCGAAGCCGATGAGGTCGCCGCGGCCTTCGCGGAGGAGAGCTTCTTTGACGAGAGTGTAGTTTTTCGGGTCACGGTACTGGATCAGTGCGCGCTGCATCGCCTTTTCATGCGGGTCGCGCGGCACATACACTTTCTGCATCGTGGAAGGATCGCCGCCGCGCATGGTTGTCGGGTCAAGACCGGTGTAGTACATGCAGGTGGAGATCGTGCCCGGCGTCGGGTAGAAGTCCTGCACCTGCTCCGGCATGTAGCCGAGGTCGCGGATATATTCCGCGAGGGCGATCGCGTCCTTCATGGTGCTGCCCGGGTGGGAACTCATCAGGTAGGGCACGATATACTGATCTTTGCCGAGTTTTTCGTTCATTTTCTCGAATTCCCGGCAGAAGGCGTTGTAGACGTTTACCGAGGGTTTGCCCATTTTGGAGAGCACATTGTCCGAGATATGTTCAGGTGCCACGCGCAGCTGTCCGCTGACATGATACTCGCAAAGTTCCCGCAGGAAGGTCCTG
>ONPN01000093.1 GCA_900319695.1 uncultured Eubacteriales bacterium
CTGGCAGAGACTGTGATCGGTGAGCACGACGGCCTTGGAGCGCTCCGTCGTGCCGGAAGTGAAAAAGAGCAGCTTCCCCGCGCCGTCCTGTACGCCCTGCGTGAGGAAGGGGCGCAGCTCCTCACAGAGATCGTCGTCACCCCAGAGCCTGTCCGCGTCCGTGTAGCGCAGCAGGGCGCCGAGCGCGGCCTCCGGCAGCGCTTCGTCCAGCAGCACAACCTGCATCCCCGCAAGTGTGGCGGCAAAGATTTCGATCACGCACGCCGCGCTCCCGTCCGCGAGAATACCGATGCAGCTTCCCCCGTCGGCGCGCAGCTCCCCGACCCGTTTCGTAACGGCTTCCAGCAGCGCGGCATAGCTCAGCTCACCGCGATCGTGGATCAGCGCCGGGTGCTCCGGCGATACCTCCGCCCAATGGCGGACTCAAACCGCAAGCGTTCGCCTCCCTTACAAAAGATTTGCCGAAAAGCGATATTTAGCTGATAATACTATACCATAGCGCGGGGAGAATGCAAAGGACTTTTTCCGGAACACTATTAAAATTTGACATTTCTGCGACAATTGTATAATGCAAAACCAGTGCTTTTGTTGTATATTTATCATAGAGTTTTAGCGTGAAATCACGGTCGTTTTATTCTATTTTTACAGGAGGTTCACAATGGATAAAAACACGCGCATCTGCATCATCGGCGGCGGCCCCGCAGGCCTGTCCGCAGGCATGTACCTCGAGCAGAAGGGCTACACCAACTATACGATTTTCGAGCGCCTCGACCGCGTCGGCGGCAAGTGCTGGTCCCCGCACTACAACGGCAAGCGCTACGAGATGGGCGCCATCATGGGCGTGCCGTCCTACTACGCCGTGGAGGACGTGGAGAAGTTCTGCGGCATCACCCACGACGGCCCCAAGCTCAACCGCAACTACAAGGACGCCCAGGGCAACGTGATCGAGCCCTTTGCCCGCACCCTCGGCAACATCATCAAGAACCCCTGGCTGCTCAAGATGAAAAAGCAGCTCACCAAGTTCGGCGAGCTCCTGGAGACCAAGTACAAGGGCTATGACCTCAACGGCCACCGCGGCGTCGCCGAGGGCCGTTACGATGGCTATGCCGTGACCCCGGGCCGCGAGAGAGTCCAGGGCGAGAACCCCAACCTCAAGGACCTGGCCATGCCCTTCAAGGATTTCTGCGAGAAGAACGGCTGCGAGCTGGTGCAGAAGATCTGGATCGGGCCCTTCACCTCTTTCGGCTACGGCTACTTTGATGAGATCCCCGCGGCCTACGTCCTGAAGTATCTGGACTTTCAGACCTGCATGAACTTCGTCAAGGTCAACCTCTGGACCTGGGAGCAGGGCACCCAGTACATCTGGGAGCAGCTCAACGCCCACCTCAAGAATCCCGCCCGCCTCAACTCCGCCATCGAGAAGGTCGAGCGCAAGGACGGCAAGGTCTTTGTCACCGTCAACGGCCAGGTTGAGGAGTTTGACAAGGTCATCGTCACCGCGCCCCTCTACATCCCCAACAAGCGCACCGACGGCCAGAAGGGCATGGTCGAGTATTTCGACGCCCGCGAGGATGAGAAGGCCCTCTTCTCCAAGATCGACTACGAGCGCTACGACGTACTGGCCGTGGAGACCAAGCCCGAGCATCACCCCGAGATCTCCTACTATGTCTTCGACAACATGGTGCCCGAGAAGCTGGGCCACCTGATGGTCTACTACCGCCGCTGGAAGCAGAGCGTCGACCAGGTCATCACTACCTACGCCCTGCGCAAGCACAAGAACATGGCAGAGGTCCCCTACGACACCTGCAAGCGCATGGTGCTGGACGATCTCAAGATCATGCGCAACCCCGCCTCCAACGTCGTCAACGAGTGGTCCGTCTACTACTTCCCCCATGTCTTCTCCGACGACTACGCCGCCGGCTGGTATGACAAGGTCGAGGCCATGCAGGGCAAGTACGACACCTACTACGCGGGCGAGATCATGGCCTTCGGCGATATGGACGAGACGGCCGAGTACTCCCGCGAGCTGGTTTCTTCTGAGACACTAAAAATAGGGGGCAGGCATCTGCCCCCTGTTTCTTGAAAGGAAGTTTGTATGAAATTCTACAAAGACCACTACGACGTCGTCATTATCGGCGGCGCGCTGGCCGGCATGTCCGCCTGCCTGCAATTGCAGGCGTGGGGCATCAAGGATATCCTGATCCTTGAAAAGCACAACATGCCCGGCGGCCTCGCCACCGATTTTGTGCGCAACGGCTTCGAGATCGAAGCGACCCTGCATGAGATGATGTCCATCGGCCAGCCGAACAAGCGCCTCAAGGTCGGCCAGTTCTTTGACGATATGGGCGTCAAGATCGACTGGCTGCCCGTGCCCGAGTGCTACCGCGTGGCCCTCCCCAATTCCGGCATCGACAAGGTGCTGCACCCGGAC
>ONPN01000091.1 GCA_900319695.1 uncultured Eubacteriales bacterium
TTGCGGTTGGGCTTGCCGATGTAATTGGGCTTGACGCCGCTGGAGGCGGTGAGCAGGGCGCAGATGCTGCCGCAGTCGGGCAGAACCTCGTCATGCGGCATGGGGCAGACCCAGTCGGGGTTGGCGGCGATGAAGGCCGCGCCGCGGCGCAGGAAGTGGCAGGCCCGGTCCAGCTTCTCATAGACAAGCTCCGTGTCAAAGCCCTGCACCACCACGTCGACGGTATCGGCCTCGGTGTGGCCGAGCTCGTCGTTGACCAGGTTCACGCCGTAGCTCTGCAGCTCGCGGTAAAACGCCTTTGTCCCGGCGAGGTAGACGCTCGCCCCGGGGTGGCGCTGGTTGAGGTACATGCCGGTGGCCATGCCGGAGGTGAAGACGTTCTCCCGCTCACAGGGGAAGCCCAGTTTGCGCAGACGGGTGATGTAATCCTCACCCGCGCGGGAGGAGTTGTTGGTGAGGTAGATGTACTTTTTCCCCAGGCGGGGCAGATCCTCCATCAGCTCGATCGCGCCCTCGTACACGTTGTCGCCGAGGTAGAGGGTGCCGTCCATATCGAACAGGAAGAGCTCGGTATTTTTCAGCTTCGTGGGTTCCATGCGCTTTTTCTCCTTTATCTGTAGATGGTTGTCATTCTGCGCTTTGTTCAGAATGTCAGGGGTGTCAGCGTATGATCGCCTTGATAAACGCGGGGCGTTCCACCGGCTCGTCTGAGAAGGTGCAGCAGGCTCTCAGAAGCCGCGCGGCTTCCTCCGCCTTTTCGCGGGTGGTCGCGTGGATGGTGCCGAGGCTCTCGCCCTGCTCCACTCTGTCGCCAACCTTCTTGTGCAGGACCAGGCCGACGGAGAGGTCGATCTCGCTCTCCTTGGTGGCGCGGCCGCCGCCGAGGTGCATGGAGATGAGGCCCACCTTCTCGCACTCGATATGGCTCAGGAAGCCCGAGACCTCCGAGACAGCCTCGAGCTGTACCGGGGCCATGGGCAGAAGGGACGTGTCATACACGGCGCGCTTGTCGCCGTCCTGGGCCTCGACCAATTCGGCCAGCTTGTCCAGTGCGGCCCCGCTTTCGATGGTGGCGAGGAGCTTTTCGCGGGCCGACTCGATATCCGGGCAAAAGCCCGCCTCTGTGAGCATACAGCTTCCGAGCGTCAGGCAGAGCTCCAGCAGGTCGCCCTTCGTCTCGCCCTTCAGGACGGAGATGGCCTCCTTGACCTCGAGGGCGTTGCCGACCGCGCGGCCCAGGGGCTGATCCATGTCGGTGATGACGGCGGCGCACTTCTTCCCGGCCAGTCTGCCGATGCGGGTAAGGCCCCTTGCGAGCTCCCGCGCATCCTCCTCGGTCTTCATAAAGGCCCCGCTGCCGCATTTGACATCCAGCACGATTACATCCGCGCCGGAGGCCAGCTTCTTGGACATGATGGAGCTCACGATCAGCGGGATGCTCGGCACGGTGCCGGTCACGTCGCGCAGGGCGTAGAGCTTCTTGTCCGCGGGGACGATGTCCGCCGTCTGTCCGATCAGCGCGATGCCGCAGCGGTTGACGTTTTCAATGAAGCGCTTCTCTCCGATGGAGATATTATAACCCGGAAAGCTCTCCAGCTTGTCGAGCGTACCGCCGGTGTGGCCGAGACCGCGGCCTGACATCTTCGCGATCCGCAGCCCGCAGGCCGCCACCATGGGGCAGAGGATGAGACTGGTCTTGTCGCCGACGCCGCCGGTGGAGTGCTTGTCCGCCTTGACGCCCTCAATGGCGCTGAGATCCACCACCTCGCCCGAGTGCATCATCGCCATGGTCAGATCCAGGGTCTCCTGATCGCTCATGCCGCGGAACAGAATAGCCATGCACATGGCGGACATCTGGTAGTCCGCGATCTCCCCGCGCACATAGCCTTCGATCATGTATTTGATCTCCTCAGTGCTCAGTTCTCCCCCGTCGCGCTTTTTGGCGATCAGGTCTGTCATCAACATAAAGGGGCCCCCTTTCGATTCTGTTTGCCGTAAATGGATGATGTTTTATTATACCGCAAACAGCCGCTTTTCTCAAGTGCGAAATACCAGATATTTCTTCCCCTCGATCACGCGCTCCGCCGCTCCGGGAGCCGGGGCGCGCAGCTCGGCGGGCAGGGCCAGGAGCGTGCTGATCCCGTCGAAGGAGACGAGGCTGCCGTCCGGGCGGCTGTACCACAGCAGGCCCTCCTCCGGCGGCTCCGCGGGCCAGGGACAGGTATGGTAATCGGTCTGCGC
>ONPN01000090.1 GCA_900319695.1 uncultured Eubacteriales bacterium
GCAGAATACGACGCTCTCCATAGATAAGATCATAGTACATATCGGATATGAGAACAGCAGTTACTTCTACCGCGTGTTCCGGGAAAAGTACGGCTGCTCACCCTCGGAATACAGGCTGCATCCGTCCCTGTAAAATAATTCAGAAAAAAATCATTCGTTGAAATATTTTGTGATCAGGAAGGCCGGCGTGCAGCTCCACGCGTGGCAGTAACTGTTGATGACCGCGCCTCCGTACGGAGACGCACCCGGATCATCGGGATTCCAGGCCTCCCAGAAAGTATCCGCGCCCGCAGCAAGCATGCTGCCCCAGTAGCTGCGCATATGCGCTCTTGCCTGCTCTTTCAGGCCTGCACGAAGAAGCGCCATGACATAGTAATGGTGCATATAAGGTGTCGCGAAGGGATAGCTGTCGAGGCTCTTCAGAAGGACATCCTCCTTGTCGTCGTTCGCACAGATCCGTCCCATGAGCTCCGCTGAATCTTCCGGTGACGGCACATCGGCGAGCACCATCCAGATCTGACTGTGCGCAGAGATCTGTCCGTCGGAAATAAAACATTTCTTCTCCTCATCCCAGAAAGCCTCCATCGCTCCCTTTCTGAGCTTTTCCTGCTGTTCCATCAGCCAGCTGGCCTGGGAGTAGTCATTCTTTCTTCTTGCGAGACGGCGCGCGTAGCGAATGGCATAAATGATGACTGCCTGGGCCGCCGCACGCTTTTCCAGTTCCTCCGTCCAGTCGATGAAGGCATCCGCTGCCGTCTCCTTTTTGAGCAGCAGTCCTCCGCCGGGCGTCTCCTCGCACATACGGATCGACATCTCGATCTGCTGCATAGCCACGTCATAGAGGTCGCTCAGTGCTTCCGTGTCGTCCGTCTCCTGCAGATATTCCTCCAAAGCGACCGCAAAGAACAGGGAATAATCGAATAACCAGGTGTCATCCGCCTGCACCGTAGGCTGCGTGAATACACAGGCCGCGACGCGTCCTCCGGGGAAACGGCTTCCCGCGAAAAGGTAGAGGCAGCGCTTGACAAGGTCATTCTGCCGGAAAGTCGCATAGTTGGCCGCCGCCTGAAGGCGAAGATCTCCCATCCAAAGGCGTCGGTCCCGCTTCGGGCCATCCTCGAATACATCCTGCATGCAGTTGGCCAGTGTTCTCACGCCCGTTTCATAAAGCCTGCGGTCCAGCGGATCTTTGATATCTGTCTGCGGCAGTCTTTTGGCGTCAGATGACGTCTCGGTCCTGCACTCCGCGTGGCGCACGACCAGCTTATACTTGGGCGACGTGTCCATCATCGTGATCTTGAGATAACGGAAGGCATAGCGGCGCGGCAGCGTGATCTGCGCGGGCAGCACGTCGACGTGCAGATACTCCTCCTGGATCCAGCTTCGGGAGATCCAGCCGTTATATTCCTCGGTGTTCTCGCTCAGTTCTGCAATATTTTCGGCGAACTTCAGTTTAATGTAAGCCGGAGCGTCCGGATGACTTCCCGTGTACGAAAGCTCCAGCGTCAGATAGCCCACGATATGCGTGCCGAAATCCAGGCACAGGTTCTCTCCCTTTCCCAGCGCAAGGTGCGGTACTCTGTGAAGGACGATTTCCTCCTTCTCGGGACTGTAGCGCTCTTTGAGCTTAAAACCGCCCACCGGCTCGGCAATGCTGTGATGAAGGGACGGTGCCAGTTCTGCCGCCCTGTCCAGAAGTTTCGCGTAATTGTGCGGATGAAAATCCTTAATGATACTGATCAGTGCCATTATTCCTCCTGCTCAATGTCTTTTCTTTGTATTCTCTGCTCTGCTTTTTGCCCCGCTGCAGCACAAACGGAGCATGCTCAAATCTCTCTGATCTTCAGATTCCCGTCGCGCAGCTCAATGTGCACGGACCTGTCCCCGACCGGCATAGTGCAGTCCAGTCTGTCAAAATACCGGACCGCCGGCTCCACCTCATAAGTCCTGTATCCCGGCGACGTCGGCCGCACGCCCAGGAAATATTTGCCGAGCAGATAGATCGGGCTCGCGCCCCATGCGTGGCAGAGGCTCTTTCCGAAGGGATCGCCGTACATCCCGTACTGTGCTCTCCCCTCCTGCGCCGGATCAAAGAGTTCCCAGAAGGTCACCGCGCCCCGTTCCAGCATACCGCCCCAGTAGTCGTGCAGCGTCTTCCAGATCCTGTCCAGATCGCCGAGCTTCCCGAGTGCGTCCAGCTCAAAGAATTTGAAGTAAGGCGTCGTGATCTGCGGTATGTTCTCATTATACAGCACATTCTTGCAGATCTGCTTT
>ONPN01000089.1 GCA_900319695.1 uncultured Eubacteriales bacterium
ATGGACTGGATGGAGCAGGAGCAGGAGCGCGGCATCACCATCACCTCCGCCGCCACCACCTGCCACTGGCGGAACACCCGCATCAACATCATCGACACCCCGGGTCACGTGGACTTCACCGCCGAGGTCGAGCGCTCGCTTCGCGTGCTTGACGGCTGCGTGACGGTCCTGTGCGCCAAGGGCGGCGTCGAGCCCCAGTCCGAAACCGTCTGGAGACAGGCCGACCACTACCACGTCCCCCGCATGATCTATGTCAACAAGATGGACATCACCGGCGCGGACTTCTACCGTGTGCTCGGCATGGTCCACGACAGGCTCAAGTGCAACGCCGTGCCTATCCAGCTCCCCATCGGGAGTGAGGACAGCTTTAAGGGTATAATCGATCTGGTGGATATGAACGCCAGAGTTTATTACGATGATCTCGGCAAGGACATGCGCACCGAGGAGATTCCCGAGGAACTGCGCGACCTGGCTGAGGAGTACCGCGATAAGCTGCTGGAGGCAGTCTCCGACTTCGACGAAGAGATCATGGAAGCATATCTCGAAGGCGAAGAGGTCCCCGCGGACAAGATCCGCGCGGCCATCCGGAAGGCCACATGCGCGGTGGAGATGGTCCCCGTCGTGTGCGGCACGTCCTACAAAAACAAAGGCGTACAGAAGCTGCTGGACGCGATCGTGGACTTCATGCCCTCCCCGCTGGACATCCCGGCCATCGAAGGCGTGAACCCCAAGACCGACGACAAGGAGATCCGTCATCCCGACGATAACGGCCCCTTCGCCGCCCTGGCCTTCAAGATCATGTCCGACCCCTATGTCGGCAAGCTGAGCTTCTTCCGGGTCTACTCCGGAACGCTCGAGACCGGCAAGACGGTGATGAACACCACCAAGGGCGTCAGAGAGCGCCTCGGCCGCATCCTGCTCATGCACGCCAACCACAGAGAAGATCTCCAGCAGATCTACACCGGCGACATCGCCGCCGCCGTCGGTCTCAAGAACACGACCACCGGCGACACGCTCTGTGACGAAAAGAATCCCATTATCCTTGAGTCCATGGAATTTCCCGACCCTGTCATCCGCGTGGCCATCGAGCCCAAGACGAAGGCAGGCCAGGAGAAGATGGCTATCGCCCTGCAGAAGCTGGCGGAGGAAGACCCGACCTTCAAGACCTATACGGACGAGGAGACGGGCCAGACCATCATCGCCGGCATGGGCGAGCTGCATCTGGAAATCATCGTGGACAGGCTCCTGCGCGAGTTCAAGGTGGAGGCCAACGTCGGCAAGCCCCAGGTTTCCTACAAGGAGACCGTCAAGAAGGCTGTCACGGTGGACACCCGCTACTCTCGCCAGACGGGCGGCAAGGGTCAGTTCGCGCACGTCAAGCTGATGATCGAGCCGAACGAGTCCGGCAAGGGCTACGAGTTCGAGAGCAAGGTCACCGGCGGCGCGATCCCCAAGGAGTTCATCCCCTGCGTGGATCAGGGCATCCAGGGCGCCATGCAGTCCGGCGTGCTCGCCGGCTACCAGGTCGTCGACGTCAAGGCGACGCTGCTGGACGGCTCCTACCACGAGGTCGACTCCTCGGAGCTGGCCTTCAAGATCTGCGGCAGCATGGCCTTCAAGGAGGCCTGCCAGAAAGCAAATCCCACCCTGCTCGAGCCGATCATGAAGGTCGTCGTCACCGCGCCCGAGGAATATATGGGCGACGTGATGGGCGACATCAACGCTCGGCGCGGTCAGATCCTCGGCTCCGACATCCGCAGCGGCGCTGCCATTATCGAGTGCAACGTCCCGCTTTCCACGATGTTCGGCTACGCCACCGATCTGCGCAGCAAGACCCAGGGAAGGGCGACCTACAGCATGGAGCCCAGCCACTTTGTCGAGCTGCCCAAGAATCTGCAGGAGTCCCTTGTGAACACTCACACGGGCTTCGGATATGGTAAGATGTAAACATTTTTAACATTCTATTTTAGGAGGATATCACAATGGCGAAACAGATGTTCAACAGAACCAAGCCCCACGTCAACATTGGCACCATCGGCCACATCGACCACGGCAAGACCACCCTCACCGCCGCTATCACCAAGTACCTGGCCCTCCAGGGCAAGGCTGAGTACACCGACTACTCTTCCATCGACAAGGCTCCCGAGGAGCGCGAGCGCGGCATCACCATCAACACCGCTCACGTTGAGTACGAGACCGACAAGCGCCACTACGCGCACGTCGACTGCCCGGGCCACGCCGACTATATCAAGAACATGATCACCGGCGCTGCTCAGATGGACGGCGCGATCCTCGTTATCGCCGCTTCCGACGGCCCCATGGCCCAGACCCGCGAGCAC
>ONPN01000087.1 GCA_900319695.1 uncultured Eubacteriales bacterium
AGCGCCCTGCTGGACGCTTGCTTTTGTGCACCTTTTTTCCTCTTCACCAATCCACAACTTTTCCCATTTCGGGGCTTGACTTTTAATAGTTAGTCTACGGTTTCAAGCTCCTTGGCAGCAAGGATGCCAAAAAGGTCTATACCCATACCACGGCCGCGGTGCTTCGCTGCAAGGATCAGGTCATGCGTGACGTGGAGAGCGTGCAGGAGAATTGCTCGGACATTCTGGCCGACGCGAAGGCAATCAACGAGGCCAAAGCAGCCGAGCGTGAAGCTGCGTACATCGAGGACGCGGAAAAGGTCTGATGAAATTTCAGATTCTGCACGAAAGTCCAGGGCGTGTTCGCCTGCGCACCGTTCGGCCTTTCATGAGCATGGAACAGGCGGATCTGCTGGAGGCGTATCTGACGGCGCTTCCGGGCGTGGAGCATGTGACCGTGCATGAGCGCGTCTGCGGCGTGATCATCGTCTTCCGGGGCGATCGCGCTGCGCTCTATCAGAGCCTTGCGGCCTTTTCCTATGAGCTTGCCGCAGAGCAGGTGCATGTTCTCAGCCGGAACAGCCGGGCGATCAACCGGGAATACAAGGAAAAGCTGGTATTCCGGGTGCTGCGCCACTATCTGAAAAAGCTCTTTCTCCCGATGCCGGTGCGGCGTGTCATCACGACCTGCATGGCCGTTCCGCGCATCTGGCGGGCGGGCAGAGTCCTGCTGAGCGGCAGACTGACGGTGGACGTGCTGGACGGTGTGGCCATCGGCGTTTCACTGCTGACAGGCGATCATCCGACCGCAGGCTCTGTGCGCTTCCTCCTGAGTCTCGGCGAAACGCTCGACGAGTGGACGCACAAGAAATCTGTCGACGATCTGGCGAAGAGCATGTCCCTGCAGGTGGAGCAGGTCTGGCTGCGGGCAGAGGACGGCTCACAGGTCATGGCTTCTCTGGACGAGGTAAAGACCGGCGACAGGATCATCGTCCACACTGGACATGTGCTGCCGATGGACGGCGTACTCGAAGAAGGGGACGTGATGCTCAACCAGGCGTCCCTCACCGGGGAATCCGTACCTGTTGCCAAACGGCCCGGCGCGGCGGTCTACGCGGGCAGCGTCGTGGAGGAGGGCAACTGCGTCGTGCGCGTCACCGGCTCGCCGGGCGAGAACCGCTATGACCGTATTGTGCGCATGATCGAGGAGTCGGAACGCCTGAAATCCGGCGCGGAGAGCAGGGCCTACAATCTGGCGGACAAGCTTGTGCCCTGGTGTCTGGGCGGAAGCCTGCTGACCTGGCTGCTCACCGGGAATACAACGCGCGCCGTGTCGGTACTGATGGTGGACTTCTCCTGCGCGCTGAAGCTCTCCATGCCGCTGAGCGTCCTCTCCGCCATGCGCGAGGCGGGCAGGCATAAAATCACGGTCAAGGGCGGCAAATTCCTCGAAAAGCTCAGCCAGGCCGATACTGTGATCTTCGACAAGACGGGAACTCTGACCCATGCCTGTCCGACGGTATCACAGATTGTCGCATTCAACGGGCAGGACGAGCGTGAGATGCTGCGCGTCGCGGCCTGCCTGGAAGAGCATTTTCCCCATTCCGTTGCCAACGCTGTTGTACGCGCTGCCCAGGAGCGGGGACTTAACCACCGGGAGATGCACAGCGAACCGGAGTATGTGGTCGCGCACGGCATCGCTACCAGAATTGGCGGCGAGCGTGCGGTCATCGGCAGCCGCCACTTTGTTTTTGAGGACGAAGGGGCCAGCGTACGCCCGGAGGATCAGCCGCGTTTTGACGCGCTCGATCCCGGCTGCTCCTGGCTGTATCTGGCGATCGGCGGCGTGCTGTCCGCGGCCATCGGTATCCTTGATCCTCTGCGCCCGGAGGCGGAAGAAATCGTGGAACTGCTGCATCAGGCCGGGATCGGGAAAGCTGTTATGCTGACCGGCGACAGCCGAAATACCGCGGCAGCCATCGCAAAGACTCTTCAGATCGACGATTACCGCGCGGAGGTTCTGCCCGAAGACAAGGCGGCCTACATCAAGGCGGAGCAGGCGCAGGGGCGCACGGTCGTCATGATCGGCGACGGGATCAACGACGCGCCGGCACTTTCACTCGCGGATGTGGGCATCGCCATCGGCAGCGGCGCGACTATCGCCCGTGAGGTAGCGGACATTACGATCGCCGCGGAGGATCTGCGGGAGCTGGTGCTGCTGCGCAGGCTTTCGGAGAAGCTGATGCAGCGCATCGGGCGAAACTATCGTTTTGTCATGGGCTTCAACGGCGCGCTGATTTTCTTTGGCGCTCTCGGTCTTCTGCCGCCGGCAACCTCAGCCCTGCTGCACAACAGCTCAACTTTGCTTCTGAGCATGGACTGCCTGACCGATTTGCTCTCGGAATAAAACGCAAACAACCGGGACGGCGTATGAGACAAAGGAGTATCCTCTATAAAGCATTGCATTTTTCCGGGGCCTATGGTAAGCTGATACAGGAAATCAAGGGAGGTTGATCAGATGGCCATGCAGGAATCCGGGGAAATGTACCTCGAGACGATCTATATTCTTTCAAAAAAGTCATCGTGTGTTCGCGGAATAGACGTCGGCGAATACATGGGCTACTCCAAACCGTCTGTCAGCCGGGCTGTCAGTTTGCTGAAAAAAGAAGGATTAGTTCGGATAGATGATTCCGGCTATATCAAGCTGACAGAAACAGGCGAGGAAAAGGCCAGGAGTATCTATGAACGGCATGTCATTTTTACCAGGCTTCTCATGAAACTTGGCGTAGACGAGAAAACTGCGGCAGATGACGCCTGTCGGATCGAGCATTATATCAGCGATACATCCTTTGCAGCGATAAAGGCGCACATGAAAAAATACGACTCAGATATGGAATGATAGAATTGCTCCCATGTAA
>ONPN01000086.1 GCA_900319695.1 uncultured Eubacteriales bacterium
CTGGGAAGAGTGAACAAAGCGGGAGACGGCAAAACCGTCTCCCGTCAATTATTGTATATGCTCCTCGGTGAAATTGTCGAGAACGCGAAAGCCCATCTCGCCGGGCTCGGCGATGGGAAACTTCGCAATGGACGCGCTGTCAAAAGCCGGGGCAAGGCGCGTCTCGGGATCGAGGCGCGGATTGCTCTCCCGCTTGTTGCGCCGCTGTCTGCTCTTTTTGGACATGTGCTCACCTCCCGGAATAGGATTCCCGGAGAGGGAGAGAACATACATAGAAAAACGACCGCAGGGGTCGATGCTCTGATCGAACCCTGCGATCGCTTTTTCTCAGTAATTGAACGTATGCGGCAAAAGCTCCGACAGCTTGTAGCTCACATAGCGGTCGCCGGCCTTGGCGCACAGGACCTCCATCTCCGGGGAAAACTCGGCCAGGAACTGGCGGCAGGCGCCGCAGGGGGTACACCAGTTCTCGCTGTCGGCATAGATGGCGATGCGGCGAAATTCGCGGTGGCCTTCGCTGACGGCCTTGCAGCAGGCGGTGCGCTCGGCGCAGATGGTGCTGCCGAGGGCGGCGTTTTCCACGTTGCAGCCGGTGAAGACCGTGCCGTCCGTGCACTCCAGCGCCGCGCCCACGGCAAAGCGGGAATAGGGGACATAGGCGTTCAGTGAGGCCGCCTTGGCTTTTGACAGGAGTTCTCTGTCGGTCATGTTCGTTTACCTCCCACGTTATATTTATTATCTGTACGTTTTGGAGAGTGGAGTGTGAAGAGTGGAGTGTGGAGAGTGGAGTGTGGAGAGTGGAGTGTGGAGAGTGGAGTGTGGAGTTATGGAGTCCGCTTCGCGGACGGATTAAAAATCATTTCCAGGTTTTTCGCTGTAGGGCCGTTCACAAACACCCTTGCTGTAAACAGGCACTCCCAGATTACGCCGCTATTTTTAATCTGTCGCCGCAGGCGACACCACAACTCCAAACTACAAACTCCACACTCCACACTGATCTCAGTCCAGCATGATCTCCCAGTTCTGGAAGTTATAGAGCGGGTTTCCGATGTTCGGCTCGAGGCCGCGGATGACGCCCCTGTGCACGATGAGCTGCTGATCCTCAAAGCCGATGGAGATAAGCGCGCCGTTTGCGTTGATGTAGTCGCACAGCTGCTGGTAGATGATGGGGCGCTGGGCGTCGGCGCAGGAGAGGTAGTTGTTGATCATCACGACATAGCCCGTGTCGATGCTGCGGGAGTAGTTGAGATCGCTGTCGGGGTCAAGCAGCTCTGTCAGGTCAAAGTTGTTGCGCAGCTTAACCTCGCCGTAGTACATGTCGAAGTCGCCCTCCTCAAGGGCCTTGAGATAGTCCTCCCAGGTGAGCTCCCGTACCGTGACCTTAAGACCCAGGGTCTCCATATCCTGAGCAAAGCGCCTGGCCACACCGGTTTTGGCGCTGGAGTCGGAGCAGACGATGAAGTTCACGTCGATATCCTGAGCGGAGCCCGACATGTATTCCAGCATCCCGTCCTCGTCATAATCGCGGATGCCGGCGTTTTCCAGCACGACGCGGCAGATGTCAAGGTTGTAGTTCAGGGCGTTGGCGTAGTCCGCGGGATAGTCGGGACAGGCCGGGTGCATCGGAACCGACGAGGCCACGGCGTTGCCGTGCATGAGGTTGTTGGCCCAGTTCGCGCGGTCAAAGGCGTAGATCATCGCCTGGCGGAAGCCGCTGTAGCGCCCGATCAGCCCCTCTTCGTTGAACATGATGTAGTGCAGATTCGTGGTGTTGAAGTTGCGGATCTCGTTGGAGGAGGAGTAACCGAGGTTTGTGTAGCTGGAGGGGTCGTTCGTGACCGCGTCGATCACGCCGTCCTCAAAGTTGGACAGGATCTCGTCGGCGGTGGAATAGCTGACCAGATGGACCTCCTTGATGGGCAGGTCGTTATAGCCGGGGTAGCCCTCGTAGGCGACGAGCTTGGTCATCTCCTCGTCAAAGGTGTAGGGGCCGGAGCCGATGGGGGGCTTTTCGTCCATGGTGCCGGACTTGATGATGGGGATGTTCAAGAGCTTGGCAAACTGCGTGTCCCCAATGCCGAGCGTGACGTAGAAGTGCGCCTCATCGTAGCCGGAGCCCTGGTAGCTGGCAAAACGGCCGCGGAAGCGGTCCTGGGTGGCGACGGCGCGCTCAAGCGAGTAGCGGATGTCCTGACCGGTGACGGGCGTGCCGTCGTGGAAGACGTGGCCGGGCTCAATATTGAACGTCCAGTAGGTGGCGTCCGCGTTGGGCAGGCCCTCGTCGAGGATGTTGGGGATGACGGTGAAGTCGTCGCCCAGCTCCAGCATGTTTTCAAAGACCAGATCGCAGACGAGCTGGTTGGAGTGGTTCGTGGCGAGGATGGGGTTGAGACTGTAGTTCTCGTTCCAGTTGAGGGAGAACAGCTTGTCGGCCTGGGCGGCGCGGGTGACGTCCTTGCCCTGGGTGGACTTGGGGATCAGGGAGTCGGGGTCGGAGGCGGTATTTCTTGAGCAGGCCGGGAGAACCAGCATGGCAAAGGCCAGCAGCAGACACAGGAGCTTTCTCGTCATGGCGATCCCCTCACAGCATGATGACCGAGGCCTGGCTGCCGCGTCTGCCCCTGGTGTAGCGGTGGGACCAGTACTTGTCGTGGGAGCAGAAGGTGCACTCGTCGGAGACGTCGATATCCTCCGCCGGGACGCCGAGCTGCATGAGCCGCCGTGCGTTCGCGCCGCGCAGATCGACCAGCGTCTTGCCGTCGGCGCGCTTTGTAAAGAGGCCCTCCGTGTCGCCCTTGAGCCAGGCCGTGATCGCCTCGGGCACGTCGTTGTCGGTCTCAAAGCAGCAGCTCCCGATGGCGGGGCCGATGGCCGCGAAGATCGCAGAGGGCTCCGCGCCGAGAGAGCCCATGGCCTCAAGGGCGCTATTCAGAATGTCCCCGACCGAGCTGCGCCAGCCGCAGTG
>ONPN01000085.1 GCA_900319695.1 uncultured Eubacteriales bacterium
TTTTGTGCCCTTGGGCACAAAACACGTCTCATAGGTCTCCGACGCGCCTTTGGCGCTATAAAACGGCTTTAAGCCGTTTTATGGGAGACCAGTATAAAATATGTCCGCGAAGCGGACACCACAACTCCACTCTCAACTCTCCACTCTCCACACTCTTTATCAGAGACAGAGGTAAAAAAATGGATTTTTTAATCATCACCGGTCTCTCCGGCGCGGGGAAGAGCCGCGCGGCGGACGTGCTGGAGGATATGGACTACTACTGCGTGGACAATCTGCCGGTTGCCCTGATGCCCAAGTTTGCCGAGCTCTGCGTCGCCTCCGGCGGGCGCTATGAGAAGGTCGCGCTGGTGACGGACGTGCGCGCTGAGGACGGCTTTGACGAGCTTTTGAAGACGCTCGACCAGCTCAAGGAGATGGACTGCAATTGCCGCATCCTGTACATGGACGCGGACGTGCCGGTCATCGTGCGCCGCTACAAGGAGACGCGCCGCCCCCATCCCCTGGCCAAGCGTGGCGGCAGCATTGAGGAGGCCGTGCACCGCGAGATGGAACTGCTCGCCCCGGTACGGGAGCGGGCGGACTTCATTGTCAACAGCTCTACGCTCACCCTCGGGCAGCTGCAATCCAGGCTCTTTGAGCTTGTCGCCCCGAAGGGGAGCAAGCGGCAGCTCGAGGTAACGGTGGAGGCCTTCGGTTTTAAGCACGGTATCCCGCTGGATGCCGATCTTGTGTTCGATGTGCGCTTTCTGCCGAACCCCTTCTATCTGGAGGAGCTGCGCCCCCTCTCCGGCCTTGACCGCCCGGTGGCGCAGTATGTGTTCAACAGCCTCCAGGCAAGACGCTTCATGGAGAAGGTGGAGGATCTGCTGGACTTCTTGATCCCGCTCTATACGGAGGAGGGCAAGCTGAGTCTCACGGTGGGCGTCGGCTGCACCGGCGGGCGGCACCGCAGCGTCGCCATCGCCGCGGCCCTGACCGAATATCTCAAGGCCAAGGGCGTCAGCGCCGTGAACGCCAACCGCGACATCAACAAGTAGGAGGCGCCCCATGTCATTTTCCTCCGAGGCCAAGCGCGAGCTCTGCCGCGAAAGACTCGAGCGCCGGGACACGGCCCTCGCCGAGTGCTACGGCGTGCTGCTCTATGGCCACAGCTTCACCCCGCGTGAGATCCGCATCATCACCGCAAGCCCCGACTTCGCCGCGCGCCTGCCAAAGCTCTTTAAGCGCGCGTTTTCCCTGAGCTTCGACCTGATCCCGCCCGAGAACGCGGCGGGAAAGCGGAGCTTTGCGATCACGGACCCAAAAAAGCTCGCCCAGATCTTCGACGCCTTCGGGCTGGAGATCGAGGGCGCCGTCTCCCATCACGTCAATTTCAGCGTTTTGGAGGAGGAGTCCTGCCGCGCGGCCTTCATACGCGGGGCCTTCCTCGCGGGCGGCAGCGTCACCGACCCCGAAAAGCGCTACCATCTCGAGCTTGCCACCGCGCACCAGAGCGTGAGCCGTGAGGTCTACACCCTGCTGCTCGACATGGGCTTTTCCCCCCGGGAGACCCAACGCGCGGGCAACGCCCTGCTCTATTTTAAGCAGGCGGACGCCATCGCCGACTTCTTCACAGCCATCGGCGCGCCGACCACCGCCATGGGCGTCATGACCGCCAAGGTGGAAAAGGAAATGCGCAACACCGTCACCCGGCAGATCAACTGTGACAGTGCCAACACCGACAAGACCGTCGCCGCCGCGCAGGAACAGCTCGCCGCCATCCGCCGCATTGTGAAGGAGTACGGCAGTCTCGACGCCCTGCCCGAACCGCTCAAGGACGCGGCCCTGCTGAGGGTAACGAACCCCGAGGCCAGTCTCGCCGATCTCGCGCAGTTGAGCTTTCCCCCGGTCAGCAAGAGCTGTCTGAGTCACCGGCTGAAAAAACTGATGAGCTACGTACCAAAGGAGTAAACCATGTCCTTTGTCCATTTACATGTCCACAGCGAATACAGCCTGCTTGACGGCGCGTGCCGGACGGACAGGCTGCCTTCCCGCGCCAAAGAGCTGGGGCAGACCGCCGTCGCCCTGACGGACCACGGGGTCATGTACGGGGCCGTCGCCTTTTTTAAGGCCTGTCAGGCATCCGGCGTCAAGCCCATCATCGGCTGCGAGGTCTATGTCGCCCCGCACAGCCGTACCGACCGCGTGCACGGCGTGGACAACGAATACTCCCACCTCATCCTGCTCTGCCGGAATGAGACCGGCTACCGCAATCTCTGCTATCTGGTGTCCTCGGCCTTTACCGAGGGTTTTTATATCAAGCCCCGCATCGACTGGCCCCTGCTGCATGAGCACGCCGAGGGGCTGGTGTGCCTGTCCGGCTGTCTCGCGGGCGCGATCCCGCAGATGCTCATTCACGGCGACTACGAGGGGGCGAAGGCCAAGGCCCTCGAGCTGCGGGATCTGTTCGGGAAAGAGTATTTCTTCCTCGAAATTCAAAACCACGGCATTGCCGACGAGGCCCGCGCGGCCCAGGGCCTGATCCGTCTCTCGCGCGAGACCGACATCCCCCTGGCGATGACCAACGACGCGCACTATATTGAGAAAGACGACGCCTACTATCAGGACGTTTTGATGTGCATCCAGACCGGCAAGACGGTGGACGAGCCGAACCGCATGCGCTTTGAGACCCAGGAGTTTTATCTTAAGAGCGAGGCGGAGATGCGCGCCCTCTTCCCGGAGCTTCCCGAGGCCGCGGACAACACGGCGAAAATTGCGGACATGTGCGATTTCCAGTTTGAGTTCGGCAACTACAAGCTGCCGCGCTTCAAGCTCCCCGAGGGGGAGACGGACAGCTGGGGCTATCTCCAAAAGCTCTGCGAACAGGGCTTTGCCGAGCGCTTCCCCACCCGGCCCGAGGTGCACAAGCAGCTAGACTACGAGCTCGACATGATCCACCGCATGGGCTTTGTGGATTACTTTCTCATTGTCTCGGACTTCATCGGCTACGCCAAGCGAAACGGCATCCCCGTCGGCCCCGGACGCGGCAGCGCGGCGGGCAGCGTGGTCTCCTACTGCCTGCACATCACCGACGTGGACCCCATCCAATACAGCC
>ONPN01000083.1 GCA_900319695.1 uncultured Eubacteriales bacterium
ATTGCTGGCGTCGGCTTGCGGTTCGCTACACTTGGCGGTAACTACCTGTGACAGGACTTTCACCTGTTAGGACTGTGTCATGCCCGGCACACTGAAAAAACTCCCGGCCTTCGACGTTTGTTCCGAAAGCCGGGAGTTTTCCATATTCAATATTTTTTGCTGATTATAAAGAAGCTGATCCAGTAGACCACCATAATCAGCCAGACAGAGTAGGCCAGCGTCAGCTGAAGCTCCCGCTTTCCCAAAACCATGGCGGCGACCGAACCGAAGCCCTCGACCAGCACCACGACATAGCCGGTCCAGGACCAGCTTTTCATGCGGAGGAAACGGTTGCGCTCGTCGTTAGCCTCCGTGTCGATCTTCTCGCGGTATTCCGGATCCTTGCGGTATTTCAGGTTCCGCGCAAGTTGCAGCGCCCCGACCGCGATCAGGGCACCGCCCATCCCGGCGTACATGGAGGAATCCAGCACCCCCGCGATCGACAGCCCGAGCAGCACCGCCCCCAGTATCATCCAGAAGATGCTCAAGATCAGCTTTCTCTTGTTGTAGTACACGTCTCATTCCTCCTCAAAGATAAAGATTTCCTCAATGCTCATGCCGAAATATTTGGCGAGCTTATACGCCAGCAGGATAGACGGGTTGTAGCGTCCGTTTTCGAGTGAGCTGATTGTCTGCCGCGACACGCCCAGCGCCTTTGCCAGCTCCTCCTGTCGGATGCCGCGCTCGCCGCGTATCTCCTCGATGCGATTTTTCATGGCTGCCTCCGAAAAACGTAAAGTTTGCTTTACGTTCACAGTATAGCACCAATCGTGCAAAATGTCAAGCTCGCTTTACGTATTGTTGTTTTCCAAAATACCGTAGGGGTCGATCCCCAGATCGACCCGCCGATCAACGCGCACTGGCGTAAAACGGCGGGCCGATGAGGGCATCGGCCCCTATGGCTTATTTATATGTATACAGCGTGATGTTCTGTGAATCTTGAGGCAAACAATTACAGTTCCCGTATCTCACAGTAAATCGCGCCGTTGTCGTGAATGGTGACCAGCGCCCAGCTCAGGTCCCGGCCCCGGCCTGCCGTGCCGGGGTTGACGAGGGTCACGCCGCCAAGCTGCTCATACACCGCGCGGTGGGTGTGGCCGAAAAGGGCAAGGCTCGCCCCCTGTTCCTGTGCGGCATAGACCAGCGAGTCCGCCTGCCAGGGGCTGACGTTGTATAGATGCCCGTGTGTGAGAAAGGCTGTCACCGGGCCGAGCTCGACGGTCAGACGCTCCGGCGAGAGGGGATTGATGTCGCAGTTGCCGCAGACCGAGTAGAGCGGCGTGTCCGGAAAGGCCTGGCGCAGAAGCTGCGCGTCCCGGTCATGGTCGCCCAGGTGGATGAAGACGTCGGCTTTCGCCTGCCGCGCCGCCTCCAGCATGGGAAAGTTGTTGCCGTGGGTGTCCGAAAAAACCGCCGCTTTGAGCATAGTCCTGTCCTCCGATAATCATTTTGTCTTGTGATGAATATAATAGAGCGAAACGAGGTGAGATGCAATGCAGAATTTTGAACAGCTCGGTCGGGAGCTGGAGCGGCGGGGCAAGACCCAGGAGCTGCGGGCCCTGGCCGAGTCCGAGGACGGGGCCCGCCTGGCTGCGATGCTGGACGCCACCCGGCTTGAGCGCGCCGCGAAATCCGGAGACGGCGAGACCCTGCGCCGTATGCTGGGCGACGTGCTGTGCACGGAGGAGGGAAAACGTCTCGCCGAGGGGATCCGAAAACTGATGGAGTAAGGCCGCGCATACCGGGAGGTGAGCACCGTGGGCGAGCTGGAGGACAAACTGAACAGCATTCTGGGGGACCCGGCGCAGATGGAAAAGATCGCGGGACTTGCCAAGTCGCTCATGGGCGGAGGGGGCGGCCCCGCGCAGGACAGCGCGTCCGCGTCCCCGTTTGGGGAGCTGGGACTCGACCCGGGGCTGCTGCAAAAGCTGGGCCGCGCGATGAACACCGGCGAGGACGGACGGGAAAAGGCGCTGCTCGCGGCGATGAAGCCCTACCTGTCTGAAAAGCGGCGGGGCAAGATGGACCGGGCGCTGAAGCTGGCGAAGCTCGCGCGCATCGCCCGTCTGGCCATGGGTGAGACAGGGGGCGGCGATGATCAACCGCTATGAGGGCAACACGGGCCGCGTGACGCGCCTGCCGGAGCAGCATGATCTGCCGCCTCCCCCGCCGCCGGAGCGGCGGCCGCCGTCCCCACGCCCGCCGCCGGGGCCCATTCCGGGCCTTGATCTGCGCCGTCTTCTCCCCGGCGCGGCGGGCGAATTGGAGACGGAGGATCTTTTGCTGCTTTTGATTCTCTACCTCATGTACCGTGAGAGCGGCGACCAGGAGCTGCTGATCATCATGGGCGCGATGTTTTTGCTGTAGCGAGAAGGGCTGAATACACCGCTCTCCTTGTCGGATGGTTTATCATCATTCAAAAAAATGACCCGGAACAATCGTTCCGAGTCATTTTTTGTTTAATAATGAGCGATCAGACGAGCTCGATCACAGCGACCTCGGCGGCGTCGCCGCGGCGGTTGCCGATGCGGGTGATGCGAGTGTAGCCGCCGTTGCGGTCGGCATACTTGGGCGCGATCTCGTCAAAGACCTTCTTGGCCACGTCCTCGCGGGTGATGAAGGCGAGCGCCTGACGGTAGGCGGCCAGGTCCTTCTCCTTGCCGAGGGTGATCATCTTCTCGGCCAGAGGCGCGATTTCCTTGCAGCGGGTGACGGTAGTCTCCATGCGGCCGGTGGCCAGGAAGTCGGTCACCTGCTGACGGAGCATCGCCATGCGCTGGGAAGTGGTCTTGCCGAGCTTTCTTGTACCAGGCATATTGTCGTTTCCTCCTATTAGGCTTATCAGTCAGTTACTGGTTGTCGTCGCTGGCAAGGGACAGACCCATCATGGTGAGCTTGTGCTCGACCTCTTCGAGGGACTTGCGGCCAAGGTTGCGCACCTTGATCATCTCGTCCTGGGTCTTGCTTACCAGATCCTCAACCGTGTTGATGTTCGCACGCTTGAGGCAGTTGAAGCTTCTCACGGACAGATCCAGCTCTTCGATGGTCATCTTGAGCATGGTATCCGGCTCCTTCTCGACCTTCTCGACGACGGTGGAATCTTCGCGCCCAGAGAGACAGCGTCCCGCGCGGTCATGGTCTTGTCGGTCCAGACCTCGATGGTCAGCTTGTCAAAGTCGGTCTGATTGCCGACACGGGTGTTCTCCACCGTGTAGTTGACCTTGAGCACGGGGGTGTAGATCGAGTCGACAGGGATGGTGCCGATGGGCATCTGGGGGTTCTTGTTCTTGTCGGCGGAGACGTAGCCTCTGCCGTGGTCAAGAACCAGCTCCATGCTCAGGGCGCCGTCGGGACCGAGGGTCGCGATAGGCTGCTCGGGATTGAGAATCTCCACCTCTGCGTCGGGCTTGATGTCGCCGGCGGTGACAAGGCCCTCGCCGTTGGCCTCAATATAGACGGTCTTGGGTCCGGTGCTGTGGAGACGGGCGATGATGCTCTTGACGTTGAGCACGATCTCCGTCACGTCCTCCTTGACGCCGGGGATGGTAGAAAACTCATGCTGTACGCCGGCGATCTTGATGCTGGTGCACGCGATGCCGGGGAGGGAGGAGAGAAGTACCCTGCGAAGAGAGTTACCAAGCGTAGTACCATAGCCGCGCTCCAGAGGCTCGATGATATATTTACCGTACGAGCTGTCTGCGGGCGTTTCGATACACTCGATACGCGGCTTTTTAATTTCGATCATATAATTATATAACCCTCCTTATAAGATTGCGTCGTGAGAAACGCTTTCGGTGATGCAGCTTACCAATTTGAGGGTGTCTATTACTTGGAGTACAACTCGACGATGAGGCGCTCTTCAACGGGCAGATCGATATCTTCTCTGGCGGGGACGGCAACAACCTTGCCGACCATGTTGTTTGCGTCGAACTCAAGCCACTTCGGGATGACGTGATAAGCGTTGGCCTCAAGGTTGACCTTGAAGCGCTCAATGCTGCGGCTGCTCTCGCGCAGGGCGATGACCATGCCGGGCTTCACCTGGTAGCTGGGGATGTTGACCTTGCGGCCGTTGACGGTGAAGTGGCCGTGGTTGACCATCTGACGGGCCTCGCGGCGGGTCGCGGCGTAGCCGAGGCGGAACACGACGTTGTCAAGACGGTTCTCGAGCTGGATGAGGAGGTTCTCGCCTGCCTTGCCGGGCATGCGGACGGCCTTCTCATAGTAGCCGCGGAACTGCTTCTCCAGAACGCCGTAGACGAACTTGACCTTCTGCTTCTCCTGAAGCTGGAGAGCGTACTCGGACTTTTTGCGTCTGACCTGGCTGTTGGAGTTTCTGGTGGTTTCCTTCTTGTAGTAGCCCATGGTGGCGGGGCTGATGCCCAGCGCCTTTGCGTGCTTGGCAATGGGCTCTCTGTTCTTAGCCATAACAGTCTATCCTCCCTTTCTTATACACGACGACGTTTCGGAGGACGGCAGCCATTGTGAGGAATGGGAGTGACATCCTTGATCATCGTAACCTCGAGACCGGCGGTCTGGAGGGCGCGGATGGCGGCCTCACGGCCCGAGCCGGGGCCCTTGACGAAAACCTCGACGGTCTTCAGGCCGTGCTCCATGGC
>ONPN01000080.1 GCA_900319695.1 uncultured Eubacteriales bacterium
CGCGTCGGAGATCGGGGCTGTAAAGCAGAGAGAAGTTCTTCACGTGGGCGTCGGTGTTGCCGAGCAGCCAGTTGAACACCAGCAGGTCCCAGAGCCGAAAGCCCTCCGGCAGCAGGCCGTCGAAATAGGCTTTCGTCTGCGCTGGAGTGAAGGGCGCTTCCTGCAAGGGGAGACTCAGGGAGATCGGAGCCGAGGCGGGATCGCACAGCCAGGTGTCGGAATAGGCAAAACGGGCGTCGGCGGAACCCTCGCCGCGAATGAAGCCCACAGGAATCCTTTCGCCGCCGCGCTCTATGCTGACAAGCAGTTCTTTCATAGGCTCAGCTCCTCGGCGTCAGACTGCAGTCCAGCCCCAGCAGATTGGCGAGAAAGATCGCCTTGCCCAGCTCGGCAGTGCTCTTGCCGTTTTCCAGATCGGAAATAAAGCTGACACTGAAGCCGCTGAACTCCGAGAGAAAAGCCTGGGTATAGCCGAGCTCCTTGCGCCGCTTACGCATCATTATAAGCTGCGCCGAACGGCGAAGTCAAGAGCCGGTCAGCGGATTCCTTTGCCGTTTGTCATTTTTTAACTCAGACCTCGTAAAGCAAAAAGCCCATATACAGCGGAAGGGTAAGAACCTTCCCACTGCGGCCAACATTGTAGTTGCCCAGTTTGATACATTGATTTACATGGTATTTCTCCGGATGTTTTAAAATCGTTGCGGCACTTTTGGCGTTTCCTGTTTCTGCTTTGACTTCGACCAATGCACATTCTCCACGCCAACGAATTACAAAATCAATTTCCAGGCCAGAATCTTTAAATCTTCGCATCTGATCATAACGAAGTTCCTTTTCATACTGTGACATGTGTGTGACAATCCCTGTGCTAAGATGTACCCGTAAAGAAGAGAAAAACAAAAAAACACACAACAGAAATGAAAAGGAGAACAAAACAATGAAAACTACCATGAAGATGATTTTTGCGGCGGCCCTCGCCCTGACGATGATCGTGTCCCTTGGCGCCTGCGCCTTTGCCGAGTACGGCTTCTGGACCCCCAACGGCTACTGTGTGGACCACGAAAATGGCATTGTCACCATGTACTTCAACGACGGCACCACCGAGACGGTGAACAACAACACCGGGAGCCTCACCTACGGCGATTACGACGGCAGCTCCACCACCTTCTACCGCAACGGCGACAGCTTCTACCAGAACGGCAACGGCTACGGCAGCTACTCCAACGCTTACGGTGACACCACCGATCTGTACGCCGACGGCAGCTACAGCGTGACCGAAGGCAATACCATCTACCACTTCGACCGCTTCGGCAATCTCACCGGCGTCCAGGTTTTCAACGGCTCCTGGTACGAGACCGTATGGGGCTGCTGATCAGAAAGAAAACTGCATAGCAAGACTTGCGCAGCAGCACAGGAGCGCCGCCCGGCCCGGGCGGTGCTCCTGTGTTTGTGCGCCCGGCGAGCGCACGTTCTAAAGGGTGAAAGTCCCGAGACCGCCCGACAGCGGGAAGGTCATAGCCAAAGCCAAGGGTGTCCGTCGTGAGGCGGAATCTAAAGGAAGGCGGCGGCAAAGCTCTGGCCCGACGCACAGAAATCATGTCAGGCTGCAATCGAGGGTGAGACTGCAAGACAAGTCAAAGCCCAATAGCTGCACGGAATCGCTTGCGGTAAACATGGCGGGTATAAGAGTGAAAGAATGTGCGAGTACCCGGGGAGGTCTCACAGGCGGCATGAAGTAGACGTCATTCGAAAAAATGCCGTAGTAACAACGAACTGTGAGAAGTCAGCAGAGGCCATAGTACCTCAAAAAAAGAGGAAAGGGCCGAACAATCGTACTACAGTATCCTTGACCGGTACGAGTCTCTGCAATTATGCGATTGAACCGCCGAGTACCGAACGGTACGCACGGTGGTGTGAGAGGTCGGGGCTCATTCAGCCCCTCCTACTCAATTGCGCGCCCGGTGTTATGGGGCGGTTTACTGGTATACCGGGACAATCCGAACCCGTATTTAACGAAAGGACACAGTATCATACTGGTCTCCCATAAAACGGCTTAAAGCCGTTTTATAGCGCCAAAGGCGCGTCGGAGACCTATGAGACGTGTTTTGTGCCCAGGGGCACAAAACTGGCAGCGCGCTTTGCGCGATGCCTTTTTGTTAAAACGAACCGTTTTAACAAAAAACAGTATCAGTACCTTCTCCATCGCCTTTCCCCTGGCAAGCTCGTCGACCGGCTTGTCCAGCCGGCGCACCCGCTTCATCAGTGGGATCAGCGCCCGGCTGCCCAGCTCCAAGCGGGAGCCCTGCGATACTTTTCGACAGGGTATGCGTGTTTCGAGCAGCCAGCACTTACTCGAAGGTTTTTGCCACGTCTTCCAGGTACTGCCGGATGGGAAGGTGCTGGGGACACATCTCCTCGCACTGGCCGCATTTGATGCAGTCGCTGGCCTTGCCGTTCTTGAGCGTCAGGCGCTTGTAGTAGCCGCCATGAACGGGGCGCTTGTCCTCGTCAATAAGCATTTCGTTATTGTACAGGGCAAAATACTCGGGAATGGCGATGTGCTGCGGGCAATTGACCGTGCAGTAGGAACAGCGAGTGCAGGCGATGGCGATGCGCGCCTTGATGAGCGAGGCGGCGCCCTCCATAAATTGCAGCTCTTCGGCGTTTAGCGGCTTGAAGTCGCCCATCGTGGTGGTGTTGTCGAGCATCTGCTCCATGTTGCTCATGCCGCTGAGCACCATGAAAACCTGCTCCTGACTGGCGGCAAAGCGGATTGCCCAGGAGGGGACGGACATCTCCGGCTCACGGGCCTTAAACTGTGCCTCAAGTTCAGCGGGGACGTTGGCGAGGGTTCCGCCCTTGACCGGCTCCATGACGATGACGGGCTTGCCGTGCTTCACGCATACCTCGTAATTGGCACGGCCCTGTACGCCGGGATTGTCCCAGTCGAGGTAGTTGATCATCAGCTGCACATACTCGATCTCCGGGTGATCCGTCAGCAGCTTGTCCAGCAGTTCCGCCCCATCGTGATACGAGAAGCCGATGTGCTTCGCAAGTCCGGCCGCCTTCTTGGCGCGGATAAAATCCCAGCAGTGATATTTGTCGAAAACCTCCACAGACTCGGAATTGACGTTGTGAAGCCAGTAATAGTCGAAGTACCCGGCGCCGGTGCGCCGCAGCTGTTCGGAAAAGATCATCTCGCGGTCATCCTCGCTTTTGATCATGTAGGAGGGCAGCTTCGTTGTCAGGGTGAAGCTGTCACGCGGATGACGCGCGACCAGCGCCTCCCCGATCGCCTTCTCGCTTTTGCCGCCGCAGTACATCCAGGCGGTGTCAAAATAGGTGAAGCCCCGCGCAAGGAAGGTGTCCACCATCTGTTTCATCAGTTCAATGTCGATGCTGCTCTCGTCGTCCGGATCGGTCAGCGGAAGCCGCATCAGTCCGAAGCCCAGTTTTTTACCTGACATTTGTATTCCCCCTTCGATAGATGGAAAAGCCGCGCGCAAGCTGTGCAGGGCGCTTCGTCTGTAAAAATTGTACCATGCGCTGTTTCCCGCCGTCAAGCGCCGCCTCAATCTGATCCGCGGTATAAGCAGACCTTCATACCGGCATGGAGGAGATCTTTGCTGAAGCCGCTTTTTTCTGTCAAGTTCCGAAGACCTGTGTTAATACTATCCCCTAATAGAAACAGCAAAATCTTTCCGGCAGAATTTGTGCCATACTGCGTTGCCTTCCTTGACCATATATCTCCATTATGCTCTGCGGACTTTCTATCAGGGAATAGTATAAAATAATGCTGTGCATGCCAGATGCACAGCGGCGTGTGCGGGTAAAAAAGGGGAGGGAAAAGAAGATGACAGAGCATGTTCAGATTAAAACCGCAAAATGGGACAGCGGCGAGATGGAGTATTTCCGCTTCGGCCGCGGAAAAGAAACGCTTGTGATTGTGCCAGGTCTCAGCGTGCAGAGCGTCATGCGCTCGGCCGACGCTGTCGCGCAGGCATATAAGGCGCTGACGGACAATTACACAATCTATGTGTTTGACCGCAGAAAAGACCTGCCTGCCGCATATTCCGTGCGCAACATGGCAGAGGACACGGCAAGCGCGTTCCGGGCTCTGGGGCTCAGGCAGGTAAATCTGTTCGGCGCTTCTCAGGGCGGTATGATCTCAATGGAGATCGCTGTCCGCTGCCCGGAGCTTGTGAAGAAGCTGGTTCTCGGCTCCACCAGCGCCTGCGTGACAGAGGGGCAGTTCGCGCTGATTGAAAAATGGATTCAGCTCGCGGAGGACGGAGACGCGGCGGCGCTGTATAGCGCGTTTGGGGAGGCTCTCTATCCGGAAGCCTTGTATAATGCCGCTAGGGAGCTTTTGATTGAACTGGCAAAATCCGTGACGGACGAGGAGCTTCGCCGTTTCGTGGTGATGGCGAAGGCGTTGAAGGGCTTCCATATCACAGACGAGCTTACAAAAATATCCTGCCCTGTACTGGTGATCGGCGATGAAGACGACCGTGTGCTGGGCGCGGAGGCGAGCCGGGAGATTGCTGATCGGATGGGCGGTCGGCCCGGCGTTGAGCTCTATATGTATGACGGCTGCGGGCACGCGGTCTATGATACCGCACCAGACTATAAAGAGCGCATCGCACGCTTTTTGTCGGGACAGGCCGCGCTTGAATAAACGGCGGTATCCTGATATACTGTAGAAAAAAGAAGGGAAGGGGGTGCGCGCATGCCCGTCAATCGCTTCGTGGTGTTCGACGTGGAGACGCCGAACCGCTATAACAACCGCATGAGCGCCATCGGTATCGACGTGATCGAGGATGGCCGCATCGTGCAGGACTTCTTCTCCTACGTCGACCCCGAGCAGCCCTTCGACTGGTTCAACACTGTCCTCACCGGCATCAACGAGGAGACGGTCTTTGACGCCCCCTGCTTTTCGGAGCTCTGGCCGCAGATCGAGGGGATCATGTCCTCGGGCGTACTGGTCGCGCATAACGCGGGCTTCGATCTGGGCGTCCTGCGAAAGTGCCTCGCCGCCTACGAGATCGAGTGGAAACCCAGCGTCAAGGGGCTCTGCACCGTCGTCATGGGGCGCAACCTTCTGCCGGGAATCAGCCACAAGCTCAACGACATGTGCGACTACTACGGCATCAGTCTACATCACCACCAAGCCGACAGCGACAGCCGCGCCTGCGCCGAAATCCTGCTGCGCTATCTGGAAAGCGGCGCGGACGCGGAGAAGTATATCAGGACATACAGGATGGACTAAAGGAGGAGCACAAATGGAATTCAAAGAAGTTGTCAAGAACCGTTATTCCTGCAAGAAGTACAGCGACAGAGCGGTGGAGCCCGACAAGCTGGCCGCCATCCTTGAGGCCGGGCGTCTCGCCCCCACGGCGAAAAACCTTCAGGAGCAGCACATCTATGTCTTGCAGTCTGCCGAGGCGCTGGCCCAGGTGGACGCGGTCACGCCCTGCCGTTACGGTGCGGGCACAGTCCTCTGTGTGGCCTTCGACAGCGGAAACGTCTTCACTTACCCCGGCGGGAAGCGGGATTCCGGCGTCGAGGACGCGAGCATCGTCGCCACCCACATGATCCTCGCCGCGGCGGACGAGGGTGTGGACAGCTGCTGGATCAACTTCTTCGACCCCGACAAGCTGAAAGCCGGTCTGGGTCTGCCGGAACATGAGGAGGTTCTGATGCTCATGGATCTCGGCTACGCCGCTGAGGGCGCGGGTCCCCTCCCGAACCATGGAAGCAGAAAGCCGCTGACGGAGACGGTCAGCTACAGATAAACGTGAAAATCGCCTTGATCATACTTGATCGGGGCGATTTTTATCCCCACTTGACAAGTAAACGAACGTTTACTATGCTGTAATACGATTCCCTGATAGAAAGTGCAATTAGATTTCCGAGCAGAATTTGCGTCAGACAAGGCGCCTTCCGCAGAGCATAATGGAGATATATGGTCAAGGAAGGCAACGCAGTATGGCACAAATTCTGCCGGAAAGATTTTGCTGTTTCTAT
>ONPN01000084.1 GCA_900319695.1 uncultured Eubacteriales bacterium
ATCACTCCCGGAATCAGCGGCACAAAAATCTCCCCGAACACCTTCAGCGCGCTGCGCACCGGGTTCTCCTTCTGCATGGCCTTCACGGCCTCTTTGTTCCCGCGCCAGTCGCCGGAGACGCTTCCCTTTGCGTCCGCGTTGCCCTGGCCGCCGGCTTCGTCAGCCTGGTCCACGTCCGCGGTCGGAATGCCCATCTTTCTGCACACTTCACCGCACTTGCTGCTCTTCCCGGGCCCTACGACGACCTCTATATAGTTCTTGCGGTCCTGCACAATCCCCAGAACCCCTTTCACCTGCTTAAGTGCCTCGGCGTCAATCTTCTGATCGTCCTTCACCTTGATCCGAAGCCTCGTCATACAGTTGGTCGCTGAAGTCACGTTTTCCCTCGTGCCGACCCTCTCAAGAATATTTCCTACCAGTTCTTCGTAATTCATATTCTTCTGATCGCCTCCCGCACATGCCCGCGCGCTTCCTCAAGACGCTTTTTTGCCTCGTTTACATCGCAGTCCGCAAGGAGCATCGTGATCGCGGTCTTGCACTTGCCATCCGCCTGCTCGAGCGCCGCCTTCGCGGCCTCCTCCCCGGCTCCCGTCGCCTCCATGACGATGTGAAGCGCCCTCATCCGCAGCTTCTCGTTCGTCTGCACGACGTCCACCATCAGGTTCTGGTATGCTTTGCCCGTTCCGACCATCATCGCGGTCGAGATCATGTTAAGGACCAGCTTCTGCGCGGTTCCGGCCTTGAGCCTGGTCGATCCCGTCAGGACCTCCGGCCCGGTCACGATCTCGATCCCGAGCTCCGCCGCCTTGCTCAACTTCGAATCCGCGTTGCAGGAAATCGCCACCGTATGACACCCAATACTCCGCGCATACTCAAGCCCCGCCAAAACATAGGGCGTCCTCCCGCTCGCCGCCAGCCCGATCACAAGATCCCTGGCCGCAAGATCATACTCCTCCAGGTCTTCTCTCCCCATGTCCCGGCTGTCCTCGGCTCCCTCGACCGCCTTTGTAAAAGCCTTCTCGCCCCCGGCGATCAACCCGATCACCGTCTCCGGACTCACGCCAAAAGTCGGCGGACACTCCGAAGCATCCAGCACACCCAGCCGCCCGCTGGTCCCGGCTCCCACATAAAAGATCCGGCCTCCCTTCTCCAGACTCTCAATTCCCCACTCGGCAGCCTTCGCAATCTCCTCGAGATGCCTGCCCACCTCCCGCGGGACTTTTTCATCTTCCTTGTTCATCGCCGTCACGATCTCCAACGGCGACATTATATCAAGATTCATAGTGTTTGGATTTCTGGTTTCTGTGGTCATGATTTCGCTCCTTGTGTTGGGTGAATTCTGCTGGTGTGGTTCCTGCTGGTGTGGTTTCTGTCTTGTTGGTGTTCCATTATTACTATTGTAGATTTGATTGATTGCTGCCGCAAGAAATAGGTGTGAAAAAAGCCGGTGAATAGACCCCTGCCTGGTTTCTTTCAAGAATTCTTCTCCGACGCTTCGACGTCGCTCCAGTAATTACAGCAATCAACACCCGGCTTCCTTTTGGCCGACCTAAACGAGCCCCTAGACATATCTCTAGGGGCTCTATCACAGCACACAACAACTGATTTCTTCCTCTATGACCTCAGCGCCCCCTTCATCCTCCTGACATACTCATAAATGTGAGGGCCTGCCTCAGTCCCATATTGAGCCACGATCCGCACGATTGCGCTGCCTACAATTACTCCATCGCAGATTGCAGCAATTTTTGCCGCCTGCTCCGGAGTGTTGATGCCGAATCCGACTGCCGCCGGAATGTCCGTCACCTTCCGGATCGCTGTCAAAATAGAGGCCAGGTCTGTTTTGATCTCGGAGCGCACGCCTGTGACGCCCATGGACGAGACGACATACAAAAAGCCCCGCGCCTCTGACGCGATCGCCCGGATCCGGGACTCCGAGGTCGGCGCGATCATTGAGATCACGTCGACGCCGTGTGCGGCCGCAATCGCCTCGCACTCGCCTTTTTCCTCATAAGGCAGGTCAGGGATGATGATCCCGCTGATGCCGCACTCCTCACATCTTGTAAAGAACCTCTCATATCCATAATGGAACACCGGATTGAGATAGCCCATGAATACCAGGGGCATGTCTGTTTTTTGACGTAAGCGCCCTACCATGTCAAAAATCTTGTCCGTCGTCGTTCCCGACTTCAGCGCCCGCAAGTCCGCCTCCTGGATCACGACGCCTTCCGCTATCGGGTCGGAAAACGGGATTCCGATCTCGATGAGATCCGCTCCGGCGCGCTCCATCTCCAGTATGTATTCCTCCGTCGCGGCGAGGTTCGGGTCGCCCGCCGTGATAAACGCGATAAATGCTTTTCCGCCCGCAAAGGCGTCTTTGATGCTTCGTGCCATCGAAAGCCCCTCCTTAGTCCGAAATCTGAATGCCTCTGTAGCGTGCGATCGCCGCGACGTCCTTGTCGCCCCGGCCCGACAGGCAGATGATCATGCTCTGGTCACTGCTCATCTGGGGTGCGAGCTTCCTGGCCTGCGCCACCGCGTGCGCGCTCTCGATCGCGCAGATGATGCCCTCCGTCCTCGCGAGATATTCGAAAGCTTCCACCGCCTCGTCGTCTGTGACCGGCACATACTCCGCGCGGCCGATATCGTGCAGCCAAGCGTGCTCAGGGCCGATCCCGGGATAGTCGAGGCCCGCCGAGATCGAGTAGACTTCTTTGATCTGCCCATACTCATTCTGGCAAAACAGTGACTTCATCCCATGAAATACCCCAAGACTTCCGTCCGCGATGGTCGCAGCGTGCTCACCGGTCTCGATCCCGCGCCCGGCTGCTTCGCAGCCAATCAGTTTCACGCCCTCATCGCCGATAAAGTGATAGAACATTCCCATGGCGTTGCTGCCGCCGCCTACACAGGCGACCACAGTATCAGGAAGCTTTCCCTGTGCCTCGAGGATCTGCTGCCTGGCTTCTCTGGAGATGACCGCCTGGAAATCCCTCACGATAGTAGGGAAAGGATGCGGCCCCATCACCGAGCCCAGCACGTAATGCGTGTCATCCACTCTGCCGGCCCATTCGCGCATAGTCTCATTGACCGCGTCTTTGAGCACCTGCGTTCCGCTCTCCACCGGATGCACC
>ONPN01000079.1 GCA_900319695.1 uncultured Eubacteriales bacterium
CTGGCGTTGGGATCATACGCGAGCCTGCCTTCGGCCAGCGCTTGGGCCGCCGCGTCCGCGGAGCCGCTCACGCCGCCGTAGAGCTGGATCCCGGCCTCGGCCAGCGCGCTCTGCGCGCCCATGCCGATCCCGCCGCAGATCAGCGCGTCCGCCTGCGCGGCTTTCAGAAAACCGGCCAGCGCACCGTGGCCGCTGCCGTTGGTGGGCACGATCTGCTCCGAGACGATCTTGCCGTCCACCACGTCGTAGAGCTTGAACTGCTCCGTGTGGCCGAAATGCTGGAAAATCTCTCCGTTTTCGTAAGGCACTGCGATTCTCATATTGTCTGTTCCTTTCTCCATGATGTTTTCCACTCCCTGATCGTCGAGCCGAACATTCCCGCCGCGGATCAGGAGCCGTTTGCCGTCTACCAGGGCCTCCGCCATTTTGCGGCGGGCGCTTTCGTAGATGGCCGTGACCGTGGTGCGCGCAACGCCCATGCGCTCGGCGCACTGCTCCTGCGTCAGTCCCTCGTAATCGAGAAGCCGGATCGTCTCGAACTCATCCAGGCTCATCACGACAGGTTCCTTGTCGGACGCTTCCTCGGGTGAGAATTCCCAATGATCCGGATAGCCGCCGATGCAGCGGCAGCGCTGTTTTCTGGGCATAGCGCAGCTCCTTTCTGACTTATGTCAAGAATGAGTATAGCAGCTTTTTAGACATATGTCAAGAATCAAACGACCGTCATACTTATCCCCCGGCATGGCGAATCGTTCGCCGCGCCGGGGGATCCTCGTTTTATACTGTTTTTCGTTAAAACGGTTCGTTTTAACGAAAAGGCATCGCGCAAAGCGCGCTGCCAGTTTTGTGTCCTTGGGCACAAAACACGTCTCATAGGTCTCCGACGCGCCTTTGGCGCTTATGGGAGACCAGTATTATTTGGCGTCTGCCAGCTGAACCAGCTCTTTGCCCATCTGGCGGGCTTTTTCCAGATCCAAGGGGAACTGTTTTTCGTGATGGGCCTTCTTGTGCTCGGCGTTGAAGCCCGCCATGCTGTACTTACTGTAGTCCTTGACCTGCAGCGTGTCAAAACTGCACAGGGTCTGCACCTTGCCGCCCAGACTGCGAAAGGCGTTCGCCTGTTCGCTCAGCTTTTTCTTATACTGCAGCTGGTAGTAGGCCTGCGGCGCGTTCATGGTGAAGATCACGCCCACGTTGACCTTGCCTGTGAAGTAGTTGCTGTAATCGTCATAGGACAGCGTACAGAAGTGCAGCCGCTCTACAAAGGCGTGGAACTGGCTGGTGGTGTCGCCGAGATAGATGGGCGAGCCGATCAGCAGAACGTCGGCGGCAAAGACGCGGTCGAGCAGCGGGCTGAGGTCGTCCTTCCAGAAGCACTTGCAGCGCTCGCCGTCCTTGCGTTTGCAGAGCAGACAGCTCCGGCAGCCGGTGAAGTTCAGGTCGTAGAGGTCGATGTATTCGGTCTCGGCCCCGGCTTCCTCCGCGCCCTGCTGGGCCGCTTTCAGAAGCTGCGCCGTGTTCCAGTTCTTGCGGGGACTTGCGTTGAGTACGATGGCTTTCATGGTTTTTCCCTCCTGTTTTCTTTTCTTACAGTGTCCTCTTATTTCTGCGGATGGCGGCCATGCGCTCGAGGCCGCCGTGGTCGATGGCGTTTTGCAGGGCGGCTACGATCTTCTCTTTCCTGCCGAGAAAAACCGGCCCGGTCAGATTGGCCCCGGTGATGGTGTAGTGCGTGATAAAGGCGCAGTCGCAGTTTAAGTTCTCCGCAAAGAGCTTGTCCACCCGCGCGGCCATGGTCATGGTCTTCACCTGAGGCGGAGATCGAGCGGCCCACTTTCTACTACCATTTTCAAGACAAATACGACCTGGTGGCCTGGATCTTCTTTCACACTATTTTTCAATAAAAAGTCGACACTTTTATTGAAAAATAGTATTGCACCGGTTTCATTTCCCGACTCTGTCAGAATTATTCAGTCAGCTAAACTTGAATTTATATCGACATTCTCCGCAGATTTCCCAGTACATGAAAAAAGTGCACTGCCAGGAATACGGCCCCTGTCACAGCTAACGGTGTGTTTTGCCGCCAAAGGCCTATGGTCACATAATACAACGGTGGCATAGTGATGATAAAAAGCATCATCACAAAAGTGCTCTGATGACCTGTGAAGTACAGCATCCAGCCGAAATAGTTGGCAAACAGGATAACCGCAGCCAACACAAAGAACAGCTTTTCTCTGCCACTTTCCATCGAGAATGCCATGGCGTTCTTGTGAATGACAAAGACCATAAGGGCAATACACAACGAGCCGAGAAACTTCTCGCAGGTATCCAGCACAGCCGAAGTTTCCGTCATATTCATAATTGGGTTTGCCTCCAGATGGAAAAGAGGCATCAGCATATAGGGGATTTCTTGAATAGCAAACAGAACAAGCCCCAGTCCCCAAAAACCGAGATATTGATCCCCCATTAGCTTGAACCAGCGTACCATCAAATTTCCTCCGTAAACTCCGATTTGCCGAAATCTTTATCGTTGTTCTGGATCAGGCTTTTGGCGGGAATCCCCGCACGCGGAGCAGATGTACTCATCCGCCCGGAAAAGATGCGTTCGCCGCGTCCAATGGGCTTGTTTCATGTGCGAACCCCTCCCTTGCTCTCGGAAAAAGCGTAGGCCTGTTCCAGCCATTCCAGCAGTTCTCCGTCCAGCTCCTCCTGTGAGCCTATCACGAAATGCGTCGTCCATCGGCCCGGATAGGCCTCCGTCTTCACAGCGACCCGCTCCGATTCGAGGGGGTAAGGCAGCCCCAGCGTCAGCGTGAGCCAGCCCGCCGGCAGTTCCGCCTTGCGCTTTACCCGCGCGAAGGAGACGCAGGCAAAGACATGGCTGTTATAGAAGGTGATCTGCGTCTTCTGCACTCTTTTTTTCGCTTCGGGAAAGCGCTCAAAGATCCATTCTTCGAGCGTGGCGAACAGCGGGAGCGCTGCGCGGTGCGCGTCAAAAAACAGCAGGATATTGTCGTCCGGCACTCTCATTTTCTGTTCGTCTCCCCTCCGGCGGCAGTTCTCAGTTCCATACTCCCTCAAAGCCGCGGCGTTTTCTCATTCGCCGCGAAGGACAGCCCATCCGGTTCCACGTGGCAGGGCAGAAAGATCACCCTCACGCCGGCTTCCTTCGCGTCTTCCAGCGCCTGACAGAAGGCCGGATCCGTATCCCGGTTCCCCCGCACCTCTGTGACGCCGTCCATCTGGATCACAAACAGCAGAACCGCATGAACGCCCTCCGCTTTAGCCAGTTCCCGCAGATGCTTGGTCTCCGCTCTATATTCCGATATGATTATACCCTGTTACGTCCTGCGCTTCAATAGGACATAACAGGGTATAAGATGTTTCTCTTCTGTCTGTCAAAAACTGTGCGCCGTCAGCCAGGCCACGGCCTTTTCGACCAGCTCGGTGACGTCCGTGCCGTCAGCCGTGATGACGGTCTGCTTCTCCAGGCCCTTGTGGAAATCGACGTGTTCGGCCTCCGCAACGGCGTTCTTCAGATAGTTGTTGTCATCCGAAAAACCGGGGTCCGGCTGGATCTGGCAGATGCTCCAGGCCTGAAGGATCGCGCTGACGGGAACGCCGTGATACAGGAGTCCCTTGTACCGCTCGATCTCGCTCTGCTTGATGGGCGCACTTTCGCGATAGAGCCGCATAGCCTCCGCGAGCGCCTTCTTCTCCTCGTCGGTCAGGGGTTCTGCGCTGTTCGCGGTCTTTGTATTGTCGAGGACCTGCTCCAGCGTGCTCATGCCGGAGAGAACGGCGATGACGTCCTCCTTCTCCAGGCAGAAACGCACGGCCCAGGACGCAATGCTCCACGCGGGGTGAACGGCCTTCAGCACGGCTTCCGCGTTCTCCGGCAGTCTGGCAAGCCCGCCGCCCTTGACGGCCTCCATGATGACGACTTTCCGGCCGTGCCTGCGGATCACCTCATAGCAGGGACCGGCCTGCACCAGCTCGCTGTCCCAGTCGATGGGGTTGAGCGCGATCTGGACAAACTCGATCTCCGGATGCTCCGTCAGCACACGATCCAGCAGCTTGGCGGAGGAATGGAAGGAGATGCCCAGATGGCGGATCTTTCCCTCTTCCTTCCACTTCTTTGCGTGATCGAACAGGTGCGTCGTCTTCACGATGCCGCCCTTGCCGTCATAACCGTCGTAGTAGACGTTCTGAATGTTGTGGAGAAGGTAGTAATCGATATAGTCCACGCCGAGATTGTCCAGCTGACGTTGGAAAGTCTCTTCGATCTTCTCTTCCGGGATCAGCATAAAGGTCGGAAACTTGGTCGCGACCGTAAAGCTCTCCCTCGGATGCCGCTCCACCAGCGCCTTCCGGGTCGCTTCCTCGCTTTTGCCGTTGTGATAGACATAGCTTGTATCAAAG
>ONPN01000077.1 GCA_900319695.1 uncultured Eubacteriales bacterium
CCGGCATACTCGCTTACCTGTGTATTCGCTGTTTTCCTTCGGGTTTCCACAGAATACGCAGCCCGGCGCATATTTTCGGAGAATGATGTTCTTTCCATCGAGAAACATTTCAATCGGATCACGGTTATCAACTCCGAGTGTGCGGCGCATCTCGATGGGGAGAACGATTCGTCCGAGCTCGTCAACTTTCCTGACGATTCCTGTACTTTTCATATCGTAATGAATACCTATACTTATAAGCCCCAGCGCGTTTGCTCCCGCCAGATCAGCTTTGGCCTGGAGAACGGAAAGCTCCATGATATTCATTTCGTCGGGGGCTGCAACGGCAACCTCAACGCCATCAGCAAGCTGCTGGAGGGACAAGAAGCCAATCAGGCAATCCGCATTTTGAAGGGGAACGACTGCGGCGGGCGCGGCACGTCCTGTGCCGATCAACTGGTGCGCGCGGTGGAAGAAGCCCTTCGGTTGGAACAGAGCACTTGAACAACGCAACCCGCTGAGCGGAAAAACAGAAAAAGGAGCGTTTGTCATTGCCGATTCGTACGGCAAGCGATTTACCGGCAAGAAATAATTAGTCGATATGATTGAGAATTATATCCGTTACTGCAACAACCAGCGCGTGCAGCGCAACCCCGGCGTCCTCACGCCGATGGAAAAGCACAACCTGTATGCAGCGGCAACCGCAGAGCTGCAAATCTTCTTTTAATTGTTTACAGTCTGCTCGACAGGATGCATCTCAGCTTCGTATCGGGCAATCGACGGGCGTAAACCATGTGACGACACGGACAATCACATCCCACGGCGAGACAGAGGGATCAGACCGACAGCGGGAATCCGAAGGATTGTCCGCATTTGCCGTTAAATTACCGCGATGGCCAGAAACATCAAGGTATTCTTTTGCATCACCCGCAGTGCGGACACTCGGCGAAACCGATGTGAAGCATGTTGTTTTTGCCAAAGCTCACGGCGCCGTCAGGAAAAGGCAATCATGCGCGCGTATTCCTCCGGGGTGTTGCAGTTGGAGAGAAGAAGCGGATCAATTTCAAAGTGCAGGGCCTGAAAAGAAGCCTTGTCAAAGAGCCGCCGCACAGATGTTCGCGCGGTATTGAGAAGCGCGGCGCAATCGTCTGTGAGCGAACGGTCGTAAATGCCGATCAAAGGCTCAAGCTGCCCGCCATGCTCAGCAATCGTAATGCCGGAGCGGTGACGGCGCATGAGCTCGAAGAGTACCGCAAAGGGAACCAGCGGGGCATCAACGCTCAGAACGAGGCACTTGTTGTTTTTTGCCGCAGCAAGCCCCGACTTGAGCCCTCCGAGAGGTCCCAAATACGCACGCTCGTCCGGCACACACCGCGCGCCGCTCACCTCGCCTGTGCGGCCCGCGACCACAATGTCCTCAATACCGAGCGAGATCAGGCGCTGCACCTGATAATCGATCATGCGCATGCCGCCGAAGGGCAGCTCCGCCTTGCTGCTTCCCATGCGGGAGCTTTTGCCCCCGGCAAGCAGGATTGCGGAGCAGTCCCTGCCGCAGTGTGATAAATCGAGCAGGAAATCCGCGAGCCCGGCGGTGTCGTCAGGGGAGTAGACCGAAAAGCCCGGCTCGGGAGCACCCATGTCCGACACAAAGGCAAGCCTTGTAGAGGGATGGCAGACCGGGCTGCCCGACACACAGCTGCGCATAAGCTCCAGCTTCGGCCAGCGGGAGCCCTTGAAGCCCTCCAGGAGGATCAGGTCTGCCTCCGGAAACTGGCCGAGAAGCGCCATCTCGTCGACAGTTGTTTTGCGTACGAGCTGGTATTTTTCACCGTCAAAGACGGCGGCACCGACAGCCCCCGCCGAAAGATAACGAAAGCTGTCCGTACCGGGGCGGTCAGGCTCAAAGCGGTGCCCGTCGTGCTTAATGACGGCGGGGCACAGGCCGCGCGCGGTCAGCTCCGGCAGCAGGCCCTCGATGAGTCTGGTTTTTCCTGTGTTTTTTACGCCGGAAACGGCGACGATACAGGGTTTTGGTTTCATGGAAACACTCGCTTTCAAAGCTGTTTACAAGCACCGGGGGCCGTGATAAACTGTTTATCCCATTGGGAAGGAATGAACTCTATGAATGATAAATTGACCTATCGTGAGGCGCGTTCCGCGCTGCTGGAAGTCGTCCGGCCTGTCGGGACGGAGCGCGTGCCTCTTGCCGCGTGCGCCTACCGCGTTCTCGCCCGGGAGCTTGTCGCCACAAGCGATGTGCCGCCCTTCGACCGCTCGCCCTTTGACGGATATGTCTTGCGCGCGGCGGACAGTCTCGGCGCATCCAAAGAAAACCCGGTCACGCTGAGAATCATGGAAGAGATCCCGGCCTCCTGTATTCCAACGCATGCCCTGGGCGCGGGGCAGGCGTCCAAGATCCTGACCGGCGCACCGATCCCGCCGGGCGGTGATGCGGTGATCCCCTTTGAGCACACGGAATTTACCGACAGCGCAGTGACACTGTTCAAACCTCTTCGGCCCGGTGAGAATATCGTGCGCAAGGGTGAGGACATCCGGCAGGGGGCGCTGCTCTCACCCTGCGGGCAGCTCATCGACGCCGGACTCATGGGCTCCCTTTCCGGGCAGAACATCGCCGAACCTCTGGTCTACCGACGCCCGCGCATCGGCATCCTCTCCACAGGCAGTGAGCTCATTGAGCTGGGCCACGATCTGCCGCTGGGGAAAATCCACGACACCAACCGCTACAGCATGGCGGCGCTGGTAAGCCGCCTAGGAGCAGAGCCGGTTTTGTACGGCAGCGTGGAGGACAAAACGGAGGAGATCGCGGCAGTCACAGAGCGGGCGCTTTCGGAGTGCGATGCCCTGATCACCACCGGCGGCGTGTCTGTGGGGGACTTTGATCTGACGCCGCAGGCCATGGAGCGGATCGGCGCAAAGATCCTGGTCCACGGTGTGGATCTCAAGCCCGGCATGGCCTGCTGCTACGGGATGTACGAGGGAAAGCTGCTGTGCGGCCTGTCGGGAAATCCCGCCTCCTCCATCACCAATTTTTACGCAGTGGCCTTGCCTGCACTCAGACGGCTTTGCGGACGCCGGGACTGCGAAATCAGGGAGTTTCCCGTCACCCTGGCTGAACGGTTCGGCAAGCCCAGCCCCGCAAACCGCCTTCTGCGCGGCTATTCCGATTTAAGCGACGGCACTTTGAAGCTCCGCCTGTCTTCCGGCCAGGGCAACGTGATGATCAGCAGCCTCATCGGCTGCGACCTCGCCGCCATCGTCCCAGCCGGGAGCGGCCCGGTGGAGGCGGGCACCGTCTTACAGGGCTTCTTCCTGGCGCTGTGACTACAGCGCCGCCGGATCACAGTCCGCGGCGGAGGCACGTAAAAGCTTGAGCTCCCGCAGGCAGGGCGTCCCATCGCGCTCCTCCAGGACATTCACGGACAGGGCAAGCTCAAGCCGCCGCCCGATCAGGCGCGCGGCGTCGGCCGGGTGAATCTGCATATAGCCGCCGCGTTCCTCATAGAGATAACGGCTGTTTCCGCGCTTGTCAAAGAGCTTTTTGACCGCAAGCGCATCCTCTCCGAAGGCCTTGACGGTTTTGAGATAGTAGTCCCGCTCAGAAAACAGGACGGTGGGCGGGATCAGCGCCGGGTGATTGTTCTGCTGATACATCTGCCCGAAGTTTTTGTTTTCCAGTGAGCAGTAGTGTACCCCGAGGCTGAGCTTCCGCTCCGCCGCGAAGCGGAGCAGGCGCAGAGCCGCCGCCTCGCTGCC
>ONPN01000075.1 GCA_900319695.1 uncultured Eubacteriales bacterium
AGAAAGCTTGCCGAGGACAGCTACAGCTCCAGTGTGCAGCTCTATGCCTCCGACATGGCGGAGGCCGCCAATGCGGTCGTAGCCATGAACGGCGACTTCTATGCCTTCCGCGATCTGGGCATCACAGCCTATCAGCGCAAGGTCTACCGCAACAATCCCGCCCAGGTGGACTCCTGCTTCTTCACGGCCTCCGGCGACATGCTCTTCTCCCGCGCGGGCGAGCTCATGGGCGAGGGGGAGGCCGAGGCCTTCATCCAGGCAAACGACGTGGTCTTTGCCGTGGCCTTCGGTCCCATCCTGGTGGATAACGGGGAGCTGCAGTACTGCGCGGGCTACCCCATCGGTGAGGTCAACACCGAGTATTCCCGCTCCTGCATTTCCATGACGGATGATCTGCACTATCTGCTCATGACCATCAACCATACGCCCGACGCGCGCCCCCGCGCCACGATCAATGAGCTGGCGCGCATCATCTACTCCAAAAACGTCTGGAAAGCCTACACCCTCGACGGCGGCCAGACCGCGGAGATCATCATGATGGGCGGCCCCATCAACCACGTCGACTTCGGCGAGGAGCGCGCCGTCAGCGATATTATCTACTTCGCCACCGCCATACCCGAGGAGGTGCGCTCATGACCAATCCCATCGCCGTCTACAGCGGCCCCGTCGTCCTTTACTGGAGCGCGATCATCATCAGCATCGGCCTGCTCGCCGCCCTGTTTATGAGTCTGTCCCTCCAGCTTGCAAACGGCGGACGCCTTGTGTCCATGCTGCTGTTCTTCCCGCTCGCGATCGTGTTCTCCGTCCCGCTCTGCCGCGCGCTTCACTGGTACTGCCATGCCGAGCAGTACGGCGGCTTTCTCAGCGCCGTGACGGATTACTCCTCCGGCAGCTATGTGCTCCCGGCGGCCATTCCCGGTGTGTGGCTCGCGGCCTGGATCGCCGCGAAGCTGGACGACGGAGACACCGCCAAGCTCCTGGACGCCGCCGCCCCCGGCGCGGCGCTCACAGTCGCTTTCATCCGGCTGAGCGCGCTTTTCACCAGCGCCTGCCGCAGCAAGATCGCCGTGACCACGCCCATCCTTCAGCACCTGCCCCTTGCAGCCGGGATCACCAACTCCGCCGGCGTGGTGGAATACCGTTTCGCCACCTTCTTCGCGCACTTTCTGCTGATGCTCCTGCTGTGCTGGGGCCTGCTGAAGTTCTTCTGCAAACGCCGGAATGTCCCCATGCTCGCCGGGCGCAGGCAGGGTGTCACGATCTGCCTCTTCCTGCTGTACTACTCGGCTTCCGAGCTGGTGCTGGACTCGACCCGCTACGACTCGAGCTTTCTGCCCATCAACGGCTTTGTCAGCTTCGTACAGATCGCAGCGGCCGTGTCCATGTTCCTGCTGCTGATCTACTTCACCGTGCTCTCCGTGCGCGCCAACGGCCGCCGCGTCTGGCACTGGCTGTTCTGGATCCTGTGGTGGGCGGCCCTGGGCGGCGGCGGGTACTGTGAGTATCTGGTTCAGCGCCACGGCGGCTGGTATCTGAGCTGCTACTTTGCCATGTCCATCTGCGCTCTCATCATGGCCTTCATCGTCCACCGCTTCTATTTGAGCTGCTACGGCAAGGAAGAGGAAGCCTGAACCCTTGAAAAAGCACCGCCCTCCGGCAGATATGTCGGCGGGCGGTGTTCTCTCTTGCAAGTCCCTTCCTCATTCGGTATAATGAGGCAAAAATCAGATTTTTATGGAGGATCGTCATGAACGACATCTATGTCTGCGGACACCGCAATCCCGATACCGACTCCATCGTCGCCGCCATGGCCTACGCCAATCTGCGCAACGCTCTGGGCGACCGGGAATACAAGGCCGTCCGCATCGGCGCGATCAACGACGAGACCCAGCGTATGCTGGACCGCTTCGGGTTCGAGCCGCCCATGTACATACAAAATATGCGCGCCCAGGTCTCCGATCTGGACTTTGACCAGCCCACGGAGCTGAACAAGTCCGTGCCGCTGGATCTGGCCTGGCGCACCATGCGGGATTCCGGCGTCTCCGCCATCCCCATCCTCAACGACGACGGCACGCTCTACGGGATGCTCTCTACCGGCGACATTGCCGCCTACGAGCTGGAGAAGGTCTTCGACTGCCATGTGGACTCCCTGCCGCTGTTCAATCTCATCAGCGTGCTGGAGGGCCGCCTCGTCAACGAGTATTCCAATACCGCCGAGACCGTCACCGGCAAGGTGACCATCGCCCTGCCCAAAGCATTTGAGGACGCGAGCTTTACCGATGCGGACAGCATCCTGATCTGCGGCAACCAGCCCGAGATCATCGCCAAGGCGCTGGAGGCCGGTGTGGGCTGCCTCATCCTCTGCCAGACGGAGGTTCCGCAGGAGCTTCAGGAGTCCGCCGCGCCCACCTGCATCATCTCCACGCCGCTCAACGCCCGCCAGGTCGCCCGCCTCATCTTCCAGGGCATCCCCGTCTCCCGCTTCTGCCAGACGGAGAACATCATCCATTTTCATCTGACGGACTATGTGGACGACGTGCGCGAGACCCTCATCAACAGCCGCGCCCATTACTACCCCATTGGCGTCCCAGTCCGTGCCCGGACTCGAGCAGGTGGAGATCATGGCCATCATCGACCACCACCGCCTCGCGGACATCCAGACCAAAATGCCCGTCGCCGTGCGCAACGAGCCCGTCGGCTGCACCAACACCATCCTCACCGCCATGTATCAGGAGCACGGCGTCATGCCCTCCCCCGCCATGGCGGGGCTCATGTGCGCGGCCATTCTCTCGGACACGGTCATGTTCAAGTCCCCGACCTGCACCAAGAAGGATATCGCCATGGCCGAGCGACTGGCGCGCATCGCCCGCGTCTCCGTGGAGGAGCTGGGCAAGGAGCTCTTTACCTCCTCCGGCGTCACCGACAAGAGCGCCGAGGAGCTGTTCCGCACCGACTACAAGCAGTTCCACATTGCCGAGAAAAACCTCGGCGTCAGCCAGATCACCTGTGTCGGGGCCGACGCCTATCTCTCCCGCAAGGCGGAGTTTCTGGAGGCCATGGAGAAGATCCGCGAGAAGCACGAGTTTGACATCGTCATCCTCATGCTCACCGACGTGCTGTCCGAGGGCTCGCACCTTCTCTACGTCGGCAGCGACGACATCATGCGCCAGGCCTTCAATACCGAGCCGAAGGACAACGACCTCTTCATCCCCGGCATGATGTCGAGAAAGAAGCAGCTCATCCCGACGCTCACCGCCCTCTGGGGCTGATCGCAGGTCGATATGAGAATCACCAAAATGCACGGGGCCGGAAACGACTTCGTGATCGTCGACAACCGGGCGGCGGCGTTTCCGGGCGAGCGCCTCCCCGCTCTCGCGCGGCTGCTCTGCGCCTTTCACACCGGCGTCGGGGCGGACGGCATGATGGTTATTATCCCGGAAAAAAACGGCGGGGACTACGGGATGCTGTTTTACAACGCGGACGGCAGCCTTGGCGAGATGTGCGGCAACGGCGCAAGGTGCATCTGCCGCTATGGGCATGACCACGGTCTCGCCGGGGGAATCCAGCGCGTGGAGACCACCGCTGGCCTCGTCACCGGCACGCGCATCGACGCCTGCCGCTATCGTGTGCGGCTGAACGATCCCTCTGTTCTTGATCTGCACCGCCCCGTCGAGGCGGAGGGCGCTGTCTGGGACTGCGCCTACGCGGAACTCGGCGATCCCGGCATCCCCCACGCGGTGCTGCGGCTTTCGGACTGGGATGAATGGGATCCGGATCGCCTGCGGGCGCTTGCGCGTGAGCTGCGCTTTGCTTCCGCCTTTCCCAAGGGGGCCAATGTCAGCTTTGTGAACGTGATCGGTCCCGATGAACTCAAGGCTCTCACCTTTGAGCGCGGGGTGGAGGATTTCACTCTTGCCTGCGGGACAGGCTGCGGCTCGATCACCGCGGCGCTGACCCTGTTGGGGCTGGTCTCCGGGCATGAGGTAAAGGTACATATGCCGGGAGGGACGCTCTCTGTCAGCCTCACGAACGACGCGGGGCGTATTCACGACATTCTCCTCACCGGCCCGACCCGTCTGGTCTTCGAGGGCGAGGTCCCGGCCGAGCTGCTGGAAGAGCTCAAATAGTCCCCCAGATTTCCCGGAATTTGCCCGTATTTTTTTGTTGACATCTGCGCCCCTCTGTGCTATCATACTCAAGCGGCATCGTGTGCAGAAGTACCCAAGAGGCCGAAGGGGCTCCCCTGCTAAGGGAGTAGGCCGGTTTAGACCCGGCGCGAGGGTAATCTCAACGGTTACAGGGTTTTTTGCTGCCCTTTGACCCTTTATGAGCCGTGAAACGAAAGCGCACTTTTCCGTTTATTATATTGAATTGTGTGTTTTTTTCAAGTATAATTGATATTGAAATGTGCAGATAGCTCAACTTTCAGCGCAGTGAACTGAGCGTTTTCAAGGACTACACCATCCACAGCGCGCTGAATGCTTTCGTGAAGAACGAGGACTATCATGTAAAGAACGGCAACTGTTCTTTTGCGCCTGAATACTTGATGAGAGTGAGGTTTGGTCAATATGTCAGTCCTTCTTGACTATCTGGACTGGCGCGGGGATCTGAGTTTTCAGGTTGACCCCGCCAACGAAGCAGATTACTACATAATTTCAAAAATCGGCTGCCCGGATCTGACCGGTCTCGTTCCCTCTGGCGCACAGGAAGTTCCTCTGCCGGAGGTCGTCGCTTCCTTTCGGGCTCAGACCGGGAATCAGGATGTCTCCCTCGGCGTCTCGCAGTCCCCACAGGTCATGGAGAGCTTTTACCGGCTTCCGTCCGTTCCCCGCTTTCAGCCGCTGATGCTTTCCGGCTTCAGGAGAAAGGAGAAGCCGGATCGGACGGAACAGTTCTCCGCGCTAACCCTGCGGATTCCGGGCTGCCCACGTATCATTACCTTTCGCGGCACGGACGACACCATCCTTGCCTGGAAAGAGAACTTTCAAATGGCGGTCATGGACGCAGTCCCGGCCCAGGAAGACGCGCTGCGCTATCTCCGCTGGGCTATGGACGCCTACGAGGGAGACTTTATACTGTGCGGACATTCCAAAGGCGGAAACCTTGCCATCTACGCCGCTTCGATGCTTCCCCCGGAGCTGCAGGACCGGATTCTCGCCGTTTATAATTTTGACGGGCCTGGTTTTCGGGACGCTTTCCTCAAGGAAGAAGGATATCGCAGGATCTTGCCAAAGCTCCGCAGTTTGGTTCCGCAGAACTCCATAGTCGGCTTGCTGCTTTCCTCGGGAAAAGACCCGGAAATTGTCGCATGCAGCTGCTTTGGCGTCAGGGCTCATGACGGGTTTACATGGGAAGTACTCGGCAAAGGCTTTGCGCGCGCAAAAGCGCTGAACCCAAGCAGCGTCATGTTCGGGAAAGTGATGAACGAGACGCTTTCGGGTATGAGCCTGGAAGCGCGGGAAGCTTTTATCAACGATTTCTTTCAGATCATGACGTCTACCGGGGCGTTTACGCTGACAGATCTGACAGAGGTCAAGCTCCTCGGCGCTCTGGACATCGCCAGCTCTCTCAGTCGGAATAAAGAAGTACATAAGTTTGCTTCCAGTATGATCTCCAACACGCTTGCCGATCTCCGAAGCAAAAGAGAGGCATCGCCGTAATCTTGATCGGAATCAGTTTGAATGAAGAGGAGGAGAAGAAGACTATGGGAAAATATGCGGATTTGGAACAGGCCCTCCGTGACCCCTCGCTTGCCATCATAAGCGATCAGATCACCACGCTGTCAGAGCTCAACAGAGTTTACCTCAAATAAAAGACTTGCCATTTTGTTAAAACAGCAAGCCTAAGATGGGTAATCGTTCTTTTTGTCAGTGATGGATAGAAGATCGGGGGTAAACGGATACCGACGCCCGTGCTTGATGAGGGTCAGACTCTTTCGTTTGGATCATCATCAGGGCAGAACGGACCGGTGCCACCGGCTACCATTTCTTCTTCCGCTTCGTTGAGCTGTTTCATGTTTTCAAGTTCTTTCATTGGTAAGATCTCCTTTGTTTTTCATCTGATGGCGTAAGTATAACAGAGAAAGTACCACACGAGTGTCACACAGAAAGAGAAAGAATGTGACCCTGCATTTTCGGACGTGGCCACAGTTTCAGAATGGCTGACCACGAAATCGCCCGAACTTTGTATGAGTGGGGTCCTTCTTCACTGAAAAGAACAATCCACCGATTGGTGGGCTGTATTTTTTCCGTTATGGAGAACGGTCTGGGGCAATGCACCCCGGGGCCCATCGAGCGCAGCGCACCGCAAGGCGGGTAGAATTGTCTCTATTCGCTGACGGTATCGCTGAACTGGACCATCGTGCGGTTATAGCCTGTCGTTGTGAGATACACTTTTTCCTGATGGACGGCCATCATTCTGCTGAGAACATAGCTGCTGAACCCGTCGACCCGCATATTCTGATCCGTGTCGTCGAATATTTCTCCGTTGTCACGTTCAATCAGCCGGACGCTATTCTTGTCGAACAGCAGGGATAGCTCAACTTGAAGCTGCCTTTTGCGCGTTTTGTTCTTCTCAAGCGCAGTAAGTAAAATTTCCTCGGTGAATAATGCCGCATGATTAGCCATTTCCTTGGCGTGTCCGCGCTCCGTGATCGCTTTGCTTACAAGAGCAGAAAGCCGGGCACAGCTTTCAGGCTTCAGCACATCCTCCAATATGACGATGTCATTGCCGTCTTCCTCCAGGAGATAGGGATAGCGTTTTGCACCGTAGCGCAGGCGGATATAGAGCAGGGTGAGAATCGTCGCCAGCAGCGGTGAAATGGCAAAAGCCGCCCACATACCGTTTTCGCCCAGCAGTACAGAAGCGATAATCGGCAGAAAAGTGTACAGCAGCCCGTCCTTGAGAACGATGATGCCGGCGGACAGCGCGACATGATCCACTACCAGGTAGTATGCGGACAGCAGCGAAATCAGGCTGCAAAAAACCAATCCCGTTGAAACGATGCGCAGCGCATGAATGGACGAGGACAGTGCAGCGCCGCCTTTGATGCCAAACAGAAAGCAAAACTGCTTTGCAAAGACAAATACGAGCACATTTGCAATCAAGCCTTCGATGATGGCGGCTTTCAGCGCTATGCGCATGAGCCGCCGAACCATCTCCTGGTTCTTTTCTCCCAAATAGATTTCCATCAGAGGCTGTACCGCCATGCCGACCCCATCCAGCACGATATCAAATTCAAGCAGGCCCATAATCACCGCCAGTGTTACCTCCCCCATGTCGCCGTAGCGGGTGGAAACATGCCCGATCATGACGTAATCCATGACGGCCCAGCAGAAGAAGATGATGGCGTCTACGATGCTGTATCGCACGGCCTGCGCGAGGTCTGCAAACGAGAAATGCCAGACGAAATGCAGCGTATTGGCTTTCAGGAAGAAGTGCCGGCATACGATGAGAATTCCGAGCGCATTTCCGATGATCGTCCCCAGAATAATGCCAACCATCCCAAACCGCCGCACCAGCAGTATTGAAAACAGGAGATTCCCGCCGATCTGGAAGGCATAAGAGAGATTCGTGCTCTTCTCATCGCCATCCGTGTACACCAGCTTTGTCAGATAAGAGTTCATGACGAAGAGTACTGCGTTCAGCGGTGTCCAGCGATAATAAGCGGAGGCAAGTTCATATACTTCCCCTGTGATTTTGTTTGTGCTGAAATAGACGTCCTTGCAAACCACAAGCAGAAATGCGGTGACAGCGGAGATCCCAACGCTTATCACCAATCCCTGTCCGAAAAACTCATCCGCCCGGCGCTTCCGCATAGCACCGATCTCGCGGCTGTAGATTATGCCCGTGCCGATGGATATGATGGTTGAGAAAAAACTCACAATACCTGTAACCGGCGTAACAGCATTGATCGCTGCGACACCCGCCGTGCCGATGTACAGTCCCGCTATGATGTTATCGCACAGAAGCATGATATAGATAATCGCCAGAGTGAGCGTACTGGCGGACAGCATAGAGCGGAATTTTCTCTCACAAAAGCTGCTTTTTTTCATCTGTTATCTCCGATCAATCTTAGCGATTTCCAGAAAATCAGTCACTGTGCGGACCCCTGTCTGTATCAGAGGCGCAGTTTGAACTGCGGCAGTGCAGCGTGACGGAACACACCCAGCAATAATATACCATGCAAAAACCGATTGTCAACTTCTGCTAGGGCAACACCGCACAATTCGGCAAGAGCAGATCCTGAGAAAATTTGGGTTCTGATAAAGGCACTTTTTCGCAGATGTACTTAAGTGAGCGTCCAAATCTTTGATTTGGCTACGTGACGAAATCAGAGCTCAAATTTTCCAGGAGATGCCGAAGGCGGATTGTGCGGTGTTGCCCTAGAGGACGAGAATATAATAATTCCCCGGTAATGGGTACCATTTAGGGGCTGGAAAAAAGAGCCGGTCTGTGCTAAAATATACTGAAGTCACCAGACAATACGGAGCTCGATCTGATCTTGAAGATGAGACCTCGCAGACAGCTTCGCCGGCAAAACTTTTGTGAAGAATCCGGATCGTTCCGGCCAGGATGGGAAGCTGTTTATGGCGTGCAAAGGATAGAAAGTGCATGCTCACAAGGATGAAGGGATGTAAATCAACATGTTGAAACGGCAAAATGTCACTACC
>ONPN01000081.1 GCA_900319695.1 uncultured Eubacteriales bacterium
GACGGCGAGACCGGCACCCTCACCCGGGAGGACGGCTACACCGCAGTCTTTGACGCTGCCGAGGATACCATTACCTTTGAGGACTTCGACGCCTTCATGCGCCCCGACAGCACCAAGGTGATCATTGATGTTCTGAGCGCGGACAATCCGAACCCGGACGGCGACAAATCCTTCTTCCGCCGCCTCGACAGCTCTTACGAGCGTTACGGCAGCATTCTGACGCTGAAGCTTTCCGACTATGACATCGACATCCTCTCCGACGGACAGGAGATTTATGTCCCCGCGCAGACGCTGAGCGACTTTTTCCTCTCGTTGAATTACATCAATCTTTGCTATAACGGCGAGGCAATTTTCATCGCGCCTTATCAGAGCCTCGTCGCCAGTGACGGCACACATACCCCGTATGGCGATCTGTACTACTCCGTCCAGCCCGCCCAGCGCAGCCAGGCCATGGCGGACTTCGGCTACAACGAGCTCTGCCTTGCCCTCGACAGTCTCTATGGTCTCAAGCAGAGCCACGGCTTTACAGACTTCGACACGCTCTTCAAGCAGTCCGGTCTGGAAGCGGGCCTCAGGAGCACCGACCCCGCTGAGGCGGACGAGGCCCTCTACCGCCTTATCAATTTCCACATGGACGATCAGCACAGCGCCTTCCTTTCGGCATCTGCCATCGCCCCCGCAGATACCACGGAGAAGCTCAATGAACTGGGCGCCGGCCGCGCAAGCACCGCTTATGTACAGCAGGCGAAACGCTACGATGCGGCGCGTTCGGCCGCTTATCCCAACGGTGTGCCCGCCTATGAGGAAGTCGGCAACACCGCATACATCACCTTCGATTCCTTCGAGAGCACGCCCGCAACCATCAATTATTACGACTTCGCTCCCACCGAGGAGAACGTGGACACCATCGGCATCCTGCTGCGCGCCTATGCCCAGATCATGCGCGACGGCAGCCCCATTGAGAATGTCGTGCTCGATCTGAGCATGAACGGCGGCGGCGACGCGGATACGGCCGTCTTCACCATTTCCTCCTTCCTGGGCCAGGGCTATGTCAGCATAACCAACACCATGACCGGCGCCATGGCCATCGGCGAGTATGAGGTTGACCTCAACCGGGACGGCCAGTTCGACGAGGGCGACCTTGGCCTGCTGAACAAGAATCTCTACTGCATCACCAGCCCCATCAGCTTCTCCTGCGGCAATCTCGTGCCCTGCGTGTTCAAAAACGCCAACACCGTCACCCTGCTCGGCCGCACCTCCGGCGGCGGAAGCTGTGTCGTGATGCCCATGTCCACGGCTTGGGGCACGATCTTCCAGACCTCCGGCTGCAATCGCCTGGCTTTCATCAAGAACGGTTCCTTCTACGACATCGACGAAGGCGCAGTGCCGGACTTCATCCTTTCCAAGCCCGCAACCTTCTATGACCGTGTGGGTCTGACCGACTACATCAACACACTCAAGTAAGAATGACAGTGAAAAAAACGCGATGGATTCGCTCCATCGCGTTTTTTCTGTCAGCCTTCAGTATCCCAGCAGCGGGACCGAACCGTCGTCCTTACCCTTGGTGATAGACTTGATCTCGGCTTCATAGCTGTAATTGTCGTTTACGTGGACGGTGATCACGTCCCCGACTTTTTTGCCGAGCACGGATTTGCCGAAGGGCGAGTCCATGCTGATCAGCCCCTTGCGCGGGTCGGTGCGCACGGTGGAGACCACCTGAATGGTCTCGGTCTCGTCGTCCTCGGGGATGTAGATCTCCACCTTGTCGTAAAGCCCCACCTCGTCGTCGGCCGAACGGTCGTCGATGACGTGGGCGGTCTTGATCATGCCCTCCAGATAGCGGATGCGGCTGCGGTTTTTGTTCTGTGCCTGCTTGGCCGCCTTGTATTCAAAGTTTTCGCTCAGGTCTCCGAAGGCGCGGGTGCGCTTGACTTCTTCGATCAGACCGGGCATGAGCTCGAGCCGGCGGTAGTCCAGCTCTTCCTGCATCTTTTTGATGTCCTCGCGTGTTAAATCGTCGTGCATGTCGTCGTCGCAAGCTCCGTATCCCTCGCCTCCGCCAGGCATGGCGAAGGCTCGCTCACTCCGCTGCTCCTCCTCTCAAAAGCAAAGCGCAGGGGCTTTGCTTTTGTAAAAGGCGCGGATCGGAGATTGCCCTCCTTAATGATAATGTCGGCAAAATCAGTTGTCGATATCGATGTTGATCGACCCCAGGCCGTTTTTGTCGAATTCGTCGAGATAATCCTCCATCCGGGCGGACAGCTCGGTGTAGTCCTCGGGTTCGCAGTCCTCGAGCCCCAGGTCGCGCCGGGCCAGTTCTTCGGCCAGAATGTTGAAGAACACCGCGTCCTCATAGTCAGCGATAGCCTCGTGGATGCCGCCGTCCTCATAGGCCTGGGACGGGAACACGTGCCCGTGCCAGCGCTGCACCAGGGAACGCATGCCGCGCTCGGGCGCCATGGCGAACAGCTTTTCCTGCAGGAGGTCGTAGTCCTCAAAGCGATCCTCGCCGCGGGCGGAGTTCAAGATCCAGTTGCCGATATACACCATGTCCAGCAGCCGCCGAAATTCCTTGTCGCTCAGTTCGATGTTCATACGATCCCCTCCTCACGTCGTCGCAAGCTCCATATCCCTCGCCTCCGCCAGGCGTGGCGAAGTCTCGCTCATTCCGCTGCTCCTCCTTTCAAATGCAAAGCATCGGCTTTGCATTTGTGGGGAACGAAAAGTGCAAGCTCCATATCCCTCGCCTCCGCGAGGCGTGGCGAAGTCAAAACGAAACGCTGCTTTTTATCTCATGTCATTATAGCAGAAGAGCATGTCCAATTCCACAGGTAAACAATACAAAAATTCCTTGCCATATGCGGCAGTTTGGTTTATATTAGATTGTAAAATTTTACGGGGAGGCAACGGTTATGGATTCAAGGCCCATCGGTGTATACGATTCCGGCGTGGGCGGCCTGACCGGTCTGCGCGCGCTGATGCGCATGCTGCCGGGAGAGGATTTCGTCTATTTTTCGGATTCCGGACGCATGCCCTACGGCCCGCGGCCCCTCGCTCAGCTTCGCCGTATCGCCGTGCAGGACATGGATTATCTTGCCTCCTTCGGCGTCAAGGCCATTCTCGCCGCCTGCGGCACCATTTCGAGCGCCGCAAAAGAAGAACTGTCTGCCTACCCCATCCCCGCTTTCGGCGTGCTGGCCCCGGCGCTCGACGCCATGGCAGCCGTTCCGGGGGACGGGCCCCTCGCCATCGTCGCCACCGCGGCGAGCATTG
>ONPN01000074.1 GCA_900319695.1 uncultured Eubacteriales bacterium
GCGCCCTCGTCGATGCTCAATGTTTCGTCCGGGATCAGCGTGCGCTCGTCCACGGTGCGGACCGTTCCCGTGCCGCCGCAGCGTTTGCAGGCGCCCTGACTGTTGAAGGCGAGCTCCTCCGCGCCGGGACCGAAGAAGGAGACGCCGCAGACGGGGCAGACGATTTCCCTCTCCGCCGCGACGCTCATCGACGGCGGGCAGTAGTGCCCGTTCGGGCAGCGGTGCGAGGCGAGGCGCGAGAACATCAGGCGCAGGCTGTTGAGCAGCTCCGTCCCCGTGCCAAAGGTGGAGCGGATGCCGGGTACGCTGGGCCGCTGGTGCAGGGCCAGAGACGCGGGCACATACAGCACGTCGTCCACATCGGCGCGCGCGGCCTGTGTCATGCGCCTGCGCGTGTAGGTGGAGAGGGATTCCAGATAGCGGCGTGAGCCCTCTGCGTACAAAACGCCCAGCGCCAGAGAGGATTTTCCCGAACCGGACACGCCCGCGATCCCGACGATCTGATTCAAAGGAACATCGACATTAATGTTCTTCAGATTGTGAACCCGTGCGCCCCGGATCTCTATTTTCTTTGGGATGGTGTCGGTGATGATTCTGTCCATGTGCAATGCTTTCTCCTGTTTTTTATTCTAAATACATGCTTTCAACTGACCGTTGCCGCGATCCAGCAAAAGGCTCTCGCGGTGCGCTTCTCCGAGTCCTGAAAGTGGTTGCCTGGATTCCATTCCAGCGTGACGCTGTGATCGGTCTGTAAGAGCGTGTACTGCTCGCGGATGCAGTCGCCAACCGTGGCCATGACGGGATTCTTCGTCCGCTCCTCCCTGTCGCCGAGGCTCAGATACACAGCCTTTGCCTGAATCGGATTCACTTTTACATAGTCCATCCAGCCCGGAAACCACACCGAGGGTGAAGCCGCCGCAACGCCAGAAAAGGCGTCTGTCCGCGTTGCAGCCCAGAGCGCGAACAAACCCGCCAGGGAGTATCCGCCAAGGCAGAGCTTCATATCCGCAGCAAGCCGCGTGCGCAGCTCCGGCAGCAGGCGGTCGAGGACGAAGGAAAACGTCTTTTCTGCCATCCCGCCGAAGGGTACTTTTCCGAATATCGGCGGCGCTTCCCAGGGACTCAGGTCGCGGTTCCAGTCCCTGACCTCAAACGCCGCCAGCGCGAAGGGCAGCGCACAGTCCCGCATGGCTTCGATCTCTGCATCCAGCAGCTCCGTGTCATGCTCGTCCACCGGCTGGAGGAATAGGATCTGCGGTGAATCGTCCGTGTAGAGTGTGACGGCGCGCCCGTCCAGCTTAAAGACTTGTTTCCGCATGGCGCATCAGCTCCTCCTTCCTGCGGATATGGGCATAGAATATGAAACAGGCGGTGATCTGTGCCAGCGTCGAACAGGGGACACCGAGACCGATATAGAATAGCCGCCCTGTTGCCCGGCTCATCCACCAGGCCACCGGAATGCGGATCAGGAAGGCTGCCGCGATGCCCTGCACCATGACAAAGCCCGTCTCGCCGAGACCGTTGAAAAAACCGATGAAGCAGAACAGAAAACAGGTCAGCAGGCAGTCGATGCCGTAGGCCCGCAGATAGTCAAAGCCCGCCGCGATCACGTCCTGATCCCGCGCAAAAATGCCGCACAGCAGATTGCCGTGGAAGAACGCCGCCCAGAACATCACCGCGCCGAACGCGGTGGAAACCAGAATGGCAATTTTGAGCCCACGCTCGGCCCGTTCATTCTTTCCCGCACCGTGGTTCTGCGCCACATAGGCGCTCATGGCTTGCATGAAGGCCAGCGGGATCAGCATGATGAAGGCGCAGACCTTCTCCGCCACACCCACGCCTGCAGAGGCGATGAGCCCCAGGGCGTTCACGATGGCGAGGATCACCAGAAACGACAGCCCCACAAGCAGGTCCTGCAGGGCGATCGGCGTGCCGAAGCGGACAATGCGCCGCAGAATCGGCCTTTCGATGTGAATATCCCTCTTTGAAAACGAAAACGGAAGCGTCCGGCGGCTGAGCACCAGCAGGGAGATCAGCACGCTCACTGTCTGGGATACGACCGTAGCGACAGCCGCTCCGGCTGCGCCCATGTGCAGTCCGGCCACCAGCAGAAGGTCGCCCGCGCATGATGCTGCCCAGCACATTGTAGGCCACGATCATCACCGAGCCGAAGCCGCAGATGGCGATATAGCGCTTCGTCTCGTCAAAGGCCTCCTCCGGTGCATTCATCGCCGCGGCAAGCGCGCCGGACAACAGCGGAATCAGTGCTGTGAGTACTGCGCCCACAATGAAGAACATCACCACACTAGTACCGATGATCTGTCCGCCCTCTTCGCGCTTGCCCGCGCCGATCTTCTGACCGAGCAGAACAGTCGTGCCCATGGCAAAGGAGCTCACAAGCCCGGTGACGGTCTGCATGATCTGGGAGCCAACCGCCACGCCGGACACATCCTGCGCCAGCGCGTACTTGCCCACGACCAGCAGGTCCACCGCGCCGTAGAGCGCCTGCAAAAACAGGGCCAGCAAAATCGGCATCGAAAACGCCAGCAGCGGCCCTAAAATCGGCCCCCTGGTAAAATCCTTGATCTGTTCCTGTTCCACAATTTCCTCCAAAAAAGCCGGATAAGCAAGCAGGCGTCTCAGCCCGCTCTCTTATCCGGCTTCTCATTTCTCATCATTCGCGCAACTACCGGCTCCGTTCCTACAGCTTTCATGATTTCTCTCCTTATTCCAGTAATAAGTCGCACAATTGAAAGTTGGTATCTATTCTGCACATGATGGATTGCGAGCCCAAGTTTGTCTTTCTTCTCCTCGGCAGAACAGGCGCTGGCAAAAGCACGCTCGCTGCCTTGTTCCTCTCCTTCTTCGGACGCTTCACGGCGTCGGATCTCCCGCTGTCCTTTCGGGACACGCCAAACAGCATCATCCATAATACCTTCGCGCTGAAGGATGTGCTGACCTGTATTGACGACTTTCATCCCTGCGGTCGTCAGGAGGAACAGAACCTTACCGCCACGGCACAGTCCATCATCCGCGCATACGGTGACCGGGTCGGCCGTGGCAGACTCCGTGCCGACGCAAGCTTCATGAGCGCGAGACAGCCGCAGGGCAATGCGATCATCACGGCGGAGTATCCGCCCGACGTTGGCGAGAGCGGTACAGCCAGGTGCTTTGCGGTGGAACTCAGGCTCGGAGATATGAACCTGAATGAGTTGTCCTTCTTCCAGTCCGAAGCTGCCGCAGGAACGCTGCAAAGCTGCATGCTGGGATTCTTGCAGTGGCTCCGGGGAAAGTTTCTGTATGACGAAGACGCAGAGAAGCGATTCCTCTCATCTCTGCGCAATGCCTTTGAGGATTGCCGCAACGGTTTCCGTCAGAGCGGAATCCGCTGCCATGGACGCCTTCCTGAAATTGTTGCATGGCTTGAAATCGGCATGGCGATGCTCCTTCTCTTTCTGGAAGAGTGCGGAATGCTCTCCACGGATCGCGTGAATGTGCTCCGGCAAGATTTCTCTTCTCTGCTCTACGCCATGGCGCGGCAGCAGGCTCAGAATATTGAGCAGGACAAGCCTGCGCTGATCTTCGTGCGAAAGCTCAGTTCCCTGATTGAAAGCGGGCAGGTCAGTATCCTGAAGAAGGACGAGGCGCCAGGTTTCCCGCCAAAGGATATCATCGGCTATGAGGATGACACGTTCTACTATCTCTTCAACGATGCGGCTCACCGCGCGGTCAGGAAGCTCTGCGAGGAGCAGGGGGAGTTGTTTACCATCAGTTCCCGCAGCCTCCCGAAAGCACTTGCGGAGGAGGGCCTCCTTGATACCGCAGAGGGTGAGAACACCAGATCCGTCCGATTCCGAAGCGGAACCAAGCGGGTGATCTGTCTCTACAAGGAGAAGGTAAAACATGTTGTAGATGGGGGTATGCGTTGAAAATGCGTGACAGGCGTGGCAGCATCCCGGAAAGCCTTGAAGTGGCTTTGCTTCTCTCTTCTCTGCGCCGCGTGACAAAGGCGTTGCCGTTCCGTCTCCTGTCACGCCAGCCACTTCCGCCGCTACGTTGTCAAAAAACGCGGAGAGCCTTGCAATCGCTGGGAAAAAGGTTCTGTTACGCTGTCACGTGAAAACGCGGATACCCTGTGTTCTATAAAACTGCAAAAGAGAGGAAGCGAATCCCCAATCAAGCATTATAAACGAAACCGCACTGAGACACTGAGTCTGCGCCTGACCAAAACGGAGAAGCGCCAACTAAAAACTCTCGCGTCCAAGCAAGACCTGAGTCTGACCGATTACATCCTGCTCTCCGCTCTGCGATACAGCAAAGCCGAACCGTTCCGACCGCTTCTGAAAAGCCTGGACAGTCTTCGCGCTGAGCTTCTTGCACTGAAGGAGACGCAGAACAGTGATGCACTTGCGGACGCGCTGGAGAAACAGGATCAAATCTGTGACGAGGTCCTCGCTGCCATCCGCTGCCGCTGAGTGCAGAGGGGGCGAACAGCGAGGAGAAGGCAGGAGAAAGAGGTGGGGTCGTTTGCGCCCACCTCGGCCACAAACTCCCGCAGTGCGGGCGTTTTTCAGGATTCCGTTGGGGAGTCACGAAAAAGAAAATTATAGACTTTGGAACGTCAAATGACGAAAAACTCCCGTGTTTACGGGGAAAATTTAGGGGTCGTTGGCCCAATTTACTCAATATTTGGAGGATTTTACCATGTATAACAACAAGAACAAATTCGCGTTATGGATCTCACCGGATGTGAGAGAACTGGTCGATGCCAATTATAAAGCAGACTGCTGCCGAAGCCGGTCGGACTACATTGAAAAAGCGATTCGATTCTATACCGGGTATCTGCATGCGGAGAAGGCGGCGGATTATCTTCCGCGCGTACTCTCCTCAATTCTTGAAAGATGCCTGACCAGATTCGCTGACCGCATGGGGAGGCTGCTTTTCAAGCAGTCAGTCGAAAGCAATGTGGCCTGTCATCTGTTGGCAGAGGATGTGGATATGAGTTACGAGGAGTATGAGCATCTGCGAAATGAGTGCATCCGGGAAGTGAGGCAGTGTCATGGCGAACTCATTTTTATGGATGAGCAGTTTTACTATACGGAGCCGCCCCAGTTGCCGGGCGACGATTAAAAACAAGGGGGGACACTGGATGACGAGAAGAGAATATGCAAAACAGTTTCGGGATTTACCAGATGCGCTGAGTGCAACCGAGGTTGCGCAGACACTGCGCGTGAATGTCAAGACCGTGTACGATCAGCTCCACAGCGGTGCGATCCCGTCGGTGAGGGTCGGACGGGAGTATCGTGTGGCGAAGGAATCGCTGATCGACTATCTGCGCAGCGCGGAAAGAAGGACGGTGAAATAAATATGTTGTTTCTGATAACTCTTCCCGCGCGGCATAGACTTCCGGACGCTCTTACGGTATTGTTCGTGCTGCCAAAACGGAAGTGAAGGAGCGATGGGAAATGGCAATAAAAGCAACACTCGCCGCGAGTGTCCAGAAGAAGAACGGACGCCTGCATGCGGTGATTCAGGTCAAGGAAGACGGAAAGACAAAATCGGTATGGCGCGCTCTCGGGCTACCCGAGGGCGCCAGCCAGACGCAGGTCAACAAGGCCTTTCGCAAAGTGGTCACCACGTATGAAGAGGAATACAATAAGCGCCTTGCCCGAGGCGGAAGACCGGACGCGGACATTCCGATCTTCCCGTTCCTCTGCGCATTCCTTGAAAAGGCGAAGCCCCGCCTGCAAGTAAGTACTTACAAGGGCTACCACCAGATGGTGTACAGCAGGGTCCAGGAATACTTCAACGCCCATCCGAAGCTGACTGTGGAGAGCATCACACCCAAGGATATCGAAGCCTTTTACAAGTGGCTCTTCGGAAAGGGACTGAAAACCGGGAGCGTGATTCACTACCACACTCTTCTGCACAGCGCTTTCCAGCAGGCCTACAAGGAGGAGCTGCTTGACGTCAATCCCTTCGATCGTGTGGAGCGCCCGAAGAAAAGTGACTTCCATGGTGCTCACTATTCCGAGGATGAGCTGGTCGCGCTCTTCGAACTCAGCCGCAGCGATCCCATCTGGCCGTGCATCGTACTCGCGGGCGGAATGGGACTGCGGCGCAGTGAGGTTCTTGGGGTGCGCTGGTCGCGGATCGATATGGACAAGCGCACAGTCCTTCTCGACACCAAGATCGTGGAGGAAAAGACGGATGGAGAACCCGAGCTCCGCGCCATCGAGGAGATGAAAAACAAATCCAGCCGCCGCACCCTGCCGATCCCCGATCCGGTGTACGAAATGCTTGAAACGATTGCCTTCCCGCTGGCGCAGGTGTAGGTGTCCGTCTTGGCGTCATACGCCATGTTTTCATGGCGGCTGATGTCTGTGCGGTATTTCCTCGTCTTCCGCTGATCGTGGTTGGAGGGCTTCACATACAGCTTGAGTTCGCCGCTTACTTCAAACCAGCAGTAATTCTCTTCACTCTCGTAACCGGAATCTACGCAGATATTTTTTATACCGTAGCGTTTCAGGTATTCCGCAAAGGGAATGAGCGTGTGTAATACTAAGCCGACAGCCGCCCCTTTTTCAAGGGACGGCTGCCGTTATTCTTCCTTTTTTCGGGACTGCCTTTTGAGACAGCCCCTTTTTCTTTCTACAGAAGCCGTCAGCAGCTCTTCGCGGACGCCGTCCATGCGCGGGTCGATAAAGCCGAAGTCCATCTGCTTCCAGCTCCAGAGGCTGTGGGCGATGCCGTGGCGGGCAAAGACCTCGTGCAGATCCCGGAACCACTTGAGCGCCTCCTCTGGCGGAACCACATCGATGACGCCGAACTCGCCGCAGTAGAGCTCCGTGCCCTCCTTCTCAGCCTTCTCGACAGCCGGGGCGAGAAAATCCTCGAACCAGGCGGGAGAGGCGCCGCATGCGGCATATGTGCTCCGGGCATCCCTGTAGTCGGGATTCCAGTAAGCGCCCTGGTGGGTGAAG
>ONPN01000071.1 GCA_900319695.1 uncultured Eubacteriales bacterium
GCGGCGCTGAATAACGGCCTTGAGGCCTTCAAGTACAACATCATTTTCTCCTGCCACGACCATCAGCTCACCCAGACGGTGGCCAACCGCATCATTGAAATCACCGACGGCGGGATCATCGACCGCCGCTGCACCTATGACGAGTACATGCACATCAGCGATCTGGAGAGCGGCGTCAGAGGCTAAGGAAAACGCCGCTCAGAACGAGCGGCGTTTTGGAATCTTCTGTTTTGAGGATTACTCAGCCAGCTTGAAGCTCTCGATGGCGAGCTGGAGAATGGGCTGGACGGTCGCGTTGTCCTGCTCCAGAGCGGAGGAGCTGTAGACCACGATCTGGTTGTCGTTCAGGTTCTCGGCGAAGTAGATGGCGATGACGTTGCCGCCGGCCTCTTCGCTGGCATAGCTGTAGTAGAAGCCGATCAGGTCACGGCCCTCAAACGGGGAGGGCAGGGACGCGGGCTCGGAGAGCATGGCCTCGCCCAGCTCTTCCTTGGCGGACTGAGCCAGAGAGAAGAGATAGCTGCCGGCGTCGGCGGCGTTCTCCATGCCCATGACCTCTTTCTCCACCAGGGAGACGGTAACATAGGGGATGCCCTCATCCATGCCGGCGTTGATAATCACAGCGCCGCCGGGGAGCTCATTGGCGACATACTTGCTGTCGTAGTTGACGCTGAAGCCCTTGCTGCTGGTGATGGGATAGACGCCGCTGTCGGGCTCGATGCCGGCGGGCGTGGGCTCGGGCGTGGGCTCGGGCGTAGGCTCCGGGGTGGGCTCGGGCGTGGGCTCCGGAGTGACCTCGACCGGCGCTTCGGTGGGCACGGGCGCAGGCGCGGGCTCCTGCTTCTTACTGCAGGCAGACATGGCGAACAGCATGACTATAACAAGGGCCAGCGCAATGATCCTGTTTTTCATATTTGCTTCCTCTTTCATATCGGTATTATACACAGCGGTCTGTATACATGGATTAGTGTAAACCATGTTATGGAATTTGTCAAAAGAAATTCGTCAATTCCTGAAAAAAATAAAAGGAATTTTTTCACAAACCCGGAATTTGAGCGCCCTGCACAAGAAATAACGCGGAGGCCGGAACTTTTCGCCAGCCCGCGCGTCAAAATAAAAGGACTCAAAAAGAGACGCAAGGAGGAAAACTTCCATGAAGAACAAGTATGGCAGAAGCATTGTCATCGCGCTGCTGACAGCGGCGCTGCTGTGTCTGAGCTTTGCGACAGCCTCCCCCGCCCTGGCGGAAGAGCCGGCACCGGAGCTCAGGACGGTCGACGCCGCGACGGTGGACGAGTTTTTGAAGGCCATCGGTCCAAACACCGTCATCAACCTGACCGGGCGCAGCTATGACCTCACCGGGGCCACGGGCTACGGCGTCTACGGCAGCAAGTACTACGGCTGGAACGAGGTCTATGACGACGGCTGGGAGCTTGAGATCGCAGGTGTTGAAAACCTCACCATCCGCGCCGCGCGCGCCGGGACCGAGATCGTCACTGCGCCGCGCTACGCCTGTGTGCTGGCCTTCGTCAACTGCAAAAATGTCACGCTTGACGGCTTTATCGCGGGTCACACCGACGGCCCCGGCTTCTGCACGGGCGCGGTGCTGCACATGCTCGGCTGCCGGGATATGAGCGTCACGGGCTGCGACCTCTACGGCTGCGGCACCTATGGGCTGGAGCTTGACAAGTGCCGCGGCGTCCACGCCCTCGGCACCACTATCCGCGACTGCAGCTACGGCGCGGTCTACGCCAACGCCTGCTCCGACGTGCTTCTGGACGACTGTGCCGTTCACGGCATCGAGGGCTACGGCGGAGTCTTCAACTTCTATTCCTGCCACGACTGCGCCGTCATCAACTCCATGGTGCGCAGCTGCACCATCCCGTCCCTGGTGGACCTCCACTCCGCGCGGGACATCTACATGGCTGGCTGTGAAATCAGCCGCAACAGCTTTGACGGCACGTTTTTCTGCACCCCCTACCCGCTGGTGCTGGAGGGCTGTGTCTTCAAGGGCAACAGCAGCGCCTGCGGCTGGTATAACGACTCCTGGCAGCAGAGCGAGCGCGTTGTCGATCCCGAGGGCAAGCCTTACGCCGACGGGGACTTTGAGACTCTCACCCTCAAGGAGAACGTGAGCTGGACCGCGCCCGAGGAGCTCTCGTTTACGGCCGCCCCCGTTGAAGCGTCCGAGGACGGCATGATCCACGTCAAAACCGTGGACGAGCTGCTCAGCGCCATCGGCCCCGACAGGACCATCTATCTTGAAGACGGGGTCTACGATCTGAGCACCGCGAGCGCCTACGGCACGGGCAGCAGCGATTATTTCAGCTGGATGAGCGGCTTCGACGGCCCGCAGCTTGCGATCCAGGGCGTGGAGAATCTCACGATCAAGGCGGCGGGACCGCACCGCGCGCGCATTGTTGCCGTGCCGCGCTACAGCGAGGTGCTGTACTTTGAGGACTGCAGTGCCATCACCCTCAGCGGCTTTACGGCAGGACATAACCCCGTGATTGCGGACCAGGGCTGCGCGGGCGGCGTGCTGAGCTTTTCAAACTGCCGGGACTTCAAGGTGGAGGACTGCTCCCTCTTCGGCTGCGGCATTGTGGGCGTCTCCTGCATGGGCTGCTTCGGCGGCGAGGTCGTGCGCACCGAGATCCACGACTGCTCCGACGGGGCCTGCTACTTCTATGACAGCCGCGACATCGCGCTGACCGACTGCAACATCCACGACATCGGCAGCTACTACGGCAGCTATCTCTATCAGGTCTACAGCTGCCGCAACATCACCGTCAACGGCAGCGCCCTGAACGAAGGAACCTGCTAAAAACGAATCGCGGGAGGCTTTCGCCTCCCGCTGTTTCGTCATCTGTCAAAATCAAGTTCTGTCACGCCGAAGTATTTTTCCGCGAAGTCCACCTTCTCCACCCGAAATTCCTTTCCGCGCAGATATTCGAGACTTCCGGCGTCAGTGGGAAAGTCGAAGCGCAGGCGGTAGGAATAGAGGGCCTGCCCCTTTTCCTCGAAGCCCTTGTTGAAGCGCTCGCTGCCGTACTTTCCGTCGCCCAGGAGCGGCCAGCCCGCGTGGGCCATCTGGACACGGATCTGGTGGGTCCGGCCCGTCAGCAGGCGGCACTCCACCAGGGAGAGCTGGCCGCGGCTCAGCAGCGTGCGGTACTCCGTGACGGCGGTTTTCGCGCCGGGCTCGGGCCTGTCCTTGACGAAGACCTGGTTTTTCTTCGCGTCCTTGAAGAGAAAGTTTTCAAGCCGCCCGGACGCGGGCTTCGGCTTTCCCTGCACGGCGCAGAGATAGAATTTTTCGATCTCCCGGTCACGGATCTTGTCGTTGAGAATGCGCAGGGCCTCCGCGTTTTTCGCCGCGATGACGATGCCGCCGGTGTTGCGGTCGATGCGGTTGCAGAGGGCCGGGGCAAAGGCGTTTTCCTCCTTGGGGCGCCACTCCCCTTTCTGCGCCATGTAGGCCTGTACGTTTGCGATCAGGGTGTTGTAGTCCCAGACCCCGGCGCTGTGACAGAGGACGCCCGGCTTCTTGTCGAGCAGGAGGAGGTTTTCGTCCTCATACACAATGTTCAGCCGCGGGGTGCCGACCTTGAGGTAAGAGTTTTCCTCGCGCGGCTTTTCAAAAAACTCATCGTTGATATAGAGCTGGACGACGTCGCCCTTTTCAAGCCGCGTGTCGCGCCTGGCGCCCTTGCCGTTGAGCTTGATGCGCTTGAGGCGTATATATTTTTGCAGCAGAGACTCCGGCAGAAGCGGCACGGCCTTGCCCACAAAACGGTCCAAACGCTGCCCCGCGTCGTTGTCCCGGATGGAAAACTCCTTCATTTGAACAAAAAATCCCCTTTATGTAACCCGTTTTTCTGCATTATACTATAAGAAATAACTGTTGACAAGTCCTGTCAAGTAATCTATAATACTTAAGCGACTGTGGCGAGGTGCTTATTATGCGTCTGAATCTGAGTGCAATCATCGAAATGCCGGGGAGCTCTCTTCCCTTTGAATGTGAGCTGGAAACCGACAATTTGGATTTTCCCTCGGTGAGGGCGTATCCGAGCAAGCCCCACGCGGAAGGCCGCATCTATAACGAGGCCGGCATCCTCCGGCTGGAGGGGACGCTGACGGCAGAGATGATCTGTGTCTGCGACCGCTGCGGCGAGGAGTTTGAAAGCCTCAAGGAGATGCCGCTTGACGCCACGATCGTGGAGGAAAACCCCGAGGACGATCCCGTACTCTTCACGCTGGAGGGAAACGAGCTCGACCTCAGCGCTCTCCTCAGCACCTGCTTCATTCTGGACATGGAGACCAAGTTCCTCTGCCGTGAGGACTGCAAGGGCCTGTGTCCGAAATGCGGGAAAAATCTCAACCTCGGCCCCTGCGGGTGCCGGAAATCCCTTGATCCAAGATTTGCTGTGCTTGAGCAGCTTTTGGATAAATAATTTGAATTATGAAGCTGCTCAGAACAGCTGTCAACAGGAGGTGTCAACATGGCAGTCCCAAAAGGAAAAGTTTCGAGACAGAGACGTGACAAGAGGCGTTCTTCCGTTTGGAAGCTCACCGCTCCCAATGTCGTCAAGTGCCCCAACTGCGGTGCTTTCTGCATGCCCCATCGTGCCTCCCCCCTCTGGGGGGAGGTGCCCCAGTGCGCACACTGGGGCGGAGAGGGGAGGGATTCGCTTGGAAGACAACTTCATCAAGTCCGTCGATCCGACGAGTCCTCTGTGCGGAAAGGTGCAGGTCGGGGACACCATCGTCTCCATCAACGGAAACGAGATTCTCGACGTGCTCGACTACAAGTTCTTCGCCTACGACCGAAAGCTCGACGTCTGCCTCCAAAGGCCGGACGGGACGCGCTACTCGATCGAAGTCAAAAAGAACGAGGGCGGCGACCTGGGGCTCGACTTTGAGAGCTATCTGATGGACGCGCCGCGCGCCTGCTCCAACGCCTGCGTCTTCTGTTTCATTGACCAGCTGCCCCGCGGGATGCGGAAAACCATGTACTTTAAGGACGACGACGCGCGGCTGAGCTTCCTGCTCGGCAACTATATCACGCTCACAAACCTCTCCGACCGAGAGGTAGAGCGCATCATCGCCCTGCGCGTCAGTCCTATCAACGTGTCGGTGCACACCATGAACCCTGAGCTGCGCTGTAAAATGCTGCGCAATCCCAGGGCCGGGCAGAGCATTGAAGTCATGCGCCGCTTTGCGAAGGCGGGCATCGTGATGAACTGCCAGATCGTCTGCTGCCCCGGTCTCAACGACGGGGAGGAGCTGCTGTACACCATGCGCGAGCTCGAGGCCCTGTGGCCGTCGGTGCACAGTGTGTCCGTCGTGCCGGTGGGCCTGACCAGATTCCGTGAGCGCCTCTACCCCCTCACCCCCTTTACGGAGGAGCACGCGGGCGAGACCCTTGATCTTGTGGAGGGCTTTGCGGAGACCTGCCGGAAAAAGCACGGCAGCCGTATCTTCTTCTGCGGAGACGAGCTGTATATCAAGGCCGGGCGCGACCTGCCGCCCGACGAGTATTATGAGGAATACACCCAGCTTGAAAACGGCGTGGGCACGCTACGGCTTTTGGAGACGGAATTCAAAAGCGCGGTCGAGCTGGCGGACGAGCCGGACGGGATCGACTTTGCCATCGCCGCCGGGATCTCCGCCGCGCCTTATCTGGACAGACTGCTGCAATACGCGAAAACCTTTTTCCCCGGCCTCAAGGGCCATGTCTACGCCATAGAGAACGACTTCTTCGGCCGCAGCATCAACGTCACCGGTCTCATTACCGGCGGTGACCTCATCCGACAGCTCAAGGACAAGGAGCTGGGCGGGCGCCTGCTGATCTCCCAGAACATGCTGCGCCGCCGGGAGATGGATTTTCTGGACGATGTGACCCTCGAGGAGGCGAGAGCCGCTCTCGGCGTACCGATCTATCCCGTGGAGTCGGACGGCTTTGCCCTCTGCGACGCCATGTTCGGCCTGCTGCCGGAGGTAAAGCTCCCCGAGAGGGAACAGACAAACGAAAAGTTTTACCGATACAACTCTTGAGTTTGGAGTTTGGAGTGTGGAGTTATCATAACGCTTAACTCCACTCTCCACTCTCCACACTGATAAGAAAGGGGACCTGAAATATGTCAAGACCTCTTGTCGCCGTCGTGGGGCGGCCCAACGTGGGCAAGTCCATGCTCTTCAACCGTCTGGTGGGCCAGCGGCTGAGCATTGTGGAGGACACGCCCGGCGTCACCCGCGACAGATTATACGCGCCCTGCGAGTGGTGCGGGCGCACTTTCGACATGGTGGACACCGGCGGCATTGAGCCGAGCACCGACAGCGAGATCCTGCTCTTCATGCGTGAGCAGGCGCAGATCGCCATTGACACGGCCACCGTTATCATTCTGGTGTGCGACATCCGCACGGGCGTCACCGCCGCGGACAAGGATGTGGCGAACATGCTCAAACGCTCGCACAAGCCTGTGGTGCTGGCCGTCAACAAGGCCGACTCCACCGGTGCGGAGGACCCGGCGCTCTATGAGTTTTACGAGCTGGGCCTCGGCGACCCCATCGCGGTCTCCGCCGTGCACGGCCACGGCACCGGCGATCTTCTGGACGCCTGCGTGCAGTATTTCCCGGAGCAGGCCGAAAATGAGGCCGAGGACGACTATATCAAGGTCGCCGTCATCGGCAAGCCGAACGTGGGCAAGTCCTCGCTCATCAACCACATTCTCGGCGAGAAGCGCCTCATCGTCAGCGACATGGCGGGCACCACGCGCGACGCGGTGGACACCCTCTATGAAAACGAGCTGGGCCGCTTCATGTTCATCGACACCGCCGGCATACGCCGCAAGTCGAAGGTGGAGGAGCGTGTGGAGAAGTTCTCCGTCATGCGCGCCCAGCTCGCCATTGAGAGGGCGGACGTTTGCCTCATCCTCCTGGATGCCCGGGACGGCGTGACCGATCAGGACACCAAGATCGCCGGTCTTGCGCACGAGGCGGGCAAGGCCAGCATCATCATCGTCAACAAGTGGGACCTCATAGAGAAAGAGACCGGCACTATGGAGAAGATGCGCAAGGACATCATGCGCGATCTTAGCTTCATGAGCTATGCCCCCGTGCTCTTTATCTCCGCCCTGACAGGCCAGCGCACCGACCGCATTTTTGAGCTCATCAACTTTGCCAACGACCAGAGCAACATGCGCATCTCCACCGGCATGCTCAACAACGTCCTGGCCGACGCCCAGGCGCGCGTCCAGCCGCCCACGGACAAGGGCCGCCGCCTGAAGATCTACTACATGACCCAGACCGGGGTCAAGCCCCCCTGCTTTGTCATCTTCTGCAACTCCAGGGAGCTGTTCCACTTCTCCTATCAGCGCTATCTGGAAAACCAGATCCGCTCCGTGTTCGGGCTGGAGGGCACGCCCATACGCATCGTGATCCGCCAGAAAGGAGACAAGGAATGATCGTCTACTGGACCCTGCTGCTCTTGACGGCGCTGATCGCCTATCTCTTCGGCAGCATGGACACGCTGGTGCTCGCGTCAAACTTTGTCTTCCACCGCAACCTCCTGCGCCTGGGCAATCACAACAGTTGGCTTTCCAACTTTAAACGCCTGTACGGGTACGGCGGCTTTTTCAAGCTGCTGGCCGTGGAGCTGGTCAAGGATCTGATCCCCATTGCGGCGGGCTCCCTGCTGCTCGGCATCCGCGGCCACGCCGATGTGGGGCGCGCCTTTGCGGGTTTCGTGCTCGTGCTCGGCAGGCTCTGGCCCGCGCTCTACCGCTTCAAGGGCAGCCACGCCACGATCGCCATGCTCGTCGCGGGCTTCTGCGCCGGGACCTCCGTTGGCGCCGCGGGCATGATCGCCGCGGCGGTCGTCGTCGCCGTCACGCGCTATCTCACCCTCGGCACTCTCGCCGGGGCGGTGGTCTGCGTGATGGTCGCGGTCCTCGCGGTGGACGAGGCGCTGGTGCTGCGGCTCTTTCTGATGACGGCGGCGCTGGTCTTTATAAAGCACATCCCGGCCATTGTCCGTCTGTTCCGCCATACGGAGCCGCGCCTCAGTCTTGAGGAGGACATCACCTACAAGCTCGATGAATAATACTAAGCTCTGATAAAAAGCTTTAAGGCAATACCGCATAATGCGGCGAGAGCAGATTCTGAGAAAATTTGAGTTCTGATAAAGGCACTTTTTTGCGGATGTACTTTGTGTACCTCAAGAAAAAGTGACGAAATCAGGGCACCATTTTTTCAAGAGACACTGATGCCGGATTATGCGATGTTGCCTGACGGGATTCTGAGCAAGACCCCATGCGCCAAAAGCCGCACTACTGCGTATGAAAGCTCCTCTTGCATGGGGATTTTCATTTATCGTGATGCTGTTTTCAGCATGGTCATTTACTATGAAGGATAAGAAAAAACGAATGGCAAGGCGTTACGTGCTTTGCCATTCGTCGTTTAGAATTTCCAGGTCTTCGGCGGCTCGGTAAAGGAATAGAGCGTTGCGGTCACGTTGCGCATATACCAGACCTCGGTGTTGCCGTCGTCGGGGCTGTACATGCTCTGCAGGGCGGGATATGCCTCCAGCATACTGACGCGGGCGTCCCGGTCATTGTCCAGGACGGCGCTGCCCTCCACACGCAGCCAGTCGCCGCCGACCATGGCGCAGAGCTCGAAACGGGGATTGGCGTGGAGCTGGCGGGAGACAGCCTTGGATTTGCCGGTCTGGAAGTAGAGGCGGTCTCTGTACAGATGGATGGTGCCGAAGGGGCGCACACGGGGCTGGCCGTCCTCGCAGGTTCCGAGGAAATAGGTCCCGGCCTTTTTGAGCAGTTCATAGACTTCGTTCATTGTTTTCCTTCCTTTCGCGCTGGATTTGTACTATTCTTATCATATACCCAAGGTAA
>ONPN01000068.1 GCA_900319695.1 uncultured Eubacteriales bacterium
AGATGTACTTGAATTTCTGTTTTGATGTAGCGCCGTATACCTGACCGGTACGTACGGTGCAACGGGAGGGAGGGGCCTCTAACCCCTCTCTACCCTATTTTTGGATGAATTATTCACGGGCTTTTTCCCTCCCGTGAATAATCGTCAGTTTCCTTCCACGCGGCTGATGATATAATTCTCGACTTCCTTGACCTCCATACCCAGGGCGATGGAGAGCTCTCCGTGCAGAATGTCCTTGGCGCGCTTCATAGTGGATTCCGCCCGGCTGCTCTTGGTTTTCTTTTCACTCATGCGCAGGCGCAGACCCTTGACGATGGCGACCAGGGCTTCACAGCTGTGCTGGCGGAACAGCTCCTTATAAAAAGCGTCCACGTGGTTGAAGCGGTTGTCGCGGCAGATGGCCGGCTCGATCGAAGGGATCGCGTCGATCAGCGCTTCCGCCTCCTCGCGGCTGATGACAGGGCGCATAAAGGCCCCGGAGTCTACCGGCGCGAAATAGACGCCGGTGCCGATCAGGGGTTCCAGATGGTAAAACAGCTTGTCCGACGCGCCGGAAGACTCCAGCGGCGCGACCTTGGCCACAGTGCAGACGCCGTTTTCCCCGTAAATGATTTTTTCTCCGACCGTATACATATATTCACCCTCATAAACCAACAAGCCAACCTTCCCGCAACTCTATAATACAACAAAACGGAGAAAAATACCAGCCCTTTTTTACTAAAATTTTTTCAATCATTGGCTTTCCATGCGGGTTTTCGGAATTATTTCCAGATTTTGTAGTGACTCAATCTCGCCGGATCGGAGATTGATATTTTATAATGAGCATGCTATAATCTTTGATGATTAATCTATACACTGGGGTTTTGTACTCCAGGACTTGGTGAACTGCATGAAGCTCTATCTGTACGGACACGATTATAAATACGCCGTGGAGCAGATGCTCCTGACACTTTTCCCGAGCGAGAGGCCGGAATACCCCGACGCCCCGCCGGAGGGGGAACGCATGGAGATCCGTCTCAGCCGCGGCGAAAAAATGACCGGCGCGGCCTGTGCCTTGTACCGTGGGAAGGGCGTCTGGCGCGGGGCGGCGCGCGTTCGCAGCGAGGCGCTGGACGATCCACTGCAGCGGGATCGAATCTGCCAGCGGCTCATCAAAAACGCCATGTACCGCGCGGCGCTCAAGTCAGGCGTGCCAAAGCCCGCCTGGGGCGCACTCACGGGCGTGCGGCCCGGCAAGCTGATGGCGGGCCTGATCGGCGAAGGGCTGGACGAAAAGACGGCCCTGCGGCAGTTTATCGCCGAGTATGATGTAAGTGCCGAGCGCGCGGGCCTCTGCCTCGCCACGACGCGCGAGACGATACGGGCGGCGGCCTCGCTTGAGGAGCGGGACGTCTGCCTCTATGTCGGTATCCCCTTCTGCCCGACCCGCTGCGCCTATTGCAGCTTTGTCAGCCAGTCGGTGGAGAAGAGCATGAAGCTCGTTTCTCCCTTCCTTGAGGCCCTGGAAAAAGAGATCGCGGCCACGGCAGCCCAGGTCCGCGCGCTCGGCCTGCGGCCCGTGTCGATCTACATGGGCGGCGGCACCCCGACCACGCTGTCGGCGGAGCAGCTTGACAGGCTGTGCACGGGGATGGAGGAGAGCTTCGACCTCGCAGCCCTGCGCGAGTACACCGTAGAGGCGGGCAGACCCGACACCATCACGGAGGAGAAGCTCCGCGTCCTGCGCGCGCACAACGTGGACCGGGTCAGCGTCAACCCCCAGACCATGAGCGACCGGGTGCTCGAGCTCATCGGCCGGCGGCACACGGCGGCGGACATTGTGACGGCGCTGGAAAAGGTGCGCACGGTGGGCGGTTTCGACGTGAATATGGACCTGATCGCGGGGCTGCCGGGCGACAGCGTGGGCGGCTTTCGCGAGACGCTGGAAAAGGTGCTGACCCTGGGAGCGGAGAACGTCACGGTACACACGCTGTCACTCAAAAAGGGCTCGCGTATCACCCTGGATCAGACGCCGCTGCCCGGGGCGAAGGAGGTCGCGGCCATGCTGGACTATGCGTCCCGGCGGCTGAGCGCGGCGGGCTACGCGCCCTATTATCTCTATCGGCAGAAATTCATGTCCGGCGGCTTTGAGAATGTCGGCTGGGCGCGAAACGGCCGCGTCAATCTCTACAACATCTGCATCATGGAGGAACTGCGGAGTATACTCGCTATGGGGGGCGGCGGCTCCACCAAGCTGATCCGGACCGACGGCGGGCGCAATATCCGCCTGATGGCGCCGAAATACCCGCTGGAATACATCGAAAACATTGACAAAACCTGCGCGGAAAAAGAAAAAATCAGTGAGTTTTATCGGACATTTTTGAAGAGGGAGGAAGAATAATGGCCTACGATCTCAGTGAAATCAATCTAAAAACCGTCAGCGATCCAAAGGGTTTTATCGAAGAGTGCGACGCGCGCTACCGTCAGCGGGTCGACGAGGCGGTCGAGCTCATCCTGGAGAACAAGAAGAACAGCCCCATCATCCTGCTGTCCGGTCCCTCCGGCTCGGGCAAGACCACGACCTCGATGAAGATCGCCGAGGCCCTGGAAAAGCGCGGCGTACGCACCCACTACATAGGTATGGACGATTATTTCAAAACCGTCGACCACAACACCCCCCGCACGCCCGAGGGAGAACTCGATCTCGAGTCGCCGCTGTGCCTGGATATGGAGCTTCTCAACCGCCACTTTACGCAGCTTGCAAACAAGGAGCGCATCTACGTCCCAAAGTATGAGTTCTCGCGCCGCATGCGGATTCAGGAGCCGTCCAAGTCCATCCGCCTGCGCGGGGATGAGATGGTCATTTTCGAGGGCATCCACGCTCTCAACAGCATGATCACCGACAAACACCCCGAGGCCTTCAAGCTCTATATCTCCGCCCGCAGCGATGTGGAGTATCAGGGGCGGCTGGTCTTCAAACGGACCTGGTTCCGCCTTGTGCGGCGCATGGTGCGCGACTACAAGTTCCGCGGCTCCGACCCGCAGGATACCATGAGCATGTGGGGCAATGTCCGACGCGGCGAGATCAGCTATATCTCCCCCTTCAAGGACAAGGCGGATTTCCGCTTCGACACCTCCTTTGCCTACGAGCTGCCGGTCTTCAACCACACGGCCACCAAGCTCTTCCAGTCCGTGCCGGAGGGGATCGAGCGCTTCGACGAGCTCAGGCGGGTCCTGCCCGCCCTGCAGATGTTCGGCCACATCTCCGAGGATCTGGTCGCGGACGACGCCCTCATCCGCGAGTTCATCGGCGGCGGTATTTACGAATACTGAACACAACATAAACCCACCGCCTCGGCGGTGGGTTTCTGCTGTCATTTATCTTTCAGATCGTACGCCTCAATCGGCAGGCAGCCTGCAAGGCCGGTGAGAATCGTGTCATAGTCCCGGTTGTACTCGGGTTCAGCGGCCTGCAGCGGCGTGAGAGGTCGGGGAGAGCGGTTCAGGGAGACACGCACCGCCGTGCCCACGTTCTCGCGGCTTTCCAGCAGCAGCGTCCCGCCGTGGAGCCGTGCGATGTGCCGCACCGCCGTGAGACCGAAGCCGGGGCCGCGCTCCAGATCGCACAGACCCGCGTTGAAGCGGTAGCGCTCCAGCACGGTGTGGAGCCTGTCGCCAGGGATGCCGCAGCCGTCGTCGTCCACGGAAAGAATGACATGCTCGCCCGCGCCGTGCAGGTGCACGCGGACGCGGGTGCAGCCCTCGGCGTGGCGGAGGCAGTTGGACAGCAGATTGAGCGTCAGCGTCTCCAAGAGCTCGGGGTCGCCCTGGACCGGCATTTCCCCGGAGGCGCTGAAGCGGATCTCCGGCTTCGGGAGGTTCACGCGCACCGAATCGAACAGATCGCGCAGCAGGGAAGACAGCTCCAGCGGCTGCGGGCGAAAGAGCAGACTGTCGTTCTCCGCGCCGCGGATGATCGAGAGGTTCTGCAGCGTGCGGTTGACGCGATAGAGACTCAGTATAACGCCGCGCAGGGCGGAGCGGGACGCCGTGTCCTCCGGCCTTAAACCGGCGCGGAGCATGGAGGTGCTGACGCCGAGCTGCATCAGCTCGCTGCGCAGCGCATAGAGAAAGGCGTCGCCCAGCAGCTCGCCCGTCAGAGCGGTGGAGGATAGAAAAACCACGCGCATCCCCTCCAGGGCCTTGATGCGCAGCAGCACGCGCTTGCCCGCAGCCTCCGTCTCGGCAACGAAGGAGGAGGCCTGCACACCGGCGATGTCCTTTCCGAACAGCGCGGCGAAGCTCTTCTGTGTGAGCGATGTTCCCAGCATGGAACGGGCGGCGTCGTTGGCGAACAGAATCTTCCCGCCCTTGACGATCAGGGCGGGCTCGGAGGAGAGGGCGAGAAGCTCGGCGGATAACTGGATCATGGCGTATCCTCCAATCTTTTTTTCGACCGCGCCGCGAAAAGAACGGCGCGTGTCGCCATATTATAACAAATTATGTCATAATGAACAAGACCCCGCGGAAAGCGTCGCGCTATCCCGGCAAATTTTCGGCACATTAGGCGGCAAATTCCTGGCGGTTGAGCTTGATTTTTATGAATAGTATATGTTATTATTGTTGAGCTATGACAACGGGGTGCAGAGCGCCTCGTTTCAAAGAAAAAGCAATTTTATAAAAATTGGAGGATACACACATGATCAAAGTTGGCATCAATGGTTTCGGCCGCATCGGTTCCCTCGCTTTCAGAGCTGCTATCCAGTCTGACGATATCGAGGTCGTCGCCATCAGTGCTCCCGGCCATCCCGCTTCCCACGTCGCTTACTGCGTGAAGTATGACTCCGTTCACGGCCCCTTCAACGGTGAAGTCTCCGGCAACGACGAGGACAGCACCATCACCGTTAACGGCAAGGTCGTCAAGATCCTCTCCGACAAGACTTACCGTGACGCTTCCCTCCTGCCCTGGGGCGAGCTCGGTGTTGAGTACGTTCTCGAGTGCACCGGCGTGTACCTGACCAAGGAGAAGGCCCAGGCTCACATCGACGCCGGCGCCAAGGTCGTCGTCATGTCCGGCCCCGCGAAGGACGACACCCCCATGTTCGTCTGCGGCGTCAACCTCGACAAGTACACCCCCGACATGCAGTTCGTCTCCAACGCGTCCTGCACCACCAACTGCCTGGCCCCCATCACCAAGGTCGTCAATGACAACTTCGGCGTCATCGAAGGCCTCATGACCACCGTCCACGCCTCCACCGCCACCCAGGCCATCGTCGACGGCTTCCCCAAGAAGAAGGACCTGCGCGGCGCCCGCTCCCTGTACAACAACATCATCCCCTCCTCCACCGGCGCTGCCAAGGCTGTCGGCAAGGTCATCCCCGAGCTCAACGGCAAGCTCACCGGTATGTC
>ONPN01000067.1 GCA_900319695.1 uncultured Eubacteriales bacterium
CTTGTATGAGACGTGTTTTCAGCGTTTCACGCTGAAAACGCCGCGGGAACTGCGGCTTTCTTGATTAAAGAATTTAATCAAGAAATAGTATCAGAGGGGCATCCCCTCTGTTTTTTCGCCCGCAGGCGAAAAACAAATCCAATCGTTTTTCGCGGGGGCGTGTACCTCACGAAAAACACTTCTCGGTCTGCAAGTGTGCGAGCGTCCACCGCAAGCGAATGCGCGCAGCAGACTGCAAACTCTATCAAATCAAAGCCTTTGCTTTGATTTGACTGATTACACGCCTTTTCCAAACCCGCAGTTCGGGAAGTGGCAGACCTTGCAGTTGAGGCAGAGGCCGCCGTGGCCGAGACCGGCGAGCTGCTCCTTGGTGACGGGCGTGTCCGTCACAAGGTAGGGCAGCAGCAGGTCGAAGATCGTGCGCCTCGCGTACATGACGCAGCCGGGCAGACCGCAGACCGGGCGGCCGTCCGGCATGTAGGAGACCAGAAACATCGCGCCCGGCAGGACCGGAGAGCCGTAGGAGACAATGTTTGCCCCGGTGTTTTTAATGGCGAGTGGGGTCTTGTCGTCGGGGTCGACGCTCATGCCGCCGGAGCACAGCACCATGTCGCAGCCCTTGTCCAGCATGTCCAGCACCGCCGCGGTGATCTTTTCATGGTCGTCGTTCAGCACCACATGCTCTGTCATCTCGCAGCCGCCGAACTCCCGCAGCTTCTCGACAATGACCGGGGTGAAGGTGTCCCGAATCCGACCGTAAAAGACCTCGTTGCCGGTGGTGACGACGCCGACCTTTTTGGACTTGAGCGGCACAAGGCGCATCAGAGGCTCGGGGCCCGCGGCGGCCTTCGCCTTCTCCATGCGCTCCTTTGCGATGACGAGCGGGATGACGCGGGTGCCGCAGAGCTTGTCGCCCTTTTTGACCACGAAGCCGGAGGCGCGAGTCGCGATCATCATGTCGCCCAGGGCGTTGACGGCGCGCAGGCGCTCCGTGTCAATGAGCAGCAGGCCGTCGCTGTCGGCGATCAGCTCGATTTTGCCCTCCTTCGGCTCGGTGGCGTGCATATGCTCGCCGAGACAGAGGTCGCGCAGGATCGCCGCCGCCTCGTCCTCGTGCAGCATGGTCTCGTCATTTTCCCAGATGTAGAGATGATCCTTGCCCACGCTCAGCAGTACGGGCACATCCTCCTCACGGATGATGTGGCCCTTGCGGAAGACGGGGCCCTTTTTCTCGTCCTTGATGATCTGGGTGATGTCATGGCACAGCACGTGCCCGACGGCTTCTTCGGTTTTTATCAGCTTCATGGCTTGGCCTCCTGTCAAATGATCTCGGTTTCACAGAGCCGGTTGATCCTGTTTTGTATGTCCTTCGCCGCCTGACGCCGGCGCGCGTGCGCGGCCAGGGCCTCCGGCGTTCTGCACTTTTTGAGACTGGCCTCAAAGCGCTCGTCGATCGGCGCGCGCCTGTCGCCCCGGACGGCCTTGTCGGCGAGAAAGACGACGGCCGCCTCGCTGAGCTCCGCCTCGTCCAAATCGTGGTGCTGCCGGACGATTCCGGAGAGCTCGGGATAACCCAGCTCCCGCAGCCAGAGCGCGCCCAGCGCCGCGTGATCGGGTTCGCCGCGCGCAAGATCGTGCAGCAGCGCCGCCCCGTGTACGGCCTGCGCGTTGAGTCTGAGGCCCCGGCCGTTCAGCGCCGCGCAGAGCTCGTCCGCAAGTTCTGCGACGGCCCTGCAGTGGGCGATGCGCGCCTCGTCCGCGCCCGCGGCTTTCAGCAGCGAGACACAGGCCGCGTCGCTTAAAACCGCGTCCGGCTTAAGCCCCACGGCCTCCACGCGCAGTGTGTCCCCGTCGCAGCGCAGCACCGACAGAGAGGTGTAGCCGAGGCTGCTCCGCTGTCCGGTGATGCTGGCGATCGCGGACTTGTGGCTGACAACGGCGATGTCGCCCTCGCTCTCCCGCAGGCAGGCGAGAAGGGCGCCGTGCATCCGCGCCCGGACGGCGTCATCCGCCTCCGCGCCCTCGGGCAGAAGGCCCGGGTCCTTCTCTCTGGCGAGATAAAGCGCCGGGAAGCGCCTTTGTATCTCAACAAAGGACAGCCCGTCCCACGCGCCCATGTCCTGCTCCTCGAGCCCCGGCACGGCGCGGGGATCTGCGCAGAGCGGCAGGGCCGTCTCCCGCGCCCGGATGAGCGTGCTGCAGAACACGGCGTTCAAGGTTTGAAGCGCGGGCACATAGGGCAGCAGCGCCGCCTGGAGTCTGCCGAGGGTCCCGAGAGGCAGGTCTGTCCGCCCGCCGACGCACCAGCGCTCCCCGATGGGGATATCCGGCATGGCGTGCCGAATCAGGTAAATCGTTCTCATCATAGTTCATCCGTAAAATACACATCGAACAGCCGTGCCGCCTCCTGACGCAGCTCTATGGAATAGCGGCGGTAGCGGTCCAGCAGCTGCCGTCCCTTTTCGGTCAGACGGCTCTCGCCGCCGTTGGCCCCGCCCTGGCTGCGCTCCAAGAGGGGAAAGCGGAGCTGAGATTCCAGGGCGCGGATGATATTCCAGCCCCCAGAATAGGAGATCTGCATGCGCTGGCAGGCGGTGCGCACCGAGCTTGTCTCGTCCACCAGCTCCAGGAGCATGGCGGTCTTCTCGTCAAAGAAGGGCTTCTCCCTCGTCAGTGAAATCGAGAGCTCCGGGCGGATGAGCTGTTCGTTATGGTACTGCAAAAGCGCCTGATAGTCCGCGGGCGTGTCCGCGTCGTGCAGGACGCCGGGGTCCTCCACCGGGACGCGGGTCATCTCGGCGCCGCAGCGGCCGATCGCGCCCTGAAGCCCGCCCTCGCCGCTGTCAGCCAGTAGTCCGTCCACGAGCGGGGAGGCGATCAGCAGCGGGTGTCCGGTCTTGCCCTCGCACACGGGACAGGCCAGCTCCGCGCCGGAGTCGATGAGCTCCGTCACCGTCAGCGCGGTGAAGAGCGGGATGTCCACCGGCGTGAAGAGGATGCGGTCGCACTTGTCCCTGAGATAGGCGAGGCCGATTTTGGCCGAGTCAAACATCTGGGTCGAGGCGTAGTTTTCGTTGCGCAGGAAGATGAGCCCGAGGTTTCCGAGGTGGCGCTCGAGCTGCAGCGCGTTGTAGCCCGTGACCACCACAATTTTTGCCACGCCCGCCTGATGGAGCGTGGCCACGATGCGCTGGGCGATGGAGATGGAGCCGATGTTCAGCATGGGCTTAAAGTCCCCCATGCGGGAGGACATGCCCGCCGCGACGATCACTGCGCCGATTTGCACATAAACACCCCCAGACAAATGTGCGACTTGTAAAAAAATAATTTTCGACATTTTGAAGTATACGCCATTCACGCAAAACTGTAAAGCATATCTTTACAGTTTTACAAATTTGACCTATGATTGATGGAGAAAATATGGAAGGGGTAGAACACTGTGAAGCTCTATGTATGGGGAACCGGCTGCGGCGCGGGGGATCTGATCGACGAGGCGCTGCCGCCTGAGAAAATCGAAGCCTTTGTGGAACGCGGGGGCGGCGGCAGCTTTCTCGGCAGACCGGTGATCGCGCCGGAAAATCTGAAAGCCCGGGACTTCGACCTGCTCATTGTCGCGGGCCGTGACGCGGAGGGCGTCGCCAAAGAACTTGCCGGACTGGGCCTTGACGCGGATAAGGTGTTCTATCTCAAAAACCATCTCGCCCCCGTCGACCGCAACCGGAATTACGAGCTGGCGGCGAAAGCATTGAATGATAATTATGTAAACCGAATCCGGGCCTCCGAGCGCCTGATCCGTGTACCCCTGTGGACGGAGAGGGAGAGAATCGCGGGGGAGGGCTCCGACAACGACTATGTGCGCCTCAAGACGCTGGAGGCGATCTGCCTGCGCCTGGAAGGCGTCCCCGGCGCGGCGGCGGAGCTCGGCGTCTACCGGGGCGGCTTTGCCCGCTGGATCAATGAGCTGCTGCCAGAGCGGCGGCTGTATCTCTTCGATACCTTTGAAGGCTTTGACGAAGCTGAGAGCGCGGGCTGCGGCGCGGGCTTCACCGAGGCCCACCGGAACACGGAGGCCGGGCGGGTGCTGTCCGTCCTGCCGCATCCGGAGCGGGCCGTGATCCGCCGGGGCCTGTTCCCGCAGACGGCGGAGGGCCTGGAAGGGGAGCGCTTCGCCCTGGTCTCGCTGGACGCCGATCTGGAGGAGAGCACGCTTTCGGGCCTGCGCTGGTTTCTGCCGCGTATGAGCGCGGGCGGATATTTGCTCCTGCACGATTACAACAACCCGAAGCTCCCCGGCGTGAAGCGGGCCCTCCGGCGCTATGAGGCGGAGGCCGGGCGCGTCCGTGCCGTGCCGATCAGCGATGTGAACGGCACGCTGGTCATAACGGTGTAATTTTTCCCTGTGACTTTACAATAGTTGTATAAATGTAACAAAAAGCGAGCCGCAAGTTCTGCGACTTGCTTTTTGTTGTAAGTTGATGCTTTCGCTTTTTGAAGCGTATAATAGACTTGTATCAAAGCGTGGGGAGGATCATCATGGATCAGGAGCTGTTTGAAATCACCGCCGATACCGTCACGATCGAGGTGACGGACGCCGCCACGGGCAAGCTCTACCGGCGCGAGCTGCCCATCGACTACTACGAAAACGCAAACTTCCTGAGACTGTCCGGGGAGAATATGGACGGCAGCGTCTCCCAGCTCGTCTTTCTCTCCGCCCGCGGGATCGAGCGCGTCAAGGACATCACCGGCAAGGGCCCCGATCACGACCGCTGCGGCACCCACGGACACGAATAAGAGCCAAACCTTTAACAGGTTCCAAATAAAAACTGAAAATACATCAAGGAGGTACACACATGATCCGGAAAACACTTGTCATCAACGGCGTTACACGGAATCTGGTCCTCGACAAGGACGAGACCCTGGCGACCGTCCTGCGTGAGCACCTGCTGCTGACCGGCTGCAAGATCGGCTGCGGCGAGGGCCACTGCGGCGCCTGTAACGTCATCCTGGACGGCAAGGTCGCCAAGGCCTGCCTGATGAAGATGTCCAAGATCAAGGACAACGCCCAGATCACCACCATCGAGGGCGTCGGCACCCTGACCGACATGCACCCCCTGCAGGTCGCGTGGATGGCCTACGGCTGCGCCCAGTGCGGCTTCTGCACGCCCGGCTTCATCATCAGCGCCAAGGTCCTGCTCGAGCAGAACCCCAGCCCCACCCGCGAGGAGGTCCGCGACTGGTTCAACAAGCAGCGCAACCTCTGCCGCTGCACCGGCTACAAGCCCCTCATCGACGCCACCATGGCGGCTGCCGCCGTCCTGCGCGGTGAGCTCAAGAAGGAAGACCTGATCTTTAAACCCACCGGCGACTCCATCAAGGGCACCAAATACATCCGTCCCTCCGCGGCCCAGAAGGTCACCGGCACCTGGGACTTCGGCGCTGACGACGCGCTCAAGATGCCCGGCTGCCTGCGCCTTGCCCTGACCCAGGCCAAGGTCTCCCACGCGAACATCAAGAGCATTGACACCTCCGAGGCCGAGAAGATGCCCGGCGTCGTGAAGGTCATCACCTACAAGGACATCCTCGCCGCCGGCGGCACCAACCAGATCAACGGCCTGGTCATGCTGCCCAAGCACAACAAGACCGACGGCTTTGAGCGCCCGGTCCTCTGCTCCGACAAGATCTTCCAGTTCGGCGACGCCATCGCCATCGTCGTGACGCCATCGCCATCGTCGCGGCCGATACCGAGGAGCATGCCCGCGCCGCGGCCGAGGCCGTGAAGGTCGACATCGAAGAGCTGCCCGCCTACATGAACGCGCTCGACGCCATGGCGCCCGACGCCATCGAGATCCACCCGGGCACCCCGAACGTCTTCTATGAGACGAACTGCATCAAGGGACCGGACTTCGATTGGGACAGCATCCCCGACGAGCAGCAGGTCGAGATCGAGAGCTACTGCTCCCGTCAGCCGCACCTGCACCTCGAGCCGGACAACGGCTACGGCTACATCGACGAGGACGGCATGGTCACCGTGCACTCCAAGTCCATCGGCATCCATCTGCATATGCCGATGATCGCGGCCGGCATCGGCGTGCCGATGGAGAAGCTGCGCATCATCCAGAACCATGCCGGCGGCACCTTCGGCTACAAGTTCTCCCCGACGAACGAGGCCCTGATCGGCGCGGCCGCGAAGATCATCGGCAAGCCCGTCAGCCTGAACTTCAACCAGTTCCAGAACATCACCTACACCGGCAAGCGTTCGCCCGCCTTCATGCATATCAAGCTCGCGGCGGACAAGAACGGCAAGCTGCTGGCTCTGTGGGGCGACAACTACGTGGATCACGGCCCGTACTCCGAGTTCGGCGACCTGCTGACCATGCGTCTGAGCCAGTTCACCGGCGCCGGCTACGGCATCGCCTCCATCCGCAACAAGAGCCAGACCGTGTTCACCAACCACGCCTGGGGCTCCGCCTTCCGTGCCTACGGCTCTCCCCAGTCCTTCATGGGTTCCGAGATCGCCATCGACTGCCTGGCCGCCAAGATGGGCATCGACCCGTTCGAGATGCGCGCCATGAACTGCTACAAGGCCAGCGAGAAGACCACGATCCCGACCGGCTACGCGCCCGACGTGTACTGCGAGGAGGATCTCTTCAACAAGGCCCGTCCGCTGTATGAGGCCGCCAAGAAGAGAGTTGCCGAAAAGAACGCCGCCTCCGACGGCCGCTACAAGTACGGCATCGGCGTATCCCTCGGCGTGTACGGCTGCGGCCTGGACGGCGTGGACGCCTCCTCCGCGAAGCTGCGCCTCAATGCCGACGGCACCGTGACGCTGTTCGTCTCCTGGGAAGATCACGGCCAGGGCGCCGACATGGGCGCGCTCGTCTCCACGCATGAGACGCTGCGTCAGGCCGGCTTCAAGCCCGAGCAGATCAAGCTCGTCATGAACGACACCAAGTACACCCCGAACTCCGGCCCTGCCGGCGGCTCCCGCTCCCAGGTCATGTCCGGCAACGCCTGCCGTCTGGCCGCCGAAGCGCTGCTCGCCGAGATGAAGAAGGATGACGGCACCTGGAGAACCTATGACGAGATGGTCGCCGACGGCAAGAAGCTCGAGGTCGAGGGCAACTGGGTCACCACCTACTGCGCCGACCACCCGGTGGATCAGGACACCGCCCAGGGCGAGCCCTTTGCCACCTACATGTACACCATCT
>ONPN01000073.1 GCA_900319695.1 uncultured Eubacteriales bacterium
TCAGGGCGCCTGCAAACGCTGCGGCGGCACGGGAACGGTCCGCACCGTGGACGAGCGCACGCTGATCCCGGACGAAACATTGAGCATCGACGAGGGCGCTGTCGCCCCCTGGAACAGTCTGATGTGGTCCCTGATGACCGATGTGTGCCGCGCCATGGGCGTCCGCACGGACATTCCCTACCGGGAGCTGACGGACGAAGAAAAAGAGATCGTCCTCCACGGTCCCATGGTCAAGAAGCATATCTTCTACCGCCCGAAAAAGGCGGACACGGCCACGGCGGGCGAAATGGATTTCACCTATTACAGCGCCACTGCCACCGTGTTGAATGCTCTGAACAAGGTCACGGACGAGAAGGGCATGAAACGGGTGGAGAAGTTTCTCAGGGAAGAGGTCTGTCCCGACTGCGGCGGGACGCGGCTTTCCGACGCGGCCAGAGCGCCAAAGCTCCGGGGACTGGGCCTGGATGAGGTCTGCCGGATGCCGCTCAGTGAGCTCTGCGATTGGGTGCGCGGCGTGCCGACGTCTCTGCCGGAGGAGATGCGCCCCATGGCGGAGAGCATCTGCGCCTCCTTCCATCTGGTCGCAAAGCGCCTGATGGACCTGGGCCTTTCGTATCTCTCGCTTGACCGGGCGGCGTCCACACTCTCCACGGGCGAGCGCCAGCGGATGCAGCTAGCCCGCGCGGTGCGAAACCGCACCACCGGCGTCCTGTATGTGCTGGACGAGCCCTCGATCGGCCTGCACCCGTCCAACATTGTGGGACTCACCGGTGTGATGCATGATCTGGTGGCGGACGGAAACTCCGTCCTGCTGGTGGATCACGACACGCAGATCCTGAAGGAGGCCGACTGGATCATCGAGATGGGACCGGAGGCCGGCGCAGCGGGCGGCCGGGTCATCGCGGAGGGGACGATCCCCCAGATCGCGCAAAATGCAGCGTCCCGCATCGGGCCGTTTCTCTCCGGGAAAACCGGAGCCATGCGCCCGCAGACGCCGACAGAGGCGCTTTTTGCCCGGGGGACGATCCATCTGTCCACCGCCTCCCTGCACACGGTAAAGCCCCTGGATGTCGACATCCCCAAGGGTCGGCTGACAGTCGTGACCGGCGTATCCGGCTCGGGCAAGACGACGCTGATCCTGGAAAGCCTGGTCCCGGCGCTCGAAGCGCTCACCGCAGGAAAAGCGCTCCCCGACCACGTCAAAGCGGTGACGGCGAAGGGAATTGAGCATGTCAAGCTTATTGACGCCACGCCCATCGGTATCAACATCCGCTCCACGGTGGCCACCTATGCCAATGTGCACGACGAGCTGCGCAAGATCTATGCCCGGACGCAGGACGCCAAAGACCGCGGCCGGAAAGCGTCGGCCTTCTCCTACAACACCGGCGAGCTGCGCTGCCCGGTCTGTGACGGCACGGGCTGCGTGAGCCTTGACGTGCAGTTTCTGCCGGATGTGGATATCCCCTGCCCGGAGTGCCGGGGCTCCCGCTACGCAAAAGAGGCCTGGCAGATCCGCCATGTGAGCAGGAGCGGCGAGGCGCTGTCTCTGCCGGAGCTCATGGCGCTTGACGTGAACACGGCGCTGGGCTTCTGTAAGGACATGAAGCTTGTACACAGCAGGCTGGAGGTGCTGCAGAGTCTCGGCCTCGGCTATCTGACACTGGGCGAGGAGACGCCCAGCCTTTCCGGCGGCGAGGCGCAGCGTTTGAAACTTGCAAGCGAGATGGGACGACTGCAGACGGATTCCGTGTTCGTGTTTGACGAGCCTACCATCGGCCTGCATCCGCTGGACGTGCAGACGCTGCTCCGAGTCTTTCAGACCCTGATCGAAAACGGCGCGACTGTCATCGTGATCGAGCACGATCTGGATGTGATCCGCAATGCGGACTACATCATCGACATGGGGCCGGGCGGCGGCGAGCAGGGCGGCCGGGTCGTCGCCTGCGGCACGCCGGAGGAGATCCGAAACAACAAAAACAGCATCACCGGACAGTTTCTGTAAGCGCTTTGCTTCTATCCTCACATCGGCAAAAACTCGCCAGAGAATCGAATAGCGGTTTACTTTTTGCCGATAGCGGCGTATAATAGAGCCGGGTGAGACGAATGGAAATGATCTCAGTTGCCGCGTGTGCGGAGAAATGGGGCATTGCGGAACGGACCGTGCGCAATTACTGCGCAAACGGCAGGATTCCCGGCGCAGTGCTGAAGGGTAAAACATGGTGGATTCCCGAGGACGCGGAGCGACCGGAACGCTTGAACAAGCGCGATGATCTGCCCAGGACGCTGCTTGAGCGGCTGCGGCTGGAAAAGAAGATACAGCTTCGCGGCGGCATCTATCACAAGGTTCAGGTCGACATGACCTACAATTCCAATCACATTGAGGGCAGCCGCCTGACACATGACCAGACGCGGCTCATCTTTGAGACGAACACCATCGGCGTGGAGGGAGAAGCTGTCAACGTGGACGATGTGGTGGAGACGGCAAACCATTTCCGTTGTATCGATCTGGTGATCGAAAACGCTGCTCGCCCGCTGAGTGAGGCGTTCATCAAGGAGCTGCACAGGACGCTCAAAAACGGCACCAGCGACAGCCGTCAAAGCTGGTTCGCAGTCGGAGCGTATAAAAAGATCACCAACGAAGTGGGCGGACAGGCCACCACCGCTCCCGGCAAGGTCAGTGCGGCCATGGCAAAGCTCCTGCGGGAGTATAACGAAACGCAGGATAAGACGCTGGATGAGCTGCTGGACTTTCATGTGGCCTTTGAGCGCATCCATCCCTTTCAGGACGGCAACGGCCGCGTCGGGCGCCTGATCCTGTTCAGGGAATGTCTGCGCTGCGGCATTGTGCCCTTCATCATTGATGACCGTCATAAGATGTTCTATTACCGCGGTCTAAAGGAGTGGCCGAAAACGCCGGGTTATCTGCGCGATACTTGCCTGCTGATGCAGGACGACTTCAAGGCCTCACTTCAATACTTCGGGATCGAGTGGTAAGTATAAGTCTCACGCTCTCATGAGTGTTCGGGCATAACCGCCCGGAAAATCTGTACAGACAGAACGGGCGAAAAACAGAGAAAAATCGGGGGCAATCTAAGCAATATCTAAGACGGGATCTTAGATACGCCTTAGATTTCCCCTAATTTTTGGAAATCCCGTGACCTGAGAAATGATGCGGCTTTGCGGGCTTTTGGCGGCGAAAAGCGTTGAAATTACTTGCTTTTTCCCACCGCGTCATCCGGTGCTATCTTCCGTCAAAACCACGCAGGCGGTTCTTGACCGATCGGTCTTGAAAACCATTAGGGGGAAACCCCACGCGGGTTCGAATCCTGCACCCTCCGCCACAGTGATAGCACCATAAGTATGTAAAGCCATACTTATGGTGCTCATTTTTTGTTCAATTACAGGTTTTTGTATTATTGTATTAGAAGTAGCCAAGTTCCAGAACACTTTCCTCGATCAAATCCTCATTTCTCATTTGAGATATAATATGATCTATAAACCGCTTGAACATATCCGGTGCATACGGATTTTCAGTAAGGTAGTGGACATACCATTCTCTATTTCTCTGACGCCCTTCATATGTACTAAATGCCTTTCGGATATTTGAATTAATCCTTTTCGCTTTTCTTACGATAAGAATCTCATCAATATCTGTTGTAGTTGTGCTAATAGGGGTCATATCCAAGAAATCACAAAGCAAATAGTATTTTGCACCGGTAACCGCCAATTTAACATCATGTGCTGTTGCAGATGCCTCTTGGAACATGGTTTTATCCAAGTTTGTCTTTAATTCTGCCATTACATATCCTAAATGAGTCGTAAGTTCAGTGGTCCTCTCCGGCAGAAAATCGGGAGAGTATGAAGAACGGATATATAGAGGCCGACTCATTGAAAAATCTTGATCTTTTGTTTTTATACTTAGGCCGCCTCCGATACCCGGCGAGCTTAAACTCGATGCAAAAAAGGCAGAGGAAAATGTTGCTGTTTGAGAACTTATGTTCAGATCGCAGTGACCAAATTCTTTAAAAAGACACTTTCGTACGAAAATAGGAAGGAACTCTTCTATTACAGTGTTATCCGTAAGCGCACAATAATTACCCGTCCCACGAAAAAAGCCGACGCATGATCAGCGCCGGCCTTTTTGAGTATTCAGTTTTCCAACCTTTTTTGCAGCGC
>ONPN01000066.1 GCA_900319695.1 uncultured Eubacteriales bacterium
GGCGAGGGTATGACCTGGTCCGCCTCCGGCGAGGTCTCCAAGGCCCCCATGGCCGTCGTCATCAAGGACGGCGTGTACGTCACCCCCGAGTTCTGATCTGATTTGATCAAAACTTCCAACTAATATCCCGGCTGCCGGGGGATCTTTCCTCCGGCAGCCAAAGCCGTATTTTTTGCCTCGCAAAGGAACGCAAAAATTGACGTTTCGCGCTGCTTTTTGAAGCAAAACAATGACGCAATGCTTTCAAAATCGTTTTTGACGGAGCTTTGCTTCGGCAAAAACACCATACTCTCGCGCCGACCAAACGCGGCTTGTCCCCCGTAAGCCGCGTGCGATAAGCGCGAGTCCTCGATAGAGAAGCCCGCTTCTCTATCGAATCAAAAAAGAGAGGTGCATCCCATGAAGTTTCTGGCCTACCTGGTCAGCGGTATATCCCTCGGCAGTATTTACGCCATCATTGCTCTGGGCTATACCATGGTCTACGGCATCGCCAAGATGCTGAACTTTGCCCACGGCGACGTCATTATGATCGGCGGCTACGTCTCCTACCTTGCCGCCAAGAATCTCGGCGTGTCGCCGCTGGTCTCCGTGCTGATCGCCATGGCGGTCTGCACCGTCCTCGGTATCACGATCGAGGCGCTGGCCTACCGTCCGCTCCGCTCCGCGCCGAGTCTGGCCGTCCTGATCACCGCCATCGGCGTGAGCTATTTCCTGCAAAACTCCGCCCTGCTGATCTGGGGCGCAAACCCCAAGGCCTATACCCCCGTCATCAGCGGCACGCTCCAGCTCTTCGACGGGCAGCTCTCCGTCTCCTACATATCCATCCTGACGGTCGCCTGCTGCATTGTCATCATGGTGGGGCTCACGCTCTTCACCGGCAAGACCAAAATGGGCAAGGCCATGCGCGCCTGCTCCGAGGATAAGGGCGCGGCCCAGCTCATGGGCATCAACGTCAACCGCACCATCTCCCTGACCTTCGCCATCGGCTCGGCGCTGGCGGCCATCGCGGGGGCGCTGCTGTGCTCCTTCTCCCCGGCGCTCATGCCCACCACCGGCTCCATGCCCGGCATCAAGGCTTTCACCGCGGCGGTGTTCGGCGGCATCGGCTCCATCCCCGGGGCCTTCCTCGGCGGCATCCTGCTGGGCGTCATCGAGGCGCTGGCCAGGGCCTATATCTCGACGCAGCTTTCCAACTCCATCGTGTTCGCGGTGCTGATCATCGTCCTGCTGGTACGCCCGGCGGGCCTGCTCGGCAAGTACACGCAGGAGAAGGTCTGAGGAGGTGCCGACCATGAAAAAACTGTCCAAGGGCGCGCGTACCGATCTGCTGACATACGCGGGCGTCATCATCGCTTTCATCATCGTCTCCGTCCTCAAGGCAAACGGCGGGCTCAACCGCTCGCAGACGGGTCTGCTGGTGCCGATCTGCTGCTATATCGTCATGGCCGTCTCTCTGAACCTGACGGTCGGCATCCTGGGCGACCTGTCCCTCGGCCACGCGGGCTTTATGAGCGTCGGCGCGTTCACCGGCATCATCACCGCCATGAGCCTTGCCAGCCTCATCCCCTCCGCCCCGGTGCGCCTGGTGCTGGCCATGATCGTCGGCGCGTTCTTCGCCGCCGTGATCGGTTTTCTGATCGGCATTCCGGTCCTGCGTCTCACCGGCGACTACCTCGCCATTGTGACCCTCGCCTTCGGCGAGATCATCAAGGAGCTCATCACCTGCCTGCTGGTGGGCGTCGACTCCGAGGGCCTGCACATCATCTTCAACGTCAGCGGCAGCAAGACCGCCAATGACCTCAACCTGCTCGAAGGCGGCAAGGTGATCATCAAAGGCGCCCAGGGCGCGACCGGCACCAAGACCATCGCGAGCTTTACCGCCGGTTTCATCCTCATCATGATCACCCTCGTCATCGTGCAGAACCTGATCCGCAGCCGCCAGGGCCGCGCCATCATGGCCGTGCGTGACAACCGCATCGCCGCCGAGTCGGTGGGCATCAACGTCACCAAGTACAAGATGATGGCCTTCGTCACCTCCGCCGCCCTCGCAGGCGCGGCGGGCGCGCTCTTCGGCCTGAACTACTCCAACCTCGCCGCCACGAAGTTTGACTTCAACACGTCCATTCTGGTGCTGGTCTTCGTGGTGCTGGGCGGCCTCGGCAACATCTGGGGCTCCATCATCGCCACCGTTGTCCTGTACATCCTGCCCGAGGCGCTGCGCGGCTTTGCCAGCTATCGTATGCTGATCTACGCGATCGTCCTGATCGTCGTGATGCTCACCACCAACAACCCCGTGCTCAAGACCTGGCGTGAGGAGCTGCGCTCGAAGTTTGGCAAGAATAAGAACAAGGAGGCGACGGACGCATGACAGAAGGCAGCCTGAAAAACATGAATCCTCCCGGCACCTGGGAAGCGGGAACGCCGCCAACCATCAAAGTGAAGAAAGACCCGCTGGTTCCCGTCACGCGCACCAGCTACCTGCCCGAGCGCGACGCCGACAAGACCCCGATCCTTGAGTGCATCGACCTCGGCATCACCTTCGGCGGCCTCAAGGCGGTGGACAACTTCAATGTCGCCATCGGCCGCACCGAGATCGCGGGCCTCATCGGCCCCAACGGCGCGGGCAAGACCACGATTTTCAACCTTCTGACCAAGGTCTATCAGCCCACCCACGGCACCATCCTGCTCGACGGCAAGGACATCGCCACCATGAGCACGGCCCAGGTCAACCGGGCCGGCATCGCCCGCACCTTCCAGAATATCCGCCTTTTCCACAACCAGACCGTGCTGGACAACGTCCTCATCGGCCTGCACAATGAGATGGACTACGGCATGGGCGGCGCGATCCTGCGCCTGCCGGGCTACTGGCGGGCTGAGCGCATCGCGAAAGAGCGCGCCATGGAGTACCTCTCCCTGTTCCACCTGGATCAGCACGCGATGGATCTCGCGGGATCCCTGCCCTACGGCGCACAGAGAAGACTTGAGATCGCCCGCGCTCTGGCGACGAACCCCTCCCTCCTCCTGCTGGATGAGCCGGCGGCGGGCATGAACCCCTCCGAGACGGCGGAGCTCATGGAGAACATCGTCAAGATCCGCGACACCTTCCATATCGCGATCCTCCTGATCGAGCATGATATGAGCCTGGTTATGAACATCTGCGAGGGCATTGTGGTGCTCAACTTCGGGCGCATCATCTGCAAAGGCACGCCCGATGAGATCCGCTCCAATCCGGCGGTCATCGAGGCCTATCTCGGCAGAAAGGGGGCCAAAAAGCTATGATGCTCAAGGCGGAAAACCTGAATGTCTATTACGGCCCCATCCACGCCGTCAAGGGCGTCGGCTTTGAGGTCAACGAGGGCGAGATCGTCACCCTCATCGGCGCAAACGGTGCCGGCAAGTCCACCACGCTGAAAACGATCTCCGGCCTCATGCGCAGCCGCGGCGGCAGCATCGAGTTCATGGACAAGTCCATCGCCTCCACCGCCCCGCACAAGATCGTGGAGCTCGGCATCGCGCACGTCCCCGAGGGGCGCCGCGTTTTCACCCGCATGACCGTGGAGGAAAACCTCGATATGGGCGCGTTCACCGCAAAAGCCGCAAACCTTGAGGCCGACAAAGAGCGCGTGTTCGAGCAGTTCCCCCGCCTTAAGGAGCGCCGCAAGCAGATCGCGGGCACGCTCTCTGGCGGCGAGCAGCAGATGCTCGCCATGGGCAGGGCGCTGATGTCCACGCCGAAGCTCCTGATGCTGGACGAGCCCTCCATGGGCCTTGCCCCCATCCTGGTCGAGCAGGTCTTCGACATCATCTCCGCCCTCCACAAGGCGGGCACCACCATCCTGCTGGTGGAGCAGAACGCCGAGATGGCGCTCTCCATCGCCGACCGCGCCTACGTCATGGAGACCGGGCGCATCACCCTCAGCGGCACCGGCAAGGAGCTGGCCGCCAGCGAAGAGGTCCAGAAGGCCTACCTCGGCGGCTGAGGCCAGGGTGGAGTGAGGAGAGTGAAGTTAAGGAGCGGCTTCGCCGCGATTGAAATATAGCGCCCTCTCCGACAGAGCAACAAAAAACACCAAAATAGACATGCGGCAAATTCGTCATTGTGCGAGTTTGCCGCACGTTTTTAAAATATTCTAAAACCTTCGCCGCGTTTTGTTGTCTATATAGGTGAGAGCTCTTGAAACAAAGGAGGTTCAGAATGGAAGACAGAGAGATCGTGGACTTGTACTGGCAGCGCTCCGAGCTGGCCATATCGGAGACCGATCACAAATACGGGCGGTACTGCCATACGATCGCCTACAACATCTGCGGGACGGATGAGGATGCGGAGGAGTGCGTGAACGACACCTGGCTGCGCGCGTGGAACCGCATGCCCACCGAGCGCCCGACGATGCTGTCGGCCTTCCTCGGCTGTATCACAAGAAATCTCGCCATCAACACCATCAAGGCAAAAAACAGAGTCAAGCGCGGCGGAGGCGAAGCGGCCCTTGCATTGGACGAGCTCAGCGAGTGTATCACGGACGGGAGAAATCCCGAGCAGCTTGTAGAGGAAAAGGAACTGGAACAGGCTGTCGGATGCTTTGCGGCGGGCTTGCCGGAGACAGAACGGATGATCTTTGTTCTGCGATACTTCTATCTTGCGCCTGTCGCAGAGATTGCGGAGCGGCTGGGGTGCGGGCAGGGAAAAGTCAAAAGCAGCCTGTTTCGCACCCGTAAGAAGTTGAGAGAAAGTTTACAGGAGGAGGGCTTATGTTAGACGAACTGACACTTCTGCGCGCTATGAACGGCATTCACGGGGAGGATGTGGTCATGGCCGGAAAGATTTACTTTAATGAAAAAACCAGACATCGCAGCAGAAAACGCCTGCTGACGCTCGCACTCGCGGCGGCGCTTCTGCTGGCGCTCGGCGTCGCGGCGTATTCCACCGGGCTTGTGTTTTCAGGCTGGGGCGGCAATATGGAAATTCACTCCGAGCAGACAGAGGGCGGCATTGAAAACACGGTCTATGTTCATACCGAAAACATGACCCAGCCGGTGAGCTTTGAAGATGGGCGCATGATCTTTGTTGTCAACGGTGAGCGCATTGACATCACAAAGCGGGTCTCGGAGACTGTGCCCTTTATCTATCAGTACACCGACGAAGAGGCAGGTGTGATTCACTACTGGATCATTGGAAAGAACGGCCCCGAGCTTGAGCACTACGGCTTTGCGGAATACCTTCAGCCGACGGACGGAGAGTGGACAGGCGGCTATGTCGCCCGCACAGACAACAATGAGGCCCCGTGGCTTTACGCGGCCTGGGAAGAGCTCGGTTTTGACTTCAAAGCGGACTCGTAAAGCAAAAACGCACAGCGCCGACTTCGCCTTTTCGGGAGAAGTCGGCGCTGTTATTCAGTTTCCGAGTTCCTTTTTGATTCGTCGGATCGCGTTCTTTTCGAGGCGCGAGACCTGGGCCTGGGAGATGCCGACGGTCTTGGCCACCTCCATCTGTGTGCGCCCGTCGTAGAAGCGCAGGGCGAGGATGCGCTTTTCACGCTCGTCCAGCCGCCGCACCGCGTCTTCGAGCGCGATCTGCTCCAGCCAGTGCTCATCGGTGTTGCGGTTGTCGCCGATCTGGTCCATGACCGTCGCGGTCTCCCCGCCGTCGGAGTAGATGGGGTCGTAGAGCGAGACCGGGTCCGTGATCGCCTCGAGGGCAAAGACGACCTCCTGCCTCGGGATGCCGAGCGTTCGGGCAATCTGCTCCACGTCCGGCTCCCGCCCCGTCTCGGCGGTGAGCTTCTCCTTGGCCTGTAAAACCCGGTAGGCCGTGTCCCGCATCGAGCGCGACACCCGTACCGCACTGTGGTCCCGCAAAAACCGCCGCAGCTCACCTGCAATCATGGGAACGAATATCGGATGGAGTAATAGGTTAACTTGTTCCTGAAATCATCAGATTTCAGGATTTTTCTTCACTTATGAGATAATTTCTGAGCTTGAGGAACACATCGATGTGTCCGTCCTTGTAGATCACGACCCGGTCGATCAGTCGCT
>ONPN01000069.1 GCA_900319695.1 uncultured Eubacteriales bacterium
TGGGAACATTACCTCTTCTGGGCACGTTGCTTCCCTCCTTCATTAAAAAATGGAATCACAGGTACTCGAATACACACGGGTATCCGTTGCGCCCCGAGGCTTATCCCGGTTTATTGAACAGAAAACAATCCTGTAAACCGTATAAACGACAGGGCAGATTGCCGCTGAAGCTATGGATTACTTCTTCTTCGCAGCCTTGGGTCTCTTCGCGCCGTACTTGGAACGGCCCTGCATACGGCCGTTGACGCCCTGGGCGTCCAGCGTGCCGCGGATGATGTGGTAACGCACGCCAGGCAGGTCCTTGACACGGCCGCCGCGGATCATAACCACGGAGTGCTCCTGCAGGTTGTGGCCGATGCCGGGGATGTAGGCGGTGACCTCATAGCCGTTGGTCAGACGGACACGGGCGATTTTACGCAGAGCGGAGTTCGGCTTCTTGGGAGTAGAGGTACGCACGGCGGTGCAGACGCCTCTCTTCTGGGGAGCGCTCAGGTCAGTCTCCTTGTTCTTCAGGGTGTTCAGACCCTTCTGCATCGCGGGGGACGCGGACTTGTAGGTGACCTTCTCTCTGCCCTTTCTCACCAGCTGGTTAAAAGTAGGCATTGTTTTCTCCTTTCTTTCGTTGTCGCGGGCGTTTTGTTTGCGCTTTACGGACAAAAGTCCGCCTTTTCCGGAATTATCGTTCCGGATCGGATTCGCGCGCTTTCCGCCCACGCATTTTTGTATATTAGCATATTTCACAAATGGAGTCAAGAATTTTTGTGAATTGAAGAGAAAAAATTTTTTAAAAAGGACGGAGCTCATCCTTGATTTTTGCGAGCCATCTGTGGTATAATAGGGCAAGTTCTTAAATTATTGAGATTCCCGAGGGAGGACAACATAGATGGGGAAGCGAAGAATGATCAGCACCGACATTGTCAACACCGACGCCTTTCACCGTATGCCCCGCGACGCGCAGCTTTTGTATTTCAATCTCTGTCTGGCGGGCGACGACGACGGCTTTGTCGCCAACGCCCAGCTCACCGTCACCATGCTGGGCATACCGAAGAAGCATCTGAAAATCCTGGCCGACTGCGGCTACATCACGCTGTTCGATTCCGGCGTGTGCCACATCCGGGACTGGCGCAGCCACAACTATATACGCCCCGACCGCTACACCCCCACGCGCTATCAGAAGGAGAAGGAAAGCCTCGCCGCGCCGCGTGACATACCGCGTGACATACCGCGTGACATACCGGATGACATACCAGATGACATACCAAATGACATACCAAATGACATACCAGATGACATACCACATGACATACCACATGACATACCACATGACATACCGCGTGACATACCGTTGGTAGACACAAGTAAAGATAAGTCAGGTAAGGTTAAGTCAGGTAAGGAGAAGGAAGGAGAGAGTGTGTGTGCGGACAAGCCGCCGCGCGCGCACTTCTCCCCTCCTTCGGTGGACGCTGTGAGGGCCTACTGCCGGGAGCGGAACAACGGCATAGACCCGCAGCGCTTTGTGGACTACTACACCGCCAACGGCTGGAGCCAGGGTCGAGGCAAGCCCATACGGGACTGGCAGGCCGCGGTGAGGACCTGGGAGAGGAGGGACGGCGATGGACGAGATGATCACGGTCATGGGCGTGAAGCTCCGGCGATCTCCGGTGTCCTGCGCCTCTGAGACGCCCTGCGCGTATCTGGAAAACGGCTTTTGCCGGCGCTGCACCTGCGAGAAGTGCCGGGGCGGTTATCTCATTGACGAGTGGCGTCAGGAGATGCTCAAGGGGCACTTTGCCCACGGGCCGCGGGAGTGCGCCTGCGTGGAGCGCGCGCGCAGCCGCAAGCGTCTGCGGGACGCGGGGCTTGAGGAGCTGGCCGGGCGCTGCCGCTTTGACAGCTTCCGCACGGATACCGAGTGGCAAAAGGTGATGAAGCAGAAGGCGCAGGACTATCTGGGGGACGCCAAACGCATGAGCTTTTTCATCTCCGGCCAGTCCGGCTGCGGCAAGACCCATCTCTGCACCGCCGTCTGCAACGAGATCATCCGTCAGGGCGGGCGGCTGCGCTATCTCCAGTGGGTGCGGGACGGGACGCGGCTCAAGCAGCTCGTTGCCGAGCGTGAGGCGTATGAACGGGAGATCGCGGCGCTGATCGAGACGCCCTATCTCTACATCGACGATCTCTTCAAGCAGGAGCTCACGGCGGCGGACATACGGCTCGCCTATGAGATCCTGGGCGGGCGCTACAACAAGGGCAGGCCCGTCATTCTCTCGAGCGAGCGCAGTCTCGAGTACATACGCGCCGCCCGCGGCGGGGACGGGGAGGCCGTCGCGGGGCGCGTTTTCGAGTCCTGCGGCCGCGGAAAATACTGTCTGGAGCTCAGCGGCGCGGAGAAGAATATGAGGTTTGCGATGGCGTGAGGCAGGGCTGCGGCGCGGGAGTTCGGGTCGATCTGGGGATCGACCCCTACGCTGAACACCGTTCGTCTGCGCTCCGTAGGGGCGGCTATCAGCCGCCCGGCGGGTATACGCCGCCTTTAACACCGCGCCGGGGCGAATCCGTGAAACCTGCGTCGTACCGCCGGGCGACCGCGAGGGTCGCCCCTACGGTGAACACTGTGCGTCTGCGCTCCGTAGGGACCGATGCCCTCATCGGCCCGGCGGGTATACGCCGCCTTTAACACCGCGCCGGGGCGAATCCGTGAAACCTGCGTCGTGCAGCCGGGCGACCGCGAGGGTCGCCCCTACAGTGAATAACGTGCGTCAATGCTCCGTAGGGGCGGCTATCAGCCGCCCGCGTCGGGTGCGTCCCTTGGCTCGCCCCCGCCGGGGGGGGGAGCCAAGTGCACAAAAAGAGAACACCGGGGGCGTCCCCCGGTGCTCTCGGAAACCAGACCGTATTCGGCGGTGTTTTATCAGGCGAAGCGCGAGCCTCCCCGCGGCGGGTTGACCCGGCGAAATTTGACGGCTCGCTCCGGAGTCGTCTCCGGGCAGTCCTCGTCGAAGGTGATCGGCATTTCTCTGGCGCGGGCCAGCTCCTCAAGCTCCTGCTGTGTAAACGCCAATTCCTTCATCTGTTCCTGGGAAAACTCACTCCTGTTTACCATAGTAAAGCCCCCTTTCAAATCTTGTCGCCATTCTCGCTGAGATCAGCCTTGTCACGTCTCGCTTCCTCCCGTCGACGTCGGTACGCACTCTTTCGGTGTATACAACATAGAGGATGTCGTCTGCATCCGGCGCAAACGAATCCACATTGCCTATTGTGGTCGTGGAGGCGAAACCGGCTGAAGTGTCTCCTATCGTATCAAATCTGTCTTCGTCCGTGCTGTTGTCCTCATCATAAAATTCTATTCTGTCAAAATCAAAAAAGACGCGCGCGGCGCTGCGAAAGGAAATACCGTGCTTTTTGATATTTTGCAGATTCTTTTCCTCGTCATATTCAAACCACATGTTATAAAGGAAAAATGTGACTGTTGTATGCGCCATCTTGTTTCCTCCCTGTGCTTCTTACAGTCAGTATAACACAAGAACGGGGACAATACAACTGCGTAAAAAGAGAACACCGGGGGCGTCCCCCGGTGCTCTCGGAATGGCTTTATGCGGTTTTATCAGAGCGCGTTGGTCTTGCTGACCAGGGCGCTGAGGTCGACGTAGTCCTCGCTGTCGGCGGTGATGGTCTCGTCGGTCTTAATCTTGAAGTCGCGGTAGCAGTTCAGGCCCGTGCCGGCGGGGATGAGCTTGCCGATGATGACGTTCTCCTTCAGGCCCACGAGGTGGTCGACCTTGCCCTTGATAGCGGCGTCGGTGAGGACCTTGGTGGTCTCCTGGAAGGACGCGGCGGACATCCAGCTGTCGGTGGCCAGCGACGCCTTGGTGATGCCCATGAGAAGCTGGGTGCAGGTGGCGTGCTCAAGATCCTTCTCGCCCGCAGCGATGCGCTCGTCAATGGCCTTGTTGGCGGCCTTGAAGACGGAGATGTCCACGGTGGAGCCGGAGAGCAGATCGGTGTCGCCCGCCTCCTCGACGCGCACCTTGCGCATCATCTGGCGCACGATGACCTCGATATGCTTGTCGTTGATGTCAACGCCCTGCTGACGGTAGACCTTCTGAACCTCGCTGGTGATATAGCTGCGCACGCCCTGACGGCCGAACTCGTCGTCGTTGATGCCGCGGATGCGGAGCACGTCGTGCGGGTTGAGCGCGCCGGAGGTGAGCTCCTGGCCCTTGTCCACATGGTCGCCGTTGTGCACGAGGATACCGGCGGAGTGCGGCACGGTGTAGACCACGGTCGCGCCCTCGGATTCGTTTGTGACGGTGATGGAGTACATGACGCCCTTCTTGGCCTCCTCGATGGAGACGGTGCCGGAGATTTCGGACAGGGTCGCCATCTTCTTGGGCTTGCGCGCCTCGAACAGCTCTTCGACACGGGGCAGACCCTGGGTGATGTCGTCGCCCGCGACGCCGCCGGTGTGGAAGGTACGCATGGTCAGCTGGGTGCCGGGCTCGCCGATGGACTGGGCGGCGATGACGCCGACGGCCTCGCCCGCGTTGACCGGGCGGCCGATGGCGAGGTTGATGCCGTAGCACTTGGCGCAGACGCCGCAGCCCGCCTCGCAGGTCAGGACGCTGCGGATATAGGCCTTGTGGATATTGTGGGCCTCGAGGACCTTGGCGTCCTCGGGCATGAGCATGTGGTCGGTGTTGAAGAGCAGCTCGCCCGTCTCGGGATCGGTGATCGGCAGGGCCGGGAAGCGGCCGTGGATGCTGGTGCCGAAGGACTCGACCTCCTGGCCGCGGTCGTAGACGGCGCCGGCCCAGACGCCCTCGGTGGTGCCGCAGTCTTCCTCGCGGATGATGACCTCCTGGCAGACGTCGACCATACGGCGGGTGAGGTAACCGGAGTCGGCGGTACGAAGGGCGGTATCGGCCATGCCCTTTCGCGCGCCTCTGGTGGAGATGAAGTACTCCAGAACGGACAGGCCCTCACGGAAGTTGGACTTGATGGGGATTTCGATGGTCTTGCCGGCGGTGTTCGCCATCAGGCCGCGCATACCGGCGAGCTGACGGATCTGGTTCATGGAGCCGCGGGCGCCGGAGTTTGCCATCATGTAGATGGGGTTGTACTCGTCCAGGGCGCTGGACAGCGCGTCGGTGACGTCCTTGGTGGTCTTCTCCCACTCGGACACGACCAGGCGGTAGCGCTCGTCATCGGTGATGAAGCCGCGCTTGTACTGGCGCTCGATCTTGACGACCTCGTCCTCGGTGGCGTGGATGAGCTCATAC
>ONPN01000065.1 GCA_900319695.1 uncultured Eubacteriales bacterium
ACCCCTGGCGGGCGTTACCCGTTATCCTTGCCCTGTGGAGCCCGGACTTTCCTCACGCACGGGCTTTCGCCCTGTGCCCGCGGTCGTTCGGCCGACTCATGGCCTCTATTTTACTCAGCTTTAGACGACAAGTCAACAATTTTTCTTGTCATAAAGCGCAAACAGCGCTATACTAATACAGTTAGAATACAATAGGGAGTGGTCGATATGACGCTTTCCGAATATGCGGAAAGCCTGAAAAATCGAAAAATCGCGGTCATCGGCATCGGTGTGAGCAATCTGCCGCTCATTGAGCTGCTGCTCAGACACGGCTGCGATGTGACCGCCTGCGATATGCGCACGCGCGAACAGATGGGCGCGGAGGCCGACAGACTCGAGACTCTGGGCGCAAAGCTCATGCTGGGAGCGGACTATCTGGAGCACCTGGACCATGACGTTATCTTCCGCACGCCGGGCCTCATGCCCTTTGATCCCCACCTTGAGACGGCAAGGGCACGCGGAGCGAAGATCACCTCGGAGATGGAGGCCTTTCTCTCTCTCTGCCCCTGCAAGGTCATCGCGATCACCGGCAGCGACGGGAAGACGACGACCTCCACCATCATCTCGGAGCTTCTGAAGGCGGCGGGTTTTCGCGTCCACCTGGGCGGCAACATCGGAAATCCCTTGCTTTGCGAGATCCCGGACATTAGGAAGGACGATATCGCCGTGCTGGAGCTGAGCTCCTTCCAACTGCACAGCATGGTCTGCCGTCCGGATATTGCGGTGGTGACCAACATCACGCCGAACCACCTGGATAAGCACAGGGACTATCAGGACTACATCGACGCCAAGCGCGAAATTTTATTGCGGCAGACGGCGGACGACCGCCTGATCCTGAACCTCGACGACGAGCATACGCCTTATCTTGAGCGCTTTGCCCACGCGCATGTCACGCACTTCTCCGACCGTCAGCGCCCGGAGGAGGGGACATATCTGCGGGGCGGCGTGCTCACGCGCGTATACGGCGGCGTAGAGCGGCCGATCCTGCCCGCCTCGGAGATCAGAATTCCCGGCGAGCACAACGTGCTCAACTATCTGACGGCCTTTGCCGCGACCGAGGGCCTGGTCCCGGATGCGATCTGCGCGGAGGTGGCCCGGAGCTTTGCCGGGGTGGAGCACCGACTGGAGACCGTGTGCACGGTCCGGGGCGTGACCTATATCAACGACTCCATCGGCTCAAGCCCGACGCGCACCATCGCGGGCCTGCGCGCCATGCGGGTAAAGCCCATCGTGATCGCGGGCGGCTATGACAAGCACATCCCCTTTGACGAGCTGGGCGACGCCCTGTGCCAGTACGCCAAGGCCCTCTACCTCACCGGCGACACGGCGGAGAAGATCCGTGCGGCGGTCACGGCGTCGGCGTTTTACGCGGAAAGCGGCCTGCCTGTTTCGATGGCGGAGGACTTCCGCGCCGCCGTCCTCGCGGCGGCAGGGGCCGCTCAGGCGGGGGATATTGTCCTTTTCTCCCCGGCCTGCGCGTCCTTTGACCACTTTAAAAACTTTGCCGAGCGCGGCAGATACTTTAAGTCCATCGTCATGGAACTGAAAGAAACGGAGTAAGCATGAAGATTTCAGACATAAAGCCAGAAGTATACGACATGGCCCGACGGGCCGAGGCAAAGCTGAGCGGGCGCTTTCGCGAGATCGACGCGGTGGCCGAGGCCAACACCCGCAAGGTCATGGAGGCCTTTCAGAACCACCGCGTCTCCGACGCCTGCTTTGCCGGGACCACCGGTTACGGCTACGATGATTTGGGCCGCGAGACGCTGGACAAAATCTATGCCGAGGTCTTCGGCACGGAGGCGGCGCTGGTCCGCATCCAGTTTGTCAACGGCACCCACGCGCTGACGGCGGCGATGTTTGCCCTGGCAGGCCCCGGGCAAAAAATCCTCGCCCTCACCGGTACACCCTACGACACCCTGCGCACGGCCATCGGCATTTCGGGCGACGCCTTCGGCTCCCTCAAATTCTACGGCATCGGGTACGGCCAGGTCGACCTCGCCCCCGACGGCGGCCCGGATTATGCCGCCATCGCCGAGGCGGTGAAGGACGAGACCGTCGCGGGCGTGATGATCCAGCGCTCCCGCGGCTATGAGGACCGCAAGGCCCTGAGCGTCGGGGAGATCGGCAGAATCGTCGAGACAGTCAAGGCGGTCAACCCCGCGATTCATGTCATGGTGGACAACTGCTACGGGGAGTTTATCGAAACCGTCGAGCCCGGCAATGTCGGCGCGGACCTCGTGGTCGGCTCCCTCATCAAAAACCCCGGCGGCGGCATCGCCCCGACGGGGGCCTATATCGCGGGCAGGGCGGAGCTCGTGGAGCGGGCCGCTGCGCGCCTGACCACCCCGGGCATCGGGGGGGAGTGCGGCTCCACCCTCGGCAATAACCGTCTGCTCTTCCAGGGCCTCTTCATGGCCCCGCACATCGTCGCCCAGGCCTTGAAAACGGCCTGCTTCTGCGCGGCCATGATGGATGAGCTCGGGATCGAGAGCTCGCCCGGGGCGCTGGACGAGCGCTCCGACATCATCCAGATGGTCAAGCTCGGCAGCCCCGAGAAAATGAAGCGCTTCTGCCTCGGCATCCAGGCGGGCGCGCCGGTGGACTCCTATGTCACGCCCGAGCCCTGGGCTATGCCCGGCTACGACTGCGAGGTTATCATGGCGGCGGGCGCGTTCATCCAGGGCTCGTCCATCGAGCTGTCCGCCGACGGGCCCATACGCGAGCCCTACACGGTCTACATGCAGGGCGGATTGACCTATGAGTCCGGCAAGCTCGGCATCATGATGGCGGTCAGCGCCATGTTGGACGGGCAATAAGCATATACTGGCGTATGGGGGGTGATGCTGCCCATGCGCCGCAGACATTACCGGCGATCCTTCGCCTCAGCCGCCGGACGGGTCGGAACCGGCTTCACGCTTGTTTTGTTCCTGGCGGGCTTCGGCCTCTTTCTCTCCGGCGCGGCGATGTTCCTGAAGGACATCTCCTGCCGCATCGCGGTCTCCGACGCCTGCGATCTGGTGACCGCCCAGGTCAACGCGGTGGTCGCGCAGATCATGGCGGAGAGGGACTACGACGGCGAGAGCTTTGTGAACTTCGAGAAAAACGACGCGGGCGAGATCACGGCCGTCAGCAGCAATATGGCCAGAATCAACGCCCTGTCCGCCGAGATTCTGGACCGCGTGATCGGGGCGACCGGGAACCGGACGCTCGAGGTCAGCGTCCCGCTCGGCAATCTCACGGGCGTGAGCCTGCTCATGGGCCGCGGCCCCGGCGTGCCGGTGGAGATCATCATGCTGACCTCCTCGCATGTGGAGTTTCAAAACCGCGTCGTGACCGCCGGGATTAACCAGACCAAGCATCAGATCAACCTTGAAATCGTCGTGGATATCGACACGCTCATCCCCTGGGGGACTGAGAGCGCCCAGGTCGTGACGGAGGTCATGATCGCGGACGTGGTCGTCGTGGGAAAGGTGCCGAGCACTTACATGAATATGCAGCAGTGAGGGGATTGCACATGAACGTACAGACCGAGATCGACAAGCTCCGTCGGGAGCTGGAATATCACAGCAGGCTCTACTATGTCGAAGACGCGCCGGTCATTTCGGACTATGAGTTCGACATGCTCATGCAGCGGCTCAAGACCCTGGAGGCGGAGCACCCGGAGCTCATCACGCCCGACTCGCCCACGCAGCGCGTCGGCGGCCAGGCCCTGAGCAAGTTTGAGCAGGTACAGCATCAGGTCCCGCTGGAGAGCCTGACGGACGTCTTCTCCCTCGATGAGCTCTACGCCTTCGGAGAGCGCATGGATTCTCTGATCGCCGCGCCCCATTCGTATACCGTGGAGCCGAAGATCGACGGGCTGTCCATGTCGCTGGAATACGAAAACGGCGTCTTTGTGCGCGGGGCAACCCGCGGCGACGGGCTCATCGGCGAGAACGTCACCGAGAACCTGCGCACGGTGCGCTCGCTCCCGCTGCGGATCGAAAACGCGCCGGAGCGCCTGATCGTCCGCGGCGAGGTCTATATGTCCAAGGCCGTTTTCCGCGAGCTCAACGAGCAGCGCGAGAAAAACGGGGAACCGCTTCTGGCCAATCCCCGCAACGCGGCGGCGGGCTCCATGCGCCAGCTCGACCCGAAGGTCGCCGCCTCGCGCAAGCTGGACATCGTCTGCTTCAACATGCAGTACAGCTCCGACGACGTCTACACCAGCCATGCCCAGACCCTCGACGCGATGAAGGCCATGGGCTTTCCCGTCGTGCCCTACATGCGCTATGACAGAGTCGGCGACTGCGTGGAGCGCATCGAATGGCTGGGCGAGCATCGGGACGAGCTTGCCTACGACATGGACGGGGCCGTCATCAAGATCGACTCTCTCTCTCAGCGCCGTACGCTCGGCAGTACGGCCAAGGCACCGCGCTGGGCGGTGGCCTTCAAGTACCCGCCGGAGAAGAAGGAGAGCGAGGTGCTGGACGTGGTGGTACAGGTGGGCCGCACCGGCGTGCTGACCCCGAAGGTGATCGTGAGGCCAGTGCGCCTCGCGGGGACCACGGTCTCGGCCGCGACGCTCCACAATCAGGACAACATTGACCGTCTTGACCTGCGCATCGGCGACACGGTGCTCTTGCAGAAAGCGGGGGAGATCATCCCGGAGGTCCTGTCCGTCAACAAGGACAAGCGCCCTGACTGGGCCGTGCCTTTCGTGATGCCGGATACCTGCCCGGAGTGCGGCTCGCCTGTTGTGCGGGACGAGGACGGCGCGGCCCTGCGCTGCACGAGTCCCGAGTGCCCGGCCCAGCGTCTCCGGAACATCGCGCACTTTGCCTCCCGCGAGGCGATGGATATTGAAGGCCTCGGCATCTCGGTCTGCGAGAGCCTGATCGGCAGCGGCCTTGTCGCCTCCGCCGCAGACCTCTATTACCTCGACGCGGAGAGTGTCGCAAGGCTTGACCGCATGGGGGAGAAGTCCGCCGCAAACCTCATGGCCGCCATCGAAAACAGCAAGAGCGCCGGTCTCGCGCGCCTGCTCTGCGCCTTCGGCATCCGCCAGGTGGGGCAGAAGGCGGCGAAGGTCCTGGCCTCCCGCTTCTCCGACCTTGACAGCCTGATCGCGGCGGGGACCGAGGAGCTGACCGCCATCCCCGACATCGGCGGCATCACCGCGGGCTTTATCCGCGAGTGGTTCTCCCTGCCCCAGTCTCGGCACCTGATCGGCAGACTGCGTGAAGCGGGCGTGGACTTCACCAGCCACGAGGAGAAGAAGGATGAACGCTTCGCGGGCAAGACCTTCGTGCTCACCGGCACCCTGTCCCGCTATACAAGGGACGAGGCAACCGCCATCATCGAGAGCTACGGCGGCAAGGCTTCGGGCTCGGTGTCCAAAAAGACAAGCTATGTCCTCGCGGGTGAGAACGCGGGCAGCAAGCTCACCAAAGCGGAGAGCCTCGGCGTCCGCATCCTCACCGAGGACGAGTTTGAAGAGATGATACGCTGATGGAGATGCGCTTCTGTATGCGCTGCGGGGCGGAGCTGACTGAGCGGGAGCACCCCACGGACGGCCTTGTCCCGTACTGCGAAGCCTGCGGCGACTACCGCTTCCCGGTATACAGCACGGCGGTCAGCGCCGTGGTATTGAACCCGGAGCGGACGCATATCCTCCTGATCCGCCAGTACGGAGAGCCGCACGACGTTCTGCCCGCGGGCTATGTGGACAAGGGCGAGACCGCCGAGCACGCCGTCCGGCGTGAGCTCATGGAGGAACTGGGCCTCGAGGCGCAGTCCGTCCGCTACCTCGGCAGCCACTATTATGCGCCCTCCGAGACCCTGATGCTCAACTTTGAGGCCACCGTCGCAGAGTCGGAGGCGCACCCCAATTTTGAGGTGGACGTCTGGCGCTGGTACAAGATTACCGAGGCGCGCGCCGCCGTCAAACCAGGCGGACTGGCTGAGAGGCTGCTAGAAGATTTAAGGCAATACCGCACAATTCGGCAAGAGCAGATTCTGAGAAAATTTGAGTTCTGATAAAGGCACTTTTTCGCAGATGTACTTTGTGTACCTCAAGAACCGAAGGCGGATTGTGCGGTGTTGCCTTAAGAATAGAGATGGATTACAGCGAACGAGAGGGCAAGATTTGAAATATATCATCATCTGCATGACAGTATATATGCTGTGCGTCGCGGCAAGCGTCGGCCTGTCCCGCCTGTTTGGCTTCAGCGCTGTAAAAAGAGGCATAGCGGCAGCCTTAATCAGTATCCTGCTGGCAGTGCTTGTGGGATTTTCTTACATGTCAGTATATTATCACGCAGACGACACCGCCGCGGCATATCTTGCCGACAGTGAAACCGTGGCCGTGACACGCATTGACACAGGATACTATTTTGACGGACCTGGAAGTGAGAGGGCGATCGTCTTCTTTCCGGGAGCCAAGGTGGAAGAGATCGCATACGCGCCGCTCCTTTTTACTGTGGCAGAGCAGGGAACGGACTGCTTTTTGCTGAAGGTGCCCCTGCGGATGGCTTTTTTTGACGGGAACGCGCCGGATGAGATGATTGACAGGTATCCGTATGAAAGCTGGTATATGATGGGACACTCGCTCGGCGGGATCGTGGCTGTGCGATATGCCGCCGCGCATGTCGCCGCAACGGACGGCGTTATCCTTCTTGCCTCCTATGCGGACAGAGAACTCGCGCCCACGGCGAGGCTTCTCAGCATCTACGGAAGCGAGGACGGTCTTCTTGACCGGGAGCAATACGAAAAAGGACGAAAGCTCTGGCCCAAAGACAACGCCGAGGTGATCATCGACGGCGGCAATCACGCCGGCTTCGGAAACTACGGCGTACAGAGAGGGGACGGCAAGGCATCTGTCACCTCAGCGCAGCAGCAGGAACAGACCGCCGAGACAATATTGCGTTTTCTTTCAGCGCGTAACGTGGGATAAGGACTGTAAAGCCGGAGTAATCAGATTAGACAATGCCATTTTCTCGCCGCTTGCGCGGCAACCGGATTTCATGCACATGTAATACTATTTTTCAATAAAAAGTCGACACTTTTTATTGAAAAGATGCCACCTGCGGCGGCATACAGTTGCTGACGCAACTGACGTCTTATACGATT
>ONPN01000062.1 GCA_900319695.1 uncultured Eubacteriales bacterium
CGCGACGGTGATCTGCACGGCGGTCCTCGCCGTCGGCGCGGCCTTTCTTAGTATGCTGCGGGAATTTCCGAGTGAGATCACGCTCCTGCATCTGGACGACACGCTGACCCTCAGCTTCGGCGCGGACGGGCTGAGCCTGTTTTTCATCGCGCTGGTGTCCTTCATCTGGTGCTTTGTCCAGTTTCACGCCTTCGGCTATATGAAGCACGAGGGGAACGAGGGGCAGTTCTTCGGCTTCTTCCTGCTGACCTACGCCTCCCTGATTGCCCTGGCCTTTGCGAAAAACGCCGTGACTTTCTACATGTGCTTTGAGTTCATGTCCCTCTCGTCCATGCCGCTGGTGCTGCACAACGGGACGGAAAAGTCCCGCATGGCGGCGTTTAAGTATCTCGGCTACTCCACGCTCGGCGCGCTGATGGCGCTGATGGGCTTTTTCCTGCTGGGCGCGCAGGGCAACGACCTCAGCTTCACCCCCGGCGGGGCGGGGCTGGTCGGTGATCCGAAAATCCTGCTCGCGGCGGCATTTCTGATCGTCCTCGGCTTTGGGGCCAAGGCCGGCATGGTGCCGCTGCAGATGTGGCTGACCGAGGCGCACCCCGTCGCCCCGTCGCCAGCCAGCGCCGTGCTGTCCGGCCTTATCACCAAGGCCGGGGTGCTCGCAATCATCCGCTGCACCTTCCAGCTCTTCGGGCGCGAGATGCTGCGCGGCACCTGGGTACAGACCGCGGTGCTCGTCCTCGCGATCGTGACGATCTTCACCGGCTCGATGCTGGCCCAGCGCGAAAAAATCCTCAAAAAGCGCATGGCGTATTCGACCGTCTCGAACGTGTCCTATGTGATCTTCGGTCTCTTTGTGATGGACGAGCCCGGTCTCGGCGTCGCGGGCGCGTTTTTGCAGATCGTCTTCCACGCCCTGGCCAAGGACGCGCTGTTTCTCTGCGCGGGCTCCATCATCTTCGCCACCGGCAGGACGCGCGTGGACGAGCTCAAGGGCATCGGCAAGCGTATGCCGGTGACCATGTGGTGCTTTGCCATCGCGTCCCTGTCCCTGATCGGGATTCCGCCGATGGGCGGCTTTGCCGCCAAGTGGTGTCTGGCGCTCGGCGCGCTGAACGCCGGGTCGACCCTCGGGCTTGTCGGTGTGATCGTCCTGATGGTCTCCGCTCTGCTGACGGCGTTTTATCTGCTGCCCATCGTCTCCGCGGCCTTCTTCCCCGGACGTGACTTTGAGGCCGGGGAGAGCTGCGAGGTACCGAAGACCATGCTGATCCCGCAGATCGTATTTGCGGGGCTCACGGTGCTGCTCGGCATGTTCCCGAACGCGCTGATCGCCTTTGCCGCCGTGCTCAACGGCTGGCTGCTGTAAGGAGGGAAGATCATGAAGGTTCTGACAATTCTATGTGTGCTCTTCCCCTTCGCCGCGGGCTCCGCTCTCTTTATATGGCGGCCGCAGGATCGGGCGGTGAGAAACCGCTGCGCCCTCGCGGCGGTCTGCCTCAACTCTGTGTTTGTGCTGGGCTCGGCCCTGCTGTCGCATCTTCACGGCGCGGAGACCATGCGCTTCCATGTCGCCTCGCTCAGCCCGATGCTGCAGATCGCGTTCTGCCCGGACGGGGTCGGCTCCGTCTTCGGGTGCATCATCGGCGTGCTGTGGCCGGTGACCACGGTCTATGCCTTCTCATACATGGAGCACGAGGGACGGGAGAACATGTTCTTCGGCTTCTTCATCCTCACCTACGGTGCGGTGGCGGGCATCGCCTATGCGGCCAACTTCTTCACGCTCTACCTCTGCTATGAGTTTATGACGCTGGTGACCCTGCCGCTTGTGATGCACGAGATGAACGGCAAGGCGCGCAGCGCGGGCAAAAAGTATGTGCTCTACTCCATGACCGGCGCGGCGCTGGTATTCATCTGCCTGATGTACTTCTGCCGCTACGCAGACTCCCTCGACTTTACGCTCGGCGGCATCCTCAACATGGAGCGCGCCGCGGGGCATGAGAAGGAGCTTTTGACGGTGTTCGTGCTGGCCTTCTTCGGCTTCGGCGTCAAGGCCGCGATCTTCCCCTTCCACGGCTGGCTGCCCGCGGCCTCCGTCGCGCCGACGCCGGTCACGGCCCTGCTGCACGCGGTGGCGGTGGTCAAGTCCGGGGCCTTTGCGGTGATGCGGCTCATCTACTTCGGCTTCGGCTGCGAGTTTGTGCGCGGCACCTGGGCGCAGCAGGTCGTGATGACCGCGGCGGCCTTCACCGTGGTGTTCGGCACCGGCATGGCCCTGCGGCAGGATCATCTCAAGCGGCGTCTTGCCTTTCACACGGTGTCGAACCTCTCGTACATCATCCTCGGCTTTACGGCCATGAGTCCGATGGGCCTCGTCGGCGGCATGCTGCACCTCATCTACCACTCCTGCATCAAGATCACGCTCTTCTTCTGCGCGGGCGCGATTCTGCACAACAACGGCCTTGAGTACGTCCACACCATGGAGGGACTCAAAAAGAAAATGCCCGTGACCGCGGCCTGCTTTACGCTGGCGGCGCTGGCGCTGATGGGCGTGCCGCCCTTCGGAGCCTTCCTGTCCAAGTGGACGCTCGGCGTAGCGTCCGCCGCCTCCGGCGGCTGGACCGGCATTTTCGGCGCGGCGGCGCTGGCCGTGTCCGCGATCCTCACCACACTGTGCATGATGAGCGCGGTGGTACACTTCTACTTCCCCGTGCGGGAGGCCGAGCCCCTGCCCGAGAGCTTTCATGAGGCCGATGCGCTGATGAAGGGCTCGCTCCTGTTTCTCGCCGCGCTGATCGTGGTTGTCTCGCTGCTGTCCGCGCCCATTACAAGCTGGATCGGAGGGATGACATGATGCTTGCTTTGATGGTCTTTCTGCCGATGACGGCGGCGCTGGTCTGTTATCCGCTCTGCCGGAGGTCGGAGAAAAACGGGCTGATCTTCACCTTTGCGGTGACCGCCGCGGTCTTTCTTATGGCCCTGTCCCTGCTGCTCAATCCCTCTCTGTCCGCGGAGATCTGGGGCTTCTGCGGCCAGGGTCTGCGATTCAAGGCCGGTGGCCTGCGCACGGTGATGGCCGTGCTCGCGGGCTTCATGTGGGTGATGACGGCCCTGGCCTCGCCCGAGTATTTCAGCGGGGCGAAGGCAAACGCCCGCTACTTCATGTTCTATCTCTGGACGCTGGGCGCGCTGCTCGGCGTGTTCCTCGCGGCCGATCTCATGACGCTCTTCATCTTCTTTGAGATCATGAGCTTTACCTCCTATGTCTGGGTCGCGCAGAACGAGACGCCCGCCGCTCTGCGCGCGTCCGAAACGTATTTATTTATCGCGGTCATCGGCGGACTCACGATGCTGATGGGCCTGTTCCTGCTGGCAAACGCCGTCGGGAGTCTCACCTTCGAGAACATTCTCGAAAAGGCCCCCGGCATGAGTACTGGCCTGCGCTATGCCGTCGGCGTGTGCTGCCTCATCGGCTTTGGGGCCAAGGCAGGCATGGTCCCGCTGCACATCTGGCTGCCCAAGGCGCACCCCGTCGCCCCCGCACCGGCCAGCGCCCTGCTCTCCGGCATTCTGACCAAGAGCGGCGTCTTCGGCGTGATCGGCGTATCGTGCTGGCTGTTTGACGAAGTTCCCGGCTGGGGCAATCTGCTGCTCATCCCGGCGGCGATCACCATGCTGCTGGGCGCGGTGCTGGCGGTGTTCTCCACCGACTTAAAGCGCACCCTCGCCTGCTCGTCCATGAGTCAGATCGGCTTCATCTTGACCGGCGTGTCGATGTGCGTCCTGCTCGGGGAGCACGGCTCCATCGCCGCCTGCGGCACGGTGCTGCACATCCTCAACCACTCTCTCATTAAGCTCACGCTCTTCGTCGCTGCCGGCGTCGTGTACTTCAACGTCCACTCCCTTGACTTAAACGACGTGCGCGGCTTCGGCAGGGACAAGCCCCTTCTCAAGCTGGCCTTCCTCTCCGGGGCATGCTCCATCGCGGGCATTCCGGGCTTCGGCGGCTATATCAGCAAGACGCTGCTGCACGAGGGCATTGTGGAATACTGCGAGCATCTGGTCGAGCACGGCCACAGCGCCGCGCCCTACCGCGTTCTCGAATGGGTGTTCCTGCTCTCCGGCGGTCTGACGCTGGCGTATATGACGAGGCTGTTCTACATTATCTTTATCGCGGAAAAGCCCGCCCACCAGCATCAGAAGGCGCGCTATATGGGCGGCATGACGGCGGCGGTGCTCGCCATCGGCGGTGTGCTGATGCCCCTGCTGGGTCTGACGGCACATCAGAGTATGGACAGGATCGCGGCGTATGCCCTCCCCTTCTTCCGGCGTGAGCCGATGGGGCACGCGGTACATTATTTTTCCCTGACGAACCTCAAGGGCGCGGCCATCTCCATCACCATCGGCGCGCTTGTCTTCGCCTTTGTCGGCATGAAGTGGCTGACGAAGCGGGAAGACGGGCACGAGGTGTACCGCAATGTCTGGCCCCATGGCCTCGATCTGGAGGACGCGGTCTACCGCCCCGCCCTGCGCGCTCTGGCCTTTACGGGCGCGATCTTCGCCCGCCTGGTTGAAACCCTCGGCGCCCTGCTGGTGCTCAGTCCGGTGAACTTCATCTTCCTCGGCGCGAAGAACGAGATCCGCCCGCCCGAGGACGAGCAGTTTTCCGCCTACGCAAAGCAGAGCGAGAGAAGCCGGGTCGCCCGCAGCTTCTCCTCCGACCTTCTCTACGCCGCCTGCGGCGTGACGGCTCTGCTGCTGCTCGCGGCGTGGAACATGTTCCATTCATAGTAAAAAACAGATAAAAAAAGCGTGCGGCGAAATCGTACCAAGCTACGAAATCGCCGCACGTCTCTATGTTGTTTTCATACTGTCCCGCCGGGCGACCGCGAGGGTCGCCCCTACGATGAAAACGGGGATAACACTCATACTAGAACCTCATGAAAACCTTTAAGGCAACACCGCATAATTCGGCAAGAGCAGATCCTGAGAAAATTTGGGTTCTGATAAAGGCACTTTTTCGCAGATGTACTTTGTGTACCTCAAGGTGCGGTGTTGCCTTAATTCCTTAAAGGTTTTCATAGCGCCATAAGGCGCGTAGAGGTTCTGCATGAGACGTGTTTTCAGCGTTTTGCGCTGAAAACACCGCAGGAACTGCGGCTTTCTTGATTAAAGAATTTAATCAAGAAATAGTGTCAGAACTTGAGCTCGTCCTCTTCTTCGGGTTTTGCTTCCTCTTCGCCGAGGTCGAATTCCAGAAGCTCGCCGCAGTTGGGGCATTTGATGGAGCCGGTTTCCAGCGTCTCCTCGTCGAAGCTGATCTCCTCGCCGCAGACGGGGCAGGTCGCGTCGTAGACCACGCCGTCGTACTCGGGCTCTTCGTCTTCCTCGCCTTCCTCGTCGTCTTCGATCTCCTCGTAGTCGTCCTCATCCATGGCGTCGCACATCTCCTCGAGATAGCTCACCTCATCCGCCAGGCCGTCGAGCGCTTCGGCCTGACCGCGGTCGGTCTCATGAAGCTCCTCCAGGTCATGCGCGATATCGCTGAGCAGGTCGTTGAGCGCTGCCCAGAGCTTGCCCTCTTTGGAATCGGGATCAACGCCCAGCCCGTCCGCCAGGCCCTTGAGATACGCGGTCTTTTCCGTGATGGTCATAGCAATACCTCCTGTCAAAATGAGGGAAGACCGCATGGTCTTCCCTCTCTCATTCCGATTACTGCCGTTCTTACGCTCTGGACAGATACTCGCCGGTGCGGGTGTCGATCTTGATGCGCTCGCCGCGCTCGATAAACAGGGGCACCTTGATCTCGGCGCCGGTCTCGACGGTGGCGGGCTTGGTGGCGTTGGTGGCGGTGTTGCCGGCAAAGCCGGGGTCGGTCTCGGTGACCTCAAGCTCCACGAAGAAGGGAGGCTCCACATTGAAGACCTTGCCTTTGTAGGAGTAGATGGTGCACTCCATGTTCTCCTTGACGAACTTGAAGTTGTCGCCCAGGACAGAGCCATCGACAGGCTCCTGCTCATAGGTTTCGGGGTTCATGAAGTAGTAGAGGTTGCCGTCGTTGTACAGGTACTCCATGGTGACGCGGTCGACGGTGGCATTCTCAAATTTTGCGGTGGGGTTGAAGGAAGTTTCGGTGACGGCGCCGGTGATGACGTTCTTCATCTTGGTGCGCACAAAGGCAGCACCCTTGCCGGGCTTGACATGCTGGAACTCGACGACCTGCATGACCTGGCCGTCCATCTCAAAGGTAACGCCGTTTCTGAAATCGCCTGCTGTAATCATAAAAGGGACCTCCCTAAAGTATAGTTTGTTTTTTTCTAAGACATTCTACAGGATAAACGCGCATATTGCAAGAACTTTTTTATTAAGTGTGGAGTTTGGAGTGTGGAGAGTGGAGAGTGGAGAGTGGAGTTAAGGTATCCTCTTCGAGGATAATTCATAATTTGTCCCCGAAGGGGACACCGCAATTCCACACTCCACACTTCACACTCCACACTCACAAAACAATGAGCTCGTCCTTCGGCGCTCTGGTGATGACCTCGGCCCCGTTTTCGCGGATGATCATGACGTCCTCGATCCTCACGCCGAAGCGTCCCGGGAGATAGATCCCCGGCTCCGCCGAGGAGACGCAGCCGACGGGCATGGGGACGTTTCCGAGAGGCCCGGCGGTGGGCGGCTCATGGATGTCAAGGCCCAGGCAGTGGCCGAAGCCGTGGCCGAAGTACGGGCCATAGCCCGCGTCCGCGATGACCTTCCGGGACGCGGCGTCGATCTCCCTGCCGAGCACTCCTGCCTTTGCCGCCGCGATACCCGCGAGCTGGGCGCGCAGCACGATGTCGTAGACGTTTTTCATCTCGTCGGTGGCGTATCCGACGGCGACGGTGCGGGTCATGTCGGAGCAGTAGCCGTCCTTGAGACAGCCGAAGTCCATGGTCACAAAGTCGCCCGCCTCGATGAGCTTGTCCCCGGGGACGCCGTGGGGCAGGCTGGTCTTCGCGCCGCTGACCACAATGGGGTCGAAGGAGTTGCCCTCGGATCCGTGCCGGAGCATGCGGTAGACAAGCTCCGCCGCGAGCTCCCGCTCCGAGACGCCGGGGCGGATGAGGGGCAGGACCTCCGCAAGCGCGGCCTCGCTGATGCGCTGGGCGCGGATCATGGAGGCGATCTCCTCCTCGGTCTTGACCGCGCGCAGCTTTGTGAAGAAGTCGCCCGTGCAGCAAAGCCGGACATTCAGCTTCTTTTCCCAGCCGAGGAAACCCGCGTGGCTGAGCTTCTGATCCTCCGCCGCGAGCTTTTCGGCGCCGAGCTCGGCAAGGGCCTCGCGCAGTCTCTGCACAAGCGGGTGCTCCTTGTCGAACTGGCGGACCTCCACGCCCTCAGCCTGCTTTTCGGCGGCCTCGATATAGCGGGAATCCGTGATCAGGAAGGCTTTTTCTTTTCCTATAAGAATTGCGCCGTCGGTAAAGGGGAAACCCGCCGCGTAGCGCTGGTTCTTCTCGTCGGTGACAAGCAGGGCGTCAAAGCCCCGGTTTCTTAGTTCTTCACGTATTTTTTCGATGTGGTTCATGGTATGTCCTCACTTGTTCATTTTGCCTGTGGGAAGCGCACAATGAAGCGGGAGCCGCGCGGCTCGTTTGCGCCGACGGCGATGGTTCCGCCGTGCGCCTTGACCGCGTCGTGCACGATGCTCAGTCCCAGGCCGCTGCCGCCCGCCTCACGGGAACGGGCCTTGTCGATACGGTAGAAGCGGCCGAATATGTTATAGCGCTCGTCCTCCGGGATGCCGACGCCGGTATCCTCCACCGTGAGCACCACCGTGCCGTCCTCCGCATGGAGCTTCGCCGTCACGCTGCCCTCGGGAAAGTTGTATTTAATGGCGTTTTCGATGAGGTTGTAGACGATATGGAAGATGTCGTCCTTTGTGGCGAGGACCTGGCAGCCCTCGTCGAGCTCGGTACGGACGGTCACGCGCTGCTCCTCCGCTACGGGGTGCAGCTTGTCGATCACATCCAGCGTGACCTGCTTAATATCCACCGGGACGGGCACGATCTTGATGTCGCCGTCGAGACGGGACAGGCTCAGCAGATCCTCGGTCATATGCTGAAGGCGTTCGGCCTCGTTGCCGATGTCGGCGACAAATTCGCGGATGGTGTCGCTGTCCATGTTCTCGGTCTGCACGATGCTGTCCGAGAGCAGGCGGATGGAGGCGAGGGGGGTTTTGAGCTCATGCGAGGCGTCGGAGACGAAGCGGCGGCGCTGGCGCTCGGTATCCTCGAGCCGGGCGGTGAGGTCGTTGAACTCCCGGCTGAGCTCGGACAGCTCGTCCTTGCCGTTGACCTCCATGCGGTATTTGTAGTCGCCGCCCGATACGATGCGGATGGCATTGGAGAGCTGGCGCAGCTTGCCGAGGACGGTGGTCGAGTAGATCCCCGTCATGACGAGGGCGGCCAGCGCGATGACCAGCGACAGCACACGGATCTGCAGCTTGAGCTCCCGCAGGATCTGGCCGCGCTCGGCGTCGATTTCCCGCAGGAAGACCGCGCCGGTGAGTTCGCCGCGGGCGCTGATGGGGATGGCGTAGCTTGAGCGGAAGCTGCCGTCCCGGAAGGCGGAACGGAAGATCGTCTTGCCCTCCAGCGCCGTCAGCAGATCGGGCTCCACGCCCGCGCCGTCGCCCTCGTCGGAGTCATAGACGGCCGCGCCGTCGGAGGAGGAGACGCTGACGCGCTCAAAGCCCTGCATGTCCAGCAGGCGCAGCACCTCCGCCACGCTCTCCTTGCTGGGCTTTTCAAGTCCCGAGAGCGTGGAGGCCAGCGTGGACGCCTGACTCTCCATCGCCTTTTCCTTCTCCTGATACACCGCGTCGCGCGTGGAGGTATAGGGGAAGATGTTCAGCATCACGAGCAGCACCGCCAGCAGCAGGCCGATGAAGGTGAAAAACTGAAAGCTGATGCTGCCCGTCGTGATGCGTTTCTTTGCGGATTTCACCGCCTGCTCTTTCTCACTCTGCAAGATAATATCCCACTCCCCACTTGGTCACGATGTGCTGCGGCTGGGCGGGATTCCGCTCCAGCTTCTCGCGCAGCCTGCGGATATGGACGTCCACAGTGCGCGTGTCGCCCAGATAGTCGTAGCCCCACACGAGGTCCAGCAGCTTCTCGCGGGAGAAGACCTTACCCGGGTTTTTCATCAGGAAGAGGATGAGGTCGAACTCCTTCATCGTCAGCTCCGCCTCCACGCCGTCCTTGAATGCGGCGCGGCGCTTCTCGTCGATGGTGATGGGGCCGCAGCGCAGCACGTCCGGCTCCTCCTCTTCCTTCGGGGCCGCCGGGGCCTTCAGCGTGGAGCGGCGGATAAGCGCGCGCACGCGGGCCTTGAGTTCGAGAATATTGAAGGGCTTGGTGATATAGTCGTCCGCGCCGGACTCAAAGCCCATGAGCTTGTCCGCATCCTCACTGCGGGCGGTGAGCATGATGATGGGCACGGTGGAGAAGGTACGGATCTCCTGGCAGGCCTCCAGTCCGTCCTTCTTCGGCATCATGCAGTCCAGAATGATGAGCGCGTAGTCCCCCCCGCGCGCAAGTTCCACCGCGGCCTCGCCGTCGCTTGCCGTGTCCACGGTATAGCCCTCGTTCTCAAGGTTGAATTTAATGCCCTTGACCAGCAGTTTTTCATCGTCGACAACCAGAATTTTCATAGCTTTCTCCCCCGTTCTCACGTCCGCGTTCCAAAGAGCGGGCTGTGACCGCCGCCGCAGGGTCCGGGCGGGCAGTCGCCGGAATCCCCTTGCATTTTTGCTGTGCGCACGGTATAATGAATATGTTATGCTGATATTCCTGCTGTTATCCTCCCGCGCCTGCGGAATGGGTAAGCAGCATGCGTTATGATTGAACAGCTTATACAGTATAACATATCCCATTCCGGAAAACAACGGGAGAGCAAAATGAAAAAACTCAGAATAATCCCTCTTATTCTGCTCCTCAGCCTGATTGCGGGCATGCTGGCTCCCTGCGCGCTGGCGCTGGAGGTGCCGAAGCTCAATGGACAGGCCGCGGTTCTGGTCGATCTGGACTCCGGCCGTGTGCTCTACGGCTACAACATGGACGAGGAGCGAGCCCCGGCAAGTCTGACCAAGGTCATGACCGTTCTGCTGGCCCTTGAGGCTGTGGACGCAGGGCGTGTCAGCCTGGACGAGATCATCACGGCACAGGACGACTGCCTCCAGGGCATGGAGGAGGACTCCTCCACCGCGGGCATCGTGCCGGGCGTACAGGTCTCGATGCGCGATCTGCTCTACTGCATGCTGCTGCACTCGGCAAACGAGGCCTGCAACATTGTGGGACGTTACATAGCAGGCAGCATCTCCGGCTTTGTCGAGCAGATGAACAAGAAGGCCGAGCAGCTCGGGTGCAAGCACACGCACTTCATGAACACCCACGGTATGCCCGCCGAGGGGCACTACAGCTCCGCCTATGACCAGTACCTGATCTTCACCGAGGCCATGAAGCACCCGCTGTTCATGGAGATCTCCAACTCCGCCTCCTACCAGCCGGAGAGCTCCGCCATCAATAACGGTGAGCCGATCGGCAACTCCAACGCCCTCATCAACATCACCTCCATCTACTCCAACGGCGGCCGCTATCTCTACGAGGGGGCCAGCGGCGGCAAGACCGGCTACACCCGCGCCGCCGGCTACTGCCTGATCTCCACCGCCCAGCGTGACGGGGTGAAGCTGCTCGCGGTGGCGATGGGCTGTGACGGCGCGCTCAACGCCTCGATCGAGGACTACTACAACTTTATCGACAGCCGTACGCTCTATGACTGGGGCTTCAACAATTTCTCCTACCGCACGCTGCTGAGCGCAAACGAGGTGGTGGAGCGCCAGCCGGTGGAGCTTGCCGAGGACGACGCCGTGGCCATGCTCCGCCCGGCGGAGGAGCTCAGCGCCCTCATGCCGAACGAGGTCACCGACGAGGATATCCGCCGCGAGGTCACGCTTTACAACGACACGCTGCGCGCCCCGATCGGCGCGGGTACTGTGCTGGGCGAGGTCAGGATCTATGTCGGCTCCACCCTCTACGGCACGCGCAAGCTGATCAGCAGCTCCGCCATTGAGCTGTCACGCAACGCCTACCTGACGCGCCGCGTGGCCGAGATCCTCAGCAAGGGCTGGGTCATCACGCTGCTGGTCATTCTGGGCTTCTTCGCCCTGATTTACCTCATCCTCATCACGCGCTACCGCCGTCTGCGCAAGAAGCACCTGCGGGAGCGCCGCCGCGCAGAGAAGCGCCGGAGGGAGGAGGAGCTTCAAAAGCGCAAACAGGGCGTCCCCTTCCGCAGCGCCGACCCCATGGAACGCTTCGATTTCAGCGCCGACATGAGCGATTTTTTTGACGACAAAGATGGTTAAGGCAATACCGCATCGTGCGGCAAGAGCAGATTCCGAGAAAAATCGGGTTCTGATGAAGGCAGTTTTTCGCAGGAATACTTAAGTGAGCGTCCAAATCTTTGATTTGGCTACGCGAACTTATACATGT
>ONPN01000061.1 GCA_900319695.1 uncultured Eubacteriales bacterium
TTCAATACCGAGGTTTACTCCAACACCGGCGGCCAGGCCTCCAAGGCCTCCAACATCGGCCAGGTGGCGCAGTTCGCCGCGGCCGGCAAGGAGATCAAGGCCAAGTCCCTGGCAGAGATCGCGATGACCTACGGCTACGTCTACGTTGCGCAGGTCGCGATGGGCGCGAACAAGGTTCAGACCCTGAAGGCGATCACCGAGGCCGAGGCGCACAAGGGCCCGTCCCTCATCATCGGCTACTCCCCCTGCGAGATGCACAGCATCAAGGGCGGCATGACCAACTGCCAGAAGGAGATGGAGAAGGCCGTCAAGTGCGGTTACTGGAACCTGTTCCGCTTCAACCCGGATGCCGAGAAACCCTTCACCCTCGACAGCAAGGAGCCTGCGGGCGGTTACCGCGAGTTCCTGATGAACGAGGCGCGCTACAGCCGCCTGACCCGCGAGTTCCCGGAGAGAGCCGAGAGACTCTTCACCGAGAACGAGGAAGAGGCCAAGAAGCGCTACGAGCATCTGATGAAGCTCAAAGCCCTGGGGGGAGCCAAGTAAATGCAGCAGCCCCTCGGGAGAACCCGAGGGGCTGTTTTTGCGCTCATAGTGACATGGCGTTATTCTTTTTTTCCTCTCACCAGAAACAGCGGGGTGGAGGCGAAGTTCAGCTTCTCTTCGTCCGACCAGACGCGGCGCCAGATCTCCTCATTCGCTTCACAGGCAAGACCGAGGGCGGAGAGCCGATCCAAATCCCAGGCGGGACGGCGGACAGGGGAGAGGGGGACGCGGCGCGCAATGTCCTCCATTACGTCGAAATTCTCGCCGACGTTCTGATCCCCGACGCCCTGCTCGGCGCTGTTGACGCGGTCCCAATCATAGGCGTCCTTCGCCTTTTCATCGAAGAGATAGGCGTACCAGTTGGCGTCAAAATTCAGCAGCAGACCGCCGGACTTCAATACCCGCGCCCATTCGGCATAGGCGAGCTCGGGCCGGGGCAGGTTCCAGGTCAGATTGCGGCTCACAACCGCGTCGAAGCTCGCGTCCGGGAAGCTGAGAGCCTGCGCGTCCATCTCAAGAAAGCGGATTCTGCCGGCGAGCTCCCCGGCATTCTTCTTCGCCTCGCAGAGCATTGCGGGCGTGAGGTCGACTGCCGTCACGCGGCAGCCCAGCTCACACAGGAGAATGGCGAAGAAGCCGGGACCCGTGCCGACTTCCAGGATATGCAGGTCTTCAAACGTTCTGCCGGGAAAGTGCTGTGACAGCTCCTGACTGAGACAGTCCCGCCATTTCTGCCGCTGCGCGGTGTCCAGCTCCAGACGGCTGACTTCCGAGTAGCCGGAGGCGCGGCGCGTCCAGTATGCCCGGTTTTCCTCCGTGATCGTTTTATGCTGTGTCATGCTAGCGCCTCTCTATCGGCTGCATGGAAAGCTCGAAAGCGTGGCTGTGCTGCAGACGAACCCTGTCGATGGTATGGCGGACGCGGAGAGCCAGGAGAGTGGGCGAGAAAGGCCTGACGATCAAATCCTCTGCGCCGAGCTCCAGAGCGCGTTCCTCCAGCTCCGGTGTTCCGCCTCCGACCATGAGGATGACAGGAATGTCCCGCACCTCCGGGGAACCGGATTTCAGCGCCCGCAGGATCTCAATACCGTCCGTATCCGCGTCCAGCAGAATCAAGTCCGGACGAGCGGCTATGATAAGCTCCGACAGCGCCTGCCCGGAGGCCGGTGCGCTCACGCGAAACTGCTGCCGGTCAAGCATCTCCGCAATCTGATCGCGGTTCTCGCCGCCGCCCGCGACGACCACCCAGTCCGGCTTTTTGGCGGGCGCGGCACGATCGGTCAGGTGAACCTTGCCTGTCTCCCAAGTGATGGCAGCTTTCTCGCTGTAGGCCGATTGGTGCCATTTGGTCGACAGGCGCTTGATGACGACGTCGATGCCGAACTCCTGCGTCTGCGGCAGGAGCAGGAAAATCTGGTTCTCACTGACCTCGACCATCAGGTCGCTGTTGCGCAGGGACTCCTGCATCATGCAGCGGAAGCGATCCATGACATCGGCGCGCTCCTCCTTGGCGAGGGTCTCAGACGTCATGTTGACCGTAAACAGCACACGGTAGGCGACGCCGTGGTAGCGCTCCATATAGCGGATCATATAGCGATAGATGTTGATGAAGGCCTCCCGCCCCATCCACATCGCGTTGGAGGAGATGTTGCGCTCCTCAAGGATCATGGTGACAGAGTCCAGCGTGAGAGAGCCGGCGGCGTGCGAGTTGAGCTCCGATACGCCGTAGAGCGCACCGCTGTGCTTGCCGTTCATCTTGACCGTACTCAGCGCCTGATCGGCCAGGTGGAATAGCTCGGTAAACTCCCGTCCGTGCGCCGGGACGGCGGCCGCGCCGACAGAGATGCCCACGGTAAACTTGGGCTGTTCGCCCAGAAGCTCCCGCATCATAACGACAAAGCTGTCGTTGATGCGCCTGGTAAAGTGGAGCAGCTCTTCCTCGCTGCGCATATTCTTCGCAAAGACCATAAACTCGTCCCCGCCGATCCGACCGCAGACGTCCTCGGAGCGCATGCTGTTCCTCAGCAGATTGGAAAACAGAATCAGAGCGCGGTCGCCCATATCGTGGCCGTAGAGGTCGTTGACCAGCTTGAAGGAGTCCAGATCCAGCACACAGAGAAAGCCCGTCTCGGTGAGGCAGACTTCTTTGATTTTTTCTTCCGCGGAGGTCTTGTTGAGTAAGCCGGTCATGCTGTCGCGCGTGGCTTCCCGCTCAAACTGCTGCATCTTTTCTTGCGTGCGCAGGACGTTGCGCACGCGGCTGACCAGAATGTCAGGCGCAAAGGGCTTTCGTATGTAGTCGATCGCCCCGAGCTGCAGGGCCAGCGTCTCGGACGCCTGCCCCTCGTCACCGAGAGCGACCACCGGAATTTCAAAACTGACGCTTCCCGACGCACGGAGTTTTTTCAATGTCTCAAAGCCGCCTGCGCCGATGTCCATCAGAATCAGGTCAGGGGAGACAGAAGGATTTTTCTCAAGATAGTCCAGCAGCGCCGCGCCTGAGTTAAGTGATGTCGCCCGGATACCGCTCTTGGCCAGCGTGTGCCCCGCAAATTCCACAGCTGTTGTGTCAACACCGACGATAAGCACCCAATCCATACTTCCTGCTCCCTCCCGCATGCCCTGCCTCCTTGGCTTCACAGTCCCTCCTGAAAGTGGATGAGAAGCGGAAAGCATGGAACGCGGTTAATTGATTTATAATTAAATTCTACCATATTGGTTTCGGCCTTTTCAAGTATTTTGCAAAAAAATGAAAAAAGCCGCCCTGTTGCCGCAGTCCGGCAGCAATCTGTTTCTTGACTTCTGCGGTGAAATATAGTACATTTGCGTTTACATAAAAATAATTTCAAAGGGGACATCCTATGAAGAACAGTCAACTGCGCAAAATGCTGTGCCTGCTGTTGGCGGCGGTGACGATGCTCAGTCTCTGCGCCTGCGGCGGAAGAACCAAGATTGTGGTGTCTCAGGCGGAGGCGACCTCCGAACAGCCCGCGGTCATGCCCGCGCCGACCCCGGAGCCGACCCCGGAACCCACGCCGGAACCGACTCCCGAGCCCACGCCCGAGCCCATCGTCGGCGAGCTTCTCAGCGACGACGACGGCGACGGCATCATCAACTACAAATTCCACTACAAGGGCGCGACGGTCTATGCGATCATCGTTCTTGACCCGAGCCGTGTCTACATCGGCACCGCTCTGCCTGAGCCCAGCGAGTGGGCGGGCTACGGCCTCACCCTCGACGCCATAGCCGAGCAGTACGGCGCGGTCGCCGGCATCAACGCGGGCGGCTTCCTGGACGAGGGCGGCGGCGGCAACGGATGGCCCCCCAGCGGCATCACTTACAGCCGCGGCGTCAACTTCAGCACCATGCAGCTCGGCCCGATCGCGGGCCTGGACTGGGAGAACAACATGTGGTCCGGCTTCTACGATTACGAGGAATGCCAGAATATCGGCATCCGCGACGCGGTCTGCTTCGGCCCGGCGCTGATTGTGGACGGCGTCAAGGCCGACCCCTCCACCTTTGAAAGCGGCATCGGCGCGCGCACCATGATCGGCCAGCGCGAGGACGGGGCTGTTGTCATGGTCGCCATCGACGGGCGTCAGGGCTACAGCATCGGCGTGACCTTCGAGGACTGCGTCGCCATCATGGCGGACAAGTTCGGCTGTGTCAACGCCTCCAACATGGACGGCGGCAACTCCACCTGCATGTACTTCGCGGGCCAGGCGGTCAACCGTTCTGCAAACCAGGCCGGCGGCACCCGCAACCTGCCAGACGCCTGGCTCGTCAACCCCCTGCCTGCGGGCTATGTCCGGCCCGAGGGCGTCCCGGAATATATTGTCCTGCCGGAGAACCCTCTCGGCGAGGTCAAGCAGTACGCATATAACTGCGACCCCGAGACCGCAAACCGCATGTTCCAGTTTGCCTGCGCCTTTGCCGAGGCCTACTACGGCTACTTCGGCACGTCCAACGCAGACTACTACTATCCGACGCTGCTGCAATATGTCGCGGAGAATACCGAGCTGCGCTGGCGCATTGAAATGGCTTTGATGGACAGGATGTGGGTCAACACCTATCGCACGGACGCGGCCAACCTTGTGCTCAACGGCGCGTTTGCCAACTTCGACGGCAGCTTCGATGTCGTCATCACCTCGGACATCAGCGAGTATTCCAACTACTGGAGCTATGAAGCCCCCGGCACTCAGCTGCGCATCACCGTGGTTGAGGCTCCGGGCACACAGTACGGCTACCTCGCGGCGGCGACGTACTGATCCCCAAAAAGAAGCGGCGCTCAGATCACGCTTGATGATCTGAGCGCCGATTGTTTTATGCTGTTTTTGCCGGTCGGTTTACGATCCAGACGCCGAGACACACCAGCGCCATCGCCGCAAGGCAGCGCGGCAGGTTCAGCCCCCTGACCTCATCCAGCAAAATGGCCGACAGGAACACGCCGAACACTGGATTGAGGAAGGTGTAGACCATGATGTGGGAGACCGGATGCCGCTGCAAGAGCAGGGACCAGAGCGTATAGGCGACGGCGGAGAGAAAGCCGAGATAAAACATCAGCGGCCAGGCCGCAGGGGAGAGCGCGTGCAGCCGCCCGCCGCCGAGCAGGGCCGCAATCGTCATCATCAGGCCGCCGAGGATGAACTGCCAGCCGCTGAGCACGACGGGGTCCTCCCGCGCCGAGTAGCGCTTGATGAGCACCGATGAACAGCCGTAAGAGGCAGCGGCCAGCACGAGGAAGCCCTCGCCGTCCAGGCGCGCGCCGCCCTCGAGTCTGCCGGTCATGCTCACCAGCACGACGCCCGCAAAGCCGATCACACAGCCGAGCAGTTTTTTTGCCGTCAGCTTCTCCTGACGGAAGACGAGCGCGGCGATCAGCAGGGCAAAGAAGGTGCTGGTGGGGGAGATGATGGAGCCCTTGAACCCCGGCGCGTGGGACAGACCGATGTAGAAGAAGGTGTACTGAATGACCGTCTGCATCAGGGCGAGCATCAGGATCATCCCGCCGGAGCCGCGCTTCGGCAGCAGGATACGGCGGCGCAGGAGGCTGCCGAGCAGAACGGTCAGTACGCCCGCCAGGGTGAAGCGCACCCCGGCAAAGAGGATCTGACTCATGACGTCCTCGCCGGAGATGTTGAAGAAGCGGTAGCCGAGCTTGATGCAGGGCGCGGCGCTGCCCCAGAGCAGATTGGCCGCGATCGCTGCGGTCAGAACCCCGGCGGTGGTGGAGAGAAAATCGGTTTTGCGTGCTGTGGCTGCCATAGCGGTTCCCCCTGTTTCGATTGCTGACGATGAGTATACAGGACTGGCGCGGCAAAAACAAGGGGGAGCGCTTCAAAAACGGCAGAGGAGAACACCCGGCCGTCTTATATCAGCCCGCGTTTTTCCCGATGTCCACCAGCGTATAGCTGCGGCTGCCGAAGCCGATCTCGTCCGCGTGCTCCAGCGTGTGCAGGCCCTGGCGGTCTTCTATGCGCCACAGGAGCTTCTCGTTGCCCTCCGCATTCCGCACAAGGTCGAGACAGGCCTGGTCCAGCGCCACAGGGTCGGTGGAGGCCAGGATGCCGATGTCGTGGATGTCGGGCTCCTCGGGATAGCCGTCACAGTCGCAGTCGATGGAGATGCGGTTCATGACGTTGATGAAGACCACCTGGTCGCCGAGATAGTCGCAGACGCTCTTGGCGGCCTCGGCCATGGACTCGAGAAACTCAAGCTGAAGCTCGTCATGCCAGTGGGTGTCGCTGGTGCCGCCGGAGTGAATGCGCACCTTGCCCATCGCGGAGGCGAGGCCGATGGAGGCGTTCTTGATCGCGCCGCCGTAGCCCGCCATGGCGTGGCCCTTGAAGTGGGACAGCACGATATAAGAGCCGTAGTCGGCAAAATGCGCGCCGACGAGATTGCCCTTCAGGCGCGTGCCGCCCGTGACGGGGATCTCCATGGAGCCGTACTCGTCAAGGATCTGGAAGTCCGCGATGTCCATGTAGCCGTGGTCCTCCGCCACCTGATAGTGCTCGGCCGTCGCCGAACGGAAGCCCGCGTAGGCCGTGTTGCACTCGACGATGGTGCCGTCGACCAGCTCCACAAGGTCCTTGATGAGCTCGGGCCGCAGATAGTTGCTGTACGGCGGCTCGCCGGTCGAGAGCTTCACCGCGACGGGCCCGGCGGGCTTCCAGCCCAGCGCCTCATAGACCGCGACCAGCCCCTCCGGGGAGATGTCGTCCGTAAAGTAGACGACGGGTTTTTCCGCTTCGTCCGCATACGCCGCCGAGGCCGCAAGGACGCTCAGGGCAAGGCACAGAACGATCAGCAGGGAAAGCGTTTTTTTCATGGATTTTACCTCCTGCACAGTTTTACAAAATCAGGTTGACCGCAACGCCGGTAACGATTGCGAACACAATGACGAAGGCCCAGTAGAGCAGAAAGCGCCTGAGCCCCAGAACGATTTTCAGCGCGCCGAGATTGGTGATCTTGGTCGCGGGGCCGGTGAGCATGAAGGCCGCGGCGCTGCCGACGCTCATCCCCTCCCAGAGCCATTCCCTCAGCAGCGGGATCGTCCCGCCGCCGCAGGCGTAGAGCGGCACGCCGACAGTCGCCGCCATCAGCACCCCCCAGGCTTCGTTTCCGCCGAAGAGGGCGGTCATGCGCTCGGGCTGCACATAGCGCTGGAAAACGGCGGACAGCAGAACGCCAAGGAGAAAATACGGCCCCGTCGCCCGGATGTTGCGCCCAATGTTCAAGAGATAGCGGATCAGGAGATTCGGGTGCGTGTCATGGCTCTCGCGCTCGGCAAAGCCTGAGAAATCAAAAAAGTTCCTGTCCCGGTAAAACAGATGGATCAGCAGCCCCGCCGCGCAGCCGCAGAGAAAGCAGGACACGATGCGCACCGCGAGCACGGTCGGCCCCAGGGCGGCGCTGTAGACGATGAGCTGGGGATTGAGCAGGATGGACGCCATCATAAAGGCGGCCAGCCAGTCGTGGCGCATGCCCTGCCGGGAAAAGGAGGCCGCGATGGGGATGGTGCCGTACATGCACAGCGGAGAGGCAATCCCCAGCAGGCAGGCCGGGACAATGCCAAAGAGCCCCCAGGCCTTCCCGCGCATCCGGCGGAAAAGGCTGTGTATGCCGTCCTTGGCAAAAACGGAGATGAAGGAGCCGACGGCGATGCCCAGCACCCAGTACCAGAAAATCTGGCGGAGCTGCAGCTCGGAATAATACCGGAGATAGATAAACTCCCGGCGGAGGATGTGAAGCAATTCGTCCATGATGTTCTGCATTCCTCAATATGACAGGCGCTGTTTTTGCTTTCCGGTATTTTATCACAACGAAAGCGGAGAAAGCAACTGATCGTTTTTGTATTAAGCATAGAAAAACAATCGCAGGGAAAGCGAACGAGTTAACAAAATATGCAATGATTGTTCACATATTTTTTAGCACTCACTCTTGACGAGTGCTAAAACTTGTGCTATAACATACTCGCAAGCGGGAAAGAGCTTCGGAACCAAGGTTCCGGGTTCCCTCATCTCCCCTTGCGGCATATACCACAGCAAAAGCCCTGAACAGCATCCAGGACCGAAAATAAAAGGAGGTTTGTGCCCAGATGGAGAAACCGCTTTACGGCCACAATGTCAAGAACCTGATGAAAACAGACGTGCGGGAACACGACGACAGCTACGAAGTCGATATCGAACTTCCCGGCTTCCACAAGGATGAAGTTCAGCTCAGCCTGGAAAACGGCTACCTGAACATCACGGCGGCGAAAGGCCTTGACAAGGATGAGAAGGATCAGAAGTCCGGTAAGCTCATCCGCCAGGAGCGCTACGCCGGCAGCATGAGCCGCAGCTTTTATGTTGGTGAAGATGTCACGGAAGAGGACATCAAGGCCAAGCTGGAGCACGGTGTCCTGTCGCTGCAGATTCCGAAGAAGGAAACAAAACCGCAGCTGCCTGAGAAGAAATACATCGCGATCGAAGGGTAATCCCCTGACAGCTCCCCACCAATCACGGTGGGGAGTTTGTTTTCCGGAAGGGAGCGTTTATGATGACGACAAGAAAAGTGGTTCCTGTGATTCTCGGCGTACTGATGATCATGGCAGGCGTGTACTGTTTCTTCACCCCTGTGGAAACCTCAACGGTCATTCCGTTTGTGCTGGGAATTGCCATGATAGTCGATGGCATAGGACGGATCATTACCTGGTTTGATATCCGCGAGTTTGTACGGCAGAGCGCCTGGGTGCTCGTCAGCGCCGTCGTGTCGCTCGTTTTCGGTCTTCTGCTTGCGTTCTCACCGGTGCTGCAGATGTCCGTCGGTGTATTTGTCATTATGCTGACGGGCTGGTGGATCCTGGCCCTCGGCATCATCCGCATTGTCCACGCCTTCCATTTGCTCAGAATCAAGAGAGCATCTGACGGGTTCGGCTTCGGAGAGATGATAGGCTCCAACTGGTGGATCGCGCTCATACTCGGCGCCGTGCTGACTGTCTTCGGGCTTGTCGTCATTCTCAACCCCATGCTGGGCCTTGGCGTGATCGGCGTACTGCTTGGGTGCGGCATCATAACGGCGGGCGTCAACTTGATCTATCTGGGCTGTAATCCCTGGTTCCTGTAATTGTGCGGAATAAAACGATACGAAATGAATGAGAATTTACGAGAGAAGTCCGGTATGTTTTTTCTGAGAAAGCTCGACGCCCGCTTCGGCGACAGTACCCTTTGGCAGTTTGTCAAGTTCAACCTGGTGTCCTTCAGCATCACTGTGGTGCAGCTCACCCTTGCCAATCTGCTGCCCCTGATCTTTGATGGTGTAAGCGCAAAGCTGCCGCCGTTTTTGAGTCCGGTCTTTCGGCCGGAAGCCCTTTTCGACGGGCCTTCCCCCTATGTGGTGGACGGTGTTGTGACCTGGGGATATGTGCTGCCCTTCTTCCTGTCAAATTTTATAGCCAATATTTACGGCTACTTCGTGAACATGAAGACCACTTTCCGCGGAAAGGGAAGCCGCGGCGGCCTCGCTGCGTATCTGGTGATCCTGACGGCACTGATCCTCTTTTCCACCTGGCTGCAGGGATGGATCACCGCCAGATTGTCTGCAACGGCCTTTGCGGCGCTGGCCAGAACCATGGCCGCCATGGCGGCCGGACTGGTGCAGGCAGCCGTGTTGTTCCCGCTGGAAAAATATGTGTTGTTTAAGAAGGAATAAAGAATGGAAAAGGTCAGTGTCATCGTTCCCGTTTACAACGGAGAGAACTGCATAAAACGCTGCGCGGACAGCATTCTGAATCAGGACTACCCCGAGCTGGAGCTGATCCTGGTAGACGACGGAAGCCGGGATCGCTCCTGGGAGATCATGCGGGCGATTGCCGCTGCGGACAACAGGGTGAAGGCGATCCACCAGGAAAACGGCGGCGTATCTTCTGCCAGAAACCGGGCTCTTGCCGAGGCGGGCGGAACGTATGTGCAGTTTGCGGATGCGGATGACTGGCTGCCGCTGGACGCGACCAAGCTGCTTGTGCGAGAGATGGAAGCACAGTCGGCAGAGCTCGCGGTAGGTGATTTTTACCGCGTTGTGGATGGAAACATTTCCGAAAAAGGGTCCATTGAGACAAGCGGGACGCTTTCTCTCCAGCAGTATGCCGATGAGATGATGCTTGCACCGGCGGACCTCTACTACGGCGTCCTGTGGAACAAGCTGTACCGAAGAGACATCATTGAGCGTTATAACATACGCATGGACGAGAATATCAGCTACAGCGAGGATATGATCTTCAATCTGGAATATCTTCTCCATGTCAAGTCCGTCGCAATCCTGAAAGCGCCTGTCTATTACTACCAGTACACCAGAGGTTCCCTGGTAGACCAGAGCCTGAATCTGAGCAGTACCATCAGAATGAAGAAAAACGTCATCGGCTACTATAACGAGTTTTTCAGAAAAACCTTTGATGCGCCTGCCTATCAGGAGCGGCTGCCGGTGATTTACGGGTATCTGCTGGCTGTCAGCCATGACAGTCTGGCGCTGCCTTTTATTCCGGGAACCCGGAAGCTGGATGAGGGAGAAGCCTTGTCTGCCCTGTCCGGAGAGCGCGGAACCGGCTTCCCGATGCGCAGCGCGATTCTTGAAGCGCGTCTGCTCGGACGTTATATGGAAGCGCTGGGGCGTAAGCACGGGATGGATGAGGGCGGAATCAAGCTCTTATACTGCATGGAAAAAGTGAACGAACCCTGCGGCGTTGAGCGCCTGTGTCTGCTGACCGGGATGGGAAAACCCGCCGTGATCGCAGGGTTGGCTCGACTCCTGGCCGACGGGCTGGTGAGACGTGAGGCCCCTCTTGGAGGAAAAGAACGCTTCTCTTTCCAGGCACCGGAATTTACAGAGGAACTAAAGCAGTTGGATCGGGATTTGGACGCGGTGTGTTTTGCCAAATTCTCAGAAGAAGAAATTCGGCAGTACCGCGACATGGAAAAGCGAATCAGCGACAGCATTCTCCAACGTCTGCAGGCCGAAACGGTGAGTGGATCGTGACGATTTCACTTCTGCGCTCAAACAATCGCGGAGACAGTATTGTCATGTTTTGCTTGCCCCGTCCGGGACGAGCAAAACAACATCTTTTATATGCCGCAGCCGATGTCTTTTTTGCGAACAGGGATGAATAATACGATTCCCTGATAGAAAGTGCAATTAGATTTCCGAGCAGAATTTGCGCCAGACAAGGCGCCTTCCGCAGAGCATAATGGAGATATATGGTCAAGGAAGGCA
>ONPN01000060.1 GCA_900319695.1 uncultured Eubacteriales bacterium
CTCGCCGATGAAGTCCGCCACGAACTCGTTGACCGGGTGGTAGTAGATCTCCTGCGGCGTGCCCATCTGGGCCACCACGCCCTTGGACATGATGATGATGTTGTCCGACAGGGCCATGGCCTCGGACTGGTCGTGGGTGACATAGATGGCGGTGATGCCGACCTCCTGCTGGATGCGGCGGATCTCGGTGCGCATCGTGACGCGCAGCTTCGCGTCGAGGTTTGAAAGCGGCTCGTCAAACAGGAGGACCGAGGGCTCGATGACCAGCGCCCTTGCCAGGGCGACGCGCTGCTGCTGGCCGCCGGAGAGCTGGTTGGTCATGCGCCCCTCCATGCCGGTGAGCTCCACGAGGTCGAGGATCTTCATCACGCGCTCTTTGATCTCGTCCTTCGGCACCTTGCGCAGCTTCAGGCCGTAGGCCACGTTGTCGAACACGTTGTAATGCGGGAGCAGCGCGTAGCTCTGGAAGACCATGGCGGTGTCGCGCTTGTTGGGGGTCAGCTCGTTGATCGGCTCGTCCCCGAGGTAGATTTCGCCCTCGTCGGGGCTTTCAAAGCCCGCGATCATGCGCAGGGTCGTCGTCTTGCCGCAGCCGGACGGGCCCAGCAGCGTCACGAAGGAGCCCGGGGCGATCTCCAGCGACGTGTCCTTGACCGCGTAAAACTCCTTGCCTGTCTTGGGGTCCTGATAGATTTTGGAGATATGCTCGAGGCGTACGCCTTTTTTCACTTTCGCCATGGTTTCAATCCTCCTTCGTGGTTTTGCTGGTGCCGAAATGCTTGATGAACAGGTTCATCAGCAGCACCGCGCTGTAGGTGATGACGATCAGGATGGTGGCAAACGCGCAGGCCAGGCTGTAGGAGCCCTTTTCCGCAAACTCGTTGATCTGCACGGTGATGAGCAGGTAGCTCGGCGTGACGAGCAGGATGATCGCGGAGATGGCGGTGATGCTGCGGACGAAGGCCGTCACGAGGCCGGAGAGGAAGGAGTCCTTGATGAGCGGCAGCGTCACCGTCATAAAGACCTTGAAGCTGTCCGCGCCCATGTCGTAGGCCGATTCCTCGATCGACTTGTCGATCTGCCGCAGGGCGGAGATGCCGCTTCTGGTGCCGGTCGGCAGCGAGCGGACCACGAACACGATGATCAGGATCAGGCCCGTGCCGTAGATGCCCTGCAGGAAACCGGTGTGGAACACGCCCTGGGAGAAGCCGCGGATGTAGCCGACGCCGAGAACCGTGCCGGGCACGGCCATCGCGAGCATGGACACGGCCTCGATAAAGCCCTTGGCCTTGAACTTGCGCTTGACGACGAGGTAGGAGATGATCATGCTCAAAAGGGCCGTGATGGGCGCGGAGATGAAGCTGAGCACGAAGGAGTCCTTAAACGCCTTGAGGCCGTGGTAGCGGACAAAGACCTGCTTGAACCACTTCCCCGTCAGCGGGAAGAACTTGTAGCCCCAGGTCGGGAACAGCGCGCCGATGGGGACGCAGATGTACATGAGGATGACGAACGCGGCGGAGAGCGCGCAGAAGATGGTCAGCGGGATCTTGACGCTCCTGTCCTCGATGAGCATGCGCGCGCGGCTGGCCTTGCCGGTGAGGGTCGCGGCGGTCTTGGCCTCGAGGTAGTACTTCTGCACCGCGAACATCGCCAGCGTGATGCACAGCAGCACCACGGCCATCGCGGCCGCGCCCGCCTTGTCATAGGCGCCGGTGATCTGCAGGTAGATCGTGGTGGCCAGCGTGTCGTAGGAGCCGCCGATCAGCATGGGGTTTGCAAAGTCCGCGATGGACTCGATAAAGGTAACCAGGAAGGCGTTGCCGAGGCCGGGCAGCATCAGCGGCAGGGTCACGTCCGCGAAGACCTTCCAGCGCCCGGCGCCCATGTCGCGCGCGGCCTCCTCGAGAGAGGGGTCGATGTTTTTCAAAAGGCCCTTGAGCATCATGTAGCACACCGGGAAGAAGGTCAGGGTCTGCACGATGACGATGCCCCAGAAGCCGTAGACGTTGTTGTCATAGATGCCCAGCAGGAAGCGCGTGATGACGCCCGCCTTGCCGAAGAGCATGATCATCGACAGGGACAGGACGAAGGGGGGCGACACCACCGGCAGCATCGACACGACCTTGAACAGGCCGCCCACGACCTTGTTCATGCGCACGTAGACCTCCACATACGCGAACAGAAGGCCGATCAGGGACGAGAGGATGCCCACCAGAAAACCCACCTTGAGGGTGTTGGTGATGGCGCGGGTAAAGCTCGGCATGGCGAAGATGCGCTTGAAGATCGAGAAGCCGAAGCTGCCGTCGCCCACGAAGCTGTCCACCAGCAATATCGCCAGCGGGTAGAGGATGAACAGGGTCAAAAAGGTGATCAGCACGACGATGGTGGTGACCATGATGGGGTCCGCCATCAGCTTTTTTCGGTCCAGCGCCGCGCCCTGGCCTCTTGCCATAGATTTCGCTCCTTTCCTTATCTGTCATTCTGAATTAAAAAGGGGATGGCGGCTCAGCCGCCATCCCCTGCGGAATCGCTATGCTTTGTAAACCTTATTCAAATCACGAGGTCTTGAAGCGGCCCTCGCCGGTGTCGCCGCCGGAGGAGGCGATCGCTTCCATGACGTCCTTCACGTTCTGGTCGGTATCGGTGACGGCCTTGGCAAAGTCATAGCCGTCCCAAACGAGGCTGGGGTCGAGACCGAACTCGGCGGCCGCCTCGGGCTGCTTGGCGTTGTCGATCACCAGGAACTGGTAGGAGCCGTGGTCAGCAGCGAGCTCAACGCAGTCGGGGCTCAGGGCGTACTCCATGAAGAGGTGGGCGGCGTTGGGGTGAGCCGCGCCCTTGAAGATGGCCACGGGGCCGATCTCGCAGGCGGTGCCGTCGGACGGGACGACCAGGCCGACGTTCTCATAGCCGTTGTCGACGATCTGGGTGATGCCGTCGTGCAGGAAGCCGATGCCGATCACGCACTCGCCGGTGCCGACGTTCTTGGACGGGCCGGAGCCGGACTTGGTGTAGACCTGAACGTTCTTGTCGAGGTCGCAGAGGTACTTGACGCCCTCGTCATGGCCCTTGAGCTGGATCATCAGGTTGGCGACGAGCTTCGGGGTGCCGGCGGTCTGGTAGTTGGAGAGCCAGATCAATCCCTTGTACTCGGGCTTGAGCAGATCGTCCCAGCTCTGGGGGGCCTCAAGGCCCATGCGGTCAAGCTCATCCTTGTTGACCATGAAGCCGAGAAGGCCGGTGTAGATGCCGTACCAGTAGCCGTTGGGATCCTTGTAGATGTCCTTGGTCAGGTGGGCGGCGTTCATCGGGACGTAGGAGTTATCGAGGAAGCCCTTGGCAGCCAGGCTGTCATAGGGGTTGTTCGTGCCGCCGAACCACACGTCGGCGGAGGGCTTGCCGTTCTCCTCCTCGATCTTGGCGGGAACCTCGCCGGTGGACAGGCGCTGATAGGCGGTCTTGATGCCGTAGAGCTTCTGGAAGTTCTCGCACGCCGCGGCGAGGTATTCCTCCTCGCAGGAGCCGTAGACGACGAGCTCACCCTCGGCCTTGGCGGCGGCGATCAGGTCGTCCATACCGTCGGCAGACGCGGAGACCGTGAACAGCGCGAAGACCATGGTCAGCACAAGAATCAGAGATAATGCCTTTTTCATACAGATCCTCCTTTTTTTGATTGGAAGCCCGCGCGGCGTGCGCCGTTTGGGTCTTCGTCCGTCTTTTCAAGCGTTTCCCTTGAAAGATTGAAAGTATTATAGCACTTTTCCATGAAACCGACAAGCAGGAAGATATTTCAGATTGTACAAAATATACATTGTTTTCTTGTGGCTTTTGACAATTGACAATTTTTGTCCGGTTTTTCGCGTCCCTTCCACAGGGCTGTTAACAGAATTATGTAACCTTTCGCACATTGCCTGTAAAAAGATATATGAATTTCTGAAACTTTGTCTATCATTTTTGTCAGAGGCATGTTATAATTCATTGACGTATTGCAATCTCATATTGATACTTTTGCCATATTTACTATAAAGGGGTAAGCGACACATGAAGAAGATACTTGTTATGGAGGACGAGGCCAATATCCGCAGCTTTGTCGTCATCAATCTGCGCCGCAGCGGCTTTGAACCCATCGAGGCCGGCAGCGGCGAGGAGGCGCTGGAGAAGCTGCGGGTCAATCCCGACATCTGTCTGGCCCTGCTGGACGTGATGCTCCCGGATATCGACGGCTTTGAGGTCTGCCGCCGCATCCGCGCCTCGGGCTCCAAGATGGGCATCATCATGCTCACCGCGAAAAACCAGGAGATCGACAAGGTCACCGGCCTGATGACCGGCGCGGACGACTATGTCACCAAGCCCTTCTCCCCTGCCGAGCTCACCGCCAGGGTCGACGCCCTCATCCGCCGCCTCGGCATTGACGAGGACGAGAAGTCCTCCGCCGAGATCGTGAGCGGGCCCTTCCTGCTCAACACGAGAAACCGCACCCTCGAGAAGGACGGGCAGCGCCTCAAGCTCACGCAGATCGAGTATCTGCTCATCAAGCTCTTTATGGAAAATCCCGGCAAGGCCATGAGCCGTGAGGATATACTCGCCGCCGTCTGGGGCAACGACTTTTCGGGCGAACTCAAGACCGTGGATGTGAACATTCGCAGACTGCGCATCAAGATCGAGAACGACCCCACCGAGCCGGAGTATCTCACCACCGTCTGGGGCTACGGCTACAAGTGGGGGTACTGACGAAACCCGGTGTCCTCACTGTAGGGGCGACCCTTGCGGTCGCCCGGCGGTCTAAGGCAGGATGGGCAGAAGCGGGCGGCGAATTCGCCGAATGTACGGATTTGCCCAACGAAACAACATGATTTTTGCGTCATGCTGCCGGGCGACCGCAAGGGTCGCCCCTACGAACACGTTTTATGTTTTTTATTTAGGAAGTAACGTTCATGTTTGGCAACTTACGAACACAGCTGCTGCTGTCGAGCATTGCGGCGCTGGCGCTGCTGCTGATGGGCACCTGGGCCTCCACCCACGGGCTGATGAACTGGGCGACGGCCATCTATATCGCGGTGTGCGTCTATGTGCTGGCGGTCAACGTCTGGTTCTGGTGCTGCGTGGCTTCGCCGCTCAAAAGGCTGCGAAAGTTTGCCCAGCGTATCGCGACCGGCAGCTACGGCATCAAAACCGAAGAATTTGAGGTGGACGAGATCGGCTACCTCGCCGAGGAGATCAACTCCATCTCCGAAAAGACCGCCCTCGCCGAGAAGACCAGGACCGAGTTTATCTCCCAGGTCTCCCACGAGCTGCGCACCCCCCTGACCGCCATCACCGGCTGGGCCGAGACCATCGCCTACGACCCCGCGGTGCAGGGCGATTCGCTCAAGGGCGTGCAGATCATCTCCAAGGAGGCCGAGCGCCTGACCAACATGGTCAAGGAGCTTTTGGAGTTTACCCGCATCCAGGACGGCCGCTTCAACCTGCGCATTGAGCTCATCGACATCGCAGCCGAGCTCGAGGACGCGATCTTCACCTACGGGGAGCTTATGAAGCAGGCCGGGATGAAGGTCAACTACTCCGGCCCCAAGACGGAGATCCCGCTCATCCCCGCGGACTCCGAGCGCTTGAAGCAGGTCTTTCTCAATCTCCTGGACAACGCCATGAAGCACGGCGGCGACGGCGGGCGCATCGACGTGTCCCTGCGCCAGGAGGAAGGGATCGTGCGCATCCGCGTGCGCGACTACGGCCACGGCATCCCGGAGGCCGAGCTTCCGCACGTCAAGGAAAAATTCTACAAGGGCAGCTCGAAAAACCGCGGCACCGGCATAGGCCTTGCGGTCTGCGACGAGATCGTCGCCCGCCACGGCGGCACGCTGACCATTGAAAACGCCTCCGACAAGGAGGGCGGCTGCGTCGTGACCGTGCGTCTTCCCATCGGCGGCGTCAGGCAGAGCGCCCAGCCGAAACAGTAAAAGTATACCCAACACAGCATAGACAGAGGTGAAACCATTTGAAAAACAACAGCTCCTGCAATTACAAAACATCCATCGGCGGTCAGGCCCTGATCGAGGGCATTCTGATGCGCGGGCCGAAGAAGCAGGCCATCGTCTGCCGCACCAAGGACGGCCTCGTGGAGAAGGTCGAGGATCTCAAATTCATCAAGGACCGCTTCCCCATCCTCGGCTGGCCACTCATCCGCGGCTGCGCCATCTTCCTCAGCTCCATGATCAACGGCATGAACGCCCTCACCTATTCGGCGGGCCTCGTCCCCATTGAGGAACAGGGCGAGCCGGACAAGCTCGATCAGTGGATCGAGGCCCACTTCTCCGAGGAGAAGGCCAAGAAAATCATCATCGGCGTGGCGGTGGTGCTCGGCATCGCGCTGAGCCTGTTCCTGTTCATCTTCCTGCCCGCTCTGATCGTGAGCTTTTTCAAGAAGCTGACCGATAATCTCTTTGTGCGAAACATCGCCGAGGGCCTGACCCGTGTGGTGATCCTGCTGAGCTACATGAAGCTCGTCACCCTCACGCCCGACGTCAAGCGCCTCTTCTCCTACCACGGTGCCGAGCACAAGACCATCTTCTGCTATGAGCACGGCAAGGCGCTCACGGTGGAAAACGTCCGGCCCGAATCCCGCTTCCACCCCCGCTGCGGCACCAGCTTCCTGCTCGTCGTCGTGGTGGTGAGCATCCTCGTCAACTCCGTCGTGCGCGTGCACAACACCTGGGCCCGCATGGGCTTTCATCTGCTGCTCCTGCCCGTGGTGGTCGGGATCAGCTATGAGATCAACCGCTGGTGCGGTCTGCACGACAACTGGCTGTCCGCCGTTCTGTCCGCGCCGGGCAAGTGGCTGCAGCGCATCACCACCAACGAGCCCGACGACAGCATGATCGAGTGCGCCATCCGCGCCATGGAGCTGGTCATTCCCGAAGAACAGGGCAGCGACGCCTGGGGGAGCTGAAGGATTTGAAAACCTATAACGAGCTGTATATCAACGCCCGCAACACCCTCAAGCGCAGCGGCATCGAGGCCTATGCCCTGGAGGCGCGCATCCTTGTGGCGAGCGCCGCAGGAAAGACCGTCCAGCAGTTGCTGCGGGATCTGAGCCTCTACACCACCCAGCCCGTGGAGGACAAGGTCAACGGGTACGTGGAGCGCCGCCTCAGCGGGGAGCCGGTCGCCTACATTAGCGGGGACTGGGAGTTCTACGGTCTGCCGATGAAGGTGACGAAGGACGTGCTCATCCCCCGCCCCGACACGGAGCTGCTGGTCGACCTCGCCAAGCAGGCCCTGACCGGCTGGAAGATGGATGCGCGCGTGCTGGATCTCTGCTGCGGCAGCGGCTGCATCACCTGCGCCGTCGGACACGAGCTGCCCGCGACGAAGCTGGTGGCCGTGGACTTGAGCGCCAGCGCCCTCGAGGTCTGCCGCACGAACATCGCCCTCAACCGCCTCAACACCCGCGTGATCTGTATGCAGGCGGACGCCACCGCCTCTCCCCCGCTCGGCATCGGCAGCTTCGATCTGATCGTGTCGAACCCGCCCTATGTCAAAACCGAGGAGATCGGGGAGCTTGACCGCTCGGTGAAGGATTACGAGCCGGTCTGGGCCCTGGACGGCGGCAAGGACGGCCTGCGCTTTTACAAGGCGATCATCAAATACTGGAAGAGCCTGCTGCGGCCCGACGGTCTGCTGATCTTTGAGGTCGGCGAGGGGCAGGCCCAGGATGTCGCCGACATGCTGCTCGCGGGCGGCTTTGCCTCCACCAGCAT
>ONPN01000058.1 GCA_900319695.1 uncultured Eubacteriales bacterium
CCCGAGTCCATGAAGGCCGCCTTTGAGGCCATCGACGCCAAGAAGGACGAGCTGGGCATCACCGCCGTCATCGGCTACTGCGCCAACGCCACCGAGCTTTACTGGTCCACCGGCCAACACCTGTTCGGCCAGTACCTCGACGCCGGCCTTGACCGCGACGACACCACCTACTTCGACCTGCTCATGGAGGGCAAGCTCGATCAGGACCGCTTCACCGCCTTCGCCGAGATGGTTGACCTCTTCAACCAGTACTCCGATCCCGCCCTGCTCGTCTCCGGCAACTACGACCTGCAGGTCTCCGGCTTTGCCGCCGGCAAGTACGCCTTCGTGACCCAGGGCTCCTGGATCGGCTCCTCCCTGACCAACCAGTACAAGGATCTGTACGCTGCCGCCGGCAACTTTGAGTGCGGCTACGTTCCCTACTGCTTCATCGAGGGCATCGACACCATTCTGACCAACGCTCCTTCTCACTGGGCTGTCTACAAGGATGGCAACGTCGCCGAGGCTGAGGAGTTCCTCAACTGGCTCGCCGGCCCCGACGGCCAGCAGATCATGGTTCAGGAAGCCGGCTGCGTCAGCCCCTTCAAGAGCTGCACCGTCGTCGCCAATGACCCGTTTGCCGCCCCTGTCTCTGAGTACGCCGCTGCCGGCAAGACCTCTGCCTGGCACTGGATGGGCCAGCCCTCCAACCTCGCGCAGGATGTCACCGGCGCCATCTTCCAGGACTTCGCCATGGGTCTTGAGGATGTCCAGAGCTTCACTGAGGCTATGACCGACGTCATCGCCGATTTCTTCAAGTAATCCCCAGTCAAATGTATTGAGGAGGGCGGCGGCCCAGCCGCCGCCCTCCTTTCATATCGTTTAGGAGAAAAGATACTGGAAATGGAGTGTTCTGAGATATGACTGAATCCGCCTCCGGCAAGAAAACCTTGTCGATGACTCTCCTTGGCCTTGGCATCGTGCTGCTGATCGCCGCGCTGTACTTTGACCTGACAAAGACAACCACCGGCCTCGGCTCCATGCGCGGCGCGTTTCTCGTTTGCGGAGCGCTGCTGGTTCTGGCGGGCGTGTATTACATCCCGACCGTGCTGCACCACCGGGCCATCATCAATGTGATTTTCCTGTTCCCCCTGCTCTTTACCTTCGCCGTCACCGTCATCATCCCCATGTTTGTCGGCTTCTTCTATTCCTTCACCGACTGGAACGGCGTCACCTTCACCAAGATGGTCGGCTTTGAAAACTACGCCGCCATGTTCAAAGAGCCCGCCTTCATCTGGTCCCTGCTGCTGACCTGTCTGTTCGTGATTGTCAACATGATCCTGGTCAACCTCGTGGCCTTCCTGCTGGCCCTGCTCTGCACCACCAAGCTCAAGGGCGTCGGCTTCTTCCGCGCCGCCTACTTCCTCCCGAACCTGATCGGCGGCATCGTTCTGGGCTACATCTGGCAGTTCATTTTTTCCAATGTTCTGACCAAGATCCTCAACTCCCCGCACTCCGCCCTGGCCCAAACCAAGACGGCCTTCATCGCCATCATCGTCGTGTATGTCTGGCAGTATGCCGGCTACATCATGCTGATCTACATCAACGGTCTCGCCACGGTTCCCAAGGACGTGCTGGAGGCCGCGCAGATCGACGGCGCGAGCGACATCAAGACGCTCTTCCAGATCAAGATCCCCATGATCGCCGCCACCTTCACCATCTGCACCTTCCTGACCCTGACCTCCGCCTTCAAGCAGTTCGACGTCAACCTGGCCCTGACCAACGGCGTCGGCACGGTGAGAAAGTTCATGGGCTCGCGACTGTCAAACGGCACACAGATGATTGCCCTGAACATCTACAACACCGCCTTCGCCCGCGACCAGTACGGCTACGCTCAGGCCAAGGCCATCCTGTTCTTCATCATCCTGGCGTGCGTATCCCTCATCCAGGTGCGCATCTCCAATAAGAGGGAGGTTGAGATGTAATGAAAATGAAGACATCCCGCATGATCGTCCTCATGGTCATCGCCATCCTTCTGGCCTGTTATATTCTTTTCCCCTTCCTCCTTGTCGTGATCAACTCCTTTAAAACACAGGCCGCCATCGTAAATGATCCTATCTCCACCGCCGGAGCAAGCATTAAGCAGTTCATTACCAATACGTCCGCCGTTATCAACAACAAGAACTTCGTGTTCTGGCGTGCGTTCGGCTGCTCCACGCTGGTCACCGTCATCTCACTGGTGCTGCTGGCTGTGTTCGGCGGTATGTCCGCCTGGGTCATCTGCCGCAACAAGACCAAGTGGTCCACCGTCATTTACATGACCTTCATCTCCTCCATGATCATCCCCTTCCAGGTCGTCATGCTCCCGCTGATCGCCACCTTCCGTGAGGTCGGCAAGTTCGTCGGTCTCGGCATGAACGGCACTCTGCCGGGTCTGATTTTCGCGTACTGCGGCTTCGGCGGCGCCATGACGGTCTTCATCCTCACCGGCTTCATCAAGGGCATCCCCTATGAGCTGGAGGAGGCCGCGGCCATCGACGGCTGCTCGCCCGAGGGAACCTTCTTCCGCATCATCTTCCCCCTGCTCAAGCCCACGATCGTCACCGTTACGATCCTCAACGGCATGTGGATCTGGAACGACTACCTGCTCCCCTCCATTCTGCTGGGCCAGAGCAACCCGAACAAGACCCTGCCCGTTGCGGTGCAGGCCTTCGTCGGCTCCTTCGTGAAGTCCTGGGATATGATCCTGACGGCGGCTCTGCTCGCCATGATCCCGATGATCGTGATCTTCCTGCTCGCTCAGAAGCACATCATGGACGGCATGGTTCAGGGCGCTATCAAGTAAATCTCCCCGCAAGCTCAATTCGGGGCGTCGGTTTCGACGCCCCTTCCTTATTCACCCGGAGGGTTCTGCTATGAAATTGTTTGATCCGGACGGCCCGCTGATGACCGCCATGAGCAAGTTTGCGGACATTGTGCTCTGCAACCTGATGTTCGTTCTCTTTTGCCTGCCCATCTTCACGATCGGCGCATCGCTGACGGCGCTTTATACCTGTATGCTCCAGCTTGTCTATGAGGAGGATAAGGACAACGGGCTTATCTTCCGGGACTTCTGGCAGGCTTTCCGCCGCAATTTTAAGCAGGCGACTGTTCTCTGGCTCATCTGTCTGCTGGTCATCGTCTTTCTTGCCGCCTATTATTGGGTCGTGCAGAGCCTCGCGGGCGCCTACGGGAAGGTCTATATGGTGACCTTCTATCTGTTGGTTTTCGTCTTTCTGTGCGGATTCATTTACATCTTTCCGCTACAGGCGCGCTATGAAAACACGGTCAGAAACACGCTGCGAAACGCCTGGCTGCTCAGCATCGCGGCCCTGCCCTGGACCTTGCTGAGCCTGCTGCTGTTTGTCGCCGCGGTCTACGTCAGCTTTGTGATGAATCCGGCGGCGGTGGATACCTTCGTATATCTGTGGGCTGCATGCGGCTTTGCGCTGCTCGCCTATCTGCAGTGCTTTTTCATCCGAAAGGCCTTCCAGAAGTTTGGAAATGAGGCATTAAGCCAAAAAACCGTTCAGTCTGACGGTGCCGTTTTTATTGATGAGGAACACCGCGACAGGGATGTCATGGTTCAGGAATCCTCCTACTCTGACCCGAACTGGAACCGGCGGGAGGATATTGTCGGCCCAGACAAGCCGCAGAAAAAGCGAAGAAGATGACAGCGCGGCGGAGATGCCATTTGTTCGCATCTCCGCCGCGTTCTTATATTCAGTTGTTTTATTCTGTCGTTTTTTCCGTCTCCGGCTTGAGCACGCCCTGGATCTTGACCAGCTCCTGCGCCGTGGGCGTAAGCTGTTCGAGCTTTGGGATCTCGCCGTCGACATTCTCCACCAGCCAGTCCATCATCAAAATCTGATGGGGACTCAATACCTCCCCTTCCCCGATGCGCAGATTGCCTGCCTGATCGTAGACCGGCCCGTCAAAGGGGCGGAAGCTGCCGTCGGAGATGCACTTGCGAAGCAGCTCCACGAGCCGCGCCGTCTCCGCCGGGACCTTCTCCCCGACGCGCACATCCACCGCGCCCGCGGACAGGCCCCACCAGTAATTGATGGTCTGCCCCGCGTCGCTGGTGCTCTTGAGCTCGTCCCAGGAGCCGTCCAGAACCGACTTCATAATTTTGGTATAGAACGCGCCCCAGTTCCAATAGGAGCTCGCCACATTGATCTGCTGCTCGCCCAGGCGCAGAAATACGCCGAGCCTTCGCTGCCGCTCGTCCCGGATGAGGCTGTCCTGGCCGGAGACCGCCGTGACGCCGCAGCTTTTGAAGTGCCCCTCGATATCCGCGCCCTCGATCGTCGACCACTGGAGCAGGACGCGGGCCCGTGGATTAACCATGCGCACCCCCAGGGCAAAGGCGTTGATGGAGGCGGGCATGGAATAAATCGGATAGTCGCAGATGTAGCCGATGCTGGGATGCTCGGCGAGAGCGCCCGCAATGACACCGGTCAAAAATTTAGCCTCATACATCCGCGCGTAGTAACAGCGCAGAATGGGGTGGCTGACGTTCAGGGAGCAGTTGAGAAAGCGGATATTCGGATAGAGGGCTGCGGCGCTGACCGTCTGGGCCAGGAGCTTCGGCGTCGTGCTGAAGATCATGTCGACCCCCTGCTCCGCAAGCTCCTTCACCGCCGCGTCGAAGTCCTTGTCCAGCATGTTGAAGCAGCTCACCGTCTCCGCCTTTTCGCCCAGCGCCTGCTGGGCCTCGAGCCTGCCGCGCTCATGCGCATAGGTCCAGAAGGAGGTCTCCGGGTCCTTGTCGTGGAGGAAGGCCGCGCGCACGCTCTTCACGCTCGGGTGTACTATGCGGCTGATGAGACTGCGTGAGCGGTCGTCGGCAGGGTCGGTCATAAGGACGGGTTCGCTCTCGTTTTTGACGCTGTTGAGCTCCGGGACTATGGCGGCGAGGTCGGCTTTCAGCTCGTTCGGGGTGCGGTCGTAGAGGGCGGCGGCCCCAAAAATCTCCAGATAGCGAAGCAAAGCCTCGTCCCTGGTGAGGGTGCGGCTGAGCTCGGAGGCGGCGAAGGCCTTGCGAAAGCGCGTCACGCCGGAATAAAAGCTGCGCCTGCGGTCCTCGTCCCAGGGGGTCTCTTCCTCACCGCACAAAAGCTGTGTCAGCTTTGGGTAACTGCCGGGCTTTTTCAGCAGGATGTAGTTGATTTTGGTGATTTTATAGAAATCCAGAAACTCGTAATAGACGACGATCTCCGTCTCCTCGCTCCTCGGGGGCAGGAGGCGGCGAACCTCGGCCTGGACGGTGGCCCCGCCGAAAAAGCGCAGCACGGAGACGCGCTTGTGCCCCTCCACCACATAGAAGCGGTTGAGGTATTCCATGACAACGATCGCGTCGTGTATGCCCTCCTTCACATGGGACGCGGCGAGGGCCGACCACTTGGCCGCAAACTCGCTGTCCTCCTCCAAAACAGGATAAAAGGAGGGCGAGAAAGCCTCCCGCCGGGCGGTGGTGCGGGTGCCGACGATCTGCTCCATGTCGATGCGGACGACGCCGAGATTCGTCTCATTCATGCCGCTCATATGCGGCAAAAGCTCCTCCAGCGACGGCAGATACGGGTCCTCCTGCTTTGCCGTCCGGGCTTTCATCTCCTTGAGGCCCAGGCGGCGGGCCTGCTGATAGGTAAGATCAGACATAGCGCAATCCTCTCCCGTGTATGTCCTTTTGCTTCATTATAACATAGCCCCTGCGCGGCGGGCAAGGGCGATTTAAAGATCAATTTTTTATCCTTTTGTCAAGAAAATATACTTGCAATTTTTTGCGGATTCTGGTATCTTTTGAGGCAGAGAAATGATTTCGTCCCATGCGAAAACACAACGAAAATTCAATATAAAACAGGAGGAAACGCAATGGCTTCCATCAGCTTCAGAAACGTCACCAAGATCTATGACGGCGCGGACAGACCCGTTGTCCCCAACCTCAATCTGGAGATCAAGGACAAGGAGTTCATCATTCTGGTCGGTCCCTCCGGCTGCGGCAAATCCACCACCCTGCGCATGATCGCGGGTCTGGAATCCATCTCCAGCGGCGAGCTTTACATCGGCGACCGCCTGGTCAACCAGGTTCCGCCCAAAGACCGCGACATCGCCATGGTGTTCCAGAACTACGCCCTGTACCCCCACATGACCGTCTACAAGAACATCGCCTTCGGTCTGACCTTGCGCAACGTCCCCAAGGACGAGATCGACAAGCGTGTGCACGAGGCCGCCAAGATCCTCGACCTGGAGCATCTGCTTGAGCGCAAGCCCAAGGCCCTGTCCGGCGGACAGAGACAGCGTGTCGCGCTGGGCCGCGCCATGGTCCGCAACCCGGCCGTCTTCCTGCTTGACGAGCCGCTCAGTAACCTCGACGCCAAGCTCCGTACCTCCATGCGCTCCGAGATCGCGCGTCTGCACCGCCGTCTGGACACCACCTTCGTCTACGTCACCCACGACCAGACCGAGGCCATGACCATGGGCGACCGCATCGTCGTCATGAAGGACGGCCTGATCCAGCAGTTTGACACCCCGAAGGTGCTGTACGATACGCCGTGCAACCTCTTCGTCGCGGGCTTCATCGGCTCGCCTCAGATGAACTTCCTGGACGCCAAGATCGTCGCCGAGGGCGGCAAGCTGTTCGCCGTCATCAACAACGACAAGCTCGAGATCCCCGCCTTCAAGCACGCGGCCCTCAAGCCCTATGTTGGGAAGACCGTCATCTTCGGCGTGCGTCCCGAGAACTTCCTCACCTTCGATAAGCTCACCGCCGGCAACGGCCTGTCCGCGAAGGTCGACTTCTGCGAGCTGCTGGGCGCGGAGACCAACCTCTACGTCTTTGTCGGCGAACAGAAGGTCATCGTCCGCATGGCCTCCTCCGTTGAGAATCCCAAGGAAGAGTTCGTCAAGGTTCCCGTCGATATGGACAGAGTCCACTTCTTCGACAAGGAGACCGAGCTCGCCATCTGCCACTGATGCCGGGTTTGGCCGAACAGCTTAAACAAAACATAACGCTGGAAGCTCCGGGAGGTTTTCTCTCGGGGCTTCTGGCCGTTTCGGAGCTGCGCGTGCTGCATCTTCCGAGCGGCAGCGTGCGCGAACTGTCTGCGGCGCATGGCGTTTGGCGTGTGCTCTCCCCTCTCTCCGGCGGACTGCGTCTCGCCGCCGGGGAACGCGGGTTTCCTCTGGAAAGCGGACAGGCTGTGGTCGTCCGGGGTGAGGACGAACTGTCACTTCTCCCCGCCGTGGAGTGCGAGCTGTGTCTGCTGACGCTCTGCGGCGTCGCCGCCGACCGGGTATTCGGCGCGGAGGACGGCCTGTTCTTCGAGCGCGGCGGCGAGGCGGCGCGTCGACTTGTCAACGTGCTGGCGGCGCGGCATAAGACCGTCCCGGCCAAGGAGGCGTCGGCGCGGGCGTATGAGCTGCTGATGGCGCTGTGCGGCACAGGCACGGCGGGTCCCGCAGGGCGGAGCACGCTGCCGCCGGTGGTGGAGGCCGCGCTTGGGATCATGCGGCGCGACTACGCCTACCTCGACGGAATCTCAGAGCTTGCCGAACGGCTGGAGGTCAGCCAGGAGTATCTGACTCGCTGCTTCTGTAAATATACGGGTGTCACGCCGGGCAAATACCTCAACCGGGTGCGGATTGAGAACGCGAAGCTGCTGCTTCGTCAGGGGCGGCACACCGTTCAATTTGTGTCCGACGCCTGCGGCTTTTCCAACGCCAACTATTTTGCCCGCGTCTTTCGCGAGAGCGTCGGAGTCAATCCGCGAGAGTACGCGCGGGCGCAGGAGGCATCGGTTGAAAGCGGCGGCGCAGAAGAGGCACTTTATGTGCTGTAATCTATTTGTTAATTTTTAATAACTTTTCCGTAAGCGGCGATCTTGCTCTTGCATTCTCTGTCATAATCGCATATAATGTTATCAAAGAATAAGGTTTGTATCATTATGTAAACTTATCTTGTGCGATTTGTTTTGTTTTTTGAAAGGTGGGATCGTTTTGAAGCGCGTTTTGTGTCTGCTTCTTATCCTGTTGTTTGCACTGTCCCTGTGCGTCCCGGCCTTTGCCGACAGCGAGGCGCTGTTCTGCAGAAAGTGCGGGAAGCCAATCCCCACGGACAGCAATTTCTGCCCATACTGCGGCGCAGCTGTCACCGTTGACGCGAGCGGGGCGAAGAACGCGACAGCCTCCCCGCGCAGCGACACGCCGACAGTCACGGTTCCGACCGTTCCCGCAGCGCCCCAGAGCGCGGCGCTGTCCAGCGGAGGAAGACTTGACTACTCGACCATTCTCAATCGTGTGCGCGTCACCAAGAGTCCTACGAGCGAGTCCGTGCCCTACGGCGGTTCCTGCACCTTTATCGCTCACGCGGCCAACGCCACCTCTGTCACCTGGATCATCACCACGAGCGACGGCAGCATCAGCGCTCCGGCCTATGAGGCGGCCAACAGCATCTCCGGGCTCTACGTCTCCGGCGCCAATACCGATACCTTGAAACTCAGCGGCATTCCCTCGTGGATGAACGGCTGCATGGTGCAGGCCTGCTTCACCGGCGAGGGCGGCCCCGTGTACACCGAGGCCGCGCGCATCTGGACCTACCAGCCGAAGACGAGCAAATCCTCCGACGAGGGCGGCATGCTCTGGTGGTGGCCGTACCGTTACTATATCGACCCTTACACCTGGGAAGCCCCCTGGTGGTACTGGTACAACGAGTATACCGGCGAGCCCAGTCCCCCCGACGTGAATCACTCGATCACCCTGCCGGGCGGCCACTCCATCGCCCCCCAGATGCCCGGCCCCAACTATATCTATGACTGGCATGAGTCCGTCGTCACCGGTCACGAGCACACGCCCAATCAATTCTCGCACGATGGAAACGGAGGCAGCGGCAACACCGGCGATAACACCGGCGGCAACACCGGCGATAACACCGGCGGCAACACCGGCGGCAACACCGGCAATAACACCGGCGATAACACCGGCGATAACACCGGCGACAGCACCGGCGGCAGCACCGGCGGCAATACCGGCGGCAGCACCGGCGGCAGCACCGGCGGCAGCACCGGCGGCAATACCGGCGGCGGCACCGGCGGCACCCCCCAACCGGATGACGGCACCCACAATCTTCCTGATCCGTCCAATCCTTAAGGCAACACCGCACAATCCGTCTTCGGCGTCTTTCGGATAAATCGCGCTCTGATATTGTCACTTTTTCTTGCAATACACAAAGTATTCCTGCGAAAAATTGCCTTCATCAGAACCCGATTTTTCTCGAAATCTGCTCTCGCCGAATTGTGCGGCATTACCTTAAACAACTGTTTTTCCTATATCGAGTCTTGTAAACAGGAAACATCCCCGACCTTGCGGTCGGGGATGCCAGTTTGTCAAAAATAGACCTTAATGGGCTTTTTTGACTGCGCTTATCCGCCGAGCATTTTGCTCTACAGCAAAATGCTTTATCTGAAAATCTTGAAGAATCAAGCTTTTCATACTGGTCTCCCATAAAACGGCTTAAAGCCGTTTTATAGTGCCAAAGGCACGTCGGAGACCTATGAGACGTGTTTTGTGCCCGAGGGCACAAAACTGATGCCGACCTCGCCGATCTCGTTTGCGAGGATGGAGAAGCCGCTCTATGGTCACAACGCCAGGAATCTGATGAAAACAGACGTGCGGGAGCGCGACGATAGCTTTGAAGTAGATATTGAGCTGCCCGGCTTCCACAAGGATGAAGTTCAGCTCAGCCTGGAAAACGGGTATCTGAACATCACGGCGGCGAAAGTCCTTGACAAGGATGAAAAGGCTCAAAAGTCCGGTAAACTCATCCGCCAGGAGCGCTGCGCAGGAAGCATGAGCCGCAGCTTCTATGTCGGCGAGGATCTCACATCAAGGCGAAACTGGACCACGGTATACTGACGCTGCAGATTCCGAAGAAGGAAGCAAAACCGCGGCTGCCCGAAAAGAAGTATATCGCCATCGAAGGCTGATTCGTTTTGAAAAAGCGTCCCGCCGGATGTAAGCGGGGCGCTTTTCCCATCTTGCGGCAGGCATGGTACAGCCGCAGAACATATTATTTTTTCAGGAGGAATCCATCATGCAGGAAGTCAAACGTCCGAAGCGGCCTCTGATCTTTTACTATGTTGTCATGCTGCTCGCCATACTGCTGTTTAACTGCATCGTTGCCCCGTATCTTGCGGGGAAAGCGATCACCGATGTGGACTACGGCACCTTTATGACGATGACCGAGAACGGAGAGATCGGCAAGGTGCAGCTCCAGCGAAACCAGATCCTTTTCACAGGCAGGGAGGAAAACAAAATCTACCGCACCGGCGTGATGGATGATCCCGGTCTGGTGGACCGCCTCCACGCATCCGGCGTGGCCTTCACCAGTGAGATCGTCGAGGAGACCTCTCCCCTTGCGTCTCTGCTCCTGTCGTGGCTGCTGCCGATCGGTCTTTTTACGCTGCTCGGCCAGTTCATGTCCAAGAAGCTGATGGACAGGGCCGGCGGCGGTGCCGGGTCCATGATGTTCAACATGGGCAAATCCAACGCCAAGGTCTATGTCAAGTCCTCCGACGGCATCCGTTTCAGCGATGTGGAAGGCGTTGATGAAGCGGAAGAAAACTTGCAGGAGATCGTGGACTACCTCGAAAACCCGGAGAAGTACCGGGAGATCGGCGCCTCCATGCCGAAGGGCGTTCTGCTTGTCGGCCCTCCGGGAACCGGCAAGACCATGCTCGCCAAGGCGGTCGCCGGTGAGGCAAACGTCCCCTTCTTCTCCATGTCCGGCTCGGAATTTGTGGAGATGTTTGTGGGCATGGGCGCTTCCAAGGTGCGCGATCTGTTCCGTCAGGCCAAGGAGAAGGCCCCCTGCATCGTGTTTATTGATGAAATCGACGCCATCGGCCAGAAGCGCAGCGGCGGCCAGTACGGCGGCAACGACGAGCGCGAGCAGACCCTCAACCAGCTGCTCACCGAGATGGACGGTTTTGACGGCAGCAGCGGCGTCATCATCCTCGCCGCTACCAACCGGCCCGAGTCCCTTGATCCGGCGCTTACCCGCCCCGGACGTTTTGACCGCCGCGTGCCGGTGGAGCTGCCCGATCTCAAGGGCCGTGAAGCGATCCTGAAGGTACACGCCAAAAAGATCAAAGTTGCTGATGATGTGGACTTCTTGCAGGTCGCCCGTATGGCCTCCGGCGCCTCCGGCGCGGAGCTTGCCAATATCGTGAACGAAGCCGCTCTGCGCGCGGTGCGTGACGGGCGCGGCTTTGCCACACAGGCGGATCTGGAGGAGAGCATTGAGGTCGTCATTGCAGGCTATCAGAAGAAAAACGCGATCCTCACGGACCAGGAAAAGAAGATCGTCGCCTACCATGAGATCGGCCACGCGCTCGTCGCCGCCAGGCAGACGAACTCCGCACCGGTTCAGAAGATCACCATTATCCCCCGTACCTCCGGCGCCCTTGGGTATACTCTTCAAGTGGAAAACAATGACCACTATCTGATGAACAAGCAGGAGCTGGAGAACAAGATCGCCACATACACCGGCGGCCGCGCCGCCGAGGAGCTGGTATTCGGCTCCGTCACCACAGGCGCCGCCAACGATATTGAGCAGGCTACCAAGCTCGCCCGCTCCATGATCACCCGCTACGGCATGAGCGACGACTTTGACATGGTCGCCATGGAGACCGTCACAAATCAGTATCTCGGCGGTGATACTTCTCTTGCGTGCTCAGCCGAAACACAGAGCAGGATCGACGAGCAGGTCGTCGCTCTGGTGCGCAAGCAGCATGAGAAAGCCCTGAACATTCTGACCGAAAACCGCGCAAAGCTTGATGAGCTTGCTGATTATCTCTACGAGCATGAGACGATCACCGGTGAGGAATTTATGCAAATTCTGAACGCGGCATAATACACATACGCCCGACAGATCTCATAAGAGATCGGCCGGGCATATTTTTTTGCAATCAGTATTTACTATTTTGTCGATCCGCAGTCCGCCTGCAAGTTCATTGGAAAAGGCGTGGGCCCGCGCCGCCCATGGAGGGGCCGCCACCCATCTCGTGAGGCTGCTGACCGCCAAAGCTCTGTTCCGGCGCCTGGCCGTCAAAAACGGGCGCCTCCCCTTCTTCGCGAGCGTTTCCTTCCGAAGCGGGCAGTCTTGCAGCGCCGTCTTCTGTACGCATGGGGCGCTGCTGTGTCCCCGCATGAGCGCTGCCTGTATCTTCCCTTTCTTCCCTCCGCATGTCAGGAGGGTTTTCTTCCGACGCTGTATCTGCCGCGGACTCTCCGTTCTCATTCGGGAGCTGTCCGGCGGAAGGTTCCCGCGGTGTACTTTCAACATTTGCGGTTCCCGCCCCGTCCGGCTGTACGTTCGGCGCCTGTTTGTCGTCAGGGTGAAATGCAGAGGCGTCAGCCACAGGATTATCCAGATGAGGCGGCTGGGCAACGCGGTCGTGCATACCGGGCTGATTTCCGCTTTCCGGGGCAGGGATGGGCATATGCGCATTGACCGTCCGTTCCAGCTCCCGGCTGAGCCGCTCTGTGTGTCTCTCGTTTCTCGTATTCGCCGAAACGGAAACGGAGAGTTCAGCATTTTCAGGCGCTCTGCGCTGCTCAAGATGCTGCATGGCAGACGTGATTGCGGAATCCACCGGACGATGTCGGATCTGTCGGATATCCAGCTCCCTGAGAAGGGCTTCCCCTTCTTCATCGGCCGCCTGAACATCGAGGACATAGTCAAACATATTGATGGTATACTGAATGCTTGCATCCGCGTCCAGCGTCACTACGCCGTAAGGCGTGGCGTAGGCCGCGCCGCCGAGGCTCAGAAGCAGCGCCGCGGCAGCGGCAAGGGAGATGATGGTACGCCGCCAGCGCGGTCGGACGCGCTCATGCAGTTCAATGACCTGGCCGAGCGTGTAACCCGCGTCGCGGATCTTGATGACGCTTCCATCGTCACACAGCGCCGCGGCGTGCCCGTCACGAAAATCCACAATCACTGCCTTCACGACGCCACCCCCTCTTTTACAAATTTCAGATACTCCGCGATCTGCGGATAGTCGTCGCTGAGAACCAGCGCGGCCATAATGATATACTTCCGATAACGATCCAGCGTTTTGCGCGACACGCCGCTCAGCCGGTATAACTCGGCTGAGGGCAGCTTTTTATTCTCCCGCAGGAGGCTTACCAGCAGGGGCGGATCTTTGAGAAGGCCCCGAATTGCCGCCGCGCACTCCCGGCGCGTCTTCTCCTGCCGGGGTGAGCATTCGGTGAGATCAAAAAAGCGGAAGCCGTACTCGGACAGCATTGCATTGGCCGATACGATTTCATCATGCAGGCTCCGGTCAGATGCCTCGACGCTGTCCCGTACCACCGCAAGATACACATGCTCGGTGTCCTCCTCGGCCTCTCCGCTGCCGTCAAGGATATGCGGCGCGACATTGAACTCAGAGGCATGCTGTGACTCTTTCCGAAATGCGTCTATCAGCTCCCGCCGGATCAGCATCTGTGCGAAGGGCAGAAAATCACCTTTTGTCTCGTCATAAACGTCAACAGCGTGGGAGAAGGCGCACAGAGCCACAGCCCATTCATCGTCGCTTTTGCCGACATAGCGGCGTGTCACCGCCGAGGCTGTGCGAAGGATGAGCTGCTCATGCTCCCGAATCAATTGTTCCCGCGCCTGTTCATCACCGGCTGCGCGCAGCGCCGCGCTGTTGACCTCTTGCCCCATCGTCCGTCTCCGTTTCTGGAAGCGTTTATATGTTATTTTATCATATTGTTATTCCACAGACAAGATTATATTACCTATGCCGTCAAAGCTGCCGCCTATGATAGGGCCGCTGCTTAAATCCACGCCATCGGGCTTGCCATGATTTTTCATATCAAGTACCTCCTGTTTTCCGGCCTTTGTCTCTTCACTCAGTTATACGAAATCCTCGATTGAAAAAGTGGGGTCGCCGATAAACATCTTTTGATCCAGCCGTCATTACAGCCGCTTTCGGAAATTGCCTGTTTTTCTTTTTAACATCTCGTGCGCTTGCCATAGAGTATCGTGTTTTTCCGATCTGATACAAAGCCCTCTTTTGTTTTCACGCGCCGTTACGGCAGATCTGTGTACCCCTGTTCCGTTTATCCGCGAGGCAACGCACAAATACACGGTGCCATAAGGCACGCAGCAAGTCCGCATGTGATGTTTATGGGCATGTCGTACGGGATCACCCCGCATCAACATGCCCATTTTCAGCATATTTATTTGGTCATGGGTTCCATATGATCGCGTCCCTCTCCGCGCCGACGGAGACATAGCGGATCGGGCAGCCCACGGCGGATTCCACAAAGGCGATATAGTCCCGCGCGGCCTGCGGCAGATCCTCAAGTCTGCGGCAGGCGCCGATGTCACAGTGAAAACCCGGCAGATATTCATAGATCGGTTTCGCCGCGTTCAGATCGTCAATCACCGTGGGAAAGTCCTCAACGCGCTCACCCTTCACCTCATAGGCAACGCACACCGGGATTTTCTCCATGTAAGACAGCACGTCCAGCTTGGTCAGCGCGAGGGATGTGCAGCCCTGCATCCTTGTTCCGTAGCGGGAGGCGACAACGTCAAAGCCGCCGACTCTGCGCGGTCTGCCGGTGGCGGCGCCGTATTCCGCCCCGGCCTCGCGCAGCGCGCTCCCCTCTTCTCCGAAGAGCTCGCAGGGAAAAGGACCTGCGCCGACGCAGCTTGAATAGGCTTTCATAATCCCGATCACCTGATCCAGATGGGCGGAGGGCACTCCCGCGCCGATGGGCGCATAGGCGGAGAGCGTTGAGGAGGCGGAGGTGAAGGGATAGATGCCGAAGTCGATGTCCCGCAGTGCGCCGAGCTGGGCTTCAAATAGGACGGATTTTCCTTCCTCTATCGCGTTTTGCAGATACAGCCCGGTATCCCGGATATACGGCACAAAGGGCTTTCCGTAGGCAAGGAGCCAGTCCATGATCTCATCGGTTTTGATCGGGTCATGTCCGTAGCCCTTCTCGACCGTGAGGTTCTTCCATTCCAGCAGTTCCCCGACCTTTTTCCTGAGCGTAGTCGGATAGAGCAGATCGCCCAGGCGCAGGGTCTTTTTCATATACTTATCCGCATAGACCGGCGAGATGCCCCGCCGGGTGGAGCCAAAGCTCTTGCTGCCGAGGCGTTCCTCCTCCAGCACATCGAGAAGCCGATGATAGGGCAGGCAGATCGTCGCGCGGGAGCTGAGGATCAAGTTCTCCGGACTGATCGGCACGCCGCGCTTTCGGATCGCGTCGGTCTCTTTGGAGAGGTGCTCGAGGTCGACGACCATACCGGGGCCGAGGATATTCGCGGTATTCTTCCGCATGATGCCCGAGGGCAGCAGATTCAGCACCGTCTTTCCGTATTCATTCACGACCGTGTGTCCGGCGTTGTTGCCGCCCTGATAGCGCACGACGACATCATACGCCTCGCTGAGCATATCGACCATGCGGCCCTTTCCCTCGTCGCCCCAGTTTGTCCCTACTACAGATGTCAGCATTTTAATTTCCCCCTTATACTGGTCTCCCATAAAACGGCTTAAAGCCGTTTTATAGCGCCAAAGGCGCGTCGGAGACCTATGAGACGTGTTTTGTGCCCAAGGGCGCAAAACTGGCAGCGCGCTTTGCGCGATGCCTTTTCGTTAAAACGAACCGTTTTAACGAAAAACAGTATTACACCATGATCTCATCTGCGCTCTGGATTTCCGCCCGATTCTGGTCCAGTATCGGTGTGATCACCTCGCGGAGATAACGCGCGCACTGTAATCCTGCCATGCCGGTAAAGGCCGAGGGCCGGGCCAGCTCTTCCAATTCCTCCGCCGTCAGGCCGAAGGCCGGGTCGTCCGCGATCCGCTGAAGGAGATCGTTTTCCCTGCCATATACCTTGACCTGCTCTGCCGCGGCGACCGCGTGGAGGCGCAGGCGTTCATGGAGAAGCTGACGGTCTCCGTGCTTCTCCTTTACGCAGACCATCAGGATATTTTCGGTGGCGAGAAACGGCAGCTCCTCGCTGAGATGCTTTTGCATCACCGCCGGGAACAGGCGCAGGCCGGTGACGATATTCTCATACAGATTCAAAATCCCGTCACAGGCAAGAAACGCCTCCGGGATGGCGATGCGGCGGTTGGCGGAATCGTCCAGCGTGCGCTCCAGCCACTGGGAGGACGCCGTAAAGGCCGCGTTTTGAAGGTCGCACATCACATAGCGCGAGAGCGCCGCGATACGTTCGCTGCGCATGGGGTTTCGCTTATAGGCCATGGCTGACGAGCCGATCTGCCCACTCTCGAAGGGCTCCTCCAGTTCCTTGAGATGGCTCAGCAAGCGAATATCTCCGGCGAATTTGCAGGCGCTCTGGGCAATGCCGCTGAGAACCTGCAAAACGGCGAAATCCTGCTTGCGGGAATAGGTCTGCCCGCTCACCGGCTGGCAGGCGGGAAAGCCCAACTTCTCCGCGATCAGGCGCTCGAGCGCCAGTACCTTTTCCCCGTCCCCCTCAAAGAGCTTGAGGAAGCTCGCCGCCGTGCCGGTCGTACCCTTGCAGCCCAGAAGCCGCAGCCGGGAGAGGGCAAAATCCAGCTGCTCAAGATCCATCTCCAGATCCTGGAGCCAGAGGCAGGCGCGCTTTCCCACCGTGGTGGGCTGGGCCGCCTGAAAGTGGGTAAAGGCCAGGGTCGGGACATCTTTGTTCTTCCCGGCAAAGTCCGCAAGCGCCCGCATGACGGACAGCAGCTTGCGCCGTATGAGCAGCAGGGCGTCGCGCTGATTGAGGACGTCCGTGTTGTCCCCCACATAGCAGGAGGTGGCGCCCAGGTGGATGATCGGCGCTGCCTTCGGACAGGCGGCGGCGAAGGTGTGCACATGCGCCATCACATCATGGCGCAGTTCCTTTTCCTTTCGGGCTGCCATGTCGTAGTCGATGTCATCCAGATGGAGGCGCATCTCGTCAAGCTGCGCGTCTGTGATGGGCAGACCGAGGGCCTGCTCACTCTCCGCCAGGGCGAGCCACAGTCTTCGCCATGTGGAAAACTTTTGCTGATCCGAGAAGATCCGCTGCATCTCCTTCCCCGCATAGCGGGTACAGAGCGGGTTTTGATAGCTGTCGTGCATGTTATTCTCCCTTATAAATCGGGATCGGCTGGCGTTTATGTTCACTCCGCTCGTGGAAGCGGCGCATGGTTGCAAGCTCACTTTTATCCGCCTGACCATTCAGCAGATACTGGTCGATCACCCGGTAACTGATGCCCATTTCC
>ONPN01000057.1 GCA_900319695.1 uncultured Eubacteriales bacterium
CGCCATTGCTGGCGTCGGCTTGCGGTTCGCTACACTTGGCGGTAACTACCTGTGACAGGACTTTCACCTGTTAGGACTGTGTCATGCCCGGCACACTGACAAAAACAGGCGGCCCACCGGGTCGCCTGTTTTTGTATCAGTATATCAGGGAGAAGTGTTCCGGCTTGAGCTTGTACTTGACGCCGGAGATGAGGCCCATCGCCGCGTACATTGTCACCATGGACGAGCCCCCGTAGCTGAAAAACGGGAGCGTAATGCCGATAACCGGGGTGATGCCGATGCACATGCCGATGTTGATAAAGGTCTGGAAGGTCATGGCGGAGGCCACGCCCATGCAGATCAGCAGATCGTACAGACGTCCGCTCTTGAGTCCGATGCGCACGATGTGGATGATGATGACGGCGAGCAGGATAATCACGATGATGCAGCCGATCATACCCAGGTTCTCCCCCACCGCGGAGAAGATGAAGTCTGTGTGTTTGCCTGTAAACACCGTGGTGCGGTGTCCCTCCTCCACGCCGGTGAGACGGCCGGAGGCGAGGGTCAGCTTGCTCTGCGTGGTCTGCCAGGTGATGCCCCAGCCGTCCGGGTCGATGCTCGGATCATAGGGGGCAATCAGGCGCTTTTTCTGGTAGTCCTTGAGGAAATACTCCCACAGCAGCGGAACCGCCGCCGCGACAGCCGCGCCGCCCAGGGCGAACCAGTAGAGCCGCACACCCAGCAGGAAGAACATGGTCAGGAAAATCAGCATGATGACCGTGGCGCTCCCGAGGTCCGAGGAGACGACGACGATGAGGACGAAAACAATGCCAAAATGCCCCACCATCTGAACCACAGAAAAGAAGCCGTTGATGTCCTCATGCTCTTTGATATAGGTCATCTGCCGCGCGGCAATGATGATATAGAGGACCTTGATAACCTCGGCGGGCTGGATACCGATGCCGGCGAAGCGGATCCACGCCTTGTTGCCGGTGCCGTCGTCCTGGCCGAAGATGACCAGCGCCACCAGCAGCAGCATGTTGATCGCGGCCAGCAGCTTCCACTGCGAGCCGAGGATATCCGCGTCAATGACGGTGAAGACCACGAAGGCCCCGATGCCGAGGAACATGGAGAAGACCTGCACCGCGATATACTTCGACGGGACCGACATGTTCCAGCCGCCGTAGTACATGCCGGTGACAGCCCTGTAGATCATGAAGATGCCGAAGATGGAGCACACAGTGCAGATGACGAGCAGGAAAATATCCGCCCGCTGGAAAAACTGCCGAATATAGGGCTTGAGCGTTCTGATGCGCGCCGCCTCCTTCCGGTCGGGATTTGCAAAGCGCAGTGTAGCACGAATTTGCTCTTTACGCAACAGGGAAAACAGTGGTATAATGCTATGGCAATACCGCATAATGCGGCAAGAGCAGATTCCGAGAAAAACCGGGTTCTGATGAAGGCAGTTTTTCGCCGGAATACTTAAGTGAGCGTCCAAATCTTAAAGTGACAAGATCAGGGCGCGGTTTTTCCGGAAGATGCCGCAGGCGTATTGTGCGGTGTTGCCCTATGGATAGAAATTATTATAGCAGGATAATGGCCCACGTTTGTTATTAGTTTGTAAAACCGGGGCCGGGAGATAACAATGTCAGAATATATCAGTCACAGTGAACAGGACACCGAAGACCTCGGCGCGCGGCTTTCAAAACAGCTGCCCGGTGGGGCGGTGGTCGCGATGTACGGCGATCTCGGCGCGGGCAAAACCGCCTTTGTGCGCGGCATGGCCCGGGGCATGGGACTCAACTGCCGGGTCTCCAGCCCGACCTTCACCATCGTCAACGAATATCTCGGCGAGCGGGAGCTCATCCACTTCGACATGTACCGCCTTTCCGGGGCGGACGAGCTCTTCGATATTGGCTGGGAAGATTATCTCAGCCGCGGCGCGGTATGCGCCGTCGAGTGGAGTGAGAATGTAGAGGACGCCTTCTTTGGAGACGAAGTGCGCGTCACCATTGAAAAGCTCTCTGACAGGGAGCGGAAAATCACGATCGAGGGGGCGGAGCTATGCTGATCCTGGCGTTTGAATCCACGGCGAAGGCGGCGTCCTGCGCGCTGCTGCGGGACGGGAAGCTCGTCAGCCAGTACACACAGTGCAGCGGCCTGACCCACAGCCGCACCCTCCTGCCCATGGGCGAGGACATGCTTAAAAATGCGGAGCTCAAGCTCGCGGACGTGGATCTCCTCGCGGTGGCCCACGGCCCCGGCTCCTTCACCGGCGTGCGCATCGGCGTGTCGATGGTCAAGGGGCTCGCCTGGGCGTCTGACAAGCCCTGTGTGGGCGTCTCCACGCTGGAGGCCATGGCCTGGCACGGTCTCGCGGCCGGCGGTCTCGTCTGCCCCGTGATGGACGCGCGGCGCAGTCAGGTCTACAACGCCCTCTTTCGCATCGTTGACGGCAGCCCCCGGCGGCTGACTGAGGACCGGCCCATCGCCCTGGAGGAGCTTGCCGAAGAGCTGCGCGCATATAACGAGCGGGTCTTCCTCGTCGGCGACGGGGCGGAGCTCAGCTTCCGCGCTTTGACCGAGAAGGGCCTCCCCTGCTCTCTCGCGCCGGAGAACCTGCGCATGCAAAGCGCCTGGGGCGTAGCCATGGCGGCCATGGACAAAACGCCCGGCACGGCGGACGATCTGCTGCCCGTCTACCTGCGCCTGTCCCAGGCCGAGCGGGAGCGGCAGGAGCGTCTGAAGCGTGAGCAGGAGGCCGTGCCCGAATTATAATTCACTTGCGCTGACAGGGTAAAAATGTGAATCTTCATGTTTTTCCTTCGATTTGGTGCATTTTCTCGTTGCCACAGGGGTGGAAACATGCTATACTCCACTATGAAAGCTACGCTTCCACAGTGAAGATATGGTTTGAATGCGTCATTCTCGTCCCTGACGGGGTAAGCGAATGACATGCGAAAAATCTGGCAGTCCTGGAACAAATACTTTTAAAGGAGAAATTCAATGAGCAAAGTATGTGTTTTCGACCACCCGCTGATTCAGCACAAGCTGTCCGTCCTCCGCGACAAGAACACCAGCGTCAAGGTGTTCCGCGAGCTCATATCTGAGATCGCCATGCTGATGTGCTATGAGGCCACCCGCGATCTGCCCCTCGAGGAGGTCACGGTCGAAACTCCCGTTGCTCCCGCCAAGTGCAGGCGCATCGCCGGCAAGAAGCTGGCCGTCGTCCCCATTCTCCGCGCCGGTCTCGGCATGGTCGACGGCATGGTGAGCATGATGCCGAACGTCAAGGTCGGCCACATCGGTCTCTTCCGCGACCCCGCGACGCTTGAGCCGGTCAAGTACTACTTCAAGATGCCCCCCGACATTGAGGAGCGCGACGTCATCGTCGTCGATCCCATGCTCGCCACCGGCGGCTCCGCCTCCGCGGCCGTCACCTTCCTCAAGGAAGTCGGCGTCAAGCATGTCAAGCTGATGAGCATTATTGGCGCGCCCGAGGGTGTCAAGAGAATGCAGGAGGATCACCCCGACGTCGACATCTATGTCGCCGCTCTGGATGACCACCTGAACGATCACGGCTACATTGTCCCCGGTCTGGGCGACGCCGGCGACCGTATCTTCGGCACCAAGTAAGAGAAACCAAGAAATGGCGTTGTCTCCGCACCGGAGGCAGCGCCCGTTTCATTTTCAGGCGACACCGCACAATCCGGCAAGAGCAGATTTCGAGAAAAATTGAGTTCTGATGAAGGCGGTTTTACGCAGGAATACTTTGTGTATTTCAAGGAAAAGCGACAAAATCAGAGCGTGATTTTTCCAGAAGATGACGAAGGCGGATTGTGCCGTGTTGCCTTAAGGATTTTTAAATTGTCATTTTCCCCTGCCTGTGTTAGGATAAGGCTGTAAGCAAAAGATGTACACAGCCGCGCTGCGGCAAACCATAAGGAGGAAGATACCATGGCAGAGATTGAAAAGCTGGACAACCAGCAGCTTGAGGAGATTGCGGGCGGCGCGTTCACGCCGGGCGGCTGGGTCACGGTCTGCGGCCTGCAGACGGGCTATCTCGCGCTGAGAACGTCCCCAGGCTACGACTACAACAATGAGATCCGCGGCAGCGAGAGCTACAACGGGCAGACCCTGCAGGTTACAGGCGGCTATACTTTTGGCTCCGACGGCAAGACCTATGTCTGGGTCTACAATCCCAGAAGCGGGCGGAGCGGCTATGTCAACGCCGCTTTCCTGAGCTGGTAAACCGAATATGAAAAATATCGCCGGCACGCTGATCGTGCCGGCGATATTTTTTATTACATCTTCTCCGCCAGGAGCTTGAGGATCTGGACGGCGTTGGAGGCCGCGCCCTTGCGGATCTGGTCGCCGCAGCACCAGAGGGTCAGGCCGTTGTCGTCGGTCAGGTCCTCGCGGATTCTGCCGACCCAGACGAGGTCCTGATCGGTGGTGTCCAGCGGAGTCGGGTAGCAGCGGCCCTCATAGTTCTCGATGAGGCGCACGCCGGGGTAGGCGGCGACGGCAGCCTTGGCGGCCTCGACGTCGACCTTGTCCTTCGTGTGCAGGGTGACCGCCATGGAGTGGGAGCGCATGACCGGCACGCGCACGCAGGTGCAGTTGACCTTGAGATCGGGGCTGTGCATGATGCGGCGGCCCTCGTTCTGCATCTTCATCTCTTCCTTGGTGTAGTCGTTGCCGTAGGGGGCGTCGATGAAGGGGATGACGTTCATGGCAATCTGGTGGGCGAAAGTCTTGACGACGGGCTTCTCCCCTTTCGCAATAGCATCCATCTGCTCATTGAGTTCGTTGATGCCGTTGGTGCCCGCGCCGGAGACGGCCTGGTAGGTGGCGACGATCATCTTCTCGATGGGAGAGATGTTGTTGATCGCCGCGACGGCCATGAGGGTGATGATGGTGCAGCAGTTGGGGTTTGCGATCATGCCCTTGTTCTCGAAGGCGTCCGCGCCGTTGATCTCGGGGACAACCAGAGGCACGTCGGGATCAAGACGGAAGGCGGAGCTGTTGTCGATGTACACGGCGCCGCTCTTTTTAATAGCCGGGGCAAAGCGCCTGGACATGTCGCCCTCGACCGCGCCAAGCACGAAGTCCAGCCCCTCGAAGGCGTCGTCGTTGGCCTCCTGGATGGGGACGTCCTTGCCCTTGAAGGAGATGCACTTGCCGACGCTCTTGGCGCTGGCAAGGGGGCGGAGCTCGTTTACAGGGATGTCATACTCGGCGAGGATTTTCAGCATCTCCTGGCCGACAGCGCCGGTGGCGCCCAGAACCGCGATATTCAAAGCTTTCATTGTATTTACCTCCGTTTTATAGATGTATCGTAGGGGCCGATGCCCTCATCGGCCCGCTGTTTTGTACGGTGCGGATTCTTATCCTGCGAAGCGTTCGTAAATGACACGGATTGCCTTTTCAAAGTCCGCGTTCTCCACGCCCACAATGATCGACAGCTCGTCGGCCCCCTGGGCGATGGTGCGGATGTTGATACCGTTCTTGCCCAGCGCGTGGAAGAGTCTGCCCGAGGTGCCGGGGCGGGAGGTCATCTTGCGGCCAACCGTGGCGACGAGGGAGATGCCCTCCTTGATGTTCACATCGTCGGGGGTGACGGTCTTCTGGATGTCGGCGATCACGTCGTAGACGCTGTCGCCCAGGGCCTTGGTGGAGGCCACGAGGGCGAAGCTGTCGAGCCCCAGGGTGATGTGCTCTACCGGCACATGGAAGCGGTCCAGGATCTCCAAGGTCTGGCGCAGGCAGAGGCTGGTATTCATGCTGCGCTTGCTGACGGTGAGGATGGTGAAGTCGCGCCGACCGGCGATGCCGGTGATGAAGCGCTCCTCCTCGCTGCCGTCCCCCTCCGCCACCTCGTCGACGATCATGGTGCCGGGGTCCTGGGGGCGGTTGGTGTTGCGGATATTGAGGTTGATGCCCTTCTCCTTGACCGGGAGAATGGAGTCCTCGTGCAGGACAGACGCGCCCATGAAGGCCAGCTCCTGCAGCTCCGCGTAGGTGATGGTGGAGATGGGGGCCGGATTGTCCACAATGCGGGGGTCCGCCACCAGAATGCCGGAGACGTCCGTCCAGTTCTCGTACACGTCGGCGTTTACCGCCGCCGCGGCGAGGGCGCCGGAGATGTCGCTGCCGCCGCGGGACATGACCTTGATCTTGCCCGTGGGGAGCTTGCCGTAGAAGCCGGGGATCAGGATGCGCTCGTATTTGTCAAGCGCCTCCGCGATGGCGGCGTAGGTCTTTTCCTTGTCGATCTGCCCGTCGAAGCCGAAGAACACACAGTCGGCGGCGTCGACGAATCTATAGCCAAGATATTCCGCCAGCAGGCGCGAGGTGAAATATTCGCCGCGCGAGACCAGCTCGTCCACGCCCATGTAGCGGTCGAGACGGGGGATCAGCTTGTCGAAGTCCCCTTCCACGTCGTACTGCAGACCCAGCTCGTCGCGGATCTCGGCGAAGCGGGTGCGGATGGTGCCGATGATGTCTTCGCAGGACACGCCGTAGGTGATGTGCGCGTGGCAGAGATACAGCAGGTCTGTCAGCTTGTGGTCGCTGGAATTGCGCTTGCCCGCGGCGGAGCTGACGACGATTCGCCGGGAGGGGTCGGCTTCAATGATGGCCTTGACCTTTTTGAACTGTTCGGCCCCTGCGACAGAGGAGCCGCCGAATTTTGCAACCTTGAGCATTTATGCCTCCATGGCGGCAAAGAAGATGCTGCCGCCCTCCTGTCTGATTTCGTTGGCGATAGCGTGCATCTCGGGCACAGCCATCGGCGCGGTCACGCCGCGGACGGATGCGCCGTCGGCCTTGCTCTCGGCAAAGGGGAGACGCCCGGCCTTGTCGGCGTCGACGCGCACATAGTAGGCGTGCGCGCAGCCTGCGTTGTCGGCCCTGACCTTGACGCACTCGGGGCGCAGCATCTCAAGGCTGCCCAGCCCGCAGAGGTCGCGCACAACCGCGGAGGCGGTGGGATAGCGGCCGGCGCCCTGGCCCATCAGGACGATCGCGCCCGCGTTCTGGCCGTTATACTTGGCCATGTTGAAGTTTTTGACCACGGAGCACTCGGGAGAGCTCGCCGGGAAGAGCACCGGCTCGACATAGGCGTAGACGCTTTCGCCCGCAGGGCCGCCGGAGGTGATGAGGCGGCAGGTCAGGCCCTTTGCCTGGAAGTCCGCCACGTCGGCGGCGGTGATGCTCTCAATGCCCTCGCGGGAGAAGCCGTCCACCGGCAGCTTGTTGTAGGCCACCGCGCAGGCCAGCATGATCTTGCGCAGCGCATCAAGGCCGGACACGTCCGCCGTGGGATCGGCCTCGGCGTAGCCCAGGGCCTGGGCCTGCTTGAGCACGTCGCCGTAGTCCTTGCCCTCGCTCTGCATGGCGTCGAGCATGAAGTTGGTCGTGCCGTTGAGGATGCCGCCGAGGAAGAGGATCTCGTCGCTCTGCGCGGCAATGGCGAGGTTGTGCAGGAAGGGCACACCGCCGCCGCAGGCCGCCGAGAAGAGGAAGGACACGCCGCTTGCGCGCGCAAGCTCGGCCAGCTCAATGCCGTGGGCCGCCACCAGCGCCTTGTTGGAGGTGACGACATGCTTGCCCGCCTTTAGCGCCGCGGCCACATAGGAGTTTGCGGGCTCAATGCCGCCCATGACCTCAGCCACCGCGCCGACCTCGGGGTCGTTCACGATCTGCTCAATAGACGAGACCTTAAAGGGCTTGTCCTCTTTTCCTTTTCTAACCAAAACGGGGCCCGGCTCCAGACCGGGGCATTTCTCCAGCATCTCGTAGACGCCGACGCCCACCGTGCCGAATCCCAGAATAGCAACCTTCATGTGTATCTTCCTCTCTGTCCGTAAATTAGGGACATTTGTCTTTAGAACGGCGACAGTTTACCATACCCCGCCGCGGATTGCAAGTCTTTTTTGAAAGAATTTTTGTCAGAATTGTGGGAATCAAAGGCCAGTCTCTTGTGTGTTTTAAACAGAAGCAGCCATCAAGAATCACAGCCGACCCGTTTTCGGGTCGGCTGTGCATATTGCTCTGGCTTACTTCGCGTAGTCGATGGCCTTGGTTTCGCGCAGGAGATGGACCTTGATCTGACCGGGGTAAGTCAGCTCCTCCTCAATCTTCTTGGCGATGTCCCTGGCCAGTAGAACCATCTGATCCTCGCTGACCTCCTCGGGCTTGACCATGATGCGGATCTCTCGTCCGGCCTGGATGGCGTAGGAGCTCGCGATGCCGGGGAAGCTCTTGGAGACCTCCTCCAGCTTTTCCAGACGCTTGACGTAGTTTTCGATGTTCTCACGGCGCGCGCCGGGACGGGCGGCCGAAATGGCGTCCGCCGCCTGAACCAGGCAGGCTTCGATGCTGTGGGGCTCCACGTCGTTGTGGTGGGCCTCGATGCAGTGGATGACGGCTTCGGACTCCTTGTACTTTCTGGCGATGTCGACGCCGATGGTGACATGGCTGCCCTCGACCTCGTGGTCGATGGACTTGCCCAGGTCGTGCAGCAGGCCCGCGCGTTTGGCGATGTTGACGTCGGCGCCGAGCTCGGCAGCCATGAGGCCCGCCACATGGGAGACCTCGATGGAGTGGTTGAGCACGTTCTGGCCGTAGCTGGTGCGGTACTTCATGCGCCCGAGCAGCTTGATGATCTCAGGGTGCAGGCCGTGGATGTTGGTCTCGAACACGGCGCGCTCGCCCTCGGCCTTGATGGTGGCGTTGACCTCCTTCTGGGCCTTGGCGACCATCTCCTCGATCCGCGCGGGGTGGATGCGGCCGTCCTGGATGAGCTTTTCGAGCGCCAGTCTCGCCACTTCGCGGCGGACGGGGTCGAAGCTGGAGACCGTGATGGCCTCGGGGGTGTCGTCGATAATCAGGTCGCAGCCGGTGAGCGTCTCGATGCTGCGGATGTTGCGGCCCTCGCGGCCGATGATGCGTCCCTTCATCTCGTCGTTGGGGAGGGGTACGACGGAGACGGTGATTTCGCTTGCGTGGTCGGCGGCGCAGCGCTGGATGGCGGTGGCGACGATCTCTCTGGCGCGCTCGTCCGCTTCCTCCTTATACTGGGCCTCGACCTCCTTGACCTTCATGGCCATCTCATGGGTGACGTCGTCGCGGATATTCGCGATCAGGTAGGCCTTCGCCTCCTCGACCGTGAAGCCGGAGATCTTTTCCAGCATCTCGAGCTGGCCCTTCTTGATCTGGCCGATCTCCTGCTGCTGCTGTTCGGCAGCGGCGATTTTGTTTTGCAGGGTCTCGTTCTTCTTCTCGGCTGCGTCCAGCTTCTTGTCCAGGTTCTCCTCCTTCTGCTGAAGGCGGCGCTCCTGCTTGGTGATCTCCTGGCGGCGTTCCTTGACTTCCCGCTCATACTCGGAGCGGTTTCTGTGTATTTCTTCCTTTGCCTCGACGAGAGCTTCTCTCTTCTTGCTCTCGGCGCTCTTAATGGCTTCGTTCACAATACGTCTGGCCTCTTCCTCGGCGCTTGTGATCTCACGCTCCGCGACCTTCTTGCGGTACGTGACGCCTGCCGCAAAGCCGGCCACGCCCAGGATGACGGCAATAACGATTGCCAACCAAATATGCATCATGGTAAGGGTATGCACCTCCAATCTTTCAGAATAGCGCGGTGGTTCAGGTGGTCATAGATTTAAAATCTATCAGTGCAAGACGGGTCATCAGGTAAACCCGTCGGAGTTGAAAAGTAATATCAATCGGGAGCTCCCCATGCTCCGCCATAATATTAACTAAGTTATTTTACCTTCTTTTGTATATTATGTCAAGAAAAAGACTCGGCAATTTACAGGAAAATCTCAGGAGGCTGAAAAAGTTTGCGCCGCCCCCTGTACGCGGGCAGAAAATAACGATATAATAGTCTCATCAAACAATTCCGGAGGAAGGCATATGAACGACAGAGAAATACTGAATCTGATCTGCGCGGCTGAGCGGGAGGCCGCCGCGCTGATCCTCGAGGCCCACGACATCATGGCTGAAAACAAGAGCGACCGGCGCGACGTGGTCACCGAGTATGACCGCCGCGTGCAGGCCCTGCTGATCGAGCGGCTTTCGGCGGCGCTTCCCGGGGCCCGCTTCTTCTGTGAGGAAAACGACCGGCACGACGATCTGCGGGCCGAGCATGTTTTCATTATCGACCCCATCGACGGCACAATGAACTTTGTCCACGGCTTTCACCACAGCTGCATCTCGGCGGCCTATATGAGAGGCGGGGAGCTGCGTGCCGCCGCGATCTATAATCCCTATGTCAGTGAGCTCTTCACCGCCGTCAAAGGCGAAGGGGCACAGCTCAACGGGCGGCCCATCCATGCGGCGGAGACGCCCCTCAGCGAAAACGTCGTCTGCTGCGGCACCTCGCCCTATAACCCGGAGCTGGCCGACCGGACCTTCGGTCTGATGAAGACGGCCTTTCTCGCGGGGCTGGATATCCGCCGCGAGGGTGCGGCGGCTCTGGATCTCTGCTCCGTTGCGGCCGGCAGAGCGGGCGTCTACTTTGAGCTCGGCCTCTCCCTCTGGGACTACGCGGCGGGAAAGCTCATCGTTGAGGAGGCAGGCGGCGTCTGCCTCACGCTGGACGGTGCGCCCATGCCGATGGACCCCTCCCGCCCCACGGTGCTTGCCGGCGGCAGGCAGGCTGTGCGGGAGTTTCTGGAACTCACGGGGAAGTGCTGACAGGCAGGCAACCCCCCATGAAAAAGCTCCTCCTCCGCTTTTCATTCTGTGTGGAGAGAGGGGCTTTTTTATTATTACTCCGGAAATTAAATATCTCCATGCCATAGGGCTGTACAGCAGGAGTAATAAGATTAAATTTTTTTCGCCCCTGGCGGGGCAGCCGAAAAATATGGCAATTATTAATTCGGCAATTTCTTGCGTTTCTGCTAGGGCAACACCGCACAATCCGCCTGCGGCATCTTCCGGAAAAACCGTGCCCTGATCTCGTCACTTTTTCTTGCAATACACAAAGTATTCCGGCGAAAAACTGCCTTCATCAGAACCCGCGGAATCTGCTCTTGCCGCATTATGCGGTATTGCCCTAGAGATTTTCGGTTATTATATTGCCGAATTAATAATGACCGTCTGAAACAGTCTTCTCGGCTTCCCGCCTGGTTTTCGTGACATACAGACACCACATAAGCAGCAGCGGTGCAGTATAAGTGATCGGGTACAGATATCTTTTTCCCTCAAGGTGAACAGACACTGGGGCAAGCCAGCAGCCCAGCGCCAGAGAGAAAAAGAACGGCAGAACAGCAAGCCAGTGACCCTTTGGTGTATTTCTTTTCAGGACCGTGCCGAGCGCAAAAGCCGGAATAAGTGCCGCGTAAAGGCCGTAGGACAGAAGCAGGCTGAACAGTGGATTTCTGTACAAGGCGTGATAAAACTCCTGATAGGCCGCCGCTGTGCTCTCCGAAAAGGTTCTGACAGGCACCCACTCCGGTATAAAGTACGGATCAAATTGGTTTCGCCAATTCATATTCATCAGTGGGTCATATTCCGACCAGGAGAACCATCCAGACAGCATACAGCAGGCGGCACGCCAATAGGAATCCGGGTGACGCAGCCCCTGTCTGAACCATACGCACAAATACGCGGAATAATCCTCGTCTGCCCCCATCTGTGAATACCCCTTGACCGGGTCCGCAGACACCGGATTATAGTCCTCTGCGATGGAGTCCATGTCCAGCACTCGGCTGAGAATCTCGTACTCCTCCGGAGTAATATCATCACCGTGTTCAACAACATAGCGTGCCGTCATTTGAAAGGGCAGCGACAGCGGCTCCTGTTTTCCTCCCGGCGCAATCCGCCAGGTTTCCAGAACAGCCGGCATAATAATCCCCATCAGCAACACTGAGCCGGCAACCGGTATCAGCAGACGAACAGACTTTATCTGTAGCACAGCCCACGCGATTATATAGGAGAAAAGGACTATATACATCCCGACTTTTTTTGTCAGGCAGCACAGGAGCATAAGCAGTGTGAACAGAAGCAGGCTCCCCCAATGGTTCAAAGATTGGCCATCAGTACGCACAAACTCTGTAAACTGCAGCGAAAAGAAGACATAGATCCAACTGAACAGTGCGTCTTTTGAGACAGTTTGTACGCTTGCCGGGTACAATGGGAGCAGGCAATAGGCCGCAAGAACGAGCAGTGCTGCTCTGGGTCCGAGTTTCAGTTTGTGATATACATAATCAACCGTCAGGGAAAACGCCAGAGCGGTCATAAACGCCTGAATCAGCACATAGCCAAAGATGACCATCTGCCACTGTCCGGTCAATCTGGACAGCGGCACGATGGCCAAGCCCATTAACATTGTGTCAAAAAGCGGATGGTGATCGGACAGGTATTTTGTTAACCCATAGTCTGAAAAAACAATATACTGATTCAACTGTCCCCAGGTATCATTGATAAGTGTACCGGGATATAGCAAAACCAATACTGGAAGCCAGATGAGGATAATAAACAGCGCGATCCGCAAAACATGATGCCGGGTCGACATTGCTCTCTCCACAAAGCCCGGCGTTCCGTCAGCATTGAGGTCTGTCGCCGCCCGGTTCATCATCGTTCTGGTAAATCCCGCAAAAAGGAGCAGGGCCAGAAATGTGAACACCGCTGACAGGCAGTATGCCAGTGAGATCGGACATGCTCCGCTGCCCATAAAATAAGGTGCGGCGGCAAATGCGATTGCGAGAATCGCGCACAGGATGTAATCATTTTTTATCAAGCATTTGGTTATGTTTGTCAAATCAAGCATCCTTTCAGCAGTTAATGACACAGATACCGGCTCTCGGGAATCAGCCTTGCCGGGTAGGCAGCCACAAGTTATCAGTCTGTACTCATCGGACAAACAACCCGGCGAGAAGCATCCGCGTGAGTACCGGTTTTACATGTGTAATAAGCGGGGACATGCGGATACGGCCGATAAGGCGCCGGCCACCCTATCCATGGCGGCCTTGTCTCGCAGCAGTCCGGAGTCTGAATTTTCTCCTGCTCACGATGCAGAATCTCTGTGGCCTCCTCCAGCGTTGTCGGGATCTTCTCGCCATCCTTATAATAGAACCAATCGTTCTGATAGCGCTCATCTTCCACCAGCTCCCCGAGTCCAGCAATCCAGTTGAGGCTGTTGTGCGTCAGGGGCTTCTGGAACTTCCCCTCATGGTTTGCGCTGTACATCTGCGCGACAATGGCCGTGCCGCCGTGTTCCGAATAGAGCCTGGCGTATGCGTTGCAGAAGCCGCCGCTTCCGCCGTGGTGCCCGGTCAGATCCTGATCCGTCTGGATGAAGAAAACGGTTCCCTGTTTTGCCAGGGCTGTCAGCTCATCGGTGTACGTGGTGATCATCGCATTCTCTGCCTCTCTGGCCGGATCGTAGGCACAGATCGTCCGTATTCGGAAGCCGTAATTTTCATCCGCGTCCACGCTTTTCAGCGCGGCCCGTATAACGGCCCGGCCTCCGGAGCTCGTACCGTGAACACTGACGTTGTCAAAGTCTCCTTTGCCGTCCAGCACTCGCTTCGCGTCCTCAATAGAGGCGCAGATCCCATCCGGCCTGTCCATGGTCGGCGAGACGATGATCGCCTCCGTATCCTGTTCGGCAGCACAGTTCAGGGCATAGCCCCTCTCTTCGTCGACCATTCCTCCGCCGTGCGTAACGTAGACGATCACCGGCGTGTTTTCGTCCATCTCTCCGTCTTTAGGCGTGTAGAGATAGTAGACGCATTCATGTTCATTTCCGGAATCGGAGATAAAGGTCACATGATCGCTTAACTGATAGTCGTAATATTCATAATAGGGGATGTCGCAATCCATCAAATATCCTTTCGCCGACCGCCGTCGTGATTTGTCTCAGCCGTCAGCGCTCATGATTTCAATTATTTCAAAATGCCCTTTTCCACCGATTATACAGTGGAAAAGGGCATCTTGCTTAGCGTTTTACGGTTTCCGGGCGAGGCAGTCCCCGCTTCAGGCCTGCCGAAGCGGATCAGGCGCAAGGGGCTGTCTGCTCAGAAAGCGTTGTAAATATTCGCCGTGTACCGAATCAGGCCTTGCGGACGGAGTCGATGTGACGGGTGAGGTCGAGCATCTTGTTGGAGAAGCCCCACTCGTTGTCGTACCAAGCGACGAGCTTGACGAAGTGATCGTTCAGAGCGATGCCGGCCTTGGCGTCGAAGATGGAGGTGTGGGGGTCGGTGCGGAAGTCGGAGGAGACGACCTCGTCGTCAACATACTCCAGAACACCCTTCATGGGGCCTTCGGAGGCGGCCTTCATGGCGGCGCAGATGTCGGCGTAGGAGGCGGCCTTCTCGAGACGGAAGGTCACGTCAACGACGGACACGTCGGGAGTGGGGACGCGCATCGACATACCGGTGAGCTTGCCGTTGAGCTCGGGGATGACCTTGCCGACAGCCTTGGCAGCGCCGGTGGAGGAGGGGATGATGTTGTTGTACAGGGAGCGG
>ONPN01000059.1 GCA_900319695.1 uncultured Eubacteriales bacterium
AAGGCGTCAGCTTTTATAGTACATCTGCGAAAAAGTGCCTTTATCAGAACTCAAATTTTCTCAGAATCTGCTCTTGCCGAATTGTGCGGTATTGCCTTAATGAAAATCAGTATGACCTGCAAGCAGCGCCTCCACCTGAGCGCGTTTCTCATAGAGGACACAGCCGCCCTCATGATCGTCCAGCAGGATGTCGCCGCTGCGAAGCGCTGTGAACAGCGGCGAATGCAGCGCCTCGCGCAGAGAACTGTTTTTGATGTTCACATCGGAATAGGGCGAGAAGGGGCACGGCTCCGCCCCACCGTGGGAATTGATATGGAAAAAGCCGCGCCCGGCCGCGACGCAGCCGCCCGAGCTTTTCTCGTCGCCCGGGAAAGATATGTACACCATCTCCGGGTGTTCCTCGCGCAATCTCTCGATCTCGCGGCGCAGGTATTCGCGTTCTTCGTCTCCGGGAGCAAGCTCCTTGCTCTCCTCCGTGACCGGTACGAACTCCACAAAAATGACCGCCTTGCAGCCCCTGTCAGAGAGCTTTTGCAAAAAGCTGTCAGAGCTGACTTCTTTCAGGTTCTGAGTCGTCACGGTGACGGAAGCGCCGAAGATCAAGCCGCGGCGCTTAAATTCGTCCATGTTGCGAATGAGGCTTTCATAGACGCCCTTGCCGCGCCGCGCGTCGGTGATCTCCTTCTCCCCTTCTATGCTCATAATGGGGATCAGGTTCCGGCAGCGGTCAAAAAGCTCAAAGTAGCGCTGGTCGATAAAGGTTCCGTTCGTGAAGATCGGGAAGAGGATATTTGGCTTTTTCCCGGCAGCTTCGATGATATCTCTTCTGAGCATGGGCTCGCCGCCGGCCAGCAGGATGAAGCTGATGCCGAGCTCGTCTGCCTCAGCAAAGATGCGCAGCCACTCTTCGTCGGTGAGCTGCTCGACCGGGGCAGCGTCCACTGTCGCATGATTGCAGCGGGAATAGCAGCCCGCGCAGTGCAGGTTGCACTGACTCGTGATGCTGGCGATGAGGAAGGGCGGGATGTGCTCGCCCGCATCCTCGGCCTCGCGGCGTTTCTTGGAAGCCGCCTTGCTGGCCGCGGCAAAGCGCAGCATAAAGGCAGTCTCGCGCGGGTCCTTGAAGGTGGCCTTCAAAGCGTCGGCCACGACGCTCTCCACGCCCTTCGTCACATAGGCCTGTAAATCAAAGTTTTCGTCGATTCTGTTCATTGCTCTCTTTACAGCCGGGCCTTGATGCAGGCTTCGACCTCCGCCATATCGGCGGTGGGCTCAAAGCGGGCCACGACATTTCCTTCCCGGTCGATGACGAACTTGGTAAAGTTCCACTTGATGTCCGGCTTTTTGTCCCAGTCGGGATCAGCCTCGGAGAACATTTTCTCCAGCAGCGCCTTGTACTGGTGCTCACCAAAGCCCTCGAAGCCCTTCTGGGATTTGAGATATGTGTACAGCGGGAGCTCGTTTTCACCGTTCACGTCCGCCTTCTTCATCTGAGGAAAGGTGGTGTTGAAGTGCAGGGTGCAGAACTCATGGATCTCCTCGTCCGAGCCGGGTGCCTGACCGCCGAACTGGTTGCAGGGAATGTCCAGGATCTCCAGCCCCTGCTCATGGTAATCCTTATACAGCTTTTCAATGGGCGCGTACTGGGGCGTAAAGCCGCAGCCGGTGGCCGTGTTGACGACCAGGATGACCTTGCCCTTGTAGTCGGCGAGATTCAGCTCCTCACCGTTTCCGCTTGTAATGGTGTAATCATAGATCATTTTTTCATTTCTCCTTGCAGCAGATTTTGAAACACTTTTTGTGCCATTGAGGCGGCTCAACACCGGTGATACAGGCGGCGCAGCAGGTACAGGCGTTGAATGCTATTTTATTGTACACGGTAAATCTCTTTCTTTCAATGCTTAATACTATGACTTGATTAAATTCTTTAATCAAGTCAAGCTGTCGACACTTTGTCGGCAGCTTGAAACCTTTAAGGGATTAGAGTTCTTGTATCACGATCCCCTGATATAAACCGAAAACCTTAGCGGCAATCTGTTTGTCTGCTTTCTATCAGGGAATAGGATGAATATGCGCAAAAATCCCGGGAAAATCCGTATCAAGCCGCGGATTTACCCGGGATCTCTGCATCAAATACATTTTGTACCGCGCGGGACGCCGTCCTCTGCGGTAAACGCACTGCTTCCGCTCAGTTTTCGATGACCTGCTCGGCCATGACGGAGGACTCGACCGGGTCGACTCTCGGCGCGTCCGCGTAGCGTGAGGGGGTCGGCTCCGGCAGGGTCTGCATATATTCGTGCATGGCCTCGGCCACGCGCTTGCCGGTGGCGACGGCGTGGACGACCGTGCTCGCGCCGTGGGCCACGTCGCCCGCCGCGAAGACGCCGGGGCGGGAGGTGTGCCCGTCGTCGTCCACAAGGAGTATGCCTGTCCGTTCCTTCTCCAGGCCCTTGGTTGTGTTGATGATGTTGCTGCCGAGCTCCTGACTGACCGCCACGATGACGCCGGTGCAGGGGTAGAGCTTCTCCGTGCCGGGGATGGGATGCAGCTTGCCCTCCTCGTCAAACTCGTTGTCGGCAAAGACCACGCCGTCGTCGCAGATTTCGAGCGGCGTCTTCATCATCTCAAACTCCACGCCCTCGAGCTTGGCATAGCTCGCCTCGTACTGGCTTGCGGCGATCTGGTCGCGGCGGTTGAAGACCGTGACATAGTGCGCGCCGTTGCGGATGGCGGTTCTCGCGCAGTCCATGGCGGAGTTGCCGGAGCCGATGACGATCACGCGCTCGCCGAGGCGGAAGGCCTTCGGGGACGCCAGATAGTTGATGGCGAAGGCGACGTGGCCCAGGGTCTCGCCCTTGATGTGCAGGGTCTTGGGACGCCAGAGGCCAGCGCCGACAAAGATGCTCTGGTATCCGTCGCGGAAGAGATCGTCCAGGCTGATCGCGCCGCCGATGGTGGTGTTGGGGCGGAACTTGATGCCCTTGAGCTCCAGATGGCGGTAGGCGAAATCATCCAGCACCGAGTCCGGCAGGCGGAAGTCCGGAATGCCGTAACGCATGACGCCGCCGATCTTGTCCTTGCTGTCGAAGATGGTGACCTCATAGCCGTAGCGGGCCAGGATCACAGCGATGGTGAGGCCGGAGGGGCCCGCGCCGATGATCGCGACCTTGCGCCCGTTGGAGGGCGCGGGGCCCTTGGTCATCTGGTTTGCGTAGGTGGTGGAGATATAGTTTTCGATGACGGAGAAGTGCACCGGCACATCCTTGATGCCGCGGATGCAGTGCCCCTCGCACTGCTTTTCGTGGTTGCAGACGATGGAACAGACAGTGGTCAGGGGATTGTTTTCAAAGAGCATCCAGCCCGCGTCGTTGAGTTTCCCCGCCTTCAGCAGACGGATGACCTCCGGGATGTTGGTGCTTATCGGACAGCCCTCGCGGCATCTCGGGTTCTTGCAGCCGAGACAGCGCTTGGCCTCCTCCATGACATGCAGAGCCATAGCCTCTTTCTCCTCTTAATCGTTAATTATTACAGTGTGACGCCGTCTTTAAATATGGCGATCTCACGCGCGCCGCGCTCCTCGGTCTTGGTTCTTCTGCCGCTTGCGGTCTCGAGCACGAAGTCCAGAAGCCTGTCGCCCGCCTGGTCGAGGTCTTCGCCCTGGGCGACGGTGCCGGCGTTGAAGTCGATCCAGTTGCCCTTCTTCTCATAGAGGGCGGTGTTGGTGGAGATCTTCACCGTGGGCGCCGGGGCGCCGAAGGGAGTGCCGCGGCCGGTGGTGAAGAGGATGATGTGCGCGCCCGCCGCGGTCAGGTCGGTGGCCGAGACCAGATCGTTGCCCGGGCCGGACAGGAGGTTGAGGCCCTTCTTCGTCACAGGCTCGGCGTATTCCAGCACGTCCACGACCTGGGCGCTGCCGCCCTTCTGCACGCAGCCGCAGGACTTGTCCTCCAGCGTGGTGATGCCGCCGGCCTTGTTGCCGGGGCTGGGGTTTTCGTAGACCACCTGGCCGTGGCTGACAAAGTAGTCCTTGAAGGCGTTGACCATTTTCACGGCCTTGTTGAACACCTCTTCATTCTCGCAGCGGGAGAAGAGGATGTTCTCGGCACCGAACATCTCCGGCACCTCGGTGAGAATGGTGGTGCCGCCGAGGGCGGTGAGACGGTCGGAGAAGCGCCCGACGGTGGGATTGGCGGTGATGCCGGACAGCCCGTCCGAGCCGCCGCACTTCATGCCGACGACGAGCTCCGACGCGGGCAGGGTCTCGCGCTTAAACTGTCCGGCATAGTCGGCCAGCTCCTCAAGCAGCTTCGCGCCCGCCTCAAACTCGTCCTCCACCTGCTGGCAGACGAGGAATTTGACGCGCCTGTCGTCCCACTCCCCCAGCTCCGCCTTGAACTGCTCCTGGGTCAGATTCTCGCAGCCGAGACTCAGCACCAGCACGCCGCCCGCGTTGGGGTGGCGGCAGAGGGCTGCCAGGAGCTTGCGGGTCTGGGCGTGGTCATCCCCCATCTGGCTGCACCCGTAGGGGTGGGCAAAGGTGTACAGCCCGTCGATGCTGCCCTTGACCAGGTGCTGATTTTCCTGCACCAGTCTCGCGGCGATGCTGTTGACGCAGCCGACCGTCGGGATGATCCAGAGCTCGTTTCGCACGGCGGCGCGCCCGTCCTCCCGGCGGTAACCCCGGAAGGTCTTGGGCGTGACCACGGGCTTGTCGTAGACCTTGTGGTCGTAGCTGTAGTCTGCCGACTCGCTCAGCCCCGTGCGGACATTGTGGACATGGGCCCAGGCCCCGGCGGGGATGTCGGCTTTGGCAAGGCCGATGGGGTTTCCGTACTTGACGACGGCCTCACCCTCCCGGATATTCCGCAGGGCGATCTTGTGGCCGCGCGCGACATCCTCGGCGGCGGTCACGCTCAGAACGTCCTCGCCCTTTCGGATATCCTCGAGGGCGACGGCTACGTTGTCGTCGGGGTGGATGCGGATCGCTTTCATCCGAGGCACTCCTCCATGGCTTTGTACATGCCGACGGCCTCAATGCGCTCAAGATCGGCGGTGACGGCCTGCTCAAGGCCGGGCAGTCCGGCGAGCTCTCCGCCCCAGAACTGTTCGTTGTTGATGACCGCGTGGGCCAGGGCCTTGTAGTCGTCGTCCTTATGGGCCTTGAAGAAGTCCAGGACCCATGCGTCGTCGCTCACGTCATAGGCGGCGCCGTCGCGCTCGCCCTTGTGGTAGAAGGCGATGAAGGCGGCGAGGGAGAAGCTCAGGCAGCGCGGGAGCTTTCCGGTGCGCTTGACGTACTCGGTCACGCTGGGCATGACGCGGGCCTTCCACTTGGAGGCGGAGTTGAGCGCGATGCTCAGAAGCTGATGGTCGATGAAGGGGTTGTCGAAGCGGTCGATGACCGAGGCAGCGAAGCCTTCCAGCTCCTCCTTCGGCAGATCAAGGGTCGGGATGATCTCCTCGAACATGGCCTTGTTGAGGAAGGCGCGGATGCTCTTGTCCTGCATGCAGTCGCGCACGATGTTCTTGCCCGCGAGGTACGCGCCGAGCACCATGGAGGTGTGCGCGCCGTTGAGGATGCGCACCTTGCGCTGCTTGTAGGGCGTCACGTCGTCCACGACCTGGATGGGCAGGCCCGCCTTCTCAAACGGGAACTCATCCTTGATGGACTGGGGGCCCTCGATGACCCAGGCGGCAAAGATCTCGCCGGTGTCGATGAGCTGATCCTCATAGCCCCACTTCTCCCAGAGCGCGGGGGCCTCGGCCTTCGCGCCGCCGGTGACGATGCGGTCGACCAGGGTGGAGCAGAAGATGTTCTCGCCGTTTACCCAGGCGCAGAACTCGTCCTCCAGCGCCCAGAGCTTGATATACTCGTTGACGCAGCGCTTGAGCTCGTCCCCGTTGTGGTCGATCAGCTCGCACGAGAGGATGATGAAGCCCTTGAGGCCGGTCTTCCAGCGCTCGTACAGCATGGCGGTGAGCTTGGCCGGGAAGCTGGACGGAGGCGCGTCGTCAGCCTTGCAGGCGGGGTCGAAGGCGATGCCCGCCTCGGTGGTGTTGGAGACGATGAAGCGCAGATCCTCGTTGTGCATGCACTCGAGCATTTTCGCCCAGTCGCGCTTGGGGTCAAGGCAGCGGGAGACGCAGGAGATCACGCGGGTGCGCTCCACGGCCTGGCCGTCCTTGCGGCCGCGGAGGACGAGGGTGTACAGCCCGTCCTGCTCGGCGAAGCGGTCGGCGGCCTCGGGATGTCCGCCGCGGGGCTGGCACACGACGACCTTTGCGTCAAAGCCCGCCTTCTCGTTCATCTGGTCGATGAAGTCCTCCACGAAGGCGCGCAGGAAGTTGCCCTCGCCGAACTGGAAGACGCGCTCCTTGGCGTCCTTCAGGAGATAGCCCTCGTAGCCCTGGGCCTCGAGGGTCTTAAAGCTCAATCTGTCCATTTCTAAATTGCCTCTTTTCCGATCTTAAAGATTAAAGTAACGCTCGGCGTTCTTGAAGCTCACGCCCTCGACGATCTTTTTGAGCGTCGCGTCGTGATTGGGATACTCGCCGTTTTCGACCCAGTTGCCGATCAGGTTGCAGAGGATGCGGCGGAAGTAGTCGTGGCGGGCATAGCTCAGGAAGGAGCGGGAGTCGGTCAGCATACCGACGAAGTTGCCAAGCAGGCCGAGGTTGGCAAGCGAGCGCATCTGGTTTTCCATGCCGGACTTGGTGTCCATGAACCACCAGGCGGAGCCGAGCTGGATCTTGCCGGGGATCTCGTCGCCCTGGAAGCAGCCGCACATGGTGGCCAGCATATCGTTGTCCACGCCGTTGAGGGAGTAGAGGATGGTCTTGGGGCACTCGCCGTTCATGTCCAGGGCCGAGAGGAAGCGGGCAATGTCCGCGCCGCAGCTCGTCTGGGCGATCATGTCCACGCCGGTGTCGGGGCCGAGCTTGGTATACAGGCGCTCATTGGCGTTGCGGTAGCAGGAGTAGTGGATCTGCATGGCGATGTTGAGGCGGTGGTAGGCGCGGCCCAGGCACAGCAGAATCGCGGTCTGGTACTTCTCGGCCTCCTCCACGCTCACTTCCCCGCCGGCCATGACCTTCTCAAAGGCGGCCTGCACTTCCTCGGCGGGCGCGGGACGGAAGGGGATGTAATCCAGGCCGTGGTCGCTGGCGCGGCAGCCGAGCTTGGCAAAGAATTCCAGGCGCTCGATCAGGGCGGCGCAGACCTCGTCCACGGTTTTGAGCTCGGTCTTGCCGACGGAGGCGGCGAGCTTGGCGATGTATGCCGCAAAGCCGGGCTTGGAGATGTTGATGGCCTTGTCGGGGCGGAAGGAGGGGCAGACCTTGACCTTGATGGTGGGGTCGGCCGCGATCTTTTCATGCCACTCAAGCGTGTCGATGGGGTCGTCGGTGGTGCCGATGAAGGCCACATTCGCCTTCTCGATGATGCCGCGCACGGTGAGAGAGGGGTCGTTCTGCAGCTTGTCGTTGCAGAAGTCCCAGCACTCCTTCGCCGTTTCCGGCGTCAGGGGCTTGTTATAGCCGAAGAACTGCCGCAGCTCCAGATTGCACCAGTGGTACATGGGGTTGCCGATCGCCATCTGCAGGGCCTCGACGAACTTCTCGAAGCGCTCATACGCGGGCTTGTCGCCGGTGACGTAGTCCTCGCTCACGCCGTTGGAGCGCATGACGCGCCACTTGTAGTGGTCGCCGAAGTAGCTTCCGTCGGGGTTCTTGCCGCCGAGCCAGACCTCGACGAGGTTGTTGAAGCGGCGGTTTTCATAGATCTCGCGGGGCGAGATGTGGCAGTGGTAGTCGGACAGGGGCTGGGGCGCGGCGTAGTCGTGGAAGAGATGCCGGGCGGTCTCCGTCTCGAGCAGGAAATCTTTGTCCATGAATTCTTTCATTTACATTACCTCTTGATGTCATAATCCATATTCATCAGCGCGCGGATGCTCTTGGCGTCGTCGATGATGTTGGCGTCGCCGTGGATGGTGTGCTTGAGAACGGAGCTTGCCACGGCGAAATTGATCATCTCCATGGGCTTGTAGCCGTTCATCATGGCGTAGATCAGACCGCTGGCAAAGGCGTCCCCGCCGCCGACGCGGTCGAGAATGTTGAAGGTGAAGAGCTTGCTTTCAAAGGTGTGGCCCTGATACCACATATAGGCCATGAGGCTGTTTTCGCTGCCGGAGTGGGCATAGCGCACATGGCGGGCGATGCACCTGAGATTCGGCCAGCGGTCAACAAAGGCGTGGAAGATCTCGTCCTGCTGCTCATAGCTCGGCTGCAGGGGCACGCCGTCCTTTACGTCGCCCTTCGTGTGGTCGTCCTCGTCCCGCCAGACGTGATAGGGCTCAATGCCGAAGAGCACGTCCACATAGGGCAGGCACAGGGTACAGAAGTCGCGCGCCTCGTCCCAGGTCCAGAGCTTGGAGCGGAAGTTGCCGTCAAAGCTCACGGTCAGGCCCAGCTCCTTTGCCTTTCTGAGGCAGGCGAGGATGAAGTCCGCGCAGCTCGGAGACAGGGCCGGGGTGATGCCGCTCAGGTGCAGCCAGTCAAAGCCGCCCAGCAGGGCGTCCAGGTCGACCTTGGAGAAGTCGTATTCCGTGATGGCGCTGTGCTTGCGGTCATAGATTACCTTGCTCGCGCGGATGCCGTAGCCCGCCTCGAGGTAGTAGGTACCGAGGCGGTGGGTCGGGGTCTCCTCCGGCGTGGTGAGGATGACCGGGGTGCAGTGCACGTCGTTGGAGCGGAGCATACGCACGGCGCTCTTGCCGAGGGAGTTGTTCGGCACGACGCTGAAAAAGGTGCTGTCCACGCCGAGGTTTGCCAGGGCGAGAGCGATGTTGGCCTCGCTCCCGCCGTAGCTCGCCTCGAAATTGGTCGCAACCCTGATCTTCTCATAGTTCGGCGGCGTCAGGCGCAGCATGATCTCGCCGAAGGTGATGAATTTCTGACCGGGCTTTTCCGGCAGAAGCGGATTGCGGTGCTCCATATCAGCGCTTGACTCTGGCTCCCGCGCCGCCCATGATGGCCTCGACCTCGTTCTTGCTCGCCATGGAGGTGTCGCCCGGGGTGGTCATCGCGAGCGCGCCGTGGGCAGCGCCGTAGTTGACGGCCTTCTCGGCGTCGCCGGTGGTCATGAGGCCATAGACAAGGCCGGAGGCGAAGGAGTCGCCGCCGCCGACGCGGTCCATGATCTCCAGGCCGTTATACTCCTTGGACTGG
>ONPN01000055.1 GCA_900319695.1 uncultured Eubacteriales bacterium
TGTGCCGCTGCCTTCTTGATTCCTATTTCGTCTGATAGCTTTACCGCTTCTTCTTTGAAGCTCTTTTCGTAGGTCGCCATTTTCCTCACCTTCCTATGTTTTCCTATTCTACCATACTTTGGTGAGTTTTCCGGCTCTACTTATATGATAGCACTCCACCTTTCCTCATATCGTGTTTGGTAATGCATCTTTAGAAACTCCTGTGTAGCGGTTAATTCTCTCTGGTCATCCCATGGTGTCCTTCTCCGAGACTTGTGTCGGCTCTCCATTGTCTATCCACACCTTTTTGAAAAGCGGGAATAATATAGCATAGTTCATACCCCATTTGCAAACCGGGATTTATTTGAATTAAGGTTCATCTTGATAGCGTAAAAGTGAGTATTTATTAAGCGGAAATCGGTGCGTAGCGCTCGGACAGAAGGACATGCAGCATGTTCTTGTAGGGCTCCATCTCGCCGGCCATGACCTGGGAGAAAATGCGCGGCGTGCAGCCGGAGACCAGGGCGCAGCCCTGCTCGTTCATGCGCACCGACTGCTGCTCGTTGCGTGATTGGACGTTCCAGAACACCACCTGCGGCAGGCGGTAGCCGTGGGCCTTGTAGAGCCGCTTGGCCTGCTCAAAGTTTGAGAGCGAGGAGTTGCGCGCGCAGGCGTCAAACTCCATGTCGGAGACGATGTACAGCATCGACGGCAGCTCCTTCTGAGGCAAGTGCTTCTTGACCGCGGCGGCCAGGATCAGCTCGAACACCGCCTGGAGGTTGGTGTTGGCGCACTCGTTGAAGGTGCGGCAGTAGCGGACCTTCTCGGCCAGGTCCTTGCCCTTGATCTCCACGAGCTGCGGCGTCATGGAGAAGGTGATGAAGTGGCCCAGAAAGGCGCCGGTGTTGCGCTCGGCAAAGTAGATCGCCAGGGACTGGGCAACGGCAGCGGGCTTCGGCTGGCCGCACCAGTACATGGAGCCGGAGCCGTCCGCCACCACCAGGGCATTCTCACCATTGGTGAAGTCCTCCAGCGCGTTCCAGGTGGCGTTGAGGGACTCGCGCTCGGCCTCTGCACAATTGTAAGCGGCCTCCACCAGCTCATAGGGCATCAGCGTGCCGGTGTGGAGCGTGGCCTCGCCGCGGGTGACCTTCTGCATGAAAGCGCGGTAGCGCAGCTCGTCGTTGCGCAGGAAGGCCTTGCGGTACTTGAACATCGCCTTCGAGGGCTGCTGCGCGTAGTCGAAGGTGTAGTCGCGCTCGCGCAGGTTGTTCTCCAGGATGCGGATCTCACGGCGCAGGGCGGAGAGCGCCTTGCGGTACTGCGCCTCGGTCAGACCGAAGGCGCGGGCGAGCTGCTTGGCCATGCGTACCGCCTCGGCGTTATGGGCGTTGCCGGAGGGCAACCACTTGCCCAGGAGGGAGACCGACTCGTTCTTCTCAAAAGCAGCCAAGTCCGTCTCAAACTGATGACGAAGGATCGACACCGCCTCTGCGTGGAGAGGGGTGTTCAGCAGGACCAGGACGTCGTCCCAGCGGCCGTACTCCGCGATATACGGAAGATTGCGGCGGACGGCGGCGGGCTCGTTCGCGGCGAGATAACGGAGCAGCACCCGGAAGACCCGGCGCTCACCCAGGCCGCCGCGCACATCGCGGGCATAGAAGAGGATCTTCATGGCGAGATCCCTGTTCTCAGCAAAGGCGCGCAGAAAGCGCTTCTCAATCTCTGTCTCGTTCTGCGCACGCAGCGCGCCGACGGTGGCAAACAGATTCAGGCAGTCGGAACCGGTCGTGCGCGGGGTGACCGCGCCATTCTCGGTCAGCGTGTTGTTTGCCAGATTCTTCAGAAACTCCAACATGAAAATCAACTCCTCTCTTTCGTTATGTTGGATGATAAGCAGCTTCATCAAAGCACATTTTTCGTTGTTATACCGTTTAACTACAGCGCTTGATGTGCCGACGGGAGTCGAACCCGCAATGACGCCTTAAAATGGAGTTATTGCTGTTAGTGCTTTTGGACTGCTGGAGCCTCCTGCGGGACTCGAACCCGCATCTCTCGCCCGGCGAGAGGGTGTCTTGACCTTTGGACGAAGGAAGCGTGTGGTGGGGCCTGCGGGACTTGAACCCGCCTTTCAGGATTGAGAATCCTGTGTCCTGGCCAATTAGACGAAGGCCTCATATGGCGGCCCGAATGGGAGTCGAACCCATCTTAGCGGAGCGACAATCCGCCGTTCTCGCCGTTAAGCTAGCCGTTGAACTACCGGGCCATGAATGGAATTCCCTGTGAGATTCGAACTCACATTTCCCGCTTAGAAGGCGGGTATCCTGTCCATTGAATGAAGGGAATATGAACAAGGCGCGTTTTTTCGTTGTTATAGCCATTTTAACTACGACACCGCATGGCGATGGCGACGGGACTCGAACCCGCAACTTCAGCTTGGAAGAGCTGACAAAAAGAATTTGCTGTACGCGCCTTTGCGTGGAGCCCCCTGCGGGATTTGAACCCGCATCTCCTGTTCGGGAAACAGGCATCTTTGCCGTTGGACGAAGGAAGCGTGTGGTGCGTCCGCAGGGACTTGAACCCTGAACCTATGGATTAAGAATCCATTGCACTGCCATTATGCTACGGGCGCATGTTGGTACTCCCTGCCGGGATCGAACCGGTATTTCCTCCTTGAAAGGGCGGCGACCTGAACCAATTAGTCGAAGGGAGCATGTGGAACCCTCTGTGAGAGTTGAACTCACACTACCCGGGTGAGAACCGGGCGTCACTGCCGTTAGACTAAGAGGGCAAGTACAAGGCACGATGAATGTTTAAGCGTTATCACCGATTTAACTACGGCACCGTTTGGTGATGCCGGCGGGACTCGAACCCGCAACGCTAGCTGGAATGCTGACAACATATAGTATTTGCTGTGCGTGCCTTTGTGTGGAGCCTCCTGCGGGACTCGAACCCGCAACCTCTGATCGGAGGTCAGATATCTTACCTTTAGACGAAGGAAGCGTTTGGCGACCTGAACGGGATTCGAACCCGCATCTACATCGGAGCGACAGTCCGGCGATCTTCCAATTGAACTACCAGGCCAGATAATAAGGGGGGTGCGGGGGAGTACAGACTGAGAGCTTGATCTGCACCGTCCGCATCAGCCGGCGTTGGCACCGGTGCTCACACTGGGGATTAGCCAGTAGCGGACATCAACACTGGTTTTGTGAAAGCCAGCAAACTCTTGTATCAGGACGTTATAGATTTCCTTTGGGCACATTCTTCCTTGCGGGATTCAGAAACTGCCGTCTCTTAGAGTTGCACTTACTCGATACTCTCTCACAGGTCGGCTTGCGGCCTCGCTGTGTGTTCATTTTGCAGAACAATAAGTTGATTTTCTTCCTGAAGCCGTACACTCTTTGGCTTAGCAACATTTGCCGGAATTGAACCGACAGCTTTAACTGGAAGGTTAACGCTCTTACCATTGAGCTAAAATGTCAATTTGTGGACTACGAGGTGTACATTTACCATCCCTGTCTTTTGGACAAGGCCCAGAATTCGCAGCCCTGTTCGTCTTGCGGACTCCCTTCTGTCCTTCCGTCCCTTCCTTTCGGTTTAAGGGACCCCCGGCAGATAAATACAGCACTTGTTCTTGCACAACTTGCACCGTAGAGCCATAAAACTCTCTCGCCCGTTTCCGGGTCAGGAACCGGTATGTACCGCCGATCCCAATTCCGCCATACCCTCAGCAGTCGCCCTTGGGCAGAAAGGCAGAACCTTGTTTATGGGTTTTCCGTTGAGCTCACCTTGCGGCAAGTCGGGACTTGCACCCCTTTATCCCCATCACTGGGTTTATCTCAAAGAGCCGAAACCACCCTTGAACAAATTTGTCGAAATCAGCGCCACCGCGGGAAGGTTTTGTTCACGGCGCCATCTTGTTATCCGGTCTGTATTTCTTGTTTGTGATTGTATCTTACCATCTCCTTATGGATTCTTCCCGGCAAAAAAGTTGCGAGCTGTTTTAGGATTACGCGGCGTTTCCTGTTGCCTCAAAGGGAGCGGATGCGCTTTCGGCGTCAAGCTCTTGCTTTCCGGGTACCCATGTGATCCAAAGCTTCCCGAGCAGGTAGTCCCGGTATGCCCCTTCATCCAGGAGAAACCTGCCCCAATGTGTCTGGACGGGGTGTTTCTCTTCTTTACGCTCTTCAATTTTCTTCCGTTTCAAATTAACACCTCATTTCTCTGCTTTTTCCCTTTCGGTGATTGTACTATACCATGTCTTTCCCCATTCTTCCCGGCAAAAAAGTTGCGAAGCGACCATAATGAAAAATGCGGGTGAAGCAAGGCAGTTCCAAGGAAAAGCAAGGCCGAAGATCAATGCATAGTGTCAGGCATCAATCAATATGACCTTGCTTGACTTGGTGCGCCTTCGGAGATTCGAACTCCGGACCTCCTCTTTAGAAAACAGGTGCTCTATCCGCTGAGCCTAAAGGCGCATATGGTACGCCTGCCGGGGCTTGAACCCGGAATCCCCCGATTATAAGTCGGGAGCTCTGACCGATTGAGCTACGGGCGTGTTTTGGTGCGCCTTCGGGGGCTTGAACCCCGGACTCCCGCATTAAAAGTGCGGTGTTCTGCCAACTGAACTAAAGACGCATATGGTCTGCGAGAGCGGAGTTGAACCGCTGTCTTCGGAGCCACAATCCGACATTCTACCGTTAAACTACTCACAGCATAGGTTCTCTTTTTCAAGCGACCTCTGTTACCAAGTGAAGCCGCTCCCTGCACACCAGGATCTCGTCAACAGTCACGCCAAAGGCTGCGGCGAGAACGACGATGTTGTCAAGCGCGGGAAGGGAGCCGCCGCGCTGCCACTTGTAGATTGCCTGGGGTGTAGAAAAGCCGAGAATTTCCTGCAACTCACGGATGCTGAGTCCGGCGCGCCTGCGCATACAGGCAATGTTCTGACCGGTTGCAGCCGGGTCAATAATCGGGATGGGAATCATTTTATACACTCCTTAGAAATCCGTTCAATGAACGCTGTTTTTGGGCGCAAAAATACCGCCGGTCTCATACAAGACGGGCGGTTCGATTCCATCCAATGATGCTTGAAACAAGCTAAGGAACGATAGCGTTGTGATCCGCAGTCCCGTATGAGCGCGTAGAATGACGATCCAGGCCTATATGCCTGAACTGCTCATGTGCTTTTTTCCCGATACGAAGCTGCATAGTGCGCATGGTTGAATCCTTTCCGGGCCTTGCCCTGTTTGATGGTGCTACTATATCATATGCTGCGCGGTTTGTAAATAAACCTGTGGTATACCTTTCCATAAAAAAACGCAAGCCAGACCTGTTATGTCCCATGGCTTGCTTTGCTCCTTATTGATTGCGCCTGACTTGTCTGCTCCGCATAAGCCGGAGCCCATGCCCCGGCCTGGTTTTCCCCATCAGGGTGCTTAAGCCGCTCTTTCGTGGTGAAGAACGATGTACACCGTCGCCTTCGCAGCCTCGTAGGTGATGGTCTGAAGGAAGCACAGCTCCCGATCGGGATGGGCGCTCTTCCACGTCTCCATGTAATTGTCGTCACAGGCTTCCCAGGGGAAAGCCGCCACGTCAAACTGGAAATGGAAATTGCCTGCTTCAGAATTCCGGTTGCATTTTATGGCGAAAGCCCTGAGTACATAGGCGTATTCCTTAGGCTTGCACGGGTCACGGAAGGTCGTTACCGCCAGACTTCCCTTCTGTTCACTGATGCTCAGATCGCTGAGCTCGAGATTGGAAAGCGCTGCATTGATCAAATCATACGGTTTTACCTGCTCGTCAGGAAAGGTAAATGACATTTCAAACATTCGAATTCTCACATCCTTTCGGTTTGGCGGCTGAGACCTTCTCGGCAGAGCGCGGGAAAAAGCGTGGACGCGGTCTGGATCTCCCTATCCTTTCAGGCTCCGTAAAGGCTCCCGGCGCCGCCCTGTCCCTTTCCAAAGGGGACGGGCGCTTCCTTAGGCGCACCTCAACCGTATCTGCATCCTCTCTCCGGGCTTTGCCAGCCTCAGACGCCTCAGCGGCCGCCGCCGCGGGGCAGAGCTTCCATAGCGCAATCATACCCGCGGTCCCGCTCTCGCCAGCACCTGTGCTGGAACGCTTTGCTCGCCGAGTTGATCGTGAGCATGATACCGCTATGGAATCACGCGAATTATCTATTCTGTTCTCTATCGTGTATTGCGGTCTGAAAGCAGACGCTCAGTCTGCCTCGTCGCGCTCCCGCCTTCTTGCCTTCGCCCTGTCGTAGGCGGCGGGATTCTTTGGCCTGCGCGTGACGGGGCTCATGCCCCAGCTTACGCGGCGCTGTGCGTCATGGGCTTTACGCTCCCGCTTGGAGAGCTTTTCGTAGGGGATGAAATTTTTCATTTTCTTTTACCTCAACATTCCAGAAAGAAATTGTTATCGACAAGGCTGACGCCGTTATCCAGCAGGCTCTTGCCCATCGTGAGCACGAGGTCGGCCTGATCCTCGCGCTTCACCAATTGAACCTCCTGCCCCGCGAACACGCAGTCCAGGTAGTCCTGCAGGGAGAAGAGCTCCGCATCCGCTTCGATCTCAGGCCTGCCGCTCCAACTGCTCGGATTCGGCTTACCGACAAAGCGGACGAAGCGGTTCTGCACGTCGATATAGCCATAGTGCAGGCTCGAAACCCTCTGTGTTAGCTCGTGGGTGAAGAAGCAGTTGGCCGGGTCGTAGTGCTTCACGGTCTGACCGAGCTTGTTCACCGCCATCAGGCCCACATAACAGGTCTCCACATAACGGAAGATCGGCCGACCGTAATAGAGGTGCACATTTGCGTAGATCTCCTTTACCGGCGCGGAGAGGTCGATGTCGATATACTCCGCCGCGTCGCTGTGGGTGATGTCGCCGGAATGGACGATGCCGCTGTTTTTACAATCCGCGTTCCAGCCCACATGCAGGCTTTTGCCGTCGGTAGTGATCCCCCCGACATGCAGATCGATATCGACCTGCTTTCTGTCATTCCAGTAGACGAAGAAGCGCACGGTTTTCGCGTTCTGCGGGATCCGATAGGCGATGCCGCTGCGGATATAGCCGCCGTCCCTGGAGCGGTCCTCCGTCTCCAGCGTGGAGTGCTTCAGATCGAACTGCTCAAGCCGGCAGCAGACCTTTTTCCCCTTCAGCGGTGTGGACGCTTTGCGGAAGTGCTCCCGAAGCAGGCGCTTAAGGATGCGAACGCTTGCAGGATCGTACGCGCTCATGCGCAGGGCGGCCTCATAGGCGCCCTCGAGCAGCGTCTCCTTCTTTTTGAACTCCGCCTTGATCCGCTCACACTCCTGATCGGCACCGGTGAGCGCCTCTTCCATCTCCGCGTTCAGCCTGGCGAGTTCCTCATCCCTCTCCGCGGTCAGACGGCGCGTGTTTTCCTCAAGCTCCGCCTGGTTCCGCTCAAAGTCCTGCTCGATGCGTTTACGCTCCTCCTGCTCCCAGCGGTCGATCTCCTCGATACGGTCGGCATATAGGATACCGTTTTTGACCTCGATTTCCCGCCACAGCTGGGCGCAGCGCCGCTCGGCGTCCCTGCGCTCGCGCTGGTGAGCGTTTGAGAGGAAGGCGATACGGGCCCGCAGCTCGGACGCCTTCGCACAGAACGACTCCGTCGAAAACAGGTATTGCGCCCGCAGTTCGTCGAAGGCGTGGTCGGCGTCCCGGAGCACGCAGCCGCGCTTGACGCCGGGTTCATCCTCCATCACGTCTTCGATATCGTACAGCTCGTCGTACAGCTCGTCGATTTCATCTTCCAGCGCCCAGCATCCCGTGAATGCCTCCGTCTCGGCCCGCTCCTTCGGTATCTCCAGGAACTCTCTCCGGGCTTCGCTGCGTCTCTGTCTTGCGGTCTTTTCACAGTTCCACAGGCTGATTCTGCGCTTTTCATCAGGATCAAGTTGGCGTAGAGCGTACTCATACTGCCAGTTGCAGTTCCGGATTCTGTACTCATATTTGCTGCGGATCTGTCCCGCCCGTGAGGCAGCCAGCCGCTGATTCAGCTCCCGTTCGAGCTCCTGCTTCTGGCGCTTGAGCTTTTCCTCCGCGTTTGTTTTCCGGCTGTTGAGCCCGCGCACTGTGCGCACCAGCAGATGCGCGCTCAGAGCGTCCGCACGGGGCAGCAGCGTCTCCGCAATGGTGTCCTCGGCATAGTCGAGAGAGAGCAGGCGGTTGAGCATACGGACCATGTAGCCCGGACGCTCGGCCAGGTGAGCCAGGGCTTTCGGATCACGCTCCCGCAGCAGCGCCTTGCCGACGCCGTGCCAGGACGGCAGCGCTCCGTTTCGCAGGGCTCGCACAGCCTCCCGGTGCGCCGGACTCCGGGAGAAGCGGTTATAGTCCAGATGGTTCAGCACCATCAGGCTGTGCTCCCGGACGCGCAGGGACTTCATCAGGTTTTCCCGTAAATTCCAGACAGAATAGCTCTCCAGCAGCTTCACCAGCAGCTTTTTCTCACCGGTTCGCAGGTGATAGCGCCGCGAGCGGATGTAGGTCTCCGCGCAGCGCAGCACGTCGCCCGTGTGCTGGCAAACTGTCCGCAGGGTGCACAGAGCGGTCTCGCGCTCGGCCTTCTCCATCAGCAGAGGGAACAGCAGGTCGACGTTCTCCTTGAAGCGGACCTTCAGTCCCTGCATCTGTTCGACCGGGCAGGCGGCGGCGCTCTCAAGTACCAGTTCCAGCTCGGGATTGGTCAGGCGCTCCCGGCGATTGAGCAGCGTGCGCAGCGCCGTAAAGGCCGCGTCCTGTTCGCTCACCAGCTCGATCACCCGGCTCTCCAGTAGGCGGATGTCGCTCTCGGTGCGCTCCGGCCCGTCATAGTCGGGCAGCCAGCCGCGCCTCACCTTCGTCCCCAGCAGATCTTCGAGCCCGTACGTGGAGAAGTAGTGGAGCATCTGATGGAGGCGGAACTCCGCCTCGCTCATCGCCATCACCTGCTGCGGGAAGCCCGGATACATGGGCTGCGCCGTCACATCCGGCACCAGCGCCTTCAGCCCGGTATAGAAGCCGCGCAGGGACGGGCTCACCGCCAGGCGGAGCAGATCCTCCGGACGGAGGATATAGCCCAGGGTTTGAAGGTTTTCATTCAGCGTGACAGCTTCGCAGAGCAGCTCATCGGTCAGCTCAGCCGGATCGCCCGGCTGATAGACCGCCATGCGCAGTTCGCTCAGGAGATACTTGCGAAACGATTTGGTCACAAGATTCCCCCTTTATTCAGAAATGGGCAGACTATCCGATAACAAACCCCGCGGGCGATTGGACAAGTTTTGTCCCATTGACTTGAAAACCCAGAAATAGAAGGATGTTATCTGATAATCGCATGCGGGCCGTCTGCCCATAAAACGCATGTTTTCATGGACCCTCTGAAAGCTGTCACCCTGAACGAGAACCTTCTCATCCCGGGCGGCAGATTTCTTTATATATAGAAACGAGTGGCAGGGATTCTGCGCTGACGCGGAGCGCTTGCCGGACGCTCCTTTTCAGTCAGGCGGACAGGCCGTGTCTTCGGCCGCTCCTGTCCCGCTCTCCTATCCGGGGAACTTCCCCCCCGGGCCCAGAGCGCTGCCCCTGGATTCGGAAAGCCGCATGGACGTTTCTCCTGTCGGCTGCGCATGGCTGCTTTGCGATGCAATTTCTTTCTGTTCAGTTGTCAAGGTGCTTCGGAAGCGGTTCGCTCCCTGTGCTTCGTATAGTAGCACCTTTGACTCCCAATTTCGCGGAAAAAAAGTAAGCGCACAATAATTACCCGTCCCACGAAAAAAGCCGACGCATGATCAGCGCCGGCCTTTTTGAGTATTCAGTTTTCCAACCTTTTTTGCAGCG
>ONPN01000053.1 GCA_900319695.1 uncultured Eubacteriales bacterium
GCCGTGATCCACGAAAACGCAGGTCAGGCGATCCCCGATGGCCCGATGCAGCAGCACCGCCGCCACGGCGGAGTCCACCCCGCCGGACAGGGCGCACAGGGCATTCTTGCCGGACAGTTCCAGGCGTAGTTTCTCAATGGACTTTGAAACAAAATCCTCCATTGTCCAGTCACCCCGGCAGATGCAGACCTTGAACAGGAAATTGTGCAGAATCTGACTGCCGCAGGCGGTGTGCGTGACCTCCGGGTGAAACTGCACGCCGTAGAGTTTTCGCTCGTCGTCTGCCATAGCGGCGCAGGGGCAGTTTTCCGTGGAGGCGGTAATACGGAAGCCGATCGGGACAGTGCTCACGAAATCCGTGTGGCTCATCCAGCAGACGCTCTCCGGCGCTACCTCATCGAACAGGACACCCCCGGAAGACCTGAGCGTTACCCTGCCGTATTCGCTGCCGTTTTCGGCCGCCTCAATCTCACCGCCCGCCATCCAGGCCAGAAGCTGATGGCCGTAGCAGATGCCGAGGATCGGGACGCCGAGACTGAGGATTGCCGGGTCAAAACGCGGCGAGGCCGGGTCATAGACGCTGTACGGCCCGCCGGTAAAGACGATGCCCTTGTAGCCTTCTCTCTGTATCTGTTCTGTGGTTATGCTGTTATAGGATTTCACCTCGGCATAGACATGCTGTTGGCGGATCCGCCTTGCGATCAGCAGGTTATACTGCCCGCCGAAGTCCAGAACAAGTATTTTTTCCTGCATAACACTCTCCGTTTTACAAATTTTCCTTAGGGCAACACTGAAACAAATACAAGGAATTCAAATCGTTTTTGATACTGTTTTTCGTTAAAACGGCTCGTTTTAACGAAAAGGCATCGCGCAAGGCGCGCTGCCAGTTTTGTGCCCTCGGGCACAAAACACGTCTCACTCGCGCCGACCAAGCGCGGCGTCTCCCGCGCGCCGCGCGCGATAAGCGCGAGTGTCTCAATTGTGAAACACCGTTTCGCAATTGACGAACTACTCCACCGTCACGGATTTTGCCAGGTTCTTCGGCTTGTCGATGTCACAGCCCTTTTCCTTTGCCGCATAATAGGCCAATAATTGAAGCGGCACAACCGCGAGCGCTGCCGAAAACACCGTCTCCACACGCGGGATGAAGATCACGTCGTCCGCCTGGGAGACGATTTTTTTATTGCCCTTGCATGACAGCGCCAGCACCTTGGCCCCGCGGGCCTTGACCTCCACGATATTGGAGAGCGTCTTGTCCATGAGCGCCTCGTTGCAGCAGACGGCGATGACCGGCTGGTTTTCCTCGATGAGGGCGATGGTGCCGTGCTTGAGCTCTCCGGCCGCATAGGATTCGGCGTGGAGGTAGGAGATCTCCTTCATCTTGAGCGCGCCCTCCAGCGCCACGGCGTAGTCCGTGTTGCGCCCGATAAAGAACAGCGAGTGACTGGAATACCGGCTTGCCAGCTTCGGAAGCTGCCAGTTCATGTCGATGGTCTGCTGGATTTTTCTCGGCAGGTGCTGGAGCTCCCTTACCAGCGCGGCATAGCTGTCCGCGTCGATGCGCCCGAGCTTTTCGGCCAGGTACAGGGCGAAGAGATACAGCACCGTGAGCTGCGTGGTGTAGCCCTTGGTGGTGGCGACGGCGATCTCCGGCCCGGCAAAGGTATAAAGCACATGATCGGAGAGCTTGGCAATGGTGCTGCCCACTACGTTGACAACACCGATCACCTTCGCCCCGCGCGCCTTGCACTCCTTGAGCGCGGCGATGGTGTCCGCCGTCTCGCCGGACTGGGAGATCACCAGCACCAGTGTGTGCTCATCCACCATGGGATCGGAATAGCGCAGCTCGCTGGCAAGCTCCACCTGCACCGGGACGCGGCAGAGGCGTTCGATGGCGTAGCGGCCCGAGCAGCCCGCGTAGTAGGCCGAGCCGCAGGCGGTGATGATGATCTTGCTGACGCTTTTGAGCTCTTCCGCGCTCAGCTCAAAGCCGTCGAGCTGTACGCGGCCCTCATGGATGCGCGGCGCGAGGGCGGCTTTGACGGCGGCGGGCTGCTCCATGATCTCCTTGAGCATGAAGTGCTCATAGCCGCCCTTCTCCGCCGCCTCCACGCTCCAGGTCACGCGGCTGATGGGTTTTTTCAGCTCCTGCCCGGCGCAGTCGCAGACTGTGATGCTGTCCGGCGTGAGCTTTGCAAACTCGCCGTCTTCCAGATAGATCACGTTTTTTGTGTGCGACACCAGCGCCGTCACGTCCGAGGCGAAGTAGTTCTCCCCCACGCCGACGCCGAGGATCAGCGGGCTTGCCTCCCGCACGACATAGAGGGCGTCCGGCGTGTCGGTGCAGACGATGCCGAGGGCGTAGGAGCCCTCCAGCCGCGCGGCGGTTTTCATGACGGCGGTCTTGATGTCGCCGTCATAGTATTTTTCCAGCAGGTGGACGATGGTCTCCGTGTCCGTCTCGCTCTGAAAGACATAGCCGTCCTTGATAAGCTCCCTGCGAAGTTCGAGGTAGTTTTCAATAATGCCGTTGTGAACCACGGCAAAGCGCCCGTCGTTTGACAGATGCGGGTGGGCGTTCAAGTCCGTCGGCGCGCCGTGGGTCGCCCAGCGGGTGTGGCCGATGCCGGCGGAGCCGGGAACATGCGCGCCGTCCCCCGTCTTCTCGCGCAGCTTGGCGATACGCCCGCTGACCTTCTCCACCTGAATTTCCCCGCCATGGAGCACCGCGATCCCGGCGGAGTCATAGCCCCTGTATTCGAGCCTCTCCAGTCCCCCGAGCAGGACGGGCGCCGCGGCCCGCGCTCCGGTAAATCCAACGATCCCACACATGATGTTTCTCCTTTACAAAACGTCTGTCGCAGGGGGCGATCCCCAGATCGCCCCGCCGAACAGCACACATTTTTCTGAATCAGCGGGCCGATGAGGGCATCGGCCCCTGCGGGGTCATACTGGTCTCCCATAAAACGGCTTAAAGCCGTTTTATAGCGCTGAAGGCGCGTCGGAGACCTATGAGACGTGTTTTGTGCCCAAGGGCACAAAACTGGCAGCGTGCTTTGCGCGATGCCTTTTCGTTAAAACGAACCGTTTTAACGAAAAACAGTATACAGCAGGTCGCCGTAGGTCGGGAAGGGCCAGTATTCCTTCGCCGTCATGACTTCCGCCTCGTCCGCCACGGCGCGAAGCTCCGCCATCTTGGGCAGCAGCGTGTCGCGGATCGCCTCGGACAGCGCGGTGATCTCCGAAACCGTGGAGAGCTTCACAAGCGTTCCCTCCAGCGCCTCCACGCTCTTTTCGATCTGGTCGGACAGCACCGAGAGCTTTTCCACAAGCCCCGTCTCATAGGCGCAGGGCAGCGTCGGCACAAGCGCGCGCTTCTTGCCCGCGCCCTCCGCCACGGCGGCGCAGTACTTGGTCACGGCGGGCAGGATCTCCTTGCGCGTCATCTCCGCCATGGTGTTGGCCTCAATGACGATGGTCTTGCAGTAGTTTTCCAGCATGATCTCATAGCGGGAGCGCAGCTCGGTTTCGGAATAGACCTTCTGCCGCAGCAGCATTTCCATGTTTTTGGGTTCCAGCAGGGCCTTCATGGCGTCGGGCGTGGTGCGCAGGTTGTGCAGGCCGCGCACCTTCGTCGCCTCCTCGATCCAGGCGTCGTCATAGCCGTTACCGTTGAAGAGGATGCGCTTGTGGGCCTTGAGGCTCCCGATCAGCAGGGCGTGGAGGGTCGCGTCAAAGTCCGCGCTCTTTTCAAGTTCATCGGCAAACTTCCGCAGGGTATCCGCCACGGCGGAGTTGAGCATGATGTTCGCGCAGGCGATGGAGTTGGACGAGCCCACCATGCGGAACTCGAACTTGTTGCCCGTAAAAGCGAAGGGCGAGGTGCGGTTGCGGTCGGTTGTATCGCGCAGGAAGCGCGGCAGGGTCAGCACGCCCAGCATCATTTCAGACTTCTCGGTCCCGGCGTAGGGCTCCTCCTTCTCGAGCGCCTCGAGCACCGCCGTGAGTTCATCCCCGAGGAAGACGGAGACCACGGCGGGCGGCGCCTCGTTGGCGCCCAGGCGGTGGTCGTTGCCCGCAGTGGCGACGCTTGCCCGCAGCAGATCGGCGTATTCGTCCACAGCCTCAATGACCGCGATCAGAAACAGCAGGAACTGCGCGTTTTCATAGGGGGATTCGCCGGGAGAGAGCAGGTTTACCCCCGTGTCGGTGGCAATCGACCAGTTGTTGTGCTTGCCGGAGCCGTTGACGCCCGCGAAGGGCTTTTCATGCAGCAGACACATCAGGCCGTGCTTCTCCGCGACCTTCTGCATAATCTCCATGGTGAGCTGGTTGTGGTCGGTGGCGATATTGGTGGTGGAGTAGATGGGCGCGAGCTCATGCTGACAGGGGGCGACCTCGTTGTGCTCGGTCTTGGCGAGGATGCCGAGCTTCCAGAGCTCCTCGTTTAAGTCCTCCATGTAGGCCTGCACGCGGGGCTTGATGACGCCGAAGTAGTGGTCGTCCAGCTCCTGACCCTTGGGCGGCTTTGCGCCGAAGAGCGTACGCCCGGTGTAGATGAGGTCGCGGCGCTTTTTGTAGAGCTCGCGGTCCACAAGGAAATACTCCTGCTCCGGCCCGACCGAGCAGCTGACGTGCTGGACATCGAGGTTTCCGAAGAGCCGCAGGATGCGCAGCGCCTCCCGGTTGAGCGCCTCCATGGACCTGAGCAGCGGGGTCTTTTTATCCAGAGCCTCGCCGCCGTAGGAGCAGAAGGCCGTCGGGATGCACAGCACCTTGCCCTTGATGAAGGCGTAGGAGGTGGGGTCCCAGGCGGTATAGCCCCTCGCCTCAAAGGTGGCGCGCAGGCCGCCGGAGGGGAAGGAGCTGGCGTCCGGTTCCCCGCGGATGAGCTCCTTGCCGGAAAACTCCATGATGACGCCGCCGTCGGGAGCCGGAGAGATAAAGCCGTCGTGCTTCTCCGCCGTAACGCCGGTGAGGGGCTGGAACCAGTGAGTAAAGTGTGTGGCGCCGTGCTCCACGGCCCAGTCGCGCATACTGGTCGCGACGGCGTTTGCCACCTTGGGGTCAAGGGGCTGGCCCTTCTTCATGGTCTGCTTCATGGCGCGGTAGACCTCGCCGGTGAGACGGGCCTTCATGGTGCGGTCGTCAAAAACAAGACTGCCGAAGGTTTCCGGTACGGATTTCATATTCTTCACCCTTTCAAAATTGAAAACAAATAAAAAAGAGACAACGACGTACAGGGGCACTCAGCCCCCTGAGACGTCGTTGTCTCAAGACGCTCGTGAGTATAGACCCGTTCGGCGCTCTTGTCAAGTTCGTTCAAATTTTTTCACCGATTTGCATTGACAAGGGACTCTGTTCAATGGTATCTTTCGTCATGTTGAACGAATCGGAAAAGGGGTTTTTATCATGGACTTTACCGAACAGGAAGTACGCCAGTATGTGGAACAGGAGGATGTGCGATTTATCCGCCTGGCCTTCTGTGATGTATTCGGAAAGCAGAAAAACATCGCCATCCTGCCGACAGAGCTGGACCGCGCCTTTCGGCACGGCATCGCCATAGACGCCTCCGCCATCGCCGGTTTCGGGGGCGAGGTGCGCTCCGATCTCTTTCTGCACCCCGATCCCGCAACCCTCGCCTCCCTGCCCTGGCGGGGTGAAAACGGCCAGGTGGTGCGCATGTTCTGCTGTGTCGCCCACCCGGACGGGACGACTCTGGAGACGGATTCCCGCGCCCTGCTCCAAAAGGCCGTGGAGCGCGCGGCGAAAAGCGGGATCACCTTTGCCTTCGGCACGGAGATGGAGTTTTATCTCTTCAAGACCGATGAGGACGGCGAGGCGACCAAGATCCCCTTCGACCGGGCGGGCTACATGGACATCGCCCCCATGGACAGGGGTGAGAATGTGCGGCGCGAAATCTGCCTGACGCTCAGTCAGATGGGTATACAGCCGGAGTGCTCCCACCACGAGGAGGGGCCGGGGCAGAACGAGATCGACTTTCGCTACTCCGATCCTCTGACCGCCGCCGACAACGCCCTGACCTTCCGCGCCGTGGTGGAGGCCATCGTCGCGCGAAACGGGCTGGCGGCGGACTTCTCCCCCAAGCCGCTCCCGGATCAGGCGGGAAACGGGATGCACATCAACATCTCCGTGGAGAGCCGGGACGGACGCGATCTTCTCGGGCAGGTGATCGCCGGCATCATGGCCCGCATCCGGGAGATCACCGCCTTTCTCAATCCGACGGAGAACTCCTATCTCCGCCTCGGCAGCCGGAAAGCGCCGGGCTATCTCTCCTGGTCGAGCGAAAACCGCTCCCAGCTCATCCGCATCCCCGCCGCTCCCGGCCTTAACAAGCGCGCCGAGCTGCGCTCCGCCGACCCCGGCGTGAATCCCTACCTGGCCTTTGCCCTTCTGATCCACGCGGGGCTTGACGGCATTGAGGCCGGACTGCCCCTGCCGCCGAGCGCCGATCTCAACCTCTTCACCGCGCCCGAGGAAATTCTGCGCGGCTTTGAGCGCCTGCCGAGCTCGCTCCGAGAGGCAAACGCCCTGGCCTTTGAGAGCGCCTTTGTCCGGCGCACTGTCCCCGAGGCGATCATCGCCGCCTATTGCGAGCGGTGACCCTCTCAGTCACGGCGCTTGCGTGAGGTGCGCCGTGCCAGCTCCCCCAGAGGGGGAGCCAAGCCCATGATTTGAACTCAGGCACTTGCCTCCCCTTTGGGGGAGGTGCCCCAGTGCGCACACTGGGGCGGAGAGGGTATTGGGAAGGAGGTTTGCGCGTGATCTTTCAGGAACGGACTTACTCTGTTTTGATCGTTTCCGCGTCCGAAAAACTGGATAATCAGCTGCGCGGCCTCCTTCCCGGAACGGAGTATTACCCGGTACAGAGCGCAAGGAGCGTCGGCGAGGCGAGACGCCTGCTGCTGGGGACGAGCTTTGACCTGGTGCTCATCAACACCCCGCTCAAGGACGACTTCGGCACGCAGCTCGCCATCGACGTCTGTGCCGACAGCGCGGCGGGTGCGCTGCTCTTTGTCAAGGCCGAGCTCTATGACAGCATCAACGCCCGCGTGATGGAATACGGGGTGGTGACGCTCTCCATGCCCAGCGCCAGCGCCCTCGTGAGTCAGAGCCTGCGTATGCTCTGCGCCCAGCGGGAGAGGCTTCGACGCATGGAGCAGAAGCAGCAAAGCGTGGAGGACAAGATTGAAGAGATCCGCCTTGTAAACCGGGCCAAATGGCTGCTGATCGAATGTCTGAGCATGACGGAGGCTGACGCCCAGCGCTATATTGAACGGCAGAGCATGGATCAGCGCATCACCAAGCGCCGTGCGGCGGAGAACATCATCAAAACATATTCTTGACAAAGCGGCATCCGCGGTGTATCCTCACTGCATTGAACAAAGACGTTCATCTGGGATTACTATCCCCGGATGGGCGTCTTTTTTTATTTGATTGAAAACAATGTTTGGAGGAGTACCAGCATGACCAAATACATCTTTGTCACCGGTGGGGTGGTGTCGGGGCTCGGAAAGGGCATCACCGCCGCGTCCCTCGGCAGGCTTCTCAAAGCGCGGGGTCTCAAGGTCGCGGCGCAGAAGTTAGACCCGTATATCAACGTCGACCCCGGCACCATGAGCCCCTATCAGCACGGGGAGGTCTTCGTCACCGAGGACGGCGCGGAGACGGACCTTGACCTCGGCCACTATGAGCGCTTCATCGACGAAAACCTCAACCGCTTCTCCAATCTCACCACCGGCAAGGTCTACTGGAACGTGCTGAACAAGGAGCGGCGGGGCGAGTATCTGGGCTCCACGGTGCAGGTCATCCCGCACATCACCAACGAGATCAAGGATTTTGTCTACCGCGTAGGCCGCGAGACCGGGGCCGACGTCGTCATCACCGAGATCGGCGGCACCATCGGAGACATTGAGGGCCAGCCCTTTCTGGAGGCCGCGCGCCAGGTATCGCTGGAGGTGGGCCGGGAGAACAGCATGTTCATCCATGTGACGCTGGTGCCCTTCCTCTCCGGCTCCAACGAGCACAAGTCCAAGCCCACCCAGCACTCTGTCAAGGAGCTGCAGGGCATGGGCATCCACCCGGACATCATCGTTCTGCGCTGTGACGAGCCTCTGGAACACGCCATCTTCCAGAAGATCGCCCTGTTCTGCAATGTGACGCCGGAGTGCGTCATCGAAAACCGCACCCTCCCCTGCCTGTATGAAGCGCCCCTGATGCTGGAAAAGGCGGGCTTTTCCGATGTCGTCTGCCGCAGGCTGAGCCTTGCCTGCCCCGCGCCCGAGATGGCGGAATGGGCCGCCATGGTGGAGAAGATCAAGAGCGCGCAAAAGAGCGTCACCATCGGCCTTGTGGGAAAATACACGCAATTGCAGGACGCCTACCTCTCGGTTGCCGAGGCGCTGCGCCACGCGGGTTACGCCAAAGACGCGCATGTGGAAATACTCTGGATCGACTCGGAAACATTGACGCCGGAGACTGTCACGGAAAAGCTCACGGGTCTGTCCGGCATCCTCGTCCCCGGCGGCTTCGGGGACCGGGGCGTGGAGGGGATGATCCTCGCCGCGCAGTTTGCACGGGAGCACGCGCTTCCTTACCTCGGCATCTGTCTCGGGATGCAGGTGGCGGTGATTGAGTTTGCCCGGAATAAGGCCGGGATCGCGGACGCAAACTCCGGCGAGTTTGACGAGTGCTGCGCGCACAAGGTCATCGACTTCATGCCGGGGCAGAGCGACCGGATCGACAAGGGCGGTACGCTCCGCCTCGGAGCCTGCCCCTGTGAAATCGTGGTGGGTACGACGATGGACCGCTGCTATCGGCAAGCCTTCATCTCTGAGCGCCACCGGCACCGCTACGAGTTCAACAACGACTACCGTGACGCGCTCACCCGCGCAGGGTTAACCCTCTCCGGCATGTCGCCGGGCGGGCATCTGGTGGAGGCCGTGGAGCTCTCCGATCTGCCTTTTTATGTGGGCGTGCAGTATCACCCGGAGTTTAAGAGCCGCCCGAACAGGCCGCACCCGCTGTTCTGCGGTCTCATTGAGGCGGCGCTTCAAAAGGAGGAGCAGCATGGAGTGTGAACAATATCCGCTGTATGATCCGCGCTTTGAGCATGACGCCTGCGGCATCGGCGCGGTCATCAGCATCCGGGGCATACAGTCCCACCGCACGGTGGACGACGCCCTTAAAATTGTGGAGAAGCTGCAGCACCGCGCGGGCCGGGACGCCTCCGGCGAGACCGGCGACGGCGTGGGGCTGATGATGCAGATCCCGCACAAGCTCTTCTGCCGGGAGATGCCCGAGCTGGGCGCGCCCAGAAGCTACGGCGTCGGCATGTTCTTCTTTCCGCAGGATGTGCTCTCCCGTATGCAGGCGCAGAAGATGCTGGAGCTCATCGTCGCGCGAAACGGACTCTCCTTTCTCGGCTGGCGCAAGGTGCCGACGAATCCCGACATTCTCGGAAAGGCGGCGCTTGACGCCATGCCCTGCATCATGCAGTGCTTTGTACGGCGGCCTGAGACCTGCCCGGAAGGGCTGGATTTTGACCGGCGGCTCTACATCATCCGGCGCGAGTTTGAGCAGAGCGGCATCGGCACCTATATTCCCTCCTTTTCAAGCCGTACCATCGTCTACAAGGGCATGTTCCTGGTCGATCAGCTCCGCGCCTTTTACCTCGACTTGCAGGACCCGGATTGTGAGAGTGCGATGGCGATGGTGCACTCCCGCTTTTCCACCAACACAAACCCGAGCTGGGACCGGGCGCACCCAAACCGGCTTTTGATGCACAACGGGGAGATCAACACCATACGCGGCAATGTGGACAGGATGCTGGCGCGGGAGGAGACGCTGCGCTCCCCCGTCCTCTCCGACGAGGATATGGACCGCGTTCTCCCCGTGATCGACACGGCGGGCTCGGACTCCTCCATGCTGGATAACACGCTGGAATTTCTGATGATGAACGGCATGGAGCTTGCCCAGGCCGTGATGATCACCATTCCCGAGCCCTGGGCCCATGATAAGAAAATGAGCCAGCAGAAGAAGGACTTCTATCAGTACTACGCCACGATGATGGAGGCCTGGGACGGGCCCGCCGCCATCGTCTTTTCCGACGGGGACGTGGTGGGCGCGGTGCTTGACCGCAACGGTCTGCGCCCCTGTCGCTGGTACCGGACGAGCGACGACACGCTCATTCTCTCCTCCGAGGTCGGCGTGCTGGACATTCCGCCGGAGAAAATATTAAAAAAGTCCCGCCTGCGCCCCGGGCGTATGCTGCTGGTGGATACCGTCAAGCAGCGCATTGTGGAGGACGAAGAACTGAAGGAGCGCTTCTCCGCCCGGAGTCCCTACGGCGAGTGGCTGGATTCCTGCCTTTTGCATCTGGAGGATTTACCGATTCCGAACAAAGCGGTGGAAAAACACAGTCAGGCCATGCGCGACAGGCTCTATAAGGCCTTCGGCTATACCTACGAGGAGGTCAAAGACCTGATACTCCCCATGGCGAAATCCGGCGCGGAGCCGACAGCCTCCATGGGCACAGACATTCCGCTGGCGGTATTGTCCGAGGCGCGGCAGCCGCTGTTCAGCTACTTTAAGCAGATGTTCGCCCAGGTGACAAACCCACCCATCGACGCCATCCGCGAGAAGATCGTGACCGACACCTCGGTCTTTCTCGGCGCGAGCGGGAATCTTTTGGAGGAACAGGCGGAAAACTGCGCGGTTTTGCAGATCGAAAACCCGATTTTGACCAGCGTGGACATGCTCAAAATCCGCTATCTCGACAACCCGGAATTTCATGTGGAGACCATTTCGCTGCTATACTATAAGCGCACGCCGCTGGAACGGGCGCTGGAGCGACTCTTTGTCTCCTGCGACAGGGCATATAAAAACGGGGCAAACATCCTGATTCTCTCCGATCGGGGTGTGGACGAAAACCATGTGGCGATCCCGTCCCTTTTAGCTGTCTCGGCGGTGCAGCAGTACCTGGTGCGCACCAAGAAGCGCACCGCCGTATCCCTGGTTTTGGAGAGCGCCGAGCCGCGCACCGTGCACCACTTTGCCGCGCTCCTTGGCTACGGCGCGCAGGCCATCAACCCCTATCTCGCCCAGGAGTGCATCGAGGAGCTCATTGAGCGCGGGATGCTGGACAAGGACGCGGGCGTGGCGGTGGACGACTACAACCGCGCCATTCTGAGCGGCCTTGTGAAGATCGCGGCGAAAATGGGCATCTCCACCATTCAGTCCTATCAGGCGGCGCAGATCTTTGAATGTGTCGGCATCAGCAAGAATGTTGTCGACCGCTACTTCACCAACACCGTCAGCCGCGTGGAGGGCATCGGCCTCAACGAGATCGACGAGAGCGTGGAGTGGCAGCACGACCAGGCCTTTGAGCCGCTGGGCCTTGGCTTTGACCCCACGCTCAACTCCGTCGGCTCCCACAAGCTGCGCTCCGGTTCTGGGAAAGAGGATCACATGTACAATCCCCTCACGATCAAGCTGCTGCAAAAGGCGGTCAGAGAGGGCGATTACGCGGTATTCAAGCAGTACTCCGCGCTGGTGGACGATCAGGCGGTGCCGCACACCCTGCGCGGCCTGCTCGGGATGCGCTTCGATCCCGGCGGCGGGATTCCGCTTGACGAGGTGGAGAGCGCGGAGAGCATCGTGAGGCGCTTTAAAACCGGGGCCATGAGCTACGGCTCCATCTCCGAGGAGGCGCACACCTGCCTTGCCGTCGCCATGAACACCCTCGGCGGCAAGTCCAACTCCGGCGAGGGCGGGGAGAATCCCGAACGGCTCTCCGATCCCCTGCGCTGCTCCGCCATCAAACAGATCGCCTCCGGGCGCTTCGGCGTCACGAGCGCCTATCTCACGAGCGCGAAGGAGCTTCAGATCAAGATGGCCCAGGGCGCAAAGCCCGGCGAGGGCGGGCATCTGCCGGGCAGCAAGGTCTATCCCTGGATCGCCCGCACCAGGCTCTCTACCCCGGGCGTCACGCTCATCAGTCCCCCGCCGCACCACGACATTTATTCCATCGAGGATCTGGCCCAGCTCATCTACGACCTCAAGAACGCAAACCGGGAGGCCCGCATCAGCGTGAAGCTCGTATCCGAGGTCGGCGTCGGCACGATCGCGAGCGGCGTCGCCAAGGCGGGCGCCCAGGTGGTGCTGATCTCCGGCTACGACGGCGGCACCGGCGCGGCCCCAGCGTCCTCGATCCACAACGCGGGTCTCCCCTGGGAGCTGGGGCTTGCCGAGGCGCACCAGACACTGATTAAAAACGGACTGCGCGAGCAGGTGGTGCTGGAAACTGACGGCAAGCTCATGACCGGGCGGGACGTGGCCATCGCCTGTATGCTGGGCGCGGAGGAATTTGGCTTTGCCACCGCGCCGCTGGTCTGTCTCGGCTGCTGCATGATGCGCGTGTGCAATCTGGACACCTGCCCGGCGGGCGTCGCCACGCAGAACCCGGCGCTCAGAAAGCGCTTTTCGGGAAAACCGGAATATGTGATTCACTTCATGCGCTTTGTGGCGCAGGAGCTCAGGGAGATCATGGCAAAGCTCGGCGTCAGGTCGGTGGACGAGCTGGTGGGCCGGACGGACCTGCTGGTGGAGCGCGAAAAGCGCATCACCCACCGGGCCGAGACCGTGGACCTCTCCGCCCTGCTCTCCATGCCCTGTCCCCATCCCGTGCCGCACTTCAAGGCGGAATCTGTCTATGACTTTCATCTCGAACGCACCAAGGATCAAAGCGTTCTGCTCAAGGAGCTGGGCGCGAAGCTCAGGGCGAAAAAGCCCGGCAGCGTTTGTGTCACGGTCTCCAGTACCGACCGCGCCTTCGGCACGCTCTTCGGTTCGGAGATCACGCGGCGCTATGGAAATACCTTGAAAGACGACACCTATACCGTCCGCTGTCAGGGCGGCGGCGGGCAGTCCTTCGGCGCGTTCATCCCGAAGGGGCTCACGCTGGAGCTCGAGGGTGATTCAAACGACGGCTTCGGCAAGGGTCTATCCGGCGGCAAGCTCATCCTGTACCCGCCGAAGGGCTCAACACTCCCGGCGGATGAAAACATCATCGTCGGAAACGTCGCGCTCTACGGCGCGACCTCGGGTGCGGCGTTCATTTCCGGCGTCGCGGGCGAGCGCTTCTGCGTGCGAAACTCCGGCGCGACCGCCGTTGTGGAGGGCGTGGGCGACCACGGCTGCGAGTACATGACGGGCGGCAGGGTGCTCATTCTGGGACAGACCGGCAAAAACTTTGCCGCCGGGATGTCCGGCGGCGTGGTCTATGTACTGGATGAGGCGCACGATCTCTACACCCGCATGAACAAGAGCGGCCTGCATGTCGGCCCGGTCAGGGAGCCGAACGATGTGCAGGAGCTGCGGGATATGCTCCGGGCCCATCTGGACGCGACCGGCTCTAAGAAGGCCGCCGCGATTTTAGCAGACTTCAAGGCGGTTCTGCCCGCGTTCAAAAAGATCATCCCCGTGGATTATGAGCGCATGCGCAGGGCCATTGAGGACTTTGAAAGCCGCGGCGAGACGCAGGAGCAGGCCGAGATCAAGGCGTTTTACGCCGCCGTGAATCACTGAGGAGGTGGACGTTGTGGGAAAACCGACCGGATTTCTGGACTATGAACGCAGGGCGAATCCTGTGCGTCCGCCCCTCGAGCGGGTAAAGGACTGGGAGGAGTTTCATCTCCCCGCTCCCGAAGATCAGCGGCGCGAGCAGGGCGCGCGGTGTATGAACTGCGGCGTTCCCTTCTGTCAGGCGGGCGTGCAGTTTGAGGGAAAGCAGCTCGGCTGTCCGCTGCACAACCTGATCCCCGAGTGGAACGACAGCGTCATGGGCGGAAACTTTGCCCACGCGCTGACAAGATTGTTGAAAACGAACAATTTCCCGGAGTTTACCGGGCGCGTCTGCCCCGCCTTCTGCGAGCAGGCGTGTACCTGCGGGCTCTACGGCGATGCCGTCACGGTACACGACAACGAGCTGAGCATCATCGAATACGCCTTTTCCCATCATCTGATGGAACCGCGCTTTTCGCCCCACAGCTCCGGTAAAAACGTGGCGGTGGTAGGCTCCGGCCCGGCGGGGCTCGCGGTGGCCGAGGCCACTGCGTCACGGTGGTTGAAAAGCGTGCGCTGCCCGGCGGGCTTTTGATGTACGGCATTCCGAATATGAAGCTGCCGAAATCCGTCGTCCGCCGCCGCATTGAGCTGATGACGCGCGAGGGCGTCAGCATTGTGACCGGGCTTGACGCCGCCGATCCGGCCGTCGCCCAGCGCCTCATGCTGGAATATGACGCGGTGGTGCTCTGCTGCGGGGCGGAGAAGCCGCGCCCGCTCGGTCTCGACGCGGAGGGCGTTCAGGGCGTGTACTTTGCCATGGACTTTCTGCCTTCCGCCGTGGAGCGGCAGCAGTTGTCCCTCTCCCCTGCCGTCCCCTCCGCCGGGGGAAAAAACGTCATCGTCATCGGCACCGGCAACACCGCGAGCGACTGTGTGGCGACTAGTCTGCGCCAGGGCTGCAAAAGTGTCGCACAGCTCGTGCGCAGGCCGAGGGAGGATTATCTTGCCCCGGGCGGCAGTCTCCCGCAGGACTACGCGCAGGAAGAAGCAGAGGCCGTCTTCGGCAGCGACCCGCGCCTGTTTTCGCAGAGTCTCGCCTCGCTGGAAACCGATGAGGCGGGCAATCTCACGGCTGTGGTCACAAAGGATGGGACTCGGCTTGCCTGTGAGCTTCTGATCGCCGCGACCGGCTTTGCGGGGTGCCGGGAGGATGTGTGCGCCGCTTTCGGCGTAGAGCTTGACCGCACAGTGAAAACCGGGGCGGGTTCCTTCCAGACCAGCGTCCAGCACATCTTCACTGCCGGCGACATGCACCGCGGGCAGTCTCTGGTCGTCCACGCCATTGCGGAGGGGCGCGCCTGTGCCGCCGAGGTCGACCGCTTTCTCATGGGCTATACAAACTTGATCTGAAAGGAGGACTGGACATGGCTGCCTTTGAACCGATCCTGTCCGGCATTCCGGGGCTGGACCGCTGTCTCGACTCTATCCGCCTCGGTGACAATGTGGTTTGGCAGGTATCCCGGCTGGATGAATTTCGCGTCTTCGCCAGGGCCTTTGCCGAGCAGGCCGTCCGGGACAGGCGGAACATCCTGTATGTCCGCTTTGCCGGACATGACCCCATCCTGCCCGCCATGCCCGGCGTGCGGGAGGTACATGTCCCGCTCTCTCATCTTTTTGAGTCTTTCACCGTCGACATTCACAATCTGATCGAACGGGAAGGGCGCGACGCGTTCTATGTCTTTGACTGTCTCTCCGAGCTGGAGGAGGCCTGGGCAACCGATCTTATGATGGGAAACTTCTTTCACCTGACCTGTCCCTTCCTCTTCTCTCTGGATACTGTCGCGTATTTTCCTATCCTGCGCGGCAGACACTCCTTCGACGCGATCGACATTATTGCGAATACCACGCAGCTCTTTTTGGACGTTTTCCCCGGGGGCCGGGACAAGCTCTTTTTCCGGGCCGAGAAGGTCTGGGAGAGGCCGCTTGCCCATCTGGCCCAGCCCTTTGGCTGCGATCTCCGGGACGGCAGCTTTTATCCCGTTTCGGAGAGCGTGGAGCTCAGCCGCTTTTACCGCAGCCTGAACGACGCGAAGGGTCTCAAAAACAGTCAGAGCATGGACAGCTGGGAGCGCTTCTTCCATGCCGCCCGTGTCAAATTTGACGCGGGGCTGGACATCCGGCAGGAGTGTGACCGCATGTGCGACATTATGCTCACGCGCGACAAACGCATGCGGGATATGATCGTAGAGCAGTTTCAGCCCGAGGACTATTTTGAGATCCATGACCGCATGATCGGAACGGGGCTTATAGGCGGAAAAGCCTGCGGGATGCTGCTGTCAAGGAAGATCGTGCAGAACCGGGACGCCGAGCTCTTTGAGCGTATTGAGCCCCACGATTCCTTTTACATCGGCTCCGACGTGTTCTACTCCTTCATTGTGGACAACGGCCTGTGGGATCTCAAGCTCAGCCAGAAGACGGCGGACGGGTATTTTTCCGAGGCGCAGGCTTTCTCGGATGCCCTGCTCGGCGGTACATTTGCGCCGCCGCTTCGCATGCAGTTCCGCCAGCTTTTGGAGTATTACGGCAACGAGCCCATTATCGTACGCTCAAGCTCGATCCTCGAGGACGGCTTCGGCAACGCCTTTGCCGGGAAATACGAGTCCGTCTTCTGCAGCAATCACGGAACACCGGAAGAGCGCCTGTCTGCGTTTGAGTCCGCCATCCGCACCGTTTATGCCAGCACCGTCAGCCTCTCGGCGCTGGATTACCGGAAACGGCGCGGACTTGAGCATCTGGATGAGCAGATGGGGATCCTTGTCCAGCGGGTCTCCGGTTCTCATTATGCGGGCTTTTTCATGCCCTGCGCGGCGGGCGTCGGCTATTCCTCCAGCCCCTACCGCTTCGGCGTCGATCATCCCGAGAAGGGCATGCTCCGCCTCGTATGCGGGCTCGGCACCGCCGCGGTGGATCGCCGCACAGGCTCCTATCCGCGCATGGTGGCGCTGGACAAGCCCTCTGTCGTGTGGCAGACCTCTTCTGCGGATCGCCATCAGTTCTCCCAGCGCCTTGTGGATGTTGTCAGTGTTACGTCCGACGGTGTTGAAAACCGGGACGCCGAGAAAATCCGCGCAGCGCTTCCCCCCTATCTGAGCGCTTTGCTCTATTCCCATGACCGGGAGACGGAAACGATTCTCCGGGAGCAGGGAATCCGGGAGGATGTGCTGTACGTCTCCTGTGAGGGGCTTGTCAGCAACAAAAGCCTGATGCGGGATATGGGCGAGATCCTGCGCCTGCTGCAGGATACCTACGCCTATCCGGTCGATATTGAGTACACCATCAACTGTGCCTCAACAGGCGAGTATGTGATCAGCCTGCTCCAATGCCGCCCCCTGCAGCTGACCCGTACCGGTGACAAGGTCTCCATCCCGGCGGACTTAAAAGATGAAGATATTCTGATTGAGACCGCCGGTACCTCCATGGGCTTTTCCCGCAGCTTTCCCCTGGATGTGCTGGTATATGTGGACCCGGTCGCCTATTACAATCTGCCCTATCGTGACAAATACCGCGTCAAGCAGATGCTTTCAGCCATCAACTGGCGTCTGCGCGGACGGAATAAACGCATGCTGCTCATCACGCCCGGCAGGATCTGCACCAGCTCTCCGGAGCTTGGAGTGCCGACGGAGTTTTCCGACATCAGCGAGTTTGACACGATCCTGGAGCTTGCAGACCGCCGGGCCGGATATATGCCCGAACTCAGCTACGGCAGCCATATCTTTCAGGATCTTGTGGAGGCGGAGATCCTGTATTCGGCCGTATTTGAAGGTTCAAGCACCCGCGTCTTCCGGGAGCAGGCGCTGAAATCCGGGAATGACCTCGCGGAGCTGATCGATTCACCCGACGGTATGGAGGATGTCATCTACCTGCATCAGATACAGCCCGGCGAAGTGTGGGAGTATTACGACCTTTCCAACGAACGCTTTCTTGTTGCACGGAGAGTCCGTTTGTCCCGCTGAACGATGTCGCTGCCCGCGTCTTCGCATAATTTACGCCCGTCGGCTGCTCTGTAAGTTAAGCAGTCGGCGGGCGTTTTTGTATTTACTATACCTTTTTGCATGGATTTCAATCTTTTACTACTGGAATAAATAAGAATCTATGGATGATTATTGCTTGGTACAGGTCTAATGGATCTGCTGCTGCATCATAGCAGCACCGAGAGCCTGGCTGATATCTGCTCCCTCGCCCTCGGGCGCGTTGTTTACACGAACGCTTATTCTTTTTATTTTCTGCCCACCAGCAGCTTGGAGCCGGACAGTCCCATCCAGGCCGCTTCAAAGGGAGACATGAACTTGCCGTTCGTGGTGTCGATCAATTCGACTTTCTCATAGCCCATCCGGCGTAGCTTATCGGCAAAGGCTTCCATGTCGCCGTACTTCGCCTTCGACATGATATCGTGAATCGCAAAGCAGCCGCCCTTTTTGAGCACGCGCAGAGTTTCCAGCAGGATCGCCTGCCGGTCGCGGCCGGTCGCGGCTGGGGATGTTGTGATAGACATAGTTACTGGTGACGGCGTCAAAGCATTCGTCGGCAAAGGGCAGCTTTACCGCATTGCCCTGCCGGAATTCCGTATTCTCCACACCCTCGGCCGCGGCGTTGGCCTCACACAGCGGCTTGTTGTAGGAGGCATATTCCGCGCCCCAGCGGTCGATGCCGACAAATCGCGCCTGCGGATTGCGCTTTGCGCAGGCAATCGTCAGCGCACCGCTTCCGCAGCCCACATCCAGCCCGACGCCTCCCGCGGGCAGCGTCACATAGCTTGCAATTCCCTCGATGATCTGGCGGGACATCTGGCGCTTTCCGTCATAGGAGAACGCCCGGTAAAGCCCTTCCATCCACAGCGCGGCGCCGCCCGCGCAGGTACCCGCAAGCAGCAGTCCGCCCGTCGCCGCCCTCCGGCAGCTTTCGTTTTTAATCAGGCTTGTGCAGCCGCAGACGGCGGCAAGCCCCAGGCATCCGGCCGCGCCCGCCGCTGTGGAGTACACCATGCCCTTCGGCATCCAGTTTTTGTAGTCCGGTTTCATTTCCTGTTTTGTCCTTTCTCTCATTTTACCGGTCATCAGCTCCCAGCCTTCTTTTGCTTCCTTACAGATCGGGAAAACCGGGTAGCAATGGAACATTCCTTTCCCCACGATCATCTCATAATCGACGCCGTACTTTTTCATAGCTTCCTCGAAGGATGGAGCGCAGGCGTACAAGGTTTCGTCGCTTCCGTAGATAAAGGTGACCTTCGGGCAATTCGTAAAATTGCCCCGCTGCAGCCAGATCATATAGTCGGGGACGCTGTCGTCCCCGTGGCGCATGATCTCCACCGCAGTCTTCATGTATTCGGCTGGGATCGCCACGTCCTTTTTGTCCAGTTCCAGCATTCGCTACCACTCCGCCTCACTGTCCACACAGGTTCCCGGGGAGATTGCCATGATGTAACCCGGCATAGGCGTATCGCCGTGACCGTCATTGATATAGGGCACTATGCCCAGCGCCAGATTACCGCCGGAAGAGGTGCCGAGCACGGAGATGCACTCCGCCGCATAATGGCGCAGCATAACTCGATAAGTCTCGTGAATCATCTCGTAAGCTCTGGTCAGCGGGTAGTCCGTGCAGAGCGGATAGTACGGAACGAACAGGTCGAGTCCTGTTTCTTTGGCAAAACGCAGCGCCTTTTTGATGGAGCCCGGGCGCGGCGCGCTGATCATCCCGCCTCCGATCAGGAACAGATTGGCATGATCCGCGGGCTGTTTGTGGATCAGCTTCAATACCGGGCAGCCCATCACTTCGATGCGGCTGATGATAAAGTCGTCATCCTTCACGTTCGGAATGCGGTTTTTAGCGTTCTCCCGCCTCCGGTTTTCAAGCAGCTCTTCCATGCTCATGCCGGTCCAGCGCTTCTTGATGTTCATGGCCTTTACCAGCCGTTTCAACACTTCGTACTGCAAAGACATGCTGCTGTTCCTCCCTTTCGGTTATTTCCTCGCCAGCACGCAGATCCACGGCTTTCTGCCGTGATGATCGGTACTCACCTCAGAGAACCCGGCTTCTCGAAGGGCGGCTTCGAGTTCTTCCGCTGTGTAGCACTTCATGCCGTCGATGATCTTCTCAAACTTCTTGCCTGTTGCGTCAAGACCGTCCGACTCGTTGCAGATCAAAAACAGGCCGCCCGGCTTGAGGATGCGGGCTACCTGCTCAAAGCAGCGCTCCAGTCCCGGCCAGAAATAGACCGTTTCAAAGGCCGTGGCGAGATCGAAGCTCTCGTCCGGGAGTTGCAGATCAGATACATCTCTCTGCAGCACCGCGCAGCGTCCGGCGTCGACGCTCTTTTTGTTGTAAGCTGTCGCTTTTTCCACGGAGAGCAAGGAATAGTCGATCGCCATCACATGCGAATCAGGGTATTTCCGCAGCAGTTCTCCCGCGTTGCGCCCCGCACCGCAGCCCATGTCGACGATCCGAGCCGGGCGGATCATCGGCAGATGATTAAAACCCCAATCCGCGAGCTCACCATGTCCGCTGTTCATGCCGCGCAGCATCAGGGCGCCCAGCACACCCTCAGGTTTTCTTGTCTGATTGAAAAAACGTTTCAGAAGTCCCATTCCGTTTCCTCACTTTCTGCACCGGAAGCAGCCGATGCCCTCGACGCTTGTCACGTTGACCTCACGATACATGGTTTTGAGCCGATCGCGCAAGCTGCTCTCCGTCTCAAAGGGCGGGGTGAAAAAGCCTTTGGGAACGTACAGATGCTCAATGAACCAGTCTGTCCGGGCGCAGCCGCCGCGGATATAGAAGCAGCCGCAGAACACGCCGTCAGGCTTGAGGACCCGGTAAGTCTCACGGTAAGCTGCCTCCTTATCCGGGAAAGCGTGGAAGCCGTTTAGCGAGAGGACAAGGTCAAAGCTCTCGTCCGCAAAGGGCAGCGCGCCCACGTCTCCCTGTCGGAACGTAATGTTCTGAATTCCCACTGCCTCCGCGCGCTTCTGTGCCGCAGCCATCATGTCTGTCGAATAGTCCAGACAGGTGATATCCGCTTTGGGCAGTTCCCGGTAGACTGGCATGGTCAGCACACCCGTGCCCACCGGGACTTCCAGCAGCTTTCCGCTGAAATCCTCCGGCACGCCGGAGAGAGCCTGTTCAAGATAGCGCAGGTTCTTCGCTCCGTTCATGTTCCATATCAGGCGGCAGATCGCCTTTCCGGGCAGGGTGGAATACGTCATCATCCCGTCATAGAAGCTCGCATGTCCGCCGGTGAGCCTGTAAGCACTCCTTATTTGGGTCGGAAAAGGGCTGCGGAAAGCGCTCGGAACAGACCAGCCGTCCAAGGAGCGGAATGACCAGCGTCTCCTGAATACTGTTTTTCTCGATATGGTAATTCATCGAAACCAGCCCTTCTTCTCATAAGGCTCCGAAACAACGGACAGACAGGTATACCCCGTCGCGGCGACAGCGTTTTTCAAGAGCTTCTCGTCCACAGCTTCTTCCGAAAGAAAGCTTGCCTCGCCCTTTGTGTGAGAGGAAGAGACCTTCTTCGCGCCGGGGACGGCCTTGCGGATCACGTCATTGATATGCGCCTCGCACATGGAGCACATCATTCCCTCAATTTTCAACGTTGTTTTAATCATATTCTCTGCTCCTTTTCTTATATCCGCAGTCACAGTAAGGGCCGCCGGAAGCCAGGGTGTATTGGCGCACGAAGATGTCAGCGCCGCCTGCCTCGCTCATGGTATAATCCAGCCGGCACATGGCCGGGATGAGATCGCCGAGCCCCAGTTCACGCATCAGGGTGCAGATCCCACACTTTGAAAAGCGCGCCTCGTAACCGCTCCCGTCAGGATAGGGCAGGAATTCCATGTTCCAAGAATAGGGGTTGCGGTCTGCGGCACGGAAGGCGGCGGTCTCTTTCATGCCCTTGATGTCCTCGGGGCTGAACTTTCTCTTCCCCGCCCGCCGGCAAAACCACTTCATGGGCTCCGTCATCATGGCAGCAGTATAAAACGCTGTCAGCTCGTCCACTCGCGGCCGCCTCGGCATGTTCAGCACAAAGGCCGCGAGCATGGCGCAGCTCACAATATTCATCCGAAAGCGGTCTCCCTTCTCAAAGTCCGGCAGTCCCCCGATCAGCTTTCGGTATTCCCGGTGCGCCGCCTTCGTGACCCGCGCCGCTGTTTTTCGGTCATAGCCCAGAACGTCCGTCAGTTTTCTCTGAAAGCTTCCGGCAAACAAAGCCCACATGCCCGCGGGCATTCCGATGGTTCTCATGTCTTTCCCTCCGCGCAGATTCCTGTGAAAGCACCGCTTCCATTGCCGATCAAAGCTTTTTCAGGAAGAAGTCACAGCGCTCGGCTCCTTTACCGAGCGTTCCTGTCCGCTCGAACATCAAACCCGGCAGATTGCCGTAGATTCTCTCGTCATTTTCGCAGAAGATTATCGTAAGCTCGGGACACCCCAGCTCCGTAAAGGTGCGATAATACGGGCAAGAGGTAACGTCCATTCGGTACTCGCCCTTTTTCTTCGGATAAAACACATTTTCAAAACCGTTGCCAGCGCCGAACAGCTTTCTTGTCATCGGGTCCCAGGCTTTCATGAACAGGCTTTGCATCCCGGGAACTTTCATCAGCTTCTGAAGCTTCCTTTCGATCCCCGCACAGGTCTGAACGGCGGCATTCTCGATAATCCTGTATGCCTTTTCCGGGTCGATAACTTCCTTTACAGTCAGATAGATTGCAGCCGATGGAAGGATCCTGCTTTCCGTATGGATATGTACGCCCTTGGGAAGGGTATTGTAGCGGATCAAATATCCGTCAAGTCTTGCCGTCGCCTCCCGCCACAGTCTGTCGCTTTGGGACTTCGGCAGGGCTTTATCCAGTTCGGCCTTAATATCGGCTTTCCTTTTCATAATCTTTTCTGCGTTATTCATTGTGCGGCAACCTTTCTGAGCGGCACTGTCCTTGCGCCTTTCTCCGTGTCATCATCCTCGATATAGCCGTCATATGGCGCGGAAGGATCCTTATATTTCTTTGTGAAAGGGCTGCAGATCTCGGTCCTGTGCCGGAAGGCAAAGTCCAGATCATCTGTCCAGCCTGTGTGGCCGGTGATGATCCTGATGGGCTGTTTTCTCGCGCGAACATTCGTTTCCAGTGCTTCCAGCGATCGTACTGCCAGATGATTATCCTCTGCCAGTGTGCTGATAAAGCTGTAGCCGCCGTCCGCGCCGAACCAGATCGTATCTCCGGTGAAAAGGTACTCGTCATCCACAAGATATACCAGATGACCCCAGGTATGCCCCGGCACCAGGATGCACTCTATTTTGATATCCCCCACTTGAACGATCTCGCCGTCCTTCAGCAGGATCTTCTGATTATCGGTTTTTACCATGGGCAATTTATAGGCGCCGTGGAAAACCTTTCTTCTGACCTCGCCGGTCAGATAGCGGTTCTCGATTTCCCCGATATAGACTGTGGCGTTTTGAAACAGCTGCTCGCTGTCTCGTTCGAGGGCTCCGACATGGTCTGTGTCCTGGTGGGTAATAAAGATTTGCCGTATAGAGGCCGGGTCAATATCCAGCCAGCTCATTTTCTCCCTCAGCCGCTCATAGTTATATCCGGCGTCGATCATGATCGTCGTGCCGTTTTTCGTGTAGAAAAAGATGTTTGCGACCCACTCCCGTACGCAGGCGACATGTTCGTCGATCCAGCCGGTGTTCAGCGGCTTGAAAATCGCCTTCCCGCGAAACAGCAGGCTCATGCTCTTTTTCTGGTTTTCAGAATCTTTTCTCGCCATTTCTGTCACTCCATACCGTACTTTCTGAAATATTATGATTCTTTGATTTTCATTCCTTATGCGGCAATTGGTTAGCCGTATCTAACACGGATTCAAAAAATAAAAGCTTTCCTCATGCTACAAGCTCTGACGCTGTTTGCTGAGACATATTTGAAGTGTAAGCAGAAAGTTAGTTATACCTAACCGCTTGCTATTATATTACAAATCTCTCAGAAATCAAGCCTCAAAAGCAGAAGCCACCGACAAATTTTGCCGATGGCGTTCCTTTGCCTCCTTGGAAAAGCGCAATAATCATCCACCTGGAGATGGATGATTATTGCTTACTACGGATTTGATTGATCTGCTGTTACACCAGGGCAGCGCCGAGAGCCTTGCAAGCTTCCGCGTCTTCCCCCTCGGGTGCGTTGTTGACCAGCACGCTTTCCGCTGCGAGCTTGATGCCGCAGGCCCTGCAGTCATCCTCCCAGTTGCGCATCCACTCGCCGTCACCCCAGCCATAGGAACCGAAGAGAGCAACCCTTTTTCCAACAAGCGTTTTCTTTACGCTGTCAAACATCGGCTCAAACTCGGAGTCCTCCAGCTGCTCAGAGCCCATCGCGGGGCAGCCGAAAGCGATGGCGTCATAAGCAGAAAGATCTGTGACGGAATTGCACTCGATGAGATCCGCGTCCGCGCCGGCGCTCTTCATGCCCTCCAGGACGAGATCTGCCATGGCCGCGGTGTTGCCCGTGCCGCTCCAGTAAACAACTGCTGCTTTCATGTTCGTTTCTCCTTCAGTTTTGAAATTCAGAGTGGATTAAAGTGTGTCTCTGTTCACACTTCTATCTGATTGTAAGATATACAGATTCCGATGCCTTCAAACCGCGACCGCGAGCTTTTCAAGACCCACGCCGTTTTCCCAAAGGCGGCAATAACACGCGGAGCACTTTTGAAAGCGTTCACAGAGCTTTCTGGACTTCTGCTCGTCCCCGTAGATTTTCCACATGCAGCTGGCTTTATAATTGTCCCGGTCGTCTATAAAGCCTCTGACGTCCTCCGGCGGATAGCTCAAAAAAAGCCCCACCTCATGGGGAAAGTCCTCTCCGCTGCGAAAACGCTCCACCAGATGGCGCACACAGGCGGCGCAGCTTGAACAG
>ONPN01000051.1 GCA_900319695.1 uncultured Eubacteriales bacterium
ATGAACACGGTCTGGAAATCCATGTACTATGTGGACGCGGTGGGCAGCCCCTACCTCGGCGTCTACCCCGACATCGGCAACCTCACCAACGCGGCGGTCTCTTCCGGCGGCAGCGTGACGGGCGACCTGTACTCCGGGCGCGGGCATATCTTTGCCCTGCACCTGAAGGAGACGGTTCCCGGCGTCTTCCGTGAGGTGCCCTTCCTCACCGGCCATGTGGACTTTGAGACCGGCATCAAAAAGGCGTGGGAGCTCGGCATCCGCCGCTTCGTCACGGAGATGTGGTACATCGGCAACGACGACACCTGGGCCGATGACATCAGATTTGCGTGCCGCAGCATGAGAGCGATTCTGGACAGGCAATAAGTTCATTCCTGCTGTATCCCTTCGTCCTTAGGCCTTGGCTCTCCCCGCGCCGGGGAGAGCTGTCACGAAGTGACTGAGAGGGGCCGCGGACGACGTAGACCCCTCTCAGTCACGGCGCTTGCGTGAGACGCGCCGTGACAGCTCCCCCCAAAGGGGGAGCCAAGTGATTACGAAATACAATTGCCGCCAGTCCGGCGGCGGAAAGGAAACGGCTTTGAAAGTAGAAAAGAAGGTCCTGGGCACGCTGCCCAAATGCTACGCGACGGCTCGTCTCAATTACAAAGGAAAATCCTGCTTTCTGATCTGCGCGGAGAAGGAGGGCAACTGCTTCCTCTTCGACGAGGACGGCACCCTGCTCGAAAGCGTGTGGGAGGGCGACTGCGGCGTCATGACGCTCCAGCAGGTCCCCGGCTCCGACGGCGAATTTCTCTCCACCTACAAGTTCTACGGCCCCAACAACGCGGGCGAAGCCTCCATCGTCATCAACACCCCCACCGAAAACGGCTGGGAGCGCCGCACCCTGGTCAAGGCGCGCTACGTCCACCGCTTCGGCATCCTTGAGCGCGGCGGCGTCAACTATCTCATCGTCTGCTGCCTCAAGTCCGGCCATGAGTACAAGAACGACTGGCGCTTCCCCGGCGAGGTCTACGGCGCAGTGCTGCCGAAGGATCTGTCCTGCTTCAACGACGAGCACCAGCTTGAGCTCAAGCTGCTCAAGTCCGGACTGCTCAAGAACCACGGCTTCTCCACGACCAAATGGGCGGGCCACGAGGCCGCCGTCGTCGGCGCGGAGGAGGGCACCTTCCTCTTTGAGCCGCCCATGCTCCCCGGCGCGGAGTGGAAGATCACCCAGCTTCTGGACATCCCGACGAGCGACGCCGTCCTTCTGGACTTCGACGGCGACGGGCAGAAGGAGCTCGGCGTGCTGTCCGATTTCCACGGCAACTCCCTGACCATCTACCACCTCAACAGCGTCGGCCACTATGTCCCGCAGTGGAAGTTCCCCGCCCCCGAGAAGGATACCGAGTTCCTGCACGCCACCTGGGCTGACACCATCCTCGGCAAGCCCACCTGGGTCGTCGGCTGGCGCAAGGGCACAAAGGACACCGTCGCCATCACCTGGGACGCGGAGGCCCGCGACTACCGCTTCGATTACCTTGACCGCAACACCGGCTGCGCCAACGCCATGCACTTCGTCAACCGCGAGGGCAAGGACGTCGTGATCGGCACCAACCGCGAGATCGACGAGATGGCCATGTACATCATCACCGAATAAGAGGAGGAAAAAACCATGCTGGAACAACTGAAAAAAGAGGTCTATGAGGCCAATATGGAGCTGCCCCGCCGCGGGCTCGTCACCTACACCTGGGGCAACGTCAGCGGCATCGACCGCGAGAAGGGCCTCTTCGTCATCAAGCCCTCAGGCGTGGAGTATGACGAGCTCAAGCCCGAAGACCTCGTGGTCATGGACCTCAAGGGCAACAAGGTCGAGGGCGACATGAACCCCTCCTCCGACACCAAGACCCACCTGGTGCTCTACAATGCCTTCCCCCAGCTCGGCGGCATCGTCCACACCCACAGCCCCCACGCGGTGGGCTGGGCCCAGGCGGGCGAGGACATCCCCTGCTTCGGCACCACCCACGCGGACTACTTCTACGGCCCCGTCCCCTGCGCCCGCCACCTGACCCAGGAGGAGCTGGACGAGGACTATGAGCTCAACACCGGCAAGATCATCGTCGAGACCTTCCGCGACCGGGGCATCGACCCCGTAGCGGTCCCCGCGGTCATCTGCTTCAGCCACGGCCCCTTCACCTGGGGCAAGAACGCGGCCCAGGCGGTCTACCACGCGGTGGTGCTCGAGGAGGTCGCAAAGATGGCGCTCTACACCCGCCAGATCAAGGGCGACGCCGTCCCCGCGCCCCAGCGCATCCAGGACAAGCACTACATGCGCAAGCACGGCCCCAACGCCTACTACGGCCAGGCCAAAAAGTAAGGCATGAGCGAGAAGGAAAAGGCCCTCTACACGGCGAGCTTTCTCTATACCGACGCGATCCTGAAGGACTTTGAGGCGCTGTACCTGGAAAAGAAAAAGCTCTCTCCCGCGATCCGGATCATCCTCGGCCTGCTGGGCTTTGCGGGCGTGGTCTTCTTTGGGATCATGCTCTATCGGGAGGGGCTCCGCATCGCCTATGTCGGGTACATGCTGATCTGCTCGGTGCTGCTGGTGCTGGCCTTTTCAAGAGGGAAGAGCCGCCCGGACGACACGGTTGACAAATACCGCAAGTCCTACCTCAACCGCCGCGTCAGCTTTCATTTTGACGAGACGGGCTTGGAGATGAAGCTCGACGGGCAGAAGAGCTACGCCCGCAGCAAGTACAAAGAAATCTACGCCCTCAACGAGACGGAGCGCTGCCTCTATCTCATCATCAAGGGCCGGGCGCATTACATCGTGTCCAAGGAGGCCCTCGGCGGCGAGCTCGAGGAACTGAAAAAATACCTGCAAAAGAAAAGCGGCAAAAAATTTATTCAGTATGACATAGATCCGAAAGGAGCGTCCACATGACCGAAAGCGAGAAGAAAAGCCTGCAAATCACGGCCTGCAAGGTCCGCAAGGGCATCGTCACTGCGACCCACGCGGCCAAGTCCGGCCACCCCGGCGGAAGCCTGTCCGCCGCGGACATGTTCACCTATCTGTATTTCAAGGAGCTGAACGTCGATCCCGCCAACCCCAAGTGGGCCGACCGCGACCGCTTCGTCCTCTCCAAGGGCCACACCGCGCCGGGCCTCTACTCCACCCTCGCGCAGCGCGGCTTCTTCCCCGTGGAGGAGCTCACCACCCTGCGCCACATCGGCGCTCGCCTCCAGGGCCACCCGAATATGAACGAGACCCCGGGCGTTGACATGTCCACCGGCTCTCTGGGCCAGGGCGTGTCCTGCGCGGCCGGCATGGCGCTGTCCGCCAAGAAGATGGGCAAAGAGCTTCGCGTCTACACCCTGCTGGGCGACGGCGAGATCGAGGAGGGCCAGGTCTGGGAGGCGCTGATGTTCGCGCATCACCACAAGCTGGATAACCTCTGCGTCATCATCGACAACAACGGCCTGCAGATCGACGGCCCCATCGACGAGGTTATGAGCCCCTATCCCATCGTGGACAAGTGCAAAGCCTTTGGCCTGCACACCATTGAGATCAACGGCCACGACTTCGACCAGATCGAGGCCGCCTTCGCGGAGGCGCGCGCCACGAAGGGCGTACCCACCGCGATCGTGATGAAGACGACCAAGGGCAAAGACGTCAGCTACATGGAGAACAAGGCGGGCTGGCACGGCAAGGCCCCGAACGACGAGGAACTGGAGATCGCTCTGAAAGAGCTGGACGCCATTCAGGCGGAACTGGAGGGCTGATACAATGGCGGAACTGAAAAAAATCGCAACCCGTGACAGCTACGGAAACGCTCTGGCCGAGCTCGGCAAGGAGCATGAGGATCTGATCGTGTTTGACGCCGACCTCTCCGGCGCGACCAAGACCTCCGTGTTTAAGAAAGCCTTCCCCGACCGGCACATCAACTGCGGCATTGCCGAGGGCAACATGCTCGCGGTGGCCGCTGGCGCGGCGGCGATGGGCCTGGTGCCCTTTGCCTCCACCTTCGCGATGTTCGCGGCGGGCCGCGCTTTCGAGCAGGTGAGAAACTCCATCGGCTACCCCCATCTCAACGTCAAGATCGGCGCGACCCACGGCGGCATCTCCGTCGGCGAGGACGGCGCGTCCCACCAGTGCTGCGAGGACTTTGCGACCATGCGCTCCATCCCCGGCATGGTGGTCATGTGCCCCTCCGACGACGTGGAAGCCCGCGCTGCCGTCAAGGCCGCTTACGAGTACAAGGGGCCTGTGTACCTGCGCTTCGGCCGTCTGGCCGTCCCCGTGTTCCACGAGGAGGGCATGAAGTTTGAGATCGGCAGGGGCGAGGTTCTGCACGACGGCAAGGACGTGGCGATCATCGCCACCGGCCTCATGACCTACGAGGCCCTTGAGGCCGCGAAGGCCCTCGAAGAGAAGGGCATCTCCGCGCGCGTCATCAACCTCTGCACCATCAAGCCCCTGGACGCGCCCCTGGTGCTCCAGGCAGCTCAGGAGTGCGGCAAGGTTATCACCTGCGAGGAGCACTCCATCATCGGCGGCCTGGGCGAGGCGGTCTGCGCCCTGCTCAGCGAGAACCTGCCCACCCCCGTGCGCCGCATCGGCGTGAATGACGAGTTCGGCCACTCCGGCCCCGCCGTCCCGCTGCTCAAGCAGTTCGGCCTCTGCGCGGAGCACATCGTCGAAGTGGCGGAGGACTTCTGCAAGTAACGCGGGAGCGCGCTTTGTACTGACCCACGCCCTCGGCGGCCCGCCAAAACAACGTAAAACATGTGAATCCCCGGCGAATACGGATCAGCTTTGTTCCGTGTTCGCCGGGGGTTTCTGCATTTTTTGAGGATACGCCGCCGGGCGACCGCAAGGGTCGCCCCTACAGGGTAAAATGTCCGTATCTTCACCGTAGGGGCGACCCTTGCGGTCGCCCGGCAGTACACGTCCCGATTTTCGTATTCGCCCGGGCGCGTTTGCAAAACGAAGGTTCCCCCGCGCGGGCCGATGAGGGCATCGGCCCCTACGAAGAAGGATGGACGTTCCGATTCGTAGGGGCGGGTATCAGCCGCCCGCGATTTAATCCCCTTGCAAAAGCTCCTCATACTGGTACCGAGGAGATATACAAGCTCAATATCCGTGACAAACCGCTGCCCGGACTCAATGCGCTGCACCGCGTTTTTATCCGCGTCCAGCCCGCTTCGTTGGAGGCGATCAGCCAACTCATACGATAGCGCCCCACGGTTCATTTCAATAGGTTAATAGGCAGAAACATCTTATGTGCCTTATAAACCATAAGGTTCCGGCGTGACTTTGGGATTGAATCGTCCCTGTTTTTTCGCTATACTACAGGCGGACATCAGATTAGAAAGCGACAGAAGCGATGAGCCAATATGAGCCCTTGCAAAATCGGATCGCGGAACACGGCGCGGATATTGACGGGGACGGCGGGCTGAGCTTCACCGGCAGCGCGGTGATCATCGAAGGGGAGAGCGTCGCCGGGATGCCGAACGCAAACACGCACTCCTTGACGGAATAAGGAGAAAAAACATGAGCGGAATCAATGCTTCCTATATCTGGCCGATGGCCCTGGTGGTGCTGTCAAATGTCGTATACCAGATTTGCGCGAAATCCGTGCCGGAGGACATGAACCCCTTCGCGTCCCTGACCCTGACCTACCTGATCGGGGCGGCGGCCAGCGCGGCGCTCTACTATGCGCTCGGAGCCAACGGCAGCATCCTGAGAGAGTACGGCAAAGTGAACTGGGCGCCGCTTGTGCTCGGCCTCGTGATCGTGGGATTGGAGGTCGGCTGGATCTACGCCTACAAGGCCGGCTGGGAGGTCAGCACAGGCTTCATCATCCAGAGCGCCGTCCTCGCCGGGGTACTTCTGCTTGTCGGCGCGCTCCTTTACCGTGAGGCGCTGACATGGAATAAGCTTGTCGGTGTGGCGGTATGCCTGATCGGCCTTGTGATCCTGAACCTGAAATAAGAAATATCCCGTCTGCCGACAGAGCGCGGGCGGACGGGATAACAGCGTCAAAAGACACGGGCGGCATGAGACACAAAGAAAAACAGAGAAAGAGAGACAAAAGACATGAAAAAGAAAGCCTTCACCCTCGCGGTGCTTCTGCTGCTGGCGGCGGCCCTGACCGGCTGCGCCAGACTGCAGAGCGGGGTGCATGATCTCCACGGGAGCATTATCGGCAACGAGTACAACATCGACATCTTTGACAACACCGGCGTGCGCACCCTGAGATCGCACGGAAAGCGAATTGATATCGACAACAACATCGTGGAGGAAAAAACCTATTCCTCGGATTCGGAGTCCTGGCTTTCGACCAAAACGCTGAGCTCCGTCATCACCATCACAATCGACGGTAAACAGATGATCTCCTGCGGAGATACCTGCATCTTCTATGACAAGCGCCTCAAGCCTGAGTATGAATTCTACCTGGACAGCATGGACAGCACATCGTCCGGGATCATGGATTCGACGCTGATCAGCGGCATGGTAAACAGCGTGAAGAATGAATTTGGAAAACCGATGGTGGTTGTCATCAAATCCCAGATGGGCGCTCCGATCTACGCCTTCTCCGGGCACAAGGTCTATTGGGAGGTCCAGGAGGATCTGCCGAGATTTACAAAGCTGATGATCGACGGCATGGCCCTCTATATCCACCGGGCAAACTTCCAGATCATCGATAAAGCCCTGCTGGACTGATACGACTTCTTCGTAGAAATCTGCCGGCCTGCGTCAGTATCCTGTCAGGGAGCGGTATCAGGTCTCTCGGTCTTGTTTTCGGATGATTGCGAGCGCGGTTTTGAGCTGTTCCTCCTTTGGCCTGCCGGCCAGGCGCAGCTTGTGGGCACAGGCCAGCACTTCCGTGAAGGACGGCCCCGGCCTCAGCCCGGCCTCGATCAGATCGCGGCCCATGAGGTATGGCTGACTCATCCGCTGCCCATACAGCGCAAGCATCTCACACAGCACGGCGTCCGTCCCCTCGTATGCGGCAGAGAGGGCCTCTCTGCTGCGCCCAGGGCCGAGGCGCCCCATGTGATCCGCCCTGGCAAGCAGCAGCAGATCTTCCCGGCACACGGCGCGGTCGTACATCTTCATATAGCTTTTGACATGCGCGCCGTTTGCGGCCAGCATGTTCGGCTTCATGTGCAGCTCCGTCATGTTCAGCACATACTGCGTAAGCCTTCCTTCTCTCGTCAGGCGGCGCAGAAAACGTTCCACCACGGGCAGACCCTTCGTCTCGTGTGCGTAGGCGTGGATAACGCCATCGGAGTTCTCCGTCGTGACGGCCTTCCCTATATCATGGCACAGGGCGGACAGCATGAACCACAGCGGCTCCTTTGCCGCCGGGCGCAGCGCCGCCGCCTCATCCAGCACCTGCATGGTGTGGGTCCAGACGTCGCCCTCCGGGTGAAAGGCCGGATTCTGCGCAAGCCCGATCAGCGCCTCCAGCTCCGGAAACCACACGGAGAGCTGCCGCATCTTCCGCAGCGCTTCAAAGAAGACCGACGGCCTGTCCGCTTTCAGCAGCGCCTTTTCAAGCTCGCCCATCACGCGCTCCCCGGGCAGAGCCGCGAGATCCATCGTTGACGACAGGGAGACGGTCTCCTCCGCAACCTGAAAGCCGAAGCGCGCGGCAAACTGCGCCGCCCGGAGCGCCCGGAGCGGGTCCTCGACAAAGCGGCTGTTGTCTACATGGCGGATGAGGCCGCGCTCCATATCCTCCCGTCCGCCGAAAAAGTCCAGAATTTCCCCGGTCAATACGTCCTGCATCAGGGCGTTCATGGTAAAATCCCGTCGCCGCGCCGCCTTTTCTTCTCCTAGGAAGGGATCGACACAGATCGCAAAGTCTCTGTGTCCGCGGCCTGTCGCCGTCTCGGAGCGCGGCATGGCAATGTCCAGCTCGTAATGTCGAAGCCCCATGACGCCGAAGCTCGCGCCCAGCTCCATGCGCTCGCCGAGGCTGTCCAGAATCTTGCCGAGCGTCTGTACTGTGACGCCGTGCACCTCAATATCAATATCCTTGTTGTCCCGTCCGAGAAGCCGATCCCGGACGAAGCCGCCCACATAATAGGTGCGGCCGCCTTCGCGTGCCACACCTTCCGCGACACGGCGTGCCATCTCCATATTTCTGCCGTCCATGCGCGTCTCACCTCCGACGGCTGCCGCACAAGCGGAAAAACTCACTCCTTATAGTATAGACCCCAAAAGCGAAAATGGCAAAGCCTTTCGAGAACCCGGAGCGGGAGTGTGACAGAACTGTGATGGTCTGCGCGCTATGATGATTACGCAAGCAGGGGATATGGAAAGGACGAGCAAAACGTGAAAAAACTTATCATCAATCTGACGGTCAGCGTCGCCGCATGGCTGGTGTTCTCGCTTCTATACAGTCTTTCGCATGAGGAAGCGGCTTTCTCGCAGACGCTTATGAACCACATTGGCCTTTGCCTCGCAATCAGCGCCGTCTATGGCGCGTACATGGCCGTTGTAAAGGAAAAAGCCTGACGCGGTCGACCGGCGTTTGCCGCGACTCTCCGCCGTAGGTGCGGCCCCAAAATCCGGAGGGGGAAAGCTCCGGCTGACATACAGGAAGTACAGGAAACCGAACGGAAAAAGGAGCATAGTATGAATAAGCACCGCTGAGGCCCACAGTGAGAAATGTCTTCACTGTGGGCTTTGGTCACGCCTTGTTCATAAACATGTGCGGAAATGGTCAATTTTTCGGTAAACAGCGGCAAAAGTCACGGCTTTTTGTACGCTTTTTGTGCATTATTTGAATGGAAATATCAGACAAAATGTGGTATCATCCTCAAAAAACCGATTTCCGACAGCGGCGTCACACCGCAAAGAAAAGCCGGAAGAGGCCTGTCATAAAGCGGTGTACAGATGCGATGAAGATGGAAAGACGGATGACAGGAAAGTTTGGAGCGCAGTATGCGCCGATGTGTCAAGGAGATCTCAAGCGAAATGACCTTTGCTCAAAAAGTAAAAAAGATGTTTTTGTATGCCAACCTGGATAAGGAGGAGTATGAAAAGCTGCTTCCCACGATCCGGGAAGAAAACCGCCTGCTGCTGATCATCTATTCAAAGATCGCGGCCGCCATGTTTTTCCTGCTGCTCGCGGCAAGCATGGTTACGGGCGGCTTTACAACGGTGAATACCACGACGTACCTGGCGTCCGGCGTGGTGGTGCTGCTGATTCTGTATTGCGCGCAGGGTTATCTGCACGTGCGTTCTGACCTGGTGACGTCCTTCGTCTATATTTTTGAGCTCCTGCTCTATGGTTTCGGCGTCCGCATTTCCATGCTTCATGCGGATGCCCCGGCCGTTTCGGCGATCGCCTTTCTGCTGGTGAGCCCGCTGCTGTTCTATGACCGCCCCGTCAGGCTGTCCGCCGTCACTGCGGGTGTTGTGGCGGTGTTCTGCGCAATGACCGCCTGCTTCAAGGAACCGAGTGTGGCGATAACCGATATCTGGAACGCGCTTACCTTCGGGATCGTCTCGGGCGCCACGACGATGTTCCTGATGAGCGTCAAAATTCAGGCCCTCGCACAGTCCAAGCGGATCGAATATCTGAGCCAGACTGATCTGCTCACGGGCGTGAAAAACAGAAACCACTACGAGGACCGGCTGCAGATGTACCCGGAGATGTGCAAATCGAGTCTGGTCTGCGTCTACGGCGATGTAAACGGCCTGCATGAGATGAACAATCGGGAGGGGCATCGGAAGGGCGACGAAATGCTGCGCGTGGTGGCGGAGGCCATGCAGCGCAGCTTTGGCGCGGAGCACACCTACCGCGTCGGCGGCGACGAGTTTGTGGCCTTCCTGCCGGACGGTCAGGCGGAGGAGACGGCTTCCGAGATCAAGCGGATACAGGCAGAGCTTGAAAAACAGGGCTACCACGTTTCCTTCGGCACCGCGGTATGGGAGAGGGACAGCGTTGACATGAATAAGCTCGTCAGCGAGGCGGAGACCAGCATGCTTGAAGCAAAGCAGGAATTTTACCGCCAGCCCGAAAACAACCGCAGAAGCAGATAAGCCCTGCCCGTCTGACGGATGACAGGCGGAAGCAAAAACCTTTTTTCTCCGGCCGATCCGCGGCAAGGTGTTTCGAATCGTCGTTGAAGCGGCGGTGAGCTGCGCGGCAAAGCCGGAGCGCCGGACAAATCATAACGGGAGAAGAGAGCCATATGAACTATAAGGTGATCGACAGGGAGAGCTATTATCGCAAGGGGGTTTTCCGCCACTTTACCGAGGACTGCAAATGCTCGACCTCCATGACGGCGAGGCTCGACGTGACCGAGCTCGCGGCGTATTCCAAAAAGACGGGCACGAAGTTCTACATCAATTTCCTGTACCTGCTCTCCAAAGCGCTCAACTCCCGCGAGGATTACCGGATGGGCTATCTCTGGCAAACGGACGAACTGATCTGCTACGACGTGATCCATCCCACGCACTACGTCTTCCATGAGGATACGGAGACCTGTACCCCGGTCTATACGGAGTTCAGCGAGGACTACCAGCGCTTCTATGCCAATGCCCTGCGCGATGTGGAGAAAGCCAAACAGACGCGGGAATACGGTCTGGACATGGCCAATCACCCGAACTGGTTCGACGCCTCCTACATCTCGTGGCTGTCCTATGATTCCCTGAACGTTGAGCTGCCGGACGGCTACCTGTACTTTGCCCCCATCGTCAATTGGGGCCGCTACCGCGAGGAAAACGGTCGGCTCGTCATGCCGGTCAGCGTGAGATTGAATCACGCCATCGCGGACGGATACCTGGTGGCAAAGGTGTTCCGCCTGCTGGAGCAGGAAATCAAAACCTTTACGAAGAGATTGTGATTGTTTTGTGACGGCCTGCGTGATATTCTATAGCCATACCGAATAAGGGAGGACACAACCATGAAACACGACGATCTGATCTCCAGACTGACAGACGAGCAGATGGAAAAGGTGTCGGGCGGCAGCTCGGGCATCCATGTCGATTATTACGAGGAGAACGGTTACTGCCCCTTCTGCACGGACTATCATGAGATCATCCACTGCCAGGAAAGCCTCTGCCTCGACACCGGGGATTTCCCGTTACAGTACTGCCCGATCAGGGGGCGCTACTTCTTTGAGGCGGGCAACGGATACTTCGACTGGGACGCCAATATGATCTGGGGTTGGTATTGATCACGATCGTTTCACCCAAATGCCATCAGGGCATTTTGGTGAAACGAGGGGACACTCGCGCTTATCGCAGCGGGCTTGAGGCCCGCTTTGGTCGGCGCGAGGCCTCGCGGAGCTCGGCACAGGGTGTTTTTGCCGAAGCAAAGCTCCGTCAAAAACGGATTTGAATTTGTTTTTCGCCTTCCGAGGCGAAAAAGCAGAGGCGTTCCCCCTCTGAACTCCCCGCCTGGCGTTTTATACTATTCCCTGATAGAAAGTGCAATTAGATTTCCGAGCAGAATTTGCGCCAGACAAGGCGCCTTCCGCAGAGCATAATGGAGATATATGGTTTCTATTAGGGGATAGTATTATAAAACAGCCGCGGGTATTGATCTGCAATCATTGTCAGGCCCGCGGCGGGGATTTCTGCCGCGGGCTTTGTCATCCCCTGCCGGAAAGCTGCGCTCCCGCGGCGCAAAATCCCTGTGGACAGCGCCCCCTGCCCCGTGGTATCATAAACTGGCAGACAGCCCGCCGGACGGCGGGGCGACAAAAATGACAGGGAGGCGCTGCACATGTATAAACTCTGGGACATTCTGGGAGAGCTCAAGCAGTATAAGCTGGTCGATCTCACCCATACGCTCAACAACGACAGCCCGTTCTGGGCCGGGATCCCCGAGGGCTCGGTCGAGCTGGGCAAGACGGTCTTCGACTGGGGCAATCCCATGCTGGAATGCCTGATCCAGACCTTCAAGTTCCCCGGCCAGTTCGGCACGCACATCGACTTCCCCGGCCACTTTGTGAAGGATGCGCCGTTGTCCGAGGCCTACGGCGCGGAGCAGATGATGTTTCCCCTCTGCGTGATCGACATCACGGATAAGGTGGCGCAGGATGTGCACTATGCCGCCACGGCGGAGGACATCAAGGCATGGGAGGCTAAATACGGCGACATCCCCGACGGCGCCTTCGTCGCCCTGCGCACCGACTGGTCGAAGAACTGGCCCGACATGAACGCCCTGTCCGGCATCGCCGAGGATGGCAGCGAGAACTTCCCGGGCTGGTCGCTGGACGCGCTCAAATACATTTACGAGGTCCGCAATGCCGCCGCCAACGGCCATGAGGCCCTGGACACCGACGCCTCCGCCGAGGCGGCGAAGGCCGGCGATCTCGCGTGCGAGCGCTATGTTCTCTCCAAGGGCAAGCTGCAGATCGAGGTGCTGTGCAACCTGGATCAGGTCGCGCCCGCCGGAGCCATCCTCTTCGCCGCCTGGCCGAACTTTGAGGGCGCGACGGGCCTGCCCGCCCGCGTCTGGGCCGTCACTGAGTAAACGGCGGAACAAAACAAATACTAACGGCAAGCATATTGTTCGCTTCAGACGGACGGTATGCCTGCCGTTCTTTTATTCATACGGCGGAAAATCGCCCCAAAAACGTAAAAAACAGACAAAAAGCGCGGGGGAGCGGGCGCGGAATTTCGGTTATCCGGTGGACTTGACGGCAGACGGCACAGCACATATACTGCAACATGGCTTAAAGTATGTGAAAAAAACTATGAAGCAGAGGCTTTTTTATGGACATTTTTGATGTGATCTCCCTGCTGGGCGGTCTTGCCATGTTCCTGTACGGCATGCGCCTGATGGGGGATTCGCTGAAGGAAAACTCTTCCGGCGCGCTGAAGCTCGCCATGGAAAAGGTGACGAACAACCCCGTCAAGGCTTTCATCCTCGGCGTGCTCGTCACCGCGCTCATTCAGTCATCCACCGCCATGATCGTCATTACCGCCGGACTTGTCGGCGCGGGCATCCTGACGCTGCACCAGGCGCTGGGCATCATCGTCGGCGCAAACGTCGGCACGACGGTCACGGGCCAGATCATCCGCCTTTTGGACATCGACTCCAGCGGAGCCGCGTGGCTGCGCTTCTTCCAGCCCTCCACGCTTGCGCCCGTCGCCCTGATTCTCGGTATGGTGCTGATCATGGGCAACTTTGTAAAGAACGCCAAGTCCGTCGGCAGCATCGCCATCGGCTTCGGCATCCTGTTCTCCGGCCTTCTGAACATGACCGGCTCGGTGCATAACCTCGCCCAGTCCGGCGCGATCGAGAAGCTTTTCTCCGGCCTCGGCGAAAACCCCTTCCTCGGCTATCTGACCGGCGCGGGCGTAGCCTTTGCGCTGCAGAGCTCCTCCGTCACAGTGGGCATCCTCCAGGCGTTTTCGTCCTCGGGCCTGCTGACCTTCAAGGCCATCTATGCCGTCATCGTCGGCATCTATCTCGGCGACTGCGTCACGACCGCCATCGTCTGCTCCATCGGCGCAAAGCCCGAAGCCCGGCGCGTCGGCATCGTGAACATCCTCTTCAACCTCAGCGAGACTGTCCTCGTCCTGCTCGGCGTCACGATTGCTCACCGCTTCGGCCTGCTGGACGGGCTCTGGGATCGGACGGTCAACTCCGGCATGATCGCCAATACCAACACCATCTTCAATCTCAGCTGCTCCATCTGCCTCTTCCCGATGCTGAACACCTATGAAAAGCTCAGCCGCCGCATCGTCAAGGACGAGCCCGTCAAGCAGGAGAAGTACCGGGAGGAGATGGACGCCCTGAACCCCGGTTTTCTCAACACCCCGGCGCTGGCCCTGCGCAGTATCTATCAGCTCCTTCTGACCATGCTGCGCGCCTCCCGTGAAAATATCGAGAGATCCTTCAGACTGCTTGATCAATACGACGAGAATCTCCACAAGGAGCTTCTCGCGGAGGAGGAGAACATCGACCGCCTTACTGACTGCTGCAGCCGTTACACCGTCGACCTCCTGCCGCATTTGCAGCTTGAGCAGCACGTCTTCATCCTCAACCAGTATTATAAAGTCACCTCGGAGTTTGAGCGCCTGGGCGACCACGCCGTCGGCATTGCGGAGATCGCGGCCGGCATGGCGGGCAGCGAGCTGCGCTTCTCGCCCGCCGCTGTGGAGGAGATCCATGTGGTCGAGGACGTCCTGCGCGAGATCCTGGAGCACAGCGAGGTCGCCTTCCGCGACCGCGACGAGAAGGCCGCCCGCCAGATCGAGCCGCTGGTGCAGATCGTCAACGGCCTCAACCCGCTGCTGCGCCGCAACCATCTGCGCCGCCTGAGCCTCGGCCAGTGCAACATGTTTGCCGACAGCAGCTTCTCCAATCTCGGCGTGGAGTTTCGCCGCATCGCGGCGGTGTGCTCCAATGTGGGCGTGGCCACCGTGGTGCGCATCCACCCGGAGCTTGCCGACCATGAGCACCTGTATTTCGAGAGCCTGCACAACGGCGGCGACGCCGAGTTCAACGCCGCCTACGAGGCCGCGCATGAGCGTTACTACCGCCGCCTGGAGACCGCGCCGACCGATGCGCTTCCCCCGGAGCCCGCGGCAACCTGAGCAGACATTAAGACCGTGCCTTTCGGAGCATCACCCGGAAGGCACGGTTTTTTCACTGTGACGGAGCAGCTTTTCCATTCTTTCCCTTGCCCTTCGCGGAAAAATGGACTATACTATAAGCGCAGAAAGCGCAGAACACGCGGCTTCACAACAAAAAGAAGGGAGAAGAACATGAAAAGAAAAACGCTTGCTTTGATTCTGGCTCTGGTACTGTGCCTGAGCGTCCTCAGCGGCAGCGCCTTTGCCGACGGCGAGGATAAGGACATCCTTATTCTCTACACCAGCGACGTACACTGCGGCGTCAGCCAGGGCTGGGGCTACACTGGCCTTGCCGCGGTGAAGGAACAGCTGTCCAAGGACTACAACGTCCTGCTGGTCGATGACGGCGACCATATCCAGGGCGAGCCGATCGGCACCATGACTAAAGGCGAGAGCATCATTCGGATTATGAACGCCGTCGGCTACGACGCGGCGATCCCCGGCAACCACGAGTTCGACTACGGCGTGGATCGCTTCCTCGAGCTGACGGAAATGGCAGACTTCCCCTACATCAGCTGCAACTTCAACAAGGAAGGCGAGTTGGTTCTTGACCCCTGGCTCATCAAGGAGGTCGGCGGCGTCAAGATCGGCTTTGTCGGCGTGACGACCCCTGACACCCTGCGCAGCTCTACTCCCCGCTACTTCATGGATGAGGCGGGCAACTTCATTTACGGCTTCCTCCAGGATGAGAGCGGTGAGGCTCTTTACAGCGCCGTGCAGAAGGCCGTGGACGATGTTCGCGCCGCGGGCGCGGATTACGTCGTTGTCCTGGCCCACCTCGGCGATGAGACCGAGTGCATCCCCTGGATGTACAGCGACGTGATCTCCCACGTCAGCGGCATTGACGCCTTGCTCGACGGCCACAGTCACGACACCGAGCAGGTTGTCATGAAGGACAAGGACGGCAAGGACGTGGTTCGCAGTGCCTGCGGCACGAAGCTGGCGAACATCGGAGCGCTTCACATCACCCGCGACGGCAAAATCTCCTCCGAGCTCTACGCCTGGGGCAGCAGCGTCGCGGCGCCCAAGCTCCTCGGCATTGAAAACGCTGTCGGCGACGCCGTCACGGCCGAGACCGGCGTGCTGGATGAAAAGCTCCAGGAGGTCGTGGCCACCAGCACGGTCGATTTGGTCATCCATGATCCCACGGCTGTGAGTGCCGACGGAAAGCCCGTGCGCATTGTCCGCCGTTCCGAGACCAACCTGGGTGACCTCTGCGCCGATGCCTACCTGGATCAGGCGGGCGATGCGGACATCGCCTTTCTTAACGCAGGCGGCATCCGCGTTCCCCTCAACAAGGGCGATATCACGCTCAATGACGTCCTGAAGGTCCACCCCTTCGGCAACAATCTCAGCGTCATTGAGGTCAGCGGCCAGCAGGTGCTGGACGCGCTGGAGTGGTCCGTCCATGCCGTGCCGGGCGAATTCGGCGGCTTCAACCAGGTGGCCGGTCTGAGCTTTGAGTATGATCCGACCATTGAAACTCCCTGCGTCCAGGATAGCAACGGCTTCCTGGATCACATTGAAGAGGGCATGGAGCGCCGTGTGCGCAGCGTACTGGTGGGCGGCGAAGCGCTTGACCCCGCAAAGACCTATAAGCTGGTGAGCACCGATTATCAACTCCTGGACCACGGCGACGGCTATACCATGTACGACGGGGCGCCCGTTTTGCAGCAGTCCGTCAAGCTTGACAACCAGGTGCTGATCGACTACATCACCGGAACCCTCAACGGCAGCGTTGGCGCGGGCTATGAAAATCCCTACGGCCAGGGACGCATCGTGGCTTTGAACGCCGAGTAATACTGTTTTTCGTTAAAACGGCTTTAGTCGTTTTATGGGAGACCAGTATAAGCTGCTGCGGCTGAACGCAGATCGTTATGCTCTCGGGCGGATACGCAGGTTAAATGCGTATCCGCCCGTTCTGCTTCTTTGATCGAGAACGCCGTATAGCAAACGGAAGACAGGATTTTTAATTTGTGATTTTGTTAAAGCAAGGCTGGAAAAAAGTGCGGGCATATGCTATGATAAACTAAATATTCTACACGCAAACAGGATGGGAGAGCGATCGCCATGCTCAAGAGCCATGAACAATTCCATTCCGCCAACGGCAAGCGGCAGATTCTCGTCGCCAATGACGAGCCGCATAACCGTGAACTGTTGGGACTGATACTCGGCCAGGATTATGAGCTGCTGTTCACCGGGGACGGAGAAGAGACGCTGGACATGATCCGCCGCCACCGCGAGACGCTGTCGATGGTGCTGCTGGATCTGGTGATGCCCGGTATGAGCGGACTGGAGCTGCTGCGCGTCAAGCGGGACGACCCTGACATCCGCCCGGTCCCGATCATCGCCTTTACGTCCGACCAGCGGGTCGAGGCGGAGAGCCTCAAGCTCGGGGCCATCGACACGGTCACCAAACCCTACCCGCCCGCCGACCTTATCCTGGCCCGTGTGCGCCGCACCATCGAACTCTGCGAGGATCGCCAGATCATCCTCTTCACCGAACGCGACGCGCTGACGGGTCTGTACAACCGCGAGTATTTTTACCGCTACGCCGAGCAGTATGATCTCCACCATCCAGGCCTGGACATGGACGCACTCTATCTGGACGTCAACCACTTCCGCATGCTCAACGAGCGCTTCGGCACCGCCTGCGGGGACAAGGTGCTGCGCAGCATCGCCCGCAATCTGAGTGAGCTCGTCTCAAAGTCAGACGGTATCGTCAGCCGCCGCGGAGCGGACGCTTTCCTGGTCTACTGCCCCCACCGTGAGGATTACCGCAAGATCCTGGAGGCTGCCGCCGCGGACACGGCAGTCGAGGAGGGACTCAGCGGCGTACATATGCGCATGGGTGTGTACGCGCACGCGGACAAAAACCTTGCCGTGGAACGCCGCTTCGACAGGGCCAAAAACGCGGCTGATTCGGTTCGCGGCGGCTATTCCCACGCTATCGGCTTTTACGACAGCGCTCTGCATGAGAAGGAGCTCTATCACGCGCAGCTCATTGAGGACTTCCATGACGCGCTGGGCGGACAGCAGTTTGAAGTCTGGTATCAGCCAAAGTTCAATATCCACGGGGACGTACCCGTTCTGGCCGGCGCCGAGGCGCTGGTGAGGTGGCGGCATCCGGCCTACGGCCTTGTCAGCCCCGGCGATTTCATCCCCCTCTTCGAGGCAAACGGCCTGGTTGAGGAGCTGGACAAATATGTCTGGCGGGAGGCGGCCGGACACCTGCGGGGGTGGAAGGATCGCTTCGGCTTCTGCCTCCCCGTGTCGGTCAACATCTCACGTATCGACATGCTTGATCCCGGCCTCTTCGACACCCTCAAGCGGCTGCTGGAGGAGTTTGGACTCGAGCCGCGCGAGCTTCTGCTTGAAATCACGGAGTCGGCCTATACACAGGACTCCGGCCAGATCATCGACACCGTCAACCGCTTGCGCAAGTTCGGCTTCCGGGTGGAGATGGACGATTTCGGCACGGGCTATTCCTCCCTCAACATGATCTCAAGCCTCCCCGTCGACGCGCTGAAGCTGGATATGCAGTTTGTCCGTGGGGCCTTTGACGGAAAGCGTGATACCCGCATGCTCGAGATCATTATTGAGATTGCGGATTCTCTTGCCGTCCCCATTATCGCCGAGGGCGTGGAGACGGAGGAGCAGCTCAACGCCCTCAAGGCCATGGGCTGCGATCTGGTGCAGGGTTACTACTTTTCCAAGCCGCTCCCCGTCGTGGAGTATGAGCGCTTCCTGGCCGAGCGCCGGACGCTTCCGGGCGGCACAACCCTGCCCGAACGCGCCGGGAAGCACATTAACGAGCGCAGCGGCGAGCTCAGCTTCGGCAAGGTTGCCCATGCCCTCTCCAGCGGCTACGAGAGCATCTACTATGTCGATCTCATCAGCGACCACTATGTGGAGCTCAGCTCTCAGGGCAAGTATGAGGATTTGAAGATTGAGAACAGCGGCGCGAATTTCTTCGCCGACACCCGCCGCAACATCCCCCGGGTCGTCTATGAGGGAGATCGTGAACGCCTCATGGCTGCCATGCGAAAGGAGACGCTGGTAGACCGCGTCACGGAAACGGAGACCTTCTCCATCCTCTACCGGCTGATGATCGACGGCCAGCCTCTCTATTACAGCCTCAAGGCTGTCCGGGCCAGCACCTATGACCGCAACCATCTTGTGGTCGGCATACGCAATGTGGATCACGAAGTCCGCGGCGCCCGACGCATCGGGGAGCAGAGCGGCTTTACCCCGGACTTCACCGGCCTGGCCAAAGCCCTCTCCCGCGATATCGAAAGCGTCTACTACGTCGATGTTTCGACCGGCAATTATCTGAGCTTTTACTCTGACGGGGCCTACAGCCTGCTGGAGGCAGACAACAGCGGCATAGACTTCTTCAGCGACTGCCAGCGCGACATCCAGAAGGCTGTCTACAGTGAGGACTGGGAGAAGGTCGCCAACGCCATGGATCGAAAGACCCTGCTTGCGGTGCTCGAGACCCGGAAGAGCTTTTCCATGGACTACCGCCTCGTGATCGAGGGGAAACCGACCTATTACCGCATGAAGGTCATCCCCGCCGAGACCGGCAGCTTCCGCCACTTCATCGTGGGCGTCAGCAATGTGGACGCCCAGATCGCCGAGGAGCAGCGCATCATGGCCGAACGGCAGAATCTTCAGTCGGTCTCCCGCATTGCCCAGGCCCTGGCCCAGGATTACTTCATCATCTACTACGTCGATATCGAGACCGATTATTTCATCGAATTCAGCGCGAGTGACAACTTCTCAACCATCGGCATTGAAAAGCGGGGCGAGGATTTCTTCAACCTCAGCCGACACAATATGCGCCGCTTTGTCCATGAGGCGGATCTGCCTGACTTTTTCGCGTTCTTTACCAAGGAAAACATCCTGCGCGAGCTCGAAGAGCACGGCAGCTTCAACTATACCTACCGCATGCTCATCGGCGGCGAGGTGCAGTATGTGATGATGAAGGTCTCCCGCCTGGACGAACGCCACATCGTCATCGGCACCAGCAATGTCAATGCCGAGGTCCGGGAGCGCCAGACCGCCCTTATCAACGCCAGCGTCGCCCAGGCCCTGTCCTCTGACTACTTCCTCATCTTCTATATCAACACGGAGACCGACCGCTATGTCGAATACCACACCGACGGCGCGGACGGCGTGATCAACGCGGAGGAGGCCGGCGAGAATTTCTTCCGCATCAGCCGGGAAAACATCCTTCGCAATGTCATCCCCGAGGATGTGGAACGCATACGGCCTTTGATGGATAAGGAGTCGCTTCTCGCCCTGCTCAGCGAATCGGGCAGCTACACTGTCGAATACTGTCTTCTCATGGACGGCGTGCCCACCTATGTCCACATGAAGGCCAGCCGTATGATGGACCGCAGCGATACGCACATCGTCATCGGCCTGCGCAATATCGACGCCCGGGTTCGCCGCGAGCGTGAACAGGCCATGGCTCTGCGCAAGGCGACGGAGCTCGCCTCCCGCGACGCGCTCACCGGCGTCAAGAGCAAGGGCGTTTTTGTCGAGGCCGAGCTCCAGTGGGATGAGAGAATACGGACAGAGAGATATCTTGCCTTCGGCATCGCCATGTTTGACCTCAACGGCCTCAAGGAGGTCAACGATACCCAGGGTCACGCGGCGGGCGACACGTATATCCGCTCGGCCGGCGCCGCCATTTGCGAGACCTTCAAGCACAGCCCCGTCTATCGCATCGGCGGCGACGAGTTCGCCGCAACTCTGAGCGGGGCGGACTACGAAAACCGCGAGGCCCTGCTGGAGAGCTTCCTGGCCGGAAACCCCGAGCGGGCAGCCCAGGGAAAAGCCGTGGTGGCCTGCGGCATTGCGGTCTATCGCCCCGGAGAGGACAACCGTTTCCAGGACGTCTTTGAGCGGGCCGACGCCGAAATGTACGACAACAAGAGACGGATCAAGGAACAGTATCCAACCGTGCGGTAAGTCCATCTTAAGGATTCTTTATTTGAAAGCAAAGATTGACTCTGCTATACTGTCATCAGCAGAGGAAAACACGATCTCAAAAAGGAGGCATTATCCATGGCAGATTTTGAGAAACTGAGCGACAACGAGCTTGACGAGGTCAGCGGCGGCACGAAGTATAACATCGGCAATGCCCCGGTCAGCGTCTACAACTTCCCGGGCGGCGGCGTGATGTACACCCTCTTCAGGGGCGACTATCTCGTCACGGACGGCCAGTCTTCCTGGGTTGGCGGCGTCAACTGGTGCCACGTCTATACGGCGTACGGCGAGGGCTACGTCAACGGCGCTGTCCTTTGATCCAACAGAATCAAAAAAATCGCTCCCCCGAAGCAATTCTTCGGGGGAGCGATTTTTTTGCTTGCCATCCTGAATGATGCGAAGGAGCGTTTTGAGGTGATGACAAGCCTAATCAGAACACAGAGACAGTGGCCTCGGCGCTGGTTTTCGTGATGCCGGTGGCGTCCGTGATGACGCAGCGGTAGGTGCCGCTGGCGTTGGGCTTGATACCGTTTGCCCAGAGCACGGAGGTGTAGGAATTTTCGGTCTTGTCAAAGCTGTTCTCCAGGCGCAGACCGTACTCCTCGTTGGTGGTGGCGTCGCCGGTAAAGACAACGGATACCCAGCCGCCGGTTGACTCGTTGTATCTCTGCCAGTCAAAGGAGCTGCTGACGCTCAGGTTGCCCTTGGCCGTAACAATGAACATGCGGTTGTACTTGTCCATCTCGACAGGGCCGGTGAGCGGTGTGATGTCCTTTGTGATGGCAATGGACTGGCTGGCGAGCTGGTTGTAGGCCTCGGACTGCACACGCGATACGGTGACGTCCAGATCGCCAAGACGATCATTGACGGCGTTGACGGCGTTTCTCACCTCGGAGACGCTGCCGGTGAGAACCTTGCCCTGTTCCCGAATGGAGGTGCGCGTGGACAGAAGGATCAGCAGGCACGCCAGACTCAGCGCGCAGGCAATCGCCGACAGGATCAGCGCCGGCAGACCGGACAGCTTCATGCCCTTGCCGAGCTTGCGGGGTTCGGGATAGACGGGGTTTTCATCAAAATAGTCCTGGCCGTCGACAGGCTCCTCCGGCTCAGGGTCGGCACCCGGCAGATCGGCGGGGGCGGCGCTCTCATAGGCGGGGGCGTCGGTATACGCCTCGATCAGGCTTCCGCAGAAGGGACAGACCTTCAGATCATCGTCGATCGCTTTGCCGCAATTCAAACAGATCATGGTCAACACCTTTCTTTTTTCAAGAATCGCATGGCTTTCATGCAGGTGGCATTTTAGCATACAACACGCTTTTTGTCAACGTTTTGAAAGAAATTTTGGGCAAAAATCGAGCGTTTTGCCCCACAAAACGGGTGAAAAACCGGGGAGGAAACAGGAATAATCCCCCACATCTTGTGTTAATGCATCGAAAGGCGTCGAAATTTGCAACAATATATATGCAAATTTTTGTGTTCGTGACGAGTTTACAAGGCGCGGCATTCGTGATAGAATACCCTTGTCCTTCTGGCAAACAAATTTACAGATATGGAGATGAGTTTATGGAGAGACACTACAAGACCATGGACGGCAATAACGCGGCCGCCCATGTATCGTATGCGTTTACCGAGGTAGCGGCGATCTACCCG
>ONPN01000048.1 GCA_900319695.1 uncultured Eubacteriales bacterium
CGAGGCCGGGATCCAGCTCTACGGCGGCGTGAGCGGCTCCGCGGACGCGGCGGCCCAAGCGCTGGCCGAAGGCAGGCTCGCGTATGATCCCAACGCCAGGTGCGACCACCACGGCCACCACCACGGGGAAGGACACGAATGCGGGCATCACGGCGAGGGCCATGAGTGCGGCCACCACCACGAGAAAGGCCTTGATTGCGGCCACCAGGAGGGCGATGAGGGCTGCCGCCGTCATCACGGAGAATAAAGCAACGAAAAAAATGAGCCTTCTTTCGGCGTGTATCCGGACGCTTCCGGTCTTGTGAATTGAGGACTGGCAGACCGGTCTTGTTTGTGGTATTATTAATTGAACGTACCATCCGCGCAAACTGCAGGCGATACGGCCTTCCTGTCCTGACTCCGGACTATGATCCTCACGGAGCTGAGCTGCTGAAACGGTCTTTCTCAAAGACCACATCTGTGATAGCGGAGCCGATCAGCATGTGCGGATTTCGGTTAGGATCGATCCAATGCCCCACTTCCGATTCCGGCAGGATAAACGGCATCCTGTCATGGATGAAGGCGATGGATTCACCCGGCTCCCGCGTCAGGATGACGAAATGGGGGAAATTGTCCTCCAGCCGGTAGAGCCCGCACAGCCAGGTGAGTTCACCGCCTTTGGGCATGATGGCATATTTATCCCCGGCTTTGGACTTGCCGGACGGCGTGGGGACATGCTCCCACTCATAGTACCAGGAGGCCGGGATCGCACAGCGGTGAGCGGCCCAGGAATCCCGGAAGCTGGCCTTCTCCGCAGCGGTCTCTACACGGGCGTTGGCAATGGTACGGCTGATGCCGGGAACATGAAAGCCCCAGACCATCGGAAAAACGCTCTTCTCTCCGGATTTGCTGGTGGCGATGACCGGCACCAGGGAATCCGGGAACACTTCGCCCTCCGTGATCAGGGGCTTCGCCACCTTTTCGATGCTGGCCCGGTACAGCCTGGAGCGCTGCGCCGCCTCCACGATCGGGCGCAGCGCAGGCGACATCTCCATATAATAACGGCAGCACATATCAGGAATCCTCCTGTATCACGATCTCGGCAAGCTCGGAAAACTCGATCGTCCTGTCACCGATCAAAAGCGATTTTGCGAGAATGGGATCGACCTTCCAGACTGTGCCGGTATAAGTTTCATAGCTTCCACCGCGGCCGTAGGCCTCGTGATTCTCGTCGGCGCAGGGGACAAACCAGGTCACTGTTGCCGTGACTTGGTTTTCTTTTGCCGTGCGGAGGTTCTTTGTCAGCTCGTGGAGCCTTAAAAGCGCTGCTTCAAGCGCCGCTTGTTCTTCGTCGTTGAGTTCCCGCTTCTCCACATAGACCTGAACCTTCTCGTCGATGGCCTCCTCAAAGCCTTTCAGCGCGGCAAAGGGGGAAAAAATTTTTGCCCTCTGGCTCAGCTGCATTTTGGGATGCTTCAGAGAAAAATCGTCACAGCGGCCGTGCTTCGGCCTTCCATGGGAGAGGGCGCGCCGGTATTCGTTATCCAATCGTGTATCCATAAGCAATTACTTTACGCGCGGTGCCCGCCAATCTGGGTGTTGCGTTCGATGGCGGTGGCGCCTTCCCGATAGTTTAAGCCCTTCAACAGAGAGTTGGCCCCATATTTCTTCCGTACCTCCAGCATGGCGCCTTCCAGCTTCCGTTCTTTTTGGAGCGCGTCATAATCCGAAAACAGGTCAAGCTGACAGGCGCTGTTGTCAAGCCGTACATCCTCGGCACAGATCCCGAGGCGGCGAAAGAGCAGCGCGTGATCCGTCCTTTTATCAAAGGAATCCAAAACCGCCGGCAAAATCACGCTCAGGGCGTTGGTGCGTGTACGCAGCCTGACGGTGCCACCTGAGTGGCAGGGGTGCAGCCGCCCGTAAAAGTCCGGTTTGACAGGCCCGCTGTACAGGGGATGCGCTTCCAGACTCTTGTAGTCATAGGAGACCCACCAGCTCAGCGCGGGCGTCGTCAGATTTTTTGAAAAGAGATCGGCGCACAAAAGCTCCAGCATCTCCTGGAACACGACGCGGGCCTCGTCATAGCGATAGGGGCGGGGGAGTACCTGCCCGTTGGACAGGCTGTTGGCGTTGGTCTTATAGGACTTGATATCCTCCATTGTGACCGGCTCAATGCCCCAGGCGTGGTCAATGAGAATTTCGCCGTCAATGCCGAAGGTGCGATAGAAAAACTCCTCGTCCTTCATGGATCGGACGGCAATGTCACCCATGCAGTTCAGGTGCGCGTCCATCAGGCGCTTTGCCTTTCCGGGCCCCAGCCCCCAGAAATCCGTCAGCGGCGTGTGCTTCCAGAGAAGCTCGCAATAAGATCGTTCATTGAGCTCCGCGATGCGGACACCGTCCTCGTCGGCGTGTGCTTTCTTTGCCACAATGTCCATGGCAACCTTGGCGAGGTACAGATTCGTGCCGATGCCGACGGTGGCTGTGATGCCGGTGCGGTTCAGCACTTCCCGGATCATGGTTTTCGCCATGAGATGCGCGGGGCTCACATGCTGGCGTTCGGCCTCTTTCTCAAAGCGGCAGAGATAGCGGGTACAGTCGATGAAGGCCTCGTCAATGCTGTAGACGTGGATATCCTCGGGCGCGACGTAGTGCAGGTAAATCGAGAAGATCAGCGCGGAGATGCGCTCGTACTCCGCCATGCGCGGCGTGGCAATATAAAACTGTGTCTTCGTGCGGTGCCTGGCATCATACAGGCGAATGGCCCGCCTGGCTTCAAAGAGCCGGGGCCGGGACGGCACGCCGATCGCCTTGAGAGCAGGGGAGACCGCAAGGCAGATCGTCTGATCCGAGCGCGTCACATCGGCCACCAGCAGCCGGGCCCTGAGAGGATCGAGGCCGCGCGCCACACATTCGACAGAGGCATAGTAGGACTTGAGATCAATGCAGATACAGGTGCGCGTGTCCATTCCGGCCTCCCTTCGGGGCTTACACCCGCGCAAAGCTGCGCAGCGCCAGATAAGCCTCGATGTCTTCTTTCGATGGAATGTCCTTCTTCGAGACGATGCCGACGACGCGCCCAATCAGATATACGGACTGATCCTCACCAAAGCGCAGCACGTCGTACTTTTTATTCAGCGAGTGCAGCCCGTCCTTTTCATAGCGCTTGATATAGGTCTCGTTGCCGACGATGAAGGCACCGATCTCCCCGTAGTGCAGAGCGCTGCCGCCGGAGAGCTTTTCCACCAGCACCATGTCGCCGGTGTGATAGTCCGGCTCCATACTGTCGCCGTTGACGTTGAACACATAGTCGGAGCGCCTGACCTCCGGGGTGGCATAGAGATAGTACGGCTCGGCGTCCTGCTCAAACTCAGTCGGGTCCGCAGCGCCGGCGGCCAGGGAACGGGAGAAGAACAAGAGCTTCTTCATCTCCGGCTGAGCGGCGGCAGACTGGACAAACTGCAGGGTTTCAACAGCTTTGTCGATGGCGTACTGGTGTCCGGGATTGAGCCTGCGATACCCGTCTACAAGCGTCTGCTCCCGCGTCGTGAGAGAATCCGCGGGCGCCGGCATCCCATAGAGATCGTAGAGCGTGATGTGCAGGGCCTCACAGATGGCAGGGATCAGGTTCAGGTCGGGCCGGGACCGGCCGCACTCCCAGTTGCTGACGGCGTTGAAGGTCACGCCGATCCGGGCGGCCAGGGCTTTCTGCTCGATCCCCAGCTTTTCCCGGAATAATTTGATACGGCTGCAAATCACGGCAGGCAGGGCCTTTTCCAGCGTCTTCCCGTTCTTTAAGTCTACGACGATGCTTCCCGGCACAGTCGGTGTTTCTATCTTACGGCGTGCCATATACAGGACCTCCTTTGTTTACAGACAGATATGAAAGATGATTTACGTAAACCATAACACACAAAGATGCGAAAGTAAATAGTTTAAAATCACAAAATAATAGAGCAAAAATTTGTTGATTATCTTTTTCCTGGCCAAAGAGAGAGCCGGTACCGCGATATAACGGTACCGGCTCACAGACTGTAGACAAACCCTTGCAAACCAAGTTGGTCTTGTAAGGGGGATCTGTGAAGGGGGACGGGGAGTCCCCCTTCACGTACAATCCACGCAAAAATGGGAACTTTTTTGGAAGTTCCCATTTTTGCTCTCAATCTGTCGACACTTTGTCGACAGATTGAGAGCCGGTACCGCGATATAACGGTACCGGCTCATGGTTGTGTCAGTATTGTGCGCGCGGAGGCTGCTATCGAAGGAAGCGGCTATGGCAGTCTCATCTCGGCCAGCAGCTCATAGATGAAATCATCATCAGAGGGCTGCTGGCCTTGCGTTTCTGCGGTTGAAGCAGAATTCATAGGACTTTCACTCTCCTCGTGTTCATCAAATACGTCATTGACGCAAACCACGAGACAAGAGGATAGCACAAATTTGCCGTTTGGGCAAGTCCAGAAATTACCAGGCATCAGGCACCTTACGGAAGGAGCCTGATGTATTGCCGTTTATCCGGGATCAGATGGCCAGCAGGTCGCTGTAAGCTTTCAGCGCACCGTCGGTCTCGTGAGCCAGCACGCGCTTGGCCAGGACCTTGCCGAGCTGGACGCCCTCCTGGTCGAAGCTGTTCAGGTTCCAGCAGAAGCCCTGGAACATGACCTTGTTCTCAAAATGGGCCAGCAGCGCGCCGAGCGCCTCGGGCGTGAGCTGCTCACCGATGATGATGCTGGAGGGACGGCCGCCGTCAAAGCTCTTGTTGGGATTCGCGTCCTGCTTGCCGCAGGCAAAGGCCATGATCTGCGCAGCGACATTGGCGCACAGCTTCTGCTGGCTGGTGCTGCCCTGAATGTCGACGTCCATGCCCGCCTGATTCTGACGGAAGCCCACGAACTGCAGGGGCACAATGTCGGTGCCCTGGTGCAGGAGCTGGTAGAAGGAGTGCTGGCCGTTGGTGCCCGGCTCACCGAAGATGACGGGGCCGGTGACATAGTTGACCGGATCGCCGAAGCGGTTGACGTGCTTGCCGTTGGACTCCATGTCCAGCTGCTGCAGGTGCGCCGGGAAGCGGCTGAGCGCCTGGGAGTAGGGCAGTACGGCGGTGGCCGGGTAGCCGAGGACGTTGCGCTCGTACACGCCGATCAGAGCGTCCAGCATCGCGGGGTTCTTGCGGATATCGGTCTCCTTCGCGGTCACGTCGGCCTCATGCGCGCCCTTGAGGAAGCGGTCGAACACCTCAGGCCCAAAGGCCAGGGACAGTACCACGCCGCCCACGCAGGAGGTGGAGGAGTAGCGCCCGCCGATGTAGTCGTCCATAAAGAAAGCTGCCAGGTAGTCGCTGGACTTGGCGAGCGGAGAGGTCTCGCTCGTGACAGCGACCATGTGCTTTGAGGGGTCGAGACCCAGGTTCCTGAGCGCGTCCTTTACGAAGGACTCGTTGGTCAGGGTCTCCAGCGTGGTGCCGGACTTGGAGACCAGCACGAACAGGGAGTGGGCCACGTCGATGGTCTTGAGCACGCTCGCCGCGTCGTCGGGGTCGACGTTGCTGATGAAGCGGGCCTCCATCTTGAGAGTGTTGTTCTGTCTGGCCCAGTTCTCCAGCGCCAGATACATGGCGCGGGGGCCGAGGTCGCTGCCGCCGATGCCGATCTGCACGACGGTGGTGAACTTCTCGCCCGCGGCGTTGGTGATTTCACCGGCGTGAACCTTCTCTGCGAAGGCGGCCGCCTTTTTCTGCTCGCCCACATAGAAAGCGCGCTTGTCCGTGCCGTCCGCGATCACGGCATCGCCAAGCTGCCCGCGGGTGAGCTGATGCAGCACCAAGCGCTTTTCGCCGGTGTTGATCATCTCGCCGTTATAGAGCGCGGCAAACTTCTCCGTCAGCTGCGCCTCCCCGGCGAGCTCTCCGAGGGCCTCAAGCACGGTGTCGTCCACGGCCTTGGCCGCGAAGTTGTAAGCAAGCCCGCCCGCCATGGGGACGCTGTACTTTGCCACGCGCTCGGCGCCGCTCTCGCCGCTCATCGCCTCGGGCAGATTCACGCGATCCTTCAGGGCTGCCAGTTTGCTGTAAGAAGCCAGGGTATCCAGGTTTTTCCAGGTAATCATCGGTCAATATGTCCTTTCGTGTTAAAATAATCGCTTTGAGTTTACCGTTATTGTATCGCACAGCGCCCGGATTGTCCAGCATGACTTTCAGTCTGAAGTTGCCCGGCGGCATCTTTGCGCCCCCACCGCATCTTGACGAAAGCACCCCGGCGTGGTAAAGTATGGGTACATGCCGGTGTGGTGGAACGGTAGACACCGGGGACTTAAAATCCCCTGGGAGCGATCCCGTGCCGGTTCGAGTCCGGCCACCGGCACCACGTCAGAAGAACGCAGTTCCGCTCCGTTTCCGCGGTTTCCGTAAGAGCCGCGAAAACTGCGCATCCACTGCGTCCTTCTTCCTTTCCAAACCGGAGGACCCACGAGGGTCCTCCGGTTTGGGTTTAACGGGAGTTTTTAAGTCTGTTATGAACACTCGTACCACGTCAGAAGAAGTCTGTTGCGTTCCGCTTCCCCGGTTTGCGTAAGCGCCGGGAAAGCTCCACATCCACAGTCTCCTTCTTCCTTTCCGAAACGGGAGTCTCACGGGGGACTCCCGTTTCGGTTTTAAACGCCGGTTCGGATTTGAATTGCCCCTTTTCCGGTGTCGCACCTTCGGCGCGGAATGATCTTCCGCAATTGCGCACAGGCACAGAATGTGGTAAACTTGCGGCAGAAGAGGGAGAGGAGGGCACTTATGTGGAAATGTCCGAAATGCGGGCGCAGCTTCAGCCGGGAAGGGCAGTCCCACTACTGCGGAAAGATTGAGACGGTCGACGAGTACATCGCCTCGCAGGACGAGGCGGTGAAGCCGTACCTGAATGAGGTGCGGGCCGTCCTCCGCGCCGCGCTGCCCGAGGCCGAGGAGCGCATCTCCTGGAGCATGCCGACCTATCGGAAGGGGCAAAACATCATCCACTTCGCCGCGTCCAAAAAGCACTTGGGTCTCTACCCGGGCGGCGAGGCGACGGAGGTCTTTGCGGAAAAGCTCAAGGACTATGACACAAGCAAGGGCACGATCCGCCTGCCCTACACAAAGCCCCTGCCAAAGGAGCTGATCGCGGAGATCGCAAAGTGGTGCTTTGCGCAGTACGCGAAATGAGTACAGCCTCTGTATCTGCGGCGCTGACAGGCGCAGATACAGAGGCTGTTCCTTATCATCAAGTCGTAAGCCCCATGTGGAGCTTGGCGAGGCTGAGCACGTTTCGCATCAGCATGGCGCGCGTCATGGGCCCGACGCCGCCCGGGACGGGGGTGATATAGGACGCCTTGTCCTTCACCTCGTCGAAGCAGACGTCACCGGTAAATTTGCCGGTCTCGGGGTCGCGGTTCATGGCGACGTCGATCACCGCCGCGCCCTCCTTTACCATGTCGGCCGTGATCAGGCCCCGGCAGCCCGCGGCCACGACCAGAATGTCTGCCTGCCTCGTCATGGCGGCGAGATCAGGGGTATGCTGGTGGCAGTAGATCACCGTGCCGTTGCGGCTGAGCAGGAGCAGGCCCATGGGCTTGCCGACGATGTTGCTCCGCCCGACCACGACGCAGATTTTGCCGTCCACCGGGATGTGGTAGGCGTCCAGCATCACGCCGATCCCGGCTGGCGTGCACGGCCAGATCGGGGACACGCCGTGTACCATGCGCCCCACGTTGAGCGGGTGAAAGGCGTCCACGTCCTTTTCCGGCGCGATTGCCTCGATAATGCGCCGCTCATCAAACGAGGGCGGGAGCGGGAGCTGCACCAGAACCCCGTCGATCCTGGGGTCGGCGTTGAGCTTGCTGAGAATGCCCAGCAGCTCCTCCTCCGAGGCGTCGAACGGCAGGTCGAAACGGCGGGAGAAGAAACCGCACTCCTCACAGTCCTTGACTTTGTTTCTCACGTAGAGCTGCGAGGCGGGGTTGTCCCCCACGAGGATCACTGCAATCCCCGGTCTGCGCGGCAGCTGTGCCGCCTCCTCCCGTATCTCCGCCCGCACCGAAGCCGCGAGCGCTTTTCCGTCTAAAATAACAGCCATACGTTACCTCTTATCTGTTGATTTCAAAGCGGGCGGTCAGCTTGTCCATGGCCTTGCGCATGATGCTCTCCACGTCCGCGCCGTCGATGTCCAGACCGCCCGTCTGTACGAGCTCCACGTCCTGTATGCCGTAATAGTTCTGCGCAAGCGATTTGACATAGCCGAAGCCGAACTCCTCCGGGATGAAGAACCCGCCTGCCGTGGTCACGTACCAGAGCTTTTTGGCGCTGCACAGGCTGATCGGCACGCCCTCGGGCGAATAGCGGAAGGCGATGCCCACCACATTGACCTGTTCGAGATACTGCTTTAGCGCCGCCGGGAAGGACAGATCCCAGAAGGGCGCGGCGATCACGATCTGATCCGCCGCGGCAAACTGCCGGGCGAGGGCGAACAGGGGATGGTCAAAGTCCTGCGCCGCGATGAGGGCGTCCCGCTCCCGAAGAAAATCGGCGTTCACGACGGGCAGCGCAAGCTCCGCCGGGCAAAGCTCTGTGACCGGCCCGCCCAGCAGGCCGAGCAGGTGCTCCGCCAGCCGCTTCGTTCTGGATTCCTCACGTACGCAGGCGTTGATGTACAGGGTCATGGCGCAGTCTCCTTTTCATATGGGTCTGAGGCTAAAACAAATCCAGCATACTGTCCAGATAAATTTCCTCCCGGACTTTGAGCTGGTACTCGGGTCTGGTCATGTAGTAGAGCAGAAATTCCAGCACAATCGCGCTGCCGAGACTGCGGCCCTCAATCTTAAAGTTTGTAAAGCCGTCCGGCAGGTAAGTCTTTTGAATGTCTTCGATCCCGATGAAACCGGGATTGTTCATAGCGTCGGAGAAGCGATAGCCCCTGTCCGCATCCGGCGAGACGCAGATGTGATCCGGGCAGTCCTCTCCCAGATTTTTGCGGCTGACGTTTTCATAGCAGGCTTTCCGGTCTGGACAGTCGAACCAACAGCACTCGTTGCACAAAAACTCAAGTTTCCGCTTTTGCCTTTCGGACAGCGCATGCAGACGATCAAAGTCCTTGTTCAGCCGAAAATCCGGCACGACATATCGAAATTCGCCGCGGTCAAGCTCCGCCTCAAATTGTGCAAAGTCCGTCAGCACCTTCGTGGTGGAGGAGACGAAGTAGAAGCCAGGGTAGTTGGTTTGCAGAAAGCTCAGCAGCAGATCGGAGCAGAGGATCACGCCGTTTGGAACCGGCCCGCTCTTTTCAAACAGGGCGCACAGAGCGTTGCACTTCCGATCCGAAAGGTGCTCCTCCCGAAGCAGGGAATTGCTGAACGTCAGGCGCGCGGACACGCCGTATTCCCGCGTCAGCGCCGCCGCTTCCGGCTCCGCGTCCCCGCAGCCGGCCCGGCCGCCGCCCCAGAGACAGTCCGCGGGCGCGCCGTAGATCGAAGCGATCTCGCACCAGTCGTAGAAGTATTCCCGATGCTTCCGATACAGGGGCAGAAAGGCGCGGTACAGATCGTAAAATTCAAACAGGCCGGGCAGATGATAATATGCTTTCATGTTTTCAACCTCCCGACTGACCGCCTCAGGCAGAATTATATCACGTTCCCGCAAATTTACAATTGCCCAAAGCGCGCCGCCCTTCCGCCGGACAAATACGATGTTCCTCCTCTCCCCATCTCAGAGAGCAAAATCATCTGACAAAAGAAATTTGTAAAATATAGTTGACAAAATGCTTTGCCTATGCTACATTATGTCCAGAACGAAATGCCAACTATGAAAGGAAGGAATCCTCATGGAAAAGTATGAACTCGGGCGTTCTGTCGGTCTGGCCGTCGGCGTAGCTGTCGGGCTTGTCCTCGCGCTGCTTGTGATGCGCTATATGAACAAGGACCACAAAGTCAAAACGGAATATGACGAAATGCAGAAGGCCATCCGAAACATCGGCTATAAGTACGCTTTCTATACCGTGATCATCTTTGAAGCCCTGCTCTGCCTCGTCCCCGCCTCGGCACAGATTCCGGCGGAGCCGATCGTGATCCACTTTATCCCGATCTTTCTCGGGATCGTGGTGCAGTGCGGGTACTGCATCTGGAAGGGCGCGTATGTCGGCCTGAACACCAATATGAAACGCTATCTGATCTTTGCGGTCGTCATCTCGCTCATCAACTTTTTCAGCTTCTTCGCGGCCTGGAAGAACGACGCCCTGATCGTCGACGGCGTTTTGCAGACCCCGTTTGTGAATCTCCTGTGCGCTGTGATGTTCGCCGTGCTGGGCGTCATCGGGCTGCTGCGCAGGTCGGCGGATCGTGGGGAAGCGGAAGAATGAAAAACCTGAGACTGAAAGCGGCCAGAGTCGGAAAAGATCTGTCGCAGGACGAGCTGGCCAAGCTCACGGGGGTATCGCGCCAGACGATCAGCGCGATTGAAAAGGGCGACTATAATCCGACGATCAATCTGTGTATCAATATCTGCCGGGTTCTGGGCAAAACTCTGGACGAGCTGTTCTGGCCGGAGAACGAAACCTGATCGAAACCCCTCAAGGATTTGCTGAAAAACACGAAAAACGAACTGTTGAGGTAAACCATGACAAAGAAAAAATCCGCTGTCCTTCTCATCGTTCTGCTCGCGCTGGTTCTGAGTGCGGGGCTGATCTGGTATGTAAACCGGCCGCAGGCAAGCGGCGGCGCAAAAGCAATCACGGTCGAGGTCGTCCACGGGGACGGCACAACGAAGCGCTTTCCCATCCGTACCGACGCCGAGACGCTGCGTCAGGCCTGTGAGGAGCAAAAGCTGATCGCCGGACAGGAGGGCGAGTACGGGCTCTACGTCCTGACCGTTGACGGCGAGACCGCCGATGAGAGCCTCCAGCAGTGGTGGCGCATCACAAAGGGCGGGGCCGAGCACTTTTACGGGGTGGAGGAGACCATGATCCAGGACGGAGAACAATATGAATTTACGCTCAAAACCGGATGGTGAGCGCCTGAGCGCGCAGGAGCTCTGCTTCCTCGCCCTGATGGGGGCGCTGATCTTTGCGAGCAAGTTTGTCCTGGCGGGCATCCCGAACGTCAATCTGAACACGCTTATCATCATCCTGTGCGCGATCTTTTTCGGCTGGAAAACGCTCTATGCCGTCGGCGTCTATGTGATGCTGGAGGGTATGATTTTCGGTTTTACGCTCTGGTGGTTCAGCTATCTCTACACCTGGCCCGCCGTGACCGCCTTTGTGATGCTGTTTCGCAAAAACGACTCCCCGCTCGTGTGGGCCGTTGTCGCCGGTCTGTGCGGCCTGTGCTTCGGCCCGCTCATGTACATTCTGTACCTCACGGTCACCCGCTGGGAGACGGCTGTCGCCCTGTGGGTCGCAGGGATTCCGTATGACCTCATCCACTGCGTCAGCAATTTCATTCTGACGCTGCTTTTGTACCGGCCGCTGTACAAGGTGTTTTCTCATTTTCTGCCGCGGCGGGGACAATCTTACAGGGAAAGCGCTCTTTCCAGCCAGGCCCGGTCTTGAAGCACGCTGTCAAGCGTCTGCATAAACGGGATAAGATCCGCCGTGTCCAGCGCCCGATGGTCAAACGCGATCGTGATCGGGACAATTTCTGCCGCGCGAATGTTGTCCGCTTCATCCACCACGGCCCGTTTCTGCACCGCGCCGATCGCCAGCGCACAGAGCTGCGGCGGTATGATTTCCAGAATGGTGCAGCTTCCCTCCCATTGCTTATACAGGGAGCCCATGTTCGACACCGTAATGCTGCCCTGCTTGATGTTATCAGGTCTAAGGCGATCTTCGCTTCCCGCGCTTTTCCGCCTGTCGATCCGGACTCTACCGGGGTCGAGCTTTGCGCCCAGCAGACGTCCGATCGCTTTCGGGAGCTTCCCTTTTCTCAGCTCGGAAAAGGTATCCTCCAATCCGGTCCGGTACAGAACGCGGTCCATATCGGTGTTTTCGATCCTCGCCCGAAAGGCCGCGATCATCGCCTGTATCTCATGGACGGACTTGTCCTCCATGTGCGGCAGATTGATCGTGGTCATCTTCCCGTCCCCGTAAGTGATTGGGAGGGAAATGTCGATATGCTCAAGCGTCGTCACCTTTCCGCTCACAAGCCACGGGCTGAAGCGGATATGCCCGTTCATTCTGGGACAGGCCTTGATCCCCTCAATCAGGATTCTGAGGATTGCGGAATTAAAGCTGACTTTCCCGGCAGAAGCCCGGTCACGATGATAGCGGCGCAGCACATCCATCAGAAGGCTTACGTTCGCGTCGTAGACAAGGCAGACATGCGGGACGGTTTTCCAACCCTCCGAGGTCATATTGGCGATGATCTTTCGGGAAATATCAAAATATTCTGTCATGGCTTTCTTCCCTGCTTTGCATAGAATTTCCGGACAAGGGCGGGAGCCTTTATCTGCCCCTGCTGTTGGCATAGAGCTGTAAAGAACACAGCCGGCTCCGTTTGGAGTCGGCTGTGTTTAAATCGGTCAAATATCAGTCGGTCACGTAGGGCAGGAGAGCGATCTGACGGGCTCTCTTGATCGCCTCGGTGAGCTCACGCTGGTGCATGGCGCAGACGCCGGTGGTACGGCGGGGCAGGATCTTGCTGCGCTCGGACATAAAGCGGCGGAGCTTGGCGGTATCCTTGTAATCGATGAACGTGGCCTTGTCAACGCAGAACTGGCAAACCTTTCTGCGCTTGCGATTCTTGGGGTTGTTCTTATCGAAAGCCAAAGCGGTATCCTCCTTATTTCAAATTCAGAACGGCAGTTCGCCGTCACCATCATCCAGCTCCACAAACGTGTTGGAGGGAGCGGGGGCTGCGCTGCGGTCGGCGTTGTAGCCGCCGTAGCTGCTGCCGGAGTTGGAAGAGTAATTGCTCGAGTAGTTGTCGCTGCGGTTGGAGTAGCTGTCGCGGCTGGATTCGCCGTCGCGGCGGCTCTCGCCGAAGTAGACATTGTCCGCGTTGATTTCCCAGTTGACGCGGTTGTTGCCCTCGCGGTCCTGCCACTTTCTGGACTGGAGTCTGCCGGAGACAACAATCATGCTGCCCTTGTGAAAATACTTGGACACGAATTCGCCGGTTTGACGCCACGCGACGCAGTCGACAAAGTCGGTCTGCCGTTCGCCTCCGTCGCGGCCGCCGAAATCGCGGTCC
>ONPN01000047.1 GCA_900319695.1 uncultured Eubacteriales bacterium
ATGCCGGTAAGTGACTTAGTTAGCTACTTTTACCATGGCGAAGCGGATCACCTTGTCGCCCAGCATGAAGCCCTGCTGGAAGACCTCCACGATCTCGTTTTCGCCCTTTGTCTCGTCCTCCACATGCATGACCGCGTTGTGGAAGGCGGGATCGAAGGTCTTGCCGAGACAGTCCATCTCGGTCACGCCGAGCTTTTCCATGGTCTTCTTGAACTCGGCCATGATCATCTCGACGCCCTTTTTGTATGCCTCGTCCTCGGTGGACTGGTTGAGGGCCCTGACCAGATTGTCATAGACCGGCAGGAAGCTCTTGAGCGCGGACGCCTTGACCTCGCCGTAGAGGGCGTCCTTCTCCTTCTGGCTGCGCTTGCGGTAGTTGTCGTACTCGGCGCAGAGGCGGAGGTACTTGTCGTTCAGGGCGGCGTCCGCCGCGGGCTTTGTCTCCTCGGTCTTCTCGGCGGGCTTATCCTCTTTCTTATCCTCTTTCTTCTCCTCCACGGCTTCGGCCTCGGGGGCGGCTTCGGTCTTTTCCGCCTTTGTCTCTTCCGCGGCGGTCTCGGTCTTCTCCTGTTCGACCTCGGCCGTCCCGGTCTTCTGTTCCTTACTCATGTCCTGTATCTCCCTTGATGATCAGTTTGTTGTGCATCCCCTCCGGGGGCGCCTCTCCCCCGCCGAGCCGTCTGGACAGGCCCGCGGCGAGGATCGAGAGCTTTTCGGCCACGGCGGAGTAGTCCATGCGCGTCGGCCCGACCACGCCGATCATGCCCCTGGTGTTGTCGCCCGCGTCATAGGTCGCGATGACGACGCTGGAATCCTTGAGCTCCTCGGCCACGTTCTCGGGCCCGATGAGCACCTTGATCTCCCCCGCCTCGTTGAGGTTTTCGCCGGGGGGCAGGATGTAGCCGCCGCCGGACAGATAGCCCATCAGCTTGTGCGCCTTGTCGGGGTCGCGGAACTCGGGCTGATTGAGAAGCCGGTTCTCGCCGCTGACATAGGCCGAGGGGGCCGCCGCCTGGGTCAGCACCTCAATGGCGAAGGCCGCGATCACGGAGGTGACGCCCATGGTGTCGTCCGCCGCGCGCTCGGTGGAGTTGATGAGCAGCGGCGTCACGGCGTCCTCGGTGATGCCGGTGAAGCCGGAGTTGAAGAGGGACGACAGGCGCTGCACCAGCTTCTGATCCACCGACACGGGCAGGCGCACCAGCTTGTTTTTCACCGTGTTGTCGCTCAGCAGCGCCACGATGATGAAGGTGTTGGCGTCGACGTAGATGATGTCGAAGCGCTTGATGGTGACCGTCGTGCGGGTGGTGAGGGCGAGGGCCGGATAGTCGGTGAGCTGGGAGGCCAGGCGGCTTACGTCGCTGATGGTGTCGTCCAGCTCCCGCAGCTTCTGGTTCATGCGGCGGTTGATGTCCTCGGTCTCCTCCAGGCTGAGCTTCTGCTTCTGCATGAGCTCGTTGACGTACATGCGGTAGCCCATCGGCGTCGGGACGCGGCCGGCGGAGGTGTGGGGCTGTTCGAGATAGCCGAGGCTGACAAGCTCGGCCAGCTCGTTTCGGATGGTGGCGGAGGAGCAGTGGAGCTCTCCCCGCTCCGCGATGGCCTTGCTGCCGACCGGCTCCGCCGTGCGGACATATTCGTCCACGACGGCCGCGAGTATTTTCTTTTTGCGTTCGCTGATATTCATTGTACTCACGTCCGGCCTGTCGGTTTAGCACTCTCGCCGTCTGACTGTTGGCACTCTTTCCTTTCGAGTGCTAATATAGCATCAAGCGGCCCCTTTGTCAAGTCTTCCCCGCAAACTGTATGCAAAATTCACAGTTTGTACAAATGATTTTTTCCTTTTTCTGTATTTACAACCGAGATTTTTTGAAGTATTATAGATATAAACAGAAAATATATAAAATACACTATAAAGGAGGTATTTGTCAATGCTGGAAAAAAACTTTGCCGAGGTCTATAATAAATTCAAGCTGCAGTTTTACCGCCGCGTGTTCGAGCTGGTGCGCGACCGGGACGGCTCCCTGTCCGCGATGGAGGCCTTTTCGCTGGAGGTCATCTATATGCTGGGGCAGCCCACCGTCAGCCAGTTTGCCGACTTCCTGAATATCTCCCAGTCCAACGCCACCTACAAGGTCAACAATCTCATCAAAAAGGGCTATCTTGAGCGCCAGAACTCCACCGTGGACAGGCGCGAGTATCATCTGATCCTGTCGGATAAGTACTTCGCCTATATGGATATCTACGCCAATTACGAGCTCACGGTCATGCGCCGCGTCATGGAGCGCTTCCCGGAGGAGGACGTCGCCTGCTTCGACCGCATCCTCAAGGTCATGTCGGCCGAGCTCATGCCCGAGTGCAAGCTATAGTAAACGCAAAAAAGTTTTGCGTTTACTATATCCGATTTAAGCCGTTTTGCTCGCCCCTGGCGGGGCAACCGCAAAACATGGCAATATAGTAAACTCAATTTTCAATTTCGTTTACTATATAATCGCCCCCATCTTCCCGAGGAGGTGCCCTCATGGCCCCGAAACAGGACATTGAGCTGAGACTCAACTATAAACGCACCTTTCTAATCGGCTTTGCCTTCTTCGGCATCCTGCTTCTCTGGCAGGTGTACGACTCCTGGTGCCCCACCTTTTTGACCGACATCTTCGCGAGGCGCATGTACGGCATCTCCTCGGCCCAGCTCAAGGCGGGCGAGCCGGAGAAGATTTTGAACGTGCAGTGGCTGGTGGGCATCATCATGGCCTGCGACAACCTGGCGGCCCTCATCCTGCTGCCGATCTTCGGCGTCCTGTCCGACCGGACGAAGACGCCCATCGGCAAGCGTATGCCCTATATCCTCACAGGTACCTTCGTGGCGGCGGTGGCCTTTCCCTTCGTGCCGCTCTTCTTCCACCGCAACCAGATCGGCGGCATGGTCGCCATGATGGCGATTGTGCTGATCTTTATGATGATGTACCGCAACCCCGCCGTCGCCCTCATGCCGGACATCACGCCCAAGCCTCTCAGGGCCAAGGCCAACGGCATCATCAACATCATGGGCTATCTCGGCGGCGCGTTCGCCACCGTGCTCGGCATTTTCCTGAAGCTCTCCGATTACATCAACGCCTCCGACGAGGCGCGGAAGGTCTGGACGATCGAGCTGCCCTTCCTGATCGCCTCCGTGCTCATGGTGATCTCGGCCCTGGTGCTCTTCTTCACCGTGCGGGAAAATGAGATTCACGAGCAGATGAAGGAGGAGATGGAGGCGGGCGAGCGCCTGGCCGCCATCGCAACCCCCGTGGACGACGACGGGCCCATGTCCCGCGAGAACAGGACCATGCTGCTCGCGATCCTGGGCGCCGAGTTTCTGTGGTTCATGTCCGACAACGCCATCGGCACCTATATCGGCAACTACGTCATCTACTACCTCAACTCCGTCTCCAGCGCGACGATGGTGCTGACCATCGCGGGCGGGCTTGCCTCGGTGCTGGGCTTTGCCATCGCCGGCGGCATTGCGGACAAAATCGGCCGCAAGTGGACGATCTCCATCGGCCTCGGCCTCACCTTCCTCGCCCTCGTGCTCATGTGCTTCGTCTCCCCCACCGGGATCGAGGCCGCCAACGCCGCGCACGGGGAGTTCAGCTTCCCGGCGGTGCTCTACGCCGTGTGGGTCGTGAAGGGCTTCGGCATGGCGCTGGTGCACAACTGCTCCTTCCCCATGGTGGTGGAGCTCTGTTCGTCCAAAAAGATCGGGCAGTTCACCGGCTACTACTACGCGGCCAGCATGTCGGCCCAGACGGTCACGCCCATTCTGCTGGGCCTGATTTTCAACCGCACCCGCGCCTGGCGCACCCTGCCGGTCTACGCCTGCGTGCTGACGGTGCTGTCCTTCCTCGTCTTCACGGCGCTGGTCAAGAACATCAAGGCGCGCAAGGTTGAGAACGTGGTCGGGCTGGAAGCGCTGGACGGAGACTGAGACAGTTTGGAGTTTGGAGTTTTGAGTTTGGAGAGTGGAGAGTGGAGAGTGGAGTTGAGGAGTCCGCTTCGCGGACGGATTGAAATAGCTCCCCTCGTCGGGGGCGTCTCCTTGGCTCCCCCCGTCGGGGGGAGCTGTCGCGGCGCGTCTCACGCAAGCGCCGTGACTGAGAGGGGCCGTCGTCCTGCCGACTTGCTCTATTCGACGACCTGCGCTTTGCCCCTCTCAGTCACTTCGTGACAGCTCTCCCCTCGCCTGTTCGGCGGGGGCGAGCCAAGGGCGTCGACTCTCAGAGCCGGGAGAATATTCTATTCTGCCGCTTTGTTATATCTTGATTTGAGGTATTGCCTGTGAACAAGAATTTTCAGCAAAAATTGAAGAAGGCCGCGATACTCGGCGGGCTGGGCGTGGCGTCGGTTACGGTGCCGCTGTTTCTCATCGCGCCCGGCGCGGCGACCCAAAGGCAGAAGGCCGCCTTTGTCGGGCGGAACTTTGCCCACCGTGGGCTCCACAGCGAGGATAAGAGCGTGCCCGAAAACTCGCTTGAGGCTTTCCGTCTCGCGGGGCGGGCGGGCTACGGCGCGGAGCTGGACGCGCGGCTGACAAAGGACGGGCAGGTCGTGGTCTTCCACGACGACACGCTTGAGCGCATGTGCGGCGTGCCCGGGCGCGTGGACGAAAAGAGCTATGACGAGCTCAGGCTGCTCACGCTCTGCGGGACAAATCAGCGCATTCCCCTGCTGACCGAGGCGCTGGAGGTCTTCGGCGGGCGCGGTCCGCTGATCGTGGAGCTCAAGTCCGGCTCGCGCAACCGGGAGCTGTGCGAGAAGGTCAACGCCATCCTCGCCGCCTACCCCGGCCAGGTCTGCATCGAGAGCTTCAACCCCTTCATCGTGCGCTGGTTCCGCTTCCACGCAAAGGATCTGCTGCGCGGCCAGCTCGCCACCAGGACGCGGGATTACGGCGGCGCCGTCACCCCGAAGCAGGCCTTTCTGCTCAGTCACTGTCTGCTCAATTTCATCTCCCGGCCGCAGTTCATCGCCTACCGCATAGGCTACCGTCCCCCGACGGTGAGACTGGCGGAGCTCATGGGCGCGCTGCGCTTCGGCTGGACAGCCCATAACGAGCGGGCCGAGCGCCGCCGCGACGGCGTGATCTTCGAGTTCTACCGCCCGCAGCGGATTTTCAAACAATAACGGTAACAGCCCCTCCGACATTGGAGGGGCTGCTTGCGTTATATAGAAGGATCGGGCCGTTGCTTTCGTGATCGGAAAAGATCGGGCCGTTGTTCCCGTTAACGGGAGTGATCGGCCCGTTGCTTTCGTGAACGGAAAAGATCGGGCTGTTGTTCCCGTGAACGGGAGTGATCGGGCTGTTGTTCCCGTGAATGGGAGTGATCGGCCCGTTGCTTTCGTTATCGGAAAAGATCGGGCCATTGTTTTCGCGAACGGGAGTGATCGGGCCGAACCGTTTCTGATCGATATAAGGCGGAGGGACGAGAAAATTTTTCTTAAAAAAGTACGAGCTCATCCTTGATTTTTAAGATAATTTGTGGTATAATACCGATAGTCTCAAGAAAATCGGAGGAAAAATTGCGTGATGATTTTGTGTGTTCCAAGCTGTATGGACTTGGCGTTTTTATATGCTCTCCGCGCGCTGCCGAACGCCGTCAAAGCCCTGTGTTTTCGGCTCTTTCGCGGCCGGTTTGACATACCGGATGACATACCGCATGACATACCAGATGACATACCACATGACATACCGGATGACATACCAGATGACATACCGCTGGTAGACCCAAGTAAAGATAAGGTAAGATAGGTAAGGTAAAGAGAGGAAAAGAGAGTGTGTTTGCGGGCAGGCCGCCGCGCGCGCTGTCCCCTTTCGGGGTTAAAAGCCCTGTTTGGAACAGACGGGCCTTTCTTCCTCCTGTCGCTGACAGCAGGCCCTCTCACTGAGCACATAGTCCATGGGCGCATCGTATCCGTCCGCAGGGACAGTCTCCGACAGCATGGCCTCATAGCAGAGGCAGAGCGTCGGGCAGGGATTGCTTTGCAGAAAGCGGTCGTAATAGCCCGCGCCGTGGCCGAGGCGCTGCCCTCCCCTTGTCGCCGTCACGCAGGGGACGACAGCGAGGTCAAGGTCTCCCATCTCCGCCGTCTCGCTGTCCGCGGGCGGCTCCGGGATGCCGAGGACGCCGGGGCGCAGCTCATCGAGGCTGCGGATGCGCACGGCCTTCATCACATGCTCCGCGCAGCACAGCGGCACATAGACGCGCTTGCCAGCCCCCAGGGCGTCTTCGATCAGGGCGCGGGTGTCGGGCTCGTTTTGCACGCTGACATAGAGGAAGACCCCCGAGGCGCTGCGCCAGAGCTCTGATTGCAGCAGCTTCTCCCGCATGGCGCGGTCGGCCTCGCGGCGGTATGCGTCCGTCAGTTTCGCAGCCCTGTCCTTACACTCCCTGCGCAGCCGCCTTTTCTCCCCGCGCAATTTCTCATCGTCGCGCAGCGACACCACAACTCCACTCTCCACTCTCCACTCTCCAAACTCCACACTCCTCACTCCACACTCCACACTCTCTCACTCGTCCAGCGCGCAGAGCTCGTCCAGTCCCTCGCGCCTGACCGCGACGAAGCGCTCCCCGCCGCGCAGCATGACCACCGGCGGACGGCCCAGGCGGTTGTAGTTGGAGGCCATGGAGTAGTTGTAGGCCCCGGTGGTGCAGACCGCGACCAGGTCTCCCCGCTTGATGTCCGCCGGGAGCGTAACCGCGGGCTGGAGGATGTCGCCGCTCTCGCAGCAGCGGCCCGCGAGATCGAAGACCGCCGTCTCCCCCGCCTCCCGCTCCGCGTGCAGGACGGTGTAGTGCGCGCGATAGAGGCAGTAGCGCGGGTTGTCGGTCATGCCGCCGTCCACGATGACATGGCTCTTGAAGCCCTCGATGCGCTTGACGGCGCTGACGGTGTAGACGGTGAGACCAGCGTCGGCCACGATGCTGCGCCCCGGCTCCATGAGGATGAAGGGCATGGGCAGCCCCGTCTTCGCCGCGAGAGCGCGCATGTGCGCCGCCAGAAAGGCGATGCGGCCGGGGATGTCGGCCTGCTTGTCCGCCTCGGTGTAGCGCGTGCCGTAGCCGCCGCCGAGGTCGAGCGTCCCGGTCACATAGCCGAGACCGTCCTTGAGCTCACGCATAAAGGCGAACATCACGTCCGCCGTGTCCTCAAAGACGCTCTCGTCGAAGACCATGGAGCCGACGTGGCAGTGCAGGCCGCAGAGCTCGATATGAGAACAGGCCAGCGCGGCCCTGACGAAATCGTAGGCCTGGCCCGTGCCGATGGGGACGCCGAACTTCACGTCCACGCGCCCGGTGTTCACCGCCTCATAGGTGTGCGGGTCGATGCCGGGGGTCACGCGCAGCAGGATCTTCTGCCGGACGCCGCGCGCCCCCGCCTCCCGGTTCAGGGCCTCCAGCTCCTCAAAGCCGTCGACGACGAAGAAGCCGACGCCGCTGTCGAGGGCATAGCATATGTCCTCGTCCGTCTTGCCGTCGCCGTGGAACCAGATACGCTCCGCCGGGAAGCCGGCTTTCAGCGCGGTGTAAATCTCCCCGCGGGACACGGCGTCCACGCCCATGCCCTCCTCCGCCATGATGCGGTACATCTGTTTGAAGGCGCAGGCCTTGCCCGCGTAGAGCGGCAGGGCGGCGTCCCCGAAGGCGCTGCGGAAGGCGTCGAGGTACAGGCGGCAGTTAAAGCGTATGCGGTCTTCGTCCATCAGGTAGAGGGGCGTACCGTAGAGCCGCGCGAGCTCCGGCACGCTCTGACCGGCAAAGCGCAGCGCGCCGCCAGGGTCGCGTGTGATGTTGCTGCTGAGCATGTGCAAGCACCTGATTTCTTTCAAAAGATGCTGGAATTTTAGCACGTTAGCGAGGTGAAGTCAAGTGTCCCTTTGCTCTTCGGCTGAAACGTATAATTCCTCACATTCCAGCAGAGCCTTTTTTAGCATTCCTGCCGCTTTTTCCGTTTCTCCGTCTTCGATCAGGTCTATCGCCTCGGACGCCGCGCCGCAGAGGATGGCGTACAGTTTCGGGTAGTCCGGCATAAGAAATCCTCCTGTGATTTTTTAGATATATTGTATATCTATTCTGCTCATGATATACTGAAAGCGCCATAAAGTAAAGTCACCAAACAGCTACGAGGTGATTTTATGGCCATCAAAAGCGTCTCTATCCGTATTGAGGAGGAAATGTTGGAAAAGCTCTCCTATGTGGCCGACTACGAGGGCCGCTCCGTCAACAGCCATATTCTCGTCCTGATCCGCCAGAGCATCCACAGCTTTGAGGAGAAGAACGGCCCCATCGACGGCGGCATCCGTCCGGATCAGAATGTCAAACCCGCACGCCGCCACAGCACGAAATGAGGTTTTTTCATGCGCAGCTTTAAGCTCACGCTCTGCTATGACGGCACGCGCTACCGCGGCTGGCAGAGACAGGGCAACACCGACAACACCATGCAGGCAAGGCTCGAGGCGCTGCTGTCGCGGCTGCTCGGGCAGGAGATCGAGCTCGCCGCCTCCGGGCGCACCGACGCGGGCGTACACGCGCGGCGTCAGGTCTGCTCCTTTCACGCGGAGACGGCGCTGTCCGCTGACTTTATGTTAACTGAATTACGGAAATCTCTCCCGGAGGACATCGGCGCCCTCGCCCTGGAGGAAGCCCCGCCGCGCTTTCACGCGAGGCTGAGCTGCGTGGAGAAAACCTACGTCTACCGGGTCTGGAACAGCACAGAGCCGAACGTGTTCGAGCGGCGCTATGTCTATGTCTTCCCGCAGGCGCTGGACACGGACGCCATGCGCCGGGCCGCTTCGCTCCTTCTGGGGCGGCACGATTTCGCGGCCTTCTGCACCGCGCACGGGAAGAAGAAATCCACGGTGCGGGAGCTTCGGCGCGTGGAGATTGAGCGCGTCGGGGACGAGCTGCGCCTCGCCTACACCGGGGACGGCTTTCTCTACAACATGGTACGCATCCTGACCGGGACGCTGCTGGAGGTCGGCAGCGGGCAGCGCGCACCAGAGAGCGTCCGGGCGGCGCTGGAGAGTCTCGACCGGGCGCGGGCGGGCTTCACCGCCCCGGCCCAGGGGCTTTTTCTGTGGGATGTGCGGTACTGACGCCGGGGGCAAAGCGGGATTCTTTGGTCACTATTTCAGGCGAAAAAGATTGACAGGGGTGTAGAATCCTGTTAAAATAAGGCATCTCAATTGGATATTCCGAGTTTATCCGAAGCAAGATATCGACCGCCCTATCAGGGCCAAGGCCATACGGACAGCCGGGTCGGATGCCGAAGAACCGCGGGTGCGGCGGCAACTTCTGTTGCCTTATTGATTGAGTTAAAAGCTCAAATTTTATGGTTTTGTAAAAGCATAACTGTGAAATGGTCAATAAGAGTAGTAAAAGTGTTCTTTGCTATATAGACTCTTAAAATCCATTGGGCCGTCCCCCGTCCGCGGGGGGCTTCAAACGCGCGTATCTGCGCGGCGGCTTTTTGCAGCGGCTATGCTTTTGCATGGCCGCTTTTTGCATGGCCGTTATTGCCTTATCTATGGGGGAAAGACATGAAAAAGATCATCGAACTGAAAAATATCACGAAGGCCTTTGACGGAGACGTCGTGCTGGACCACATCAATCTCGACATCTACGACAACGAGTTCCTCACCCTGCTGGGCCCCTCGGGCTGCGGCAAGACCACGACGCTGCGCATCATCGGCGGCTTTGAGACGGCCGACGAGGGCGACGTCATCTTCATGGGCGAGAACATCAACGAGCTGCCGCCCCACAAGCGCAACGTGAACACCGTCTTTCAGCGCTACGCCCTCTTCCCCCATCTCAACGTGTTTGAGAACGTGGCCTTCTCCCTGCGCGAGAAGAAGACGCCGAAGGACGAGATCAACAAAAAGGTCACCGAGATGCTGGCGCTGGTGGCGCTCAAGGGCTTTGAAAAGCGCAGCGTTTCCAGTCTCTCCGGCGGGCAGCAGCAGCGCGTCGCCATCGCCCGCGCCCTGGTCAACCAGCCCAAGGTGCTGCTCCTGGACGAGCCTCTGGCCGCCCTCGACCTCAAGCTCCGCAAGGACATGCAGGTGGAGCTCAAGAACATCCAGAAGGCCACCGGCATCACCTTCGTCTTCGTCACCCACGACCAGGAGGAGGCCCTCAGCATGTCCGACACCGTGGTCGTCATGTCCGAGGGCCGCATCCAGCAGATCGGCACCCCCGTGGACATCTACAACGAGCCGGAAAACGCCTTTGTCGCGGACTTCATCGGCGAGAGCAACATCCTCGACGGCGTGATGCTTGAGGACAGGAAGGTCAGCTTCGCGGGCCACGTCTTCCCCTGTGTGGACAGCGGCTTTGAACGACGCGAGCCGGTGGACGTGGTGGTCAGACCCGAGGACGTGGACATCGTGTCCGAGGAGAAGGGACAGCTCCGCGGCGTCGTGACCTCGGTCACCTTCCTCGGCGTACACTATGAGATCATCGTGGACATCAGCGGCTTCAAATGGATGATCCAGACCACCGATTTTGCGGATGTGGGCGATCACGTCGGCCTGTTCATCGAGCCGGACGCCATCCACATTATGAAGAAGTCCAAGTACTCCGGCATGTTCGGCGACTACTCCAGCTTCTCCGACGAGATGGACGAGATCGGCGAGGTGGAGATCCAGGAGCTGGGCGAGCTGGAGACGGAAAGCGAGTCCGGCCATGAATAAGAAGACCCGCTCCCTCATCCAGCGCATGACGCTGACGCCCTATTCGATCTGGGCGGCGCTGTTCATCGTGGTGCCGCTGATCTTCGTGGCCTACTACGCCTTTACGGACAACAGCTTCCGCTTTACCTTCGGCAACATCACCCGCTTTTTTACCGCCACCTCCCAGATCGACGACGGGGAGAGCGTGCGGGAGGTGCGCACCTATCTGGTGATCTTCATGCGCTCTTTAAAGCTCGCGGTGATCTCCACCTTCATCTGCCTTCTGATGGGCTATCCCCTCGCCTACATCATGGCGAGAGCCAAAGCCCGCACCCAGAGCATCCTGCTGACGCTCATCATGATCCCGATGTGGATGAACTTTCTGATCCGCACCTACGCCTGGATGACCATTCTGCAGGACACCGGCATCCTCAACAGCTTTCTCTCTGCCCTGCACCTCGGGCGCATCCACATCATCGGCACCGAGTCCGCTGTCGTGATCGGCATGGTCTACGACTACTTCCCGTACATGGTGCTGCCCATCTACTCGGTGATGGCGAAGCTCGACGTGCGGCTTTTAGAGGCGGCGAGTGATCTCGGCTGCCCGGCGGTGAGCGTGCTGCGCCGCGTGATCTGGCCGCTGAGCCTGCCGGGCGTCCTGTCCGGCGTCACCATGGTGCTCATCCCCTCGATCAGCACCTTCTATATCTCCCAGAAGCTCGGCAACGGCAAGTTCTTCCTGATCGGCGACGCGATCGAGGGCCAGTATGTAGCGAACAATCTCCACTTCGCGGCGGCCATCGCCTTCATCCTGATGGTGATTCTGCTGGCCTGCATGGCGCTGGTGCAGAAGCTCGCCAACCGGAAAATCATTGTGGCGTGAGGAGGGCCGGACTATGAAACGTGCGTCGAAAATCTACACCGCCCTCATTATGATCTTCCTCTTCGCCCCCATCGCGATCCTGCTGGTCTTCTCCTTCAACCGGGCCAAGAGCCTGTCCGTCTTCTCCGGCTTCTCCCTCTACTGGTATCGGGAGCTGTTCCGCGACAGCGAGACGCTCAAGGCCGTGCGCAACACCCTGATCCTCGCGGTGTCGGCCTCGCTGATCTCCACCGTCATGGGCACGGCCGCCGCCGTCGGCATCAACAAGCTGCGCAATAAATTCCTGCGCACCGCCCTCGACAGCGTCACCAACATCCCGATGATCAACCCCGACATCATCACCGGCATCTCCCTGATGCTCATGTTCGTGTTCGTGGGCCGTCTCTTCGGCGCGGCCACGAGTCTGAGCTTCTGGACCATGCTCATCGCGCACATCACCTTCTGCCTGCCCTATGTGATTTTGCAGGTGCTGCCCAAGCTCCAGCAGATGGACAAGGCCCTGCCCGAAGCCGCGATGGATCTCGGCTGCACGCCCCTGCGCGCCTTCTTCAAGGCGGAACTGCCGGAGATCATGCCCGGCGTCGTCACGGGCCTCATCATGGCCTTCACCCTGTCGCTGGACGACTTTGTGATCTCCTACTTCACCGCGGGCAACGGCTTCCAGACCCTGCCCATCCGCATCTACAACATGACGAAAAAAACCGTCACCCCGAAGATGTACGCCCTTGCGACCATCATCTTCTTTGTGATACTGACCCTGCTGCTCATCTCCAACCTCTCCGACGACGAGAGCGTCCGGAAGCGCAGAGAGGCGAGGGCCAACAAAAAAGCTGCCAAGGAGGCTGTCAAATGAAAAAAATCACCGCGCTGTTCACCGCCGTTCTGCTGCTCTGCACCCTCGCCCTCGCGGGCTGCGGCGGCTCTTCCAAGACCCTGACGCTCAACGTCTACAACTGGGGCGAGTATATCTCCGACGGCTCGGAGGATTCCTTCGACACCGTGCGCGAGTTTGAGAAGTGGTACGAGGCGACCTACAAGCAGAAGGTCAAGGTCAACTACACCACCTTCGCCAGCAACGAGGACATGTACGCCAAGCTCTCCAGCGGCGCCGTCAGCTTCGACGTGGTCATCCCCTCCGACTACATGATCGCCCGCATGCGCGAGAACAACATGCTGCTCGAGCTGGACTTCAAGAACATCCCCAACTACAAGAACATCGACGAGACCTTCCGCGGCCTGTATTATGACCCGGACAACAAGTACACCGTGCCCTACACCTATGGCGTCACCGGCGTCATCTACAACGCGAACGTCGTCGACGAGGCCGACGCGAAGGGCTGGGACCTCATCTGGAACGACAAGTACAAGGGCGAGATCCTCCAGTTCAACAACTCCCGCGACGCCTTCGGCACCGCGCTGTACAAGCTGGGTCTCGACGTCAACAGCAGCGACCACGCCGTCTGGGATCAGGCCCTCGCGGAGCTCAAGAAGCAGGCCCCCCTGGTCAAGAGCTATGTCATGGATGAGATCTACAACATGATGGAGTCCGGCGAGGCCGCCATCGGCACCTACTACGCGGGCGACTACTTCACCATGCTCGACGCCCAGGCCGAGGGCGTGGATCTCAAGTTCTACTACCCCGAGCGCACCAACTACTTCATCGACGCCATGTGCATCCCCTCCTGCTGCCAGAACAAGGAGCTGGCCGAGATCTTCATCAACTACATGCTCTCCCCCGAGCCCGCCATCGCCAATGCCGAGTTCATCTACTACGCCTCCCCCAACTCTGCCGTCTACACCGACGAGGGCTATATTGAGGAGATGGGCGAGGAGGCCATGGCCATCCTCTATCCCGAGGTGGAGGACTTCGCCGCGCTCTACAACGAGTACGCCTTCCGCAGCCTGGACGAGTCCACGCTCGATTATGTAAACTCCCTGTGGGAGACGCTCAAGATCAACTGATACTGTTTTTCGTTAAAACGGTTCGTTTTAACGAAAAGGCATCGCGCAAAGCACGCTGCCAGTTTTGTGCCCTTGGGCACAAAACACGTCTCATAGCCGACGCGCCTTTGGCGCTATAAAACGGCTTTAAGCCGTTTTATGGGAGACCAGTATGAAAGTCATACGCATAAGCAAAAGGCACAGCCCGATTATGGGCTGTGCCTCTTTTTATTGACAAATCATGTCGTACTGTGTAGAATACCATCAACCTCGCAAGAGGCCACCGGAGCGATCCGGGCAAAAGGAATGCGCTGTTGAAACTATGGCGGTTGGCCACTTTCCCGATGAGGGGAGGTGGGGCTTATGGATAAGCGGAGACTCCTTCGCTTTGTGCTGTGCCTCATCGTGATCGTTTTGATCATGCTGTACATAGCGCCTAAAGCTTACTGAGCCTTTAAAAGCTCGTTGACCGCCCGGCTGTCCCCCGTGCGGTCAACATTTTTTGTTTGAACGTATAGGGCCAACCGTCAAATCAACAGCGCCCTTTTGTGTCTTCATTATACCACGCGGGGATGTTTTGTCAAGCGGCAAAGCGCCCGCGTTTTTTGGTTCTTCACGGAGCTTTATGACGCTAAAGCGTATCCCTGGCGGTTGGCCACTTCCCTATGAGGGGAGGTGGGGCTTATGGATAAGCGGAGACTCCTTCGCTTTGTGCTGTGCCTCATCGTGATCCTTGTGATCATGCTGTACATAGCGCCACAGGCTTACTGAGCTTTAATAGCTTGTTGACCGCCCGGCTTGCCCCCGTGCGGTCAACATTTTTGTTCGACTAACGGGCCAACCGTCAAATCAACAGCGCCCTTTTGTATCTTCATTATACCACGCGGGGATGTTTTGTCAAGCGGCAAAGCGCCTTTATGCTTTTTGCTTCCTTATTTTGCGAAGGCTTTCAGCGTGTCGTATCCGCTGTCGGCGATATTGACCAGATAGCTCAGACCGTCCAGGCAGATCTCGCCGCAGTTCTCGCCCTCGCGGATCGGCAGATCCAGCTTGGCCGTGACCGACCAGTCGGTTTTATCGACAAAGAAGGTCACAAATTTGTAGCTCGCGTGCAGCTCGTTGCAGGCGTCCAGAACCTTTTCGTAATCGGCCTCATTGATGTCGATCAGGTTCCAGATCCGCAGGTTCACAAGGTCGTGATCCTGTCCGAAAAACAGATTGACGAGGATGTTGTCCTTGTACTCTCCCACAAACTCCACGGTGACTCTTTCGTCTCCGTCGCTGTCCACGCCGCCGCAGGTGTATGTGAGATTCTTCTCGTCCAGCGCCTGGACGAAGGCCCGGGTCGTGGGGTACTGCGCGCTGACAGCGAAGGCCGGGACGCTCAGACTCAACAGGAGCGCCAGCGCCAGCAGCAGCGCCGCCAGGGTCTTGCTTGTTTTCATGTCTCCTTCTCCTTTTCTGATTTTCTGGTTTAGCTCGTACCTTATGGAAATTCCGCGCCCGATTAATCCGCCTCGCACACGCGGTTCTTTCCGGCGCGCTTGGCCTTGTACAGGGCCCAGTCCGCCCGGACGATCAGCGGGTCGGCCGCCTCGTGCGGCATGGCCTGCGCGACGCCGAAGCTCGCGGTCTCACCCCCGCAGGCGGCAAAGGTCAGTTCTTCGATGCCCTTGCGAAGCTGCTCGGCAAAGGCCGCCGCCTCCTCCTGGTGCATCCCGGGCAGCAGGATCATAAACTCCTCACCGCCCCACCGGCCGCTCGACGCGCCGATGTTCAGCGCCTCCGACATTCTGCGGATCACGCCCGAGACGGAGATCAGGACGTTGTCGCCCTCCTGGTGGCCGAAGTTGTCGTTGATGTGCTTAAAGTCGTCCAGGTCGATCATAATGACGCTTGTCGCGTCCTCCCCGTGCGGGTTCGCGCGCTTGTCGTGGACGCGCTCCGAGATGCGGCGCTGGATCTCCCCGCGGTTGTAGAGCTGGGTCAGCAGATCGGTGACGGCCATGACGGACAGGGCCCTGTTGGCCTCGACCAGCTCGGCCGTGGCGGTGTTGATGAAGTTTGCCAGACGGCTGACCATGGGCATGGTGGACTCGTTCTGCGCGATCTCCTGGGTGATGTCCGGCAGCTCCCGCTCGACCGGGCCGCCCTCGCGCATGCACGCCATGAGCAGGGAGAGATTGTGGTGCTCCATCACGCCCTTCCAGCGGATCAGCTCACCGGCGGTGCAGAAGCCGTAGATCGGCGCGATCTTGTGCAGGGGTCTGGTCTCGCGGCTGCCCTCGGTGCCGCCCCAGAAGGTCTTTCTGCCGAAGCAGTCGAATACCGAGATGACCTCCGGCGCGAAGTCCCTGATCTTCTCCACGCATTGCTGCACGCTCTGCAAAATGGTCTCGGGATCGCCGTAGGTCACATGCAGGACGCTGCCCTCGGGGATGTCCGTGCTCATCACGAGCGAGCCGTCCTCCCCGCAGGAGAGGGCGTGGCGCAGCAGCACGCGGTCCTGGTGGTTGACCGCGAAGGGAAACTCCAGCGCGTTATAGAAGAGGTTTTCGTCGTTCGGGATCTTGAGATAGTGGCGGTAGGTCTCGAACGCGGGCGCGCCGTCCAGCTCATACAGGACCTTGCCCTCCGCGCGCGTCACCTTCAGCGGGGCGCCCAGCGGCTTCCAGCCGACGACATAGGAGTTCATCACATGGAAATTCTCGCCGCCGATGAAGCTCATCACGATCCCGTTGGTATTGAGCGCGCCGCCCTTCTCAAAGACGAAGGCGGTAAAGTTGTTGTCTCCGAAGGCGCCGCCGCCCCAGACCGCGATATGCTCTGGGATCTCCTCCTGCAGGATGGCGCAGACCTCGCGGATGGGGATGGTGTCGATCGTCATGACGACCTCGATCGCCTTTACGTCCGCAAGCTCATCCCTCATGGCGCGCAGCGCCTCCCGCAGCGGGGCGGCGTCGCGGTTTTCAACGGAGAACAGGCGCGTGCGGACAAAGCTGTCGGCGCTCTCAAACACCGTGCAGGTGACGGCCAGCTTCTCGGTCGTCACGTTTCCGTCAACCAGATTGCCGGAGGCGGAAGCGCCCATATACGCCGCGTCGGGCATGATCTCCTCTATGGCTGCGCGCGCCTGCTCAACGTCGCCGCTGTCGGCGCCGTCGGAGAAAAGATGGACGAGCGCCGCCCCCGCGCCGTGTTCCATGCGCCAGGCCTGCCAGGAGGCTGCGGTCTCGCGAAATTGTTCGGGACTTTCATAGCAAATCTGAAACTGACGCAATTCGATCAATCCCTTCGTGTCGTCATCTTTTTTACAAAATACCACATTTTATCTAAAAAAAGTATACATCCACAGGCGCGTGTTTTCAACTGTTTTTTCTCAAGCAACAGTATAACATTTCTTGAAAAGGCGTAAATCCCGGCGGCATTGGTCTCCCGTCCTGCCGGGTCAGCATTATGTTTTGCGATAGCTCGGAAAGCGGTACTCCCCGTCGCACCAGCCGTCCAGGAAGGCCCCGGCGAGACTGTTTGGCTTGATGGCCCCGCGCGCCTCGGGGATCGTGAACCAGCGCCAGTCGTCCACCTCTTCATTCGGGTGCGCATCCGTGCTGTCCACCGTGACGGTGAAGTTCAGCATCAGGGTGTTGCTGGGCGGAAAATAGCGGCTGCGGTTGAAGCGCACGCTCTTTGCCGCAAGGCCCAGCTCCTCCATGAGCTCGCGCCGGGCGGCGTCCTCGGCGTCCTCCCCCTGGTTGACGTAGCCCGCGACCAGGATATAGTGCGGCCTGCCGTACTGGCGGATGAGGATGATGTGCTCCTTCGCCTCGTCCATGACCAGCAGGCTCACGGCGGTGCTGAAAACCGGATGCCGAAAGGCCCCGCAGGTCTCGCAGTACGGGACAAGGCCCTCGTCCCCGTGCGCTTTCGGGTGCAGCAGCGTCCCGCACTCCATGCAGTAGTTCATGTTCATGCTTTACTCTTCTTTCGGTTTACATATTTCTGTTTACAGAATCAATTAAAGCTGTCGGCATTGCTTTTTAACAGCCGCTCCACGCTCTCGCGCAGGGCCGCGTGCTCGGGCTTCGTGAGCCCCGGATCGTCTGCGAGCAGCAGCGCCGCCTCCTGCTGGGCCTTTTGCAGCACGTTCACGTCCGCGCCGAGGTCCGCGACGTGCATCTCCGGCAGGCCGTGCTGGCGGGAGCCGAAGAAGTCGCCCGGCCCGCGCAGGCGCAGGTCCTCCTCCGAAATCTTGAAGCCGTCGTTGGTCTTGGTCATAATGTTCAGCCTCGCGCGGTTTTCCTCCCCGTCATGATCTGAGACGAGAATGCACCAGCTTTTGTTCCTGCCGCGTCCGACACGGCCCCGAAGCTGGTGGAGCTGGCTGAGGCCGAAGCGCTCGGCGTTCTCGACAACGATGAGCGCCGCGTTCGGCACATCCACGCCGACCTCGATGACCGTCGTGGCGACCAGGATGTCGATCTCCCCCGCCGCCATGGCGGACATAACGGCGTCCTTGTCCTTCGCCTTCATCTTGCCGTGCACGCAGGCAACGCGCAGCTCCGGGAAGCTCTGCTGCAAGTCGCGGGCGTGCTCCTCCGCGCTCTTGAGCTTCTGCGGCAGCTCGTCATTTTCCTCGACCATGGGGCAGACGACGAAGATCTGCCGCCCCTCCCCCGCCAGCTTGCGGATGAAGCCGTTTAAGCGCTCGCGGTAGCTCTCGTCCACGGCGAAGGTGTCCACCTTCTGGCGGCCCGGCGGCAGCTCGTCGATGATCGAGACGTCGAGATCGCCGTAGATGATGAGGGCCAGGGTGCGCGGGATGGGCGTGGCCGACATGACGAGCACATGGGGCTTCTGCCCCTTGCCGATCAGGGCCGAGCGCTGGCCCACGCCGAAGCGGTGCTGCTCGTCCGTGACGACGAGGCCCAGCTTCTCGTATTCCACGTCCGCGCTGAACAGCGCGTGGGTGCCGATCACGAGGTCATAGTCCCCGTTTTTGAGCGCCTCGCGGGCGGTGCGCTTCTCCCTCGCCGTCATGGAGCCGGTGAGCTTTCCGACCCGCAGGCCCAGGGGCGTCAGCAGCTCGCTCAACGTGTGATAGTGCTGCTCGGCCAAAATCTCCGTCGGGGCCATAAAGGCGGACATATAGCCGTTTTCCGCGCAGTGCCAGATGAGCGCCGCGGCGACCAGGGTCTTGCCGCTGCCGACGTCGCCCTGAATGAGCCGGTTCATCACCGCGCCGGAGTCCATGTCCCTGATTCCGTCCTCCACCGCGCGGCGCTGCGCCCCGGTGGGCTCGAAGGGCAGGGCCGCCCAGAAGCGGGCAAGCCCGCTCTTCTCCATGCGGATGCCGGATTCCCGCGCCCGCTCGCCCCGCATACGCCCCAGGGCGCAGGCGAGGACAAAGAGCTCCTCAAAAATGAGCCGCCGCCTTGCCAGCTCCAGCGCCTCGAAATCCGCCGGGAAGTGGATGTTCTCATAGGCGTAGCCCGTCTGCGCAAGGCCGCAGCGCTCCCGCACCGAATGGGGCAGGACGTCCGGCAGCTCCTCCAGACAGGCGTCCAGGCCCTGGCGCACCGCCTGCTGCATGACGCGCTGGCTCAGTCCCGCGGCGACGCGGTAGACCGGCACGATGCGCCCGGTGACGTGCCTCTCCCCCTCCGCTTTCTCGAAAACGGGGTTGACCATGCCGCGGCGCGGGCCGCTGGTCTCGATTTTGCCGAAGAAGACGTAGGTCTCGCCTCGTTGAAGATTGTCCTTGGCGTAGGGCATATTGAAGTAGGTGACGTCCAGCGCGCCGCTGTCGTCCACCGCGCGGAGCTTCACGATGTCGAGTCCCCGGCGGACCCGCGTCAGGCGCGGGGTATCGGCGACCATGGCCTCCACGCAGATGTTCTCCCCCTCACAGGTGAGGGCGATAGGCTTGACGCTGCTGCGGTCCTCGTATTTCCGGGGGAAAAAAGAGACAAGGTCACGCAGAGAAAAGACGCCGAGCTTGTTCAAAGCCTGCGCCTTTTTCTCTCCGATGCCCTTGATATATCTAACGTCGGTATTCAGATCAGCCATGTGTCATTCCACGTAGCGTAGCGTATAGCTCTTGTTGGTCAGGGTGAACTTCTCGATCAGGCCCTTGGTGCAGATGACCTCGTTATCGGTGTTGACGAGAACCATGTCGAAGTTCATATCCTTACCGTTATACTGCCGCCAGAAGTTGAGGCACTTGCTCTGTCCCAGGACAAACATGGCGGTGGACAGGCAGTCGGCCAGGGTGCCGTCCTCACAGACGATGGTGACGGACTTGAGGGTGTTGTTCACCGGCCTGCCCGTCTCGGGGCTGAGCAGGTGGTGATAGGTCTTGCCGTTCTGGATGAAGAAGCGCTGGTAGGTGCCGGAGGTGATGACGGCGGTCTCGCCCAGGGAGAGGACGCCGACATAGCTTGCGGTGTTGTTCGGGTCCTGCACGGCGATGTTCCACAGAGAGCCGTCCGGCTTGACGCCCAGGGTCTGGACGTTGCCGCCGAGGGAGACGATGCCGCTGGTCACGCCGACGTTGCGCATGGCCCTGATGGCGTTGTCGGACGCGCAGCCCTTGGCGACCGCGCCGAAGCTGATCTCCGTGCCCGCCGGGAAAGCGACGGCGTAGGAGCCGGAGCTCGGGAAGCTGGTGAGGGTCATCTGGTCGAAGGCCTTGCGGGCCAGATCGACCCACAGCTCCTCATCCGTCGGGACGTAGTAGCGCCCGCTGTCGAAGCCCCAGCGCTGGATGACCGGGTAGATCGTGAGGTCGAGCGCTCCCCCGCTGTGCCTGTAGACGGTCTGGGCGGTGGAGAGCATGTTCGAGACCTGGCCGGAGATGGAGACGTTGCCGCCGTTTGCGTGGTTGATGGCGTAGGTGGTGCTGGTCTCGATGTCGGGGTCGAGCATGTCGTTCAAGGACTGGATGACGCCCTGCGCGGCGGTGAGGCCGCGTTCGGCGTTATTGCCGTAGGCGGTCAGCGTCATGACGGTGTCCATGGCGAAGACGGTACGCTGGCTCATCTTGGTCTCCCCGCAGCCGGCGAGGGGCAGGATCATGCACAGGCACAGGCAGGCGAGCAGCGTTCTTTTGAGCAATGAGAGCTTTTTCATCGGGTCTTCCCCTCTGTTGTCGAAAAGTTTTTCGGGCAAAGTGCCTTTTGGGCCTTGCCATCCGTGGAAAAGTTTGCTATAATACCCTTCGCCCCGTAAAGAGGCGGGCGATTTCCGGATATATTTGATTATACCAGATTTCGCGCCGCTTGTAAATACGGGTTCATACGCGGCTGTAGCTCAGCTGGATAGAGTGCCAGACTCCGACTCTGGAGGTCGTGGGTTCGAATCCCGTCAGCCGTACCACGTCAAAACAACACCATGAGGTCACCAGCCGCCGCGAGGCGGCGTCCGGTCGACCGATGGTGTTGTTTTTCCTTTCCAAACCGGAGGACTCACGGGGGTCCTCCGGTTTGGGTTATAAGGGGGTGCCTGCTTTTGGTATTTCTGGGGGGTTGTAAACCCACGGCCTC
>ONPN01000019.1 GCA_900319695.1 uncultured Eubacteriales bacterium
CATCGGTTCGCCCCCCGGCTATGTCGGCTATGAGGACGGCGGCCAGCTCACCGAGAAGGTGCGCCGCCGCCCGTGGTCCGTGGTGCTCTTTGACGAGATCGAAAAGGCCCACGAGGACGTGTGGAGCATCCTTTTGCAGATCATGGACGACGGCCATCTCGGCGACTCGACCGGGCGGCGTGTGGACTTTGCCAATACCGTCGTGGTGATGACCTCAAACGTCGGGGCCAAGGCCATCACCGAACGCCGCCTGCCTCTGGGCTTTGCCGCCGACGGGAGTGCCGAGGACTCCGCCATGCGGGAGCAGGTGCAAAAGGAGCTGCGCGCCACCTTCAAGCCGGAATTTCTCAACCGCGTGGATGAGATTATTGTCTTTCACCGTCTCGGCGAGGCCGAGCTGCTGGCCATCACGCGCAGGCTCCTTGATGAGGAGGCCAAACGCTTCGAGGCGCTGGGCGTAGCGCTGCACGTCCCGGAGACGGCGGTGCGCCTGCTCGCCGAACAAGGCCGCGCGGAGGACGCGGGCACAGACCGCGCCGCCCAGCTTTTGCTGGAAGGCGCGGTCCATCCGGGCGACGCGATCACGGTAGACTGTGACGGGGAGAAGATCAGACTTGCGCGGGGGTGAGCGCCGCGCGCAGCCCCGCTTTATCCGACACCGCTCAATACAGTCTTGTCTTTGCGCCCATGGCTTTCAGTTCTTTTTTGCGTTCATACATGATCTGATCCGCTCTGTCAAAAACGTCGCGCAGCTGCCTGTCCTCCTGTGTCAGGACGGAGCTGCCGACCGAGACGACCACGCCGTTGGTTTTGACGTTTTCCTCAACCTTGCGATTAAGCGCGTCCAGAACCTCTGCCAGCGCGTCGCAGGCCTCATTCTGGAGTATGACCGCAAATTCGTCGCCGCCGATTCTGAACACTGCGCCGTGCTTAAAATAATTGCAGATCATGGCGCAGGCGTCCTTGATGAGCTTGTCCCCGGCCGCGTGCCCCTGGGTGTCATTGACATGCTTTAAGCCGTTGATATCGCAGACCGCAACGGCCAGCCGCTGAATTTCCTTTTCCTCTATTTTCCGATTCAACAGCGCTTCCAATTCGGAATAGGCGTGCTTGTTTCTCACGCCTGTCAGCGAGTCCGTGTTTGCTATCTCGCGGAAGGTCATACTGGTTTTCTTCTCCGCCTCAATCGCATCGTTTGACAAGGCGGCCAGCTCTGCCAGGAGGACAGCCGCGAGAACCAGCGTGGCCACCAGGGTAAACGCAAACTGGTTTCGGCTGGTGGACATGCTCCTTTCGCTGATCTCCCGTATCTGATCCTGAATGACGCTCTCACGTATCAGAACGGCAATCTCCCAGCCTGTGTTCTGAATCGGAACATAGCACAGTGTCTCCGCCGCTCCGTCGGAGGAGAAGCTCAGGCGGCCCGCCTCCCCTTTCGCAAAGTGATCGCGGGTTTCCTGCCAGACAGCCTCCGGGACGAGCCCCTCTGTGGCGTCAAAGATATTCCTGTCGGAAATTACCGGGCCCAGCTCGGTGCCGGAAAGGTTTCCGCCGTTTTTTGAGTACAGGCCGAAATAGGTTTTACCCTGATCGTCAAACGCCAGCAGGTTCACAATGTCCGCCATGTCGATCTGGACAAAGCAGGCCTTGAAGGGCTTGCCCATGATGATAAGCCCCGGCGTCGGAATGGCCAGGCACAGCTGTCGGGAGGAACCGTACTGCGTTACGGCGCTGACGATCCGATCCTCCATTTTTTCTCTGGACAGAAATTCATGGCGGCTGCCGCCCGTATAGGTCGTGTACTGCGTATACACGACATTGTCTTCATCCACCAGCGCAAAGCGGTTCAGCGACAGCAGGGACTTGATCTTGCCAAGCGTTTCCCGCAGCTGCTCCTGCGACGCAATCTCCTCTTCCTCAATGAAAACCCGCGCCATTTCCATGTGCTCAAAATTGTTGTCGATCTGGTTCGTTATGGTATGCGCGCGGCGTTCGGCCATGGCCTCAAGGTAGAAAGCGCTCACGGCGGAGACAGCCTCATCGGTTGCGGAGACCGCCTGTCTGGATGACCACAGCGTATTGGCAACCACCATGGCCAGAATGACAAGGCTCCCTATGACCGCTGTCAGCGTAAGTATTCTCTTTGTGATCCGTACTTTCTCCATCACGAAATATCCCCATACAGCAGCGCAAGCATTGGGGCTGCGTCCTCCTGGTAAATGACGGTTGTGATCTCATCTGTTTTTTCCGGGAAGAGTCTGCCAGGCAGATTGCCGTCCGCAATTTTCACCGCGACCTGCAGCGTGTCAAAGCCGATCGAAAAGCAGTCCTGAACTCCGAGACAGTAGATCACACCGTCATCCAGATAGCGCAGCGCCTCCTGATCGTGGTCCATGCCCACGATCACCGCACGGCTGCCGGTCTCTATGACCGCTCTGGCCGCTCCGACAGGATTGCTCATATTGCAGCAGACAAGGCCGTCGAGGTCCGGATGCTCCTTCAAAATTTTTAAGGTCAGCTCGTACGCCAGGTCTACGGAGTCCATGTCGTATTCCACTGCCGCGATCTCCATCTCCCCGTACCGGGCAATGGTATCCCGCGCGCCTCTCGCGCGATCTTCATGGCAGGGCGCGCCTTTGCTTCCTACCAGAATCGCAACCTTTCCCCTGTACCCCAGCCTTTTGCAGAGGGCCTCTGTCAGATCGGCGCCGTCCTCATAGTTATGTGTATTCCCGACATAGGCGATTCTTTTGCAGCCCTCCGCGGCATCTGAGCTGGAAAAGGTCATGACCTTTGTCCCCGACTCCACCATCTCATCCAGGATCGGAGAGATGATCGCTTCGTCCGCAACGTCGACGCCAATCACGTCATAGTCTTTTTTCTCCGCCGTATGCAGCTTCTCAGTCTGATCGTCGGCTGAGGCACCATCCGGGGCCATGTACTCGTATGTGATCGTGACTCCCTTGTCCAGAAACTGCCGCTGCGCCTCCTCCATTCCCAGCGCCACCGCGTCCCACCAGGGATGGACTGTCTTATAGGTAAAGTAAAAGCTGTAGTGATCCTTCAGCGGCTTATACGAATCCAGTTCATGTTCAAAATCAACGGCGCTGCGCACAGATTCCGCCGATTTTGAAATGGCTGTTTCCCCATTTGCGCCGACTTCGATCACACTCTCCGTTTCGCTCAGGGATAAAATCTCCGTTTTGCTGTCCGCATGGGAGGCCGAAGAAGCGGCCGTGAAGAGAAGCGTCGCCGCCATCAGGGTCGACAGGAGTTTTGCTTTTTGTAAAGTTGGTTTCATCTGCGTACCTCCGTCCGGGGCCTTCTCAACACGGGCCTGTTTTCGCTTGGCGCAATGCCTGCCGCCGCAAGCTGTACTTTTTGCTATTATAACACTTTATCGGAAAAAAGCCATAGCAAATGTAAAAAATTGTCTATTTTACCACAGAGAAAGGCGGCAGACTTATATAGGCTGAGCGGCGCAGCATATAGACCCGTCCTGCTGTCAATCCAGGCAATTGTTGCAGGTAAACACAGACCGCGCCTCCCGGCTTCTGTCGGCGGCGCGGTCTCAAGCGATTTTAAAACCCGATACGTCCCAGAAGGACGGTCTCCTCGCCGCGGGACATGCGGATGTCGAGGCGGCCGTCTTCTTCCTTCTTGTAAAAGGAGAGCAAATCCCCCTCGTGGCAGGGGGCGCGGAAGATCAAGTCCACGCAGCGCACGGGCTTTTCCCGCAGCGCCTGAACGGAAAAGGCCCCGAAGAGCGCCCGGGGGTAGGCGGCGTTGTTCATGTGACCGCCGAGGTCGATGTCCGTCGGGCGCACCCGGTACTCGGCGAAGGGCTCTCCGTCAAAGCGATCCGGGACGCGGGCGAAGCCCTCCTCCAGAGCGGAGCCGCGCACATAGTTCAGGTTTTCCGGGAAAATATCCTGGCTGGGAGCGAGCGCGCCGCTCTCGGTGTTGAGCACGGCCCACTCCGTGCGCCCGGCGATCACGCGCCTGTCGTCGTGCCAGAGCTCATAGCTGCGGTTGAAGCGCAGGGGCCCCGGCTTCTCCGGCCAGGTCAAAAGCCGCACCGCCTCACTGATGGCGGGCCGCTCGTCAAAGATGATCTTCGTCTTCACCGTGAGCCAGAAGCGGTTTTTCGCCCGCATGGCGGACAGACCCACACCCAGGCGTTCGGCGTGCTCGGTGGCGAGGTCCATGAAGAGGGAGAAAGCGCCGGGGACCGACAGTCTGCCGTCAAAATCGCAGATGCTCGGCGCAATCATATAGGGGCGTTCAAATACCTGTTCCATGCTGTGACCTTCTTTTCTTTTGTTTTCTTCAGCATACCACGAACTGACACAAATGGCAACGGCTTGAGCAGAGTGGAGAGTGGAGAGTGAAGAGTGGAGAGTGGAGTTGTGGAGCGCCTTCGGCGCGGACTGAAAGTTGCTTTCCGTTTTATCTTTTTACTTTTCTCGCAGGGACACCCTTACTCCAAACTCCATACTTTTTACGTCACCAGGGCGCCGTAAGTCAGAATCGGCAAAACCTTCTTATAGATTTCGTCAAACGCAGAAAGCGGCAGCGGGTTCTCGCCTTTTCCTGCCTCAATGGTGAAGCCGGGGCGCTCGAAGCGGTCGATGAACCAGTCCTTGTACCCGGCGTAGGACGCGGCCTGCTCGGGATCTGCGAGCGTGTAGCCCGAGAGTTTTGCGAAGAGCTCGCCGATTTTGCGCGCGCCCTCCGGCTCACACTCGCCCCAGCGCCAGTAGATTTCCTCGCCCTGCGTGTGCAGGCTCAGGGTCAGGCGCGGCGAGAGGGCGAGGGTATAGTCGTACAGCGCGCGGCTCTCGGGAGCGGACAGGGCCGCCGCGCCGACGTAGTCCTGCGGGGCCGGGCTGCGCACACCCTGGGCGTACTTGATCTCTCTGGCCCTCTCCCAATCCGCCGGGTATTGGAGGTTGAGATCCGTGCCGCGGATATTGGCTTTCCAGCCGGTCGGAAACGGGATGTCGGGCCAGCGGTTTGCAATGTCCACCGCGCCTTTGTAAAACTCGCCCTGCTGCAGCTCGCCCGTCGCGAGATCCAGACCGTCGGGGTTTACCGCCGGGACAAGCGTGAGATTTGCATATTGCAGCAGCTCCGCCGCGCTCTGGTCAAAAATTTTCTCCCCCTTGACCGAGGCGGCGCAGAGCTCCTCGCAGAATTTCAGGAGCAGCGGCGTGGTGATCCACTCGTTGGCGTGGTGCTCGGCGTTATAGAGGACTTTGTTTTCCCCGCTGCCGAGCTCAAGCTGCCAGAGGGGTTTGCCCATGACGCTCTTGCCGATGTCGCCCGTTTTGATAAAGGGATAGCGCGCGGAGAGACCCTGTACGCAGTAGCCGACCAGTGCCGAGCACCAACTGATTGTTGTCGGCACCACCGGAAAGTCCAGCGGGATCGTGAGCACCTGTCCAATTTGCAGGTTTTCGGCCTGCGAGTCGGGGTTCGCCGCCTCAATCGCCTCGGCCGTCGTGCCGTAACGCTCGGCAATTTTCCAGAAGGTATCGCCCGCCGCGACGCGGTGCATGGCCGTGCCCGTATACCATGGTAGCAGCGCGCGGTGGGTGTCCCGCCCGGCGATCCCGTCGACAAGCAGCCCCATCTTACCCTGAAACTGCCGAAGCGCGCGGTCGGTCTTCGGGCCGAAGATCCCGTCGGTCTCGAGCTCCCCATAGCCCGCTCGGTTCAGCGCGAGCTGCATGAGCTCCACAGCCGGTCCCAGACTCCCCATACGCAGTAAACGCATAGCATCCCCTCCTTTTGTCGTTCCCGACAGTCTATGCCAAAGAGGAGGGGATTATGATTTGTCTGGACTTTCTCGGCACTTCATGGTAGATTAAGACCAAAAAGTAAAAACATTTGTAAATCGTTTGCCCTTTGGAGATTATGAGATGAAGCGACTTTACAAGATCATTCTTTTTATACTGTGTCTGTTTTTTCTCGGGCTCGTCCTGTTCGCACTGATTTATCTCAGGACCGGTCTCTCCAGAGCGGGCGCGCTTATGCCTTCGGCGGCAACTGTTCAGGCTGTGCCCAGATCAAGCCCGACGCCGACGCCGACGCCCGCGCTGGTGCTGACGCCTTCCACCCCGGATCCGACGCCGGAGCCGACCCCCGAGCCCACGCCTACTCCCGGGATTTTTCTGAAAGAGAGTGAGGAGATCGAATGGCCCTGCGGCATCCCTTTCCGAGATCCCGGATTTACGGCCCTCGGCAGGGACGGTGAAGATATCAGCGCAGAGGTCACGGTCACGGGGGAGGTCACGCCCTGGCACACCGGCGATTACACGTTGACCTACGCGCTCCCGGGCGGCGCTGACATTGACAGCGTACAGCGCACCGTCCATGTCGTGCCTCAAAAAAGAAAGGAGGCCGTGAGGCCCGCCACCGGCACGATCTGCCTGACTTATATTGATACGCCAAGTGAACCCACCGAAGAATTGCTGACGCTGCTGAAGCGTGACGAGGTCAAGGCTACCTTTTTCATCAGCACCTATCAGACAGAGTTTCTTGATCTGCTCCCCAAAATAGCGGAGGACGGGCACGAGCTCGGTATCTACTTCCCGGATATGAGCTGGTACAGCGGCGAGGAGGGCGTGCTTGAGCACTGCTTATCCGAAATCGTACGGATGCAGGAAATCATCTATGAAAAGACGGGCCGCTATGCAAAGTTCATCCGCTTTTACGGCGGCACGCCCAACGCCCGGTATCTGGCCGTGCGCATGCCGGGCGAGTTTGACGAGCTCTACCAGACAATGCACGACATGGGCCTGCTCGTTTTTGACTGGAATCTAGAGGTGGATGTCGCAGAGGTGACGGCGAAGATCAGCAGCAACTTCACGCATCCCACAAAGCCCTATGACTACGTTGTCGCCATGCAGCAGAATTTCCGCCGTCAGAGCGTTCTGGCCGTGCCGGAGATGATACGCTGGGGCAAGGAAAAGGGGTACACGTTCTCTCCATTGGAGGATACCTTCCCCGAGGTACTGTTCGGGCAGGAGGAATATATTCCACCTTCGCCGGAACCCGAGATTGACATTACAAAGCCGGAGACCGCCGCAAAACTCAAGGATGTTTCCCCGGAGGCTGCGGAGCTTGCGCTTGCAACAATTGACTCCGCGTTCGCCGCCCTTGAATCTGAGTTCAATTCTATGATGACAGATTTCGATTAAATGAAAGATGGCGGGTATCCCCTCTGGGCTATTGAGGGCCTTTCCCTGTAGTCGCAGCAAGCCATAGCCGGTGCATGTCCCGCACACGCGCCGCTGATATTCCGCTGTATAAACTTTTGGAGGTGCTTTGATGCGCTTTCAGACCCTGTCCAAATACCGCAAAAATATGATGGCCGCGGCCATTGTGATGATCCTGCTCTACCATACCAAGGGCGCATGGCCGGAGATGGCGCTGAAAAAAGCCGCGGCGTACTTTTACGGCGGCGTGGACGTGTTTTTCTTCTGCTCGGGCGTCGGCTGCTTTTTCTCTTACCTCGGCGACCGCGACCCCGCCGCTTTTCTGAAGCGCCGCGCCGCGAGGGTTTTGCCGGTTTATCTGCCCTTCATTCTGGTCTGGCTTGCCCTGCACGTTATTGACGGCTCAATCACGCTTCCCTCGGCGCTGGCCAATCTCTTCGGAGTGCACGGCTTCACCGGGATCAAACCCGCGTTCAACTGGTATGTGTCCGGCATGTGGCTGAGCTATCTGCTCACCCCCTGGCTGGCCCCGCTGGCCATGCGCTGCGATACAAGGGCGAAAGCCGCCGTGGCGCTGCTCGTCCTGCTGCTGTTGAGCGCCGCCTTCTGGGGCGACACGGAGCTTGTCATCATCATGACGCGCTTGCCGGTTTTTTTCCTCGGGATGCTCTTTGCCGCCGAAAGCCGCCGTCGCGAGGCCCTCACCAAAACGGAGCTTGCGCTTCTGATCTGCGCTGTCCCGGTGGGGGCCGCGCTCCTGTGGGAGACGCCGCGCTTTGCCGCCGACGTGGTCTGGGACTACGGCCTCGCGTGGTATCCGCTGCTGCTGATCGCGCCGGGGCTCTGCGTGCTGATCGCCGCCGCGTCGGAGGGGCTGAGCCGGTTTAAGGCGGGACAGGCTGTCAACCGCGCCGTGGCCTTCCTCGGCGGTCTGACCTTTGAAATCTATCTGGTCCATTTCTGGGCGGTGGAAAAGCCGCTCCCGTGGGTCTTGCCGTTGACCGCTGTGTACACGGCGGCTTTGCACGGCGCGTCCCTGATGGCGAGGAGAGCCATCAGGCAATAGAGAAAAGGATGGGGCTTGCAGCATACTTTGAGCTGCAAGCCCCTTTTGACGCTCTACCGCTTTCGTGCATACAGGAACATCCAGGCCACGATCAGTACCAGCGCCGCGACGACCACGACGCCGATCACCGCGTTCAGCGCGCCGCTCAAAAGGCTGAACGCGCCGGTGACAACTTTGATGAGCAAAACGATCAGCGCGAGAGCTACGATTGCCGCGAGGACCGCGTAAACGAGCTTTTTATTGTCCATGATTTGCCTCCCACTATTTCTGTCATGCCGCCTCTGCAATCAAATCTCAGGGCCCAGTCTCACCACAACCTGCGTGAAATAGTCCGGCAGCTCTGTTTCAAAGCGCATCCGCTCCCCGCTGCGGGGGTGGATGAAGCTGATGCGCCTTGCGTGGAGACATTGGCCCTCCAGTCCCTTATCCGGGCACTTCGCGCCATAGAGTCCGTCGCCCAGCAGGGGATGTCCGATGCTCGCCATGTGGACGCGGATCTGGTGGGTGCGCCCGGTCTCAAGTCGGCAGATCACGCGGCAGTAGCCCCGGTAGCGCGAAAGCAGTTCCCAGTGCGTGACGGCGCGCTTGCCGTTTTTCTCAATGACCGCCATGCGCTTGCGATCTATCGGATGCCTCCCGACCGGGCGGTCAATGACCCCGGCTTCCTCGCGCAGATTGCCGTTGACCACGGCCTCGTACTCGCGGAACAGGCTGTGATCCGAGAGCTGCGCGGAGAGGCCGGCGTGGCTGAAATCGTTCTTCGCCGCGACCAGCAGACCCGAGGTGTCCTTGTCGATGCGGTGGACGATGCCGGGCCGCTGCACGCCGCCGATGCCGGAGAGCGTGTCCCCGCAGTGATAGAGCAGGGCGTTGACCAGAGTCCCGTCCGGATGTCCCGGCGCGGGATGGACCACCATGCCGCGGGCCTTGTTGACGACGATGAGGTCAGAGTCCTCATACACCACGTCAAGCGGCAGATTCTGCGGTTCGAGCGGCAGGGCCTCTGTCTCGGGAAAGGTGAAGAGCAGCACATCCCCCTCGGCGCCGCGCGCATTTTTCTTGACGGTTTTTCCGTTGAGCGTTACGCCGCCCGCCTCTATACATTTCTGGATCAGACTGCGAGAGAGATCGGGATAGATGCGCGCGAGGAGAGCGTCGATCCGTTCTCCGCTCTCCTCGGCTGTTAACTGTATCCGTTCTTCGTCCATTGAATGATCCATTACTTGAACTCGGCCAGAATGTCGTCCAGGCTGAAATCCTCATCCGCGCTCTCCACGGGCTTGGGAGCAGGCTTCGGCGCGGCAGGCTTCGGCACGGCGGCTTTTGCTGCGGGTGCCGGCGCGGCAGGCGCGGGCTTGGGTCTGGGCGTCTCGGTCTTCGGCTTGGAAACGGGGGCGTCCATAAGCCGACCGGCATAGCCATTGGCCTGGCTTTCCTCGGCACGTTCATTGGCAAGCTCCCAGGCGGCAAAGGGGTCGGCAGCCTCGGTCTTGGCCTTGGGCGCGGCTTTCGTCTCGTTCAGCTCAAAGGCAGGCTCGGCCTTGGCTTTCTTCTTGCCCATGGCGGCGCGCTGCTGAGCCTTGTATTCCTCATACTCCTGCTCATACTTGTCCTGGCGGGCTTTGCGGGCGGAGCGAACGGCGCTCTTCTTCTCGGGCGAGAGAACCTCGGCCAAATCTCCCGAAGCAGCGCCGGAGGCAGCGGCGGTCTCGGTCTTTGCGGCTTCCTTTTCGGCTGCTTTCAGGGCCTTGCGCTCCTTGCGAGAGAGTTTTTTCGGCTTTTCCTCTTCTTCGTCGTCCTCATAGAGCACGTCGATCTTGTCGCTCTCGGGCCGCTCGAAGATCATCGACAGGGCAAAGAGGATCGCAAAGACCGTAATGAAGATGTCCGCGACGTTGAAGATGGCAAAGTTGAACAGCTCCACCTTAAACATGTCCTGCACATAGCCGTAGATGATGCGGTCGATCATATTGCCGAGGCCGCCGGCCGCGACAAGGACCAGACACCAGCGGGAGAACTTCCCGCGGATGAAATTGGTGGCCAGTGCGATGATCACCAGCAGCGTGAAGACGCCGGTCGCGACGATGAAGTAGATGCGCGCGCCGCTGCCGCTGAGGAAGCTGAACGCCGCGCCGTCATTGTGGACGTTCACGAGGCTGAGGACCCCGGGAATGAAAGCCACTACGTCCGCGCCGAAAAGGGTGTCGGAGACCCAGAACTTCACGGCCTGGTCAAGGATGATGACAAGAATGCCGACGATTGAATACAGCATGGTAACTCCTATCTGCCGGAAATAAATCCGACGTGCGAAATGGAAAGAAGGGGAACGTATAGAGAGTGGAGTGTGGAGAGTGGAGTGTGGAGTTATGGTGTCGCTTCGCGACGATTTCAATTCATCCACAAAGCGGATACCTCAGCTCCACTCTTCAAGCTCCACACTGTTCCGTCATTGCTTTGCAATAACTGCGGCACATCTCGGGCAGAGCCCGGTCTCGGGATCGGCGTCGGTCGAATGCTTCCAGCAGCGCGGGCACTTGACACCGGGGGCCTCGCTGACGGAGATTTCAAGCCCGGCGTTCTTCACGCCGCGCCCGGTGACATGTTCGTCGTCGGCGTCGTCGTCCGCGATGAGGCACCGGGACACAATGAAGAGCTCCGCAAGGTCCATGTCGGCCACGGCCTCGAGAGTTTCTTTCGCGCTCTCGTCTCTGGCGCGCAGGACAACGGCGGCCTCAAGGGGCTTGCCGATGCGCTTGGCGCTGCGGGCGGCCTCCAGCACACCGTTGACGTCGTCGCGCAGGGCGACCAGCTTGTCCCACTTCGCCATCTCTTCATCGGAGAGGGCGTAGTCGGTGAAAGCGGCGTTCATGCGGTTGAGCAGAATGTTGCGCGTGTCGTCACCGGCGCGGTGCGGCATGGCCTGCCAGATCTCGTCGCAGGTGAAGGCGAGGATCGGGGCAAACATGCGGGTCATGGTGTCGAGGATCAGGAACAGAGCGGTCTGCGCGCTGCGGCGCAGCTGCCCGTCGCGTTCCTCACAGTAGAGGCGATCCTTGATGATGTCGAGGTAGAAGCTCGAAAGCTCCACCACGCAGAAGTCGTTGATCGCGTGGGAGACCGTGTGGAACTCATAGTCGTTGTAAGCCTGCGCGACCTTGGCGATCAGCTCGTTGAGCTTGGTGACGGCCCAGCGGTCGAGGGGCAGCATCTCCGCGGGGGAGACGAGCTTGTCCGCATCGAAGCCCTCAAGGTTGCCGAGGCAGTAGCGGGCGGTGTTGCGGAACTTGAGGTAGTTCTGGCTGAGCTGCTTGAAGATTTCCTTGGAGCAGCGCACATCCACATGGTAGTCGGCGGAGCCCGCCCAGAGGCGAATCATGTCCGCGCCGAACTCCTTGATCATATCAGCGGGGTCGATGCCGTTGCCGAGGGACTTGTGCATGGCCTTGCCCTCGCCGTCGACAGTCCAGCCGTGGGTCAGGCACTCTTTGTAGGGCGCGCCCTGGTTCAGCGCGCCGACAGCGGTCAGCAGGGAGGACTGGAACCAGCCTCTGTACTGGTCGCCGCCCTCCATGTACATGTCGGCAGGCCAGAAGCCCTGGTCGCGCTTCATGGCGGCAAAGTGAGTGGAGCCGGAGTCAAACCATCCGTCGAGGGTGTTGGTCTCCTGGACAAAGTGGGTGCCGCCGCAGTGGGGGCAGACAAAGCCCTGGGGCAGGATCTCGGATGCCGGACGGTCAAACCAGGCGTTGGAGCCCTCTTTCTCAAACAGCTTTGCCACAGCCTCAATGCTCTCCTCGGTGCAGACCGGCTTTTTGCAGTCCTCACAGTAGAACACGGGGATGGGCAGACCCCAGCGGCGCTGACGGGAGATGCACCAGTCGGCGCGCTCGCGGATCATGGCGGCCATGCGCTCCTTACCCCAGGCGGGGAGCCAGCGCACATCATCGCAGGCGGCGACGGCGTCCTCTTTAAAGGAGTCAACCGAGCAGAACCACTGCGGGGTGGCGCGGAAGATGATCGGGTGCTTGCAGCGCCAGCAGTGCGGGTAGGAGTGGACGATGTTCTCAGACGCGAAGAGAACGCCGCTTTCTTTCATGTCGGCGAGGATGACGGGGTTGGATTCCTCGGTGCCGAGCCCGGCGTACTTGCCGGCATACTCGGTGTGGCGGCCCTGATCGTCCACGGGGACAACCATCTCCAGCCCGTAACGGGTGCAGGTGTTGTAGTCGTCCGCGCCGAAGCCGGGAGCGGTGTGGACACAGCCCGTACCGGAGTCCATGGTGACGTAGTCGGCCAGCATCAGCAGACTGGTCTTCGGCAGGAAGGGATGGTCTGCGAGCATGTACTCGAAGAAGCGGCCCTCGTGGGTCTCGACGATCTCCCAGGACTCAACGCCGCCCGCCTTCATGACAGCGGGAATCAGCGCCTCGGCCATAATCAGCATCTCGCCGTTCGGCAGCTTTACGATCGCGTAGCTGTCGCCGGGGGAGAGGGTGATGCCGAGGTTGCCGGGCAGGGTCCAGGTCGTGGTGGTCCAGATCAGGAAGAAGAGCTTCGACTTGTCCAGATGGCTCAGCTTGCCCTTGTCGTCGTGCATCGGGAACTTGACGTAGACGGTGGTGACGGGGTCGTCCTGGTACTCGATTTCAGCCTCGGCGAGAGCGGTCTCGTCGTGGGCGCACCAGTAGACGGGCTTGAAGCCCTTGTAGATGTGGCCGTTGCGGTACATCTTGCCGAAGATGCGCACCTCGTCCGCCTCAAAGCCCTTGTTCATGGTGAGGTAGGGGTGATCCCAGTCGGCAACGACGCCCAGGCGCTTGAAGCCGTCCATCTGGCGGTGAACGTACTTCTCGGCGTACTTGTGGCAGGCGGAGCGGAAATCCGCCACGCTCATGGCCTTGTGATTGAGCTTCTGCTCCTTGATGATGGCGGACTCAATGGGCATGCCGTGGTTATCCCAGCCGGGGATGTAGGGCGTCCAATAGCCGCGCATGGCATAAGAGCGCACGATGAAATCTTTGATGCACTTGTTGAGGGCGTGACCCATATGGATGTCGCCGTTGGAGAAGGGAGGTCCGTCGTGCAGGGAGAAGCGGGGGCCGCCCTCATTCTTTTTCAGGGTCTCGTTATAGAGATCGAGCTCTTCCCATTTTTTAAGCATATCCGGCTCGCGCTTGGGAAGGCCGGCGCGCATCGGAAAGTCGGTTTTCGGCAGATTCAGTGTGGCGTTAAAGTCCTGTGACATGTGTTTACGGCTCCTGTAAAAGTATCTGTGTAACGGGATAACGGGACGCCCGCCTGCGCGAGCGTCCCGGATCAGTCAGTTTGCTGTCCGAATCAGAGGGTGAAGGGCTGGGTGTTCTCCAGCTTGCGCTGTCTCGGGCGGTAGTTGGTTGCATCGTCGGCAATGTCCAGCTTGACGCTGTCGGCCTGGAGACGGGCGGCGCTGTTCTCAATGGCGCGGACGGTCTCGTCGACGTCGGGCTCCTCAGCCTCAACCGCGGGCGCAGCTTCTTCCGCCTCTTCCTCTTCTTCCTCAACGGCGACGCCCAGGTCGCCCGCAATGGCCTCCAGCTTGCCGATCTGCGCGGTGCAGACGGCCTTGGCGGCCTCAATGTACTTGGCGGCGGCGGCCTTCGCGTCGGCGAGGCGCTTCTCCTCAGCGTCGGCGCGGTCGGAAATGGAGCCGATGGTCTCTCTGGCCTTGGCCTCGGCCTCGGCAATGGTGTTGGCGGCGCGCTGGCGGGCCTCGCTCTCAATCTGCACGGCGAGCTTCTGCGCCGAGAGGATGGCGGCGTTGAGCGCTTCCTCGTTGGAGCGGTATTCCTCGATCTTGTCGACGAGGACCTTCATCTTGCTCTTGAGAACGGCGTTCTCCTTCTGGGTCGCGGCGACGTCGTCGGCCAGCTCCTCCAGAAACTCGTCAACGGAGGCCATATCGTAACCGTTGATGCGCGCTCTCTCAAAACCTTTCTCGCGAATATCCTGTGCAGTAATCATAGCTTATCCACCTTTCCAATCTTTTGCGACCTACAGGTCAAAAATAGTGTCCGGAGCTCTCCGGCTGCTGTTCTGTCTGTTGCTGCTGCTGCGGCTGCATACCCAATATATCTACATTCTGCGGGGTAATGAAATACGTTTTGGCTGACACGGGGGTGATCTTCCCGCCGAGGGCGAAGGCGATGCCGGACAGAAAGTCCAGAAGACGCCGCGCGGTCTCGGCCGGGACGCTCTCGAGCGTCATCACGCAGGTCATGTCCTGCTGCAGATAACTCACAAGCTCGCCCGCCTCGTCAAAGGTCTTGGGGCTGAACAGAAGGACGGAGGTGTCCTTGCCGCCGAAGTTCATGGTGCGCTCCCGCCTCGGCTTGCCTGCGCCGGAGGCCGCTTTCTTCAATCCTCCGAAGATGCCGCCGCCGGATTCCGCCGGCTTTTTCGGCTGAGCCTCCTCGGCGGGGGCGGGGGTTCCGCCGGGATCGGCGAAGGCATTTTCAAACGCCATCTGCGCTGCGCTGACGGGGGCCTTCTGCTCACTCTTTGGCTGGGGCCTCAGACTCTGGTCCGAACCCTCAAAGAAATCCTCGTCATCGTCGTAGGGCTGCGTCAGTTTTTTCAATCCATCCATGAAACCCATGGCAATCCTCCAGTTCGCGGGCTGTCAGTTCTGCCCGACGGGGTAATGGCGCTGCCCGAAGATGGCCGTGCCGACACGCACCATATTCGCCCCGCAGGCAATAGCGGCCTCGTAATCGCCGCTCATACCCATAGACATAAAATCCATATGTACATTATCGTATTTTTTTTCGCCATTGTCAATAAAAAGCTGTCGCAAAAGACGGAAATATGGAAGATTCTCCTCCGGCGCACGGCAAATCGGGGGGATGGTCATGAGTCCGCGCACCCGAATCCCGGGATAATTCCCCGCTTTTTGAAGCAAAGCGGGCAGCTCCTCGGGCGCAATGCCGGACTTGGAGGCCTCATAGCCGGTGTTAATTTCCAGCAGAATGTCCTGGACGAGCCCGCGTTTTTCGGCCTGACGAGAGATCTCCTTCATCAGTCCCTCGCTGTCCACGCTGTGGATCAGAGACACGAGACCGACAAGGTACTTGGCCTTGTTTTTCTGCAAGGTCCCGATGAAGTGGAGCTCAGCCCCCTCATAGGCCCCCTGCTCATGCTTTTCCAAAAGCTCCTGCACGCGGTTCTCGCCGCAGCAGGGGAGCCCCGCCGCGATCGCCTCCCGCACGCGGGCGGCATCGTTCATCTTCGTCGCACCGACAAGCAGGATCTCGTTGGGGTCGCGTCCGGCGGCCTCCGCTGCCCGCGCAATATTTGCCTTGACCTGCGCTATGTTTTCCGCAATGGACATAGTATGACCTTCTTTATCTGTGATATGGAAATCTTAATATAGTACGTTGTTTCTTGTAAAACTTGGTGTTATGCCGTAGGGGCGGCTATCAGCCGCCCGGCAGAGCAATGTCGTTTTTCTGCTTTTTTGTTGGGCAAATTCGTACAGCCTGCGGATTCGCCCAACGGTTCGCACCTGTTGTCGATCCTCCGCGCGGGCGGATGCTATCCGCCCCTACGGTGATGATCGTACAGTTTTATCGGAAACATAGTAGTAGGGGAGATGCCTGTCCCCTCCCGGCGGCAGACCCTGCTATCTGCGGATGCGCCGAGGCGAACACGGGAAATATTCGTTGCACTGCCGGGCGTCCGCAGGGGTCGCCCCTACGGTATGATTTCACCATTGACGATTCTAAGTCTGTACAGCTCCTCCGGAAACTCCGTGAGCCTGAAAACCAGCATCCGCCGGCCAAGAGCGTCGGCGGTGACAGAAAGGAGCTGTGCCGGGCACTCGCCCAGATCGTCCAGACGGAGCCGGACAGGGCCGGGGAGCGGAGGCTCGTTTCCGTCAAAGAGCGCTGCGAGCAGGAGCGTGAAGCCGTAGACCAGCCGCCCCGCCTGTGCGTCGTTCTCCGGCGCTCCGGCGGCGAGAAGGTTTTCCAGCTGTTCCGGCGTGAGGCTGTCGAGCCCCTCCGGACTCAGCGCTTCCCAGCCGTCGCAGCCGATAAAGTACAGGGCGCTCTCGTCCCCGGTCTCCCCGGCGGAGAGCCGCGCCCCGTCATCAGCGTCGGGGAACGCGCCCGCTTCCACGGCCCTTTCGCGGCGGATCAGCAGACCGCACAGGCGTCCGCCCGGGGGAACGGGCTCCGACTCTTCCGCGGGAGCCGGGGCCTCATCTGAGGAAATACGCAGATACAGGGCCGCGGCGCTCCAGCCGCAGAGCGAGGCAAACAGCAGCGCCGCGAGTATGTGGTAGAACAGACGTTCCCCGCCGCGCTCAGTCCTCACTGTCGAAGGCGATGGGCCGCGGCGGCACCACGGTGGAGATCGCGTGCTTGTAGATGAGCTGCTGCCGTCCGTCGGAATCGAGCACCACGGTGAAGCCGTCGAAGCCGCGCACAACGCCGTGGAGCTGGAAGCCGTTCATCAAAAACATGGTGACGACGGCCTTCTCGCGCCGAAGCTGGTTGAGGAATTGATCCTGGAGATTTTGCGTTTTCTGCATTTCAGCCACTCCTTTTTTTGCGGAGCGGCCTGCTTTCCCGCCGCCCCGTCATAAGTAATCTGCGCGGTAAATCCACGCTCTACTTATGATACCCGCGGCTTAGTAAAAACGCTGTCGAAGAATGCAGGCCCTCCGCAAAATCGGGCTGACTGCCCCAGAGAACGCGGTGCGCGCCCTCCCAGCGGCCGAACCAGGTGATCTGCCGCTTGGCGTAGCGGCGGCTGCCCTGCTTGATGAGGGCGGCTGCCTCCTCCCGCGTGAGCTCCCCGCGCAGGGCGAGGGCGGCCTCCTTGTAGCCGATGGCCTGCATGGCGGTACAGTCCGCCGAGAGGCCCGCGCGCAGAAGGCCCTCGACCTCCTCAAAGAGCCCGCCGGCGATCATGGCGTCCACACGGCTGTCAATGCGCGCGTAGAGATCGGCGCGGTTTTGGTAGTTTAAGACGATGCGCGCAGCCTCATAGCGGGGCGGTCGGCGGCGTGTCTCCTCGTCGTGCTCGGTGGCGGTTTTTCCGGTGAGGCGGTAAATCTCGATCGCGCGCACGATGCGGCGCTTGTCCCCGGCGTTGAGCTTTTGGGCGCGTTCCGGGTCAAAACCCGCGAGGATTTCCAGCATGGCCTCGCCGCCGAGGCGGTCGAACTCGGCCTCAAGCTCGACGCGAAGCGTCTTGTTCTCTTCGTTTTCCGCAAAATCGCGGCCCGCGACGAGAGAGTCGATATACAGCCCCGTCCCGCCGACCACGACGGGCAGGCGCCCCCGGGCCAGCAGCGCGTCGCAGACCTGTCCGGCCTCTTCAACATACCGGGCAACGGAATAAGGCTCTCCCGGGTCGGCCACGTCAAGCATGTGGTGGGGCGCGGCGGCCTGCTCCTCCGGGGTGGCCTTGGCGGTGCCGACGTCCATACCGCGGTAGAGCTGCATGGAGTCGGCGGAGACGATCTCGCCCCCGAAGGCTTTGGCCAGCTCAATCCCGAGCCGGGTCTTTCCGGACGCGGTAGGCCCCGCGACGACGATGATCCTGTTGTTCATACGATTCTCTTGAACAGCTTGTCCAGATCCCGCCTTGTCATTACGACAGACACGGGGCGGCCATGGGGGCAGTACTTGACAGCGCCGGACAAAACAGCCTCCGCGACGCGGCGAAGCTCCTTCTCATCCGTGTCGTAGCCCGCCTTGATCGCGGCCTTGCAGGCGACGGTGTGCAGAATCTCGTCCCTTGCGCTCTGCGGATCGGGGGCCGTACCGGATTTGAGCTTTTCCAAAATCTCCTCCACAGCGGCGCGCGCGTCGGAGGGATTCATGTCGGCGGGCACGGCGCGCAGGATGTAATCGTCCTCGCCAAAGGCTTCAATCTCAAAGCCGAGCTCGGACAAAAGCTCGCCGTTCTGCTCCAGCAGGCCCTGTTCCTCCGCACTCAGCCGCAGGGTCACGCCCTCCAGCAGGGTCTGGGCCATGGCGCGGCGGTCGGACTGCTTGAGATGGTCGAAAATCATACGCTCGTGCGCGGCGTGCTTGTCGATCAGCAGCAGCTCCCCCCCGACCTCGACCAGAATGTAGAGCTTCAGCGCCTCTCCGATGAGTTTGTAGGCGGGAAGCTGTGAATTTTCAACACTTTGAACAGACTTTTCCACAGTCCTGTCAGAAAAATCCTGTGGAATCGCTGAATTTTTTGTCGAAGCCGCTTGGGTCTTGACAGGCGTCGGCGCAGAATTGAGATCCAGGCGGGTCTGATACGGCTCCTCATACGCCCGCAGCACCGGCGCGGCCTCCGTTTTTTTCGGCGCGGGGGTGTTTTTCACGCTGTAATTCTGCGCCCGGAAGTCCTCGGCCCGCATGCTGCGGTAAAAATCTGGCCGGGCGGCGGGCCTTGCGCTCATGGTCGGGGCGGGCGCTGCGACCGGCTTCGGGGCGGGCTTTGCCTCCGTGATCCCGGCGCGGTCCTCATCGCTCAGCGCGGCCAGCACCGCGTGATATACGAGGTCAAAGACCCGCTTCTCCTGGGAGAACTTGACTTCGGTCTTCGCCGGGTGGACGTTCACGTCGACGGCGGCGTTGGAGAGCGTCAAGTACAGCACGCAGGCAGGGTAGCGCCCGCTGAGCAGGGTGTTTTTGTATGCCTGCTCCACCGCCGACTGCAAAAGGGCCGAGCGGATGAAGCGCCCGTTGCAGTAGAAAAACTGCATGGCGCGGTTGCCGCGTCCCGCCGAGGGGGAGGACACAAAGCCCGAGACGGACATGTCCCCGTCGGAGAGGGCGCAGGGCAGCAGATCCTTCGCCGTGTCGCGGCCAAGGAGGGCATAGACGCAGGATTCGGCTTTGCCGTCGCCGGGGGAGAAGAATTCCTCCTTCCCGTCGCGGATGAGACGGACGGAGACCTCGGGCCTGCCCAGTGCGCAGCGCAGCGCGGCCTGCACACAGGCGGAGGCCTCGGCCCGGTCGGATTTCAGAAACTTGAGCCTCGCCGGGGTGTTGAAGAAGATCGAGCGCACCTGCATCACGGTTCCCTCGGGGCAGCCGGTCTCGCGCATGTCCTGGATGTCCCCGGCGGAGAGCGTCATGTGCGTGCCGCTCTCGTCGCCCCGGCGGCGGGTGGTGAGCTCCACCTCACTCACGGCGGAAATGGCGGCCAGCGCCTCGCCCCGAAAGCCCATCGTTCCGATAGCCTCAAGCCCGCTCTCGTCATGGAGCTTGCTTGTCGCGTGGCGCAGAAAGGCGACGCCCGCGTCCTCGGGGGCCATGCCCTTGCCGTCGTCGGCTACGCGAATATAGGTGGCCCCGCCGTCGCGGAGCTCCACGGTCACGGCGTGCGCGCCTGCATCAAAGGAATTTTCCATCAGCTCCTTGATGACGGAGGCGGGCCGCTCCACAACCTCGCCCGCGGCGATCATATCCGCCACATGCGGGGAGAGAATGTTGATTTCGGACATAATGATAACCTCGTTAAAGTTAGGAGTTTGGAGTTAGGAGTGTGGAGTTGATTGTCTTTGTTGAGGATGATAACATTTTTCTCAGCTCTTCACAGTCACTATATAGAGACTGAAACTGCTCTTCTGTCAGATAATCGGTTTCTTTCATAAGCTTTAACCAATATAGAGTCTCTGAACACTCTTTTAATGAGATATATAATTTTGATAAAAAATCCTTTCGGCTGATTGCATTTTCCGCTTCAGCCAGATTAGCGCCAATGCTCGTTTCGCTTCGGAGAATCTGTTTGGAAAGGGTGTATTCTTTCTTTTCGTCGCAGAGATACTGATATAATTTCACAATTCGGACGGCAAAATGGAGACTTTTTTCTTTTGCTGTGACGGGAAGAGCCATAACTCCACACTCCTCACTCCAAACTCCACACTATTATACATTCTTTGAGTTGAAACTTCCATAGGCTTTATGTTAAAATATAAAGACTGAGTAATGGAAAATAGAGGAGTTTTACCCATGCCGATTGAGAGAAAAGTCATTGATATAGAGAAAATCGAGGCCCAGCGGGCGATCTGCGCAAAAATTTTTGAGCGCGTGACCGCCGACGGGCAGAGGCCGCTTGCCATGGTGGACACCTATGGCTGCCAGCAGAACGAGGCCGACAGCGAAAAAATCCGCGGCTACCTCGCCGAGATGGGTTACGGCTTTACCCGGGATGAGTTTCAGGCGGACGTGATCGTGGTCAACACCTGCGCCGTGCGCGAACACGCCGAGATGCGCGTGCTCGGCAACGTCGGCGCGCTCAACCACGCCAAGAAGGCGCGGCCCGGCCAGATCATCGCGGTCTGCGGCTGCATGGTCCAGCAGGCCCACATGGCCGAGAAGATCAAAATGTCCTACCCCGTGGTGGATCTGGTCTTTGGCCCGCACGAGCTCTGGCGCTTCCCGGAGCTGCTGCTGCAAGTCATGGAAAAGCATAAGCGCGTCTTCGCCACCGCGAAGGAGGAGGCCGTGGCCGAGGGCATCCCGCTCAGAAGGGACGGCAAGGTCAAGGCGTGGCTCTCCATCATGTACGGCTGCAACAACTTCTGCACCTACTGCATCGTCCCCTACGTCCGTGGGCGTGAGCGCTCGAGGCGGCCCGAGGATGTGGTTGCCGAGGCGCGGCAGCTTGTCGCCGAGGGGTACAAGGACATCACCCTGCTCGGCCAGAACGTCAACTCCTACGGCAAGGATCTCGACTGCGGCGTGGATTTTGCCGACCTTCTGCGCATGATCAACGACATCCCCGGCGACTTTCTGATCCGCTTCATGACCAGCCACCCGAAGGACGCCACCGAAAAGCTCTTCCGCACCATGGCCGCGTGCGAAAAGTGCGCTCACCATATCCACCTGCCCGTCCAGTCCGGCAGCGACCGGGTCTTAAAGCGCATGAACCGCCACTATGACCGGGCCAGGTACCTCGAAGAGATCGCTTTCGCGCGCAGTCTCATGCCCGACCTTGTCATCACCACCGACATCATCGTGGGCTTTCCCGACGAGACGGAGGAGGACTTCGCCGATACCTTGAGCCTCTGCGAAGAGGTGCGCTTCGACGCGATGTTCACCTTCATCTACTCCAAGCGCGTCGGCACCCCGGCGGCCTCCATGCCCGACCCCTACACCCGCGAGCAGAAGCAGGTGCATTTCGATCAGCTCACCGAGCTTGCCAACCGTATCTCCGGCGAGAAGCATAAGGAGTACGAGGGCAAAACCCTCCGCGTCCTGGTGGACGGCGAGACGGGGAAGGAGCCCTACAACCTCTCCAGCCGCACCAACGGCGGCCGCCTCGTGCACTTAAAGGGCGACCCCGCACTCATCGGGCAGTTCATCGACGTGAAGATCACGACGAGCAACACCTGGGCGCTGTATGGGAGTGTGGAGTGTGAAGAGTGAAGTGTGGAGTTAAGGAGCGCCTTCGGCGCAATTAGAAAATGAGAGAAGACTTAAACGCCAAAGCCAAGAGCAAACACTTTGCGATACGGATCGTGAGATTATATCAATTTCTTTGCGATGAGAAAAAGGAGTATGTACTCTCAAAGCAGATACTCAGGAGTGGGACAAGCATCGGGGCCAATCTTGCTGAAGCGGAGACCGCGAGCAGCAGAAAGGATTTCCAGGCAAAAGTCTACATTGCGCTGAAAGAGTGCTCGGAAACCCAGTACTGGCTGGAGCTTTTGAAAGAAACTGATTATCTGACCAAAGAACAATACAACTCTCTGAACAATGATTGTGAAGAGATACGGAGAATGCTGTCCTCAACGACAAAAACACTGAAACTGACAGCAGAGAATGAAGAGTAATGCACAGAAGACAGAGAGCAGCTTCCTCAAGTCAATTTAAATTTTGTCCGCGAAGCGGACACAACAACTCCACACTCCACTCTTCACTCTCCACACTATTGAAAAGCAACGTGCTGAAAAAGACGCACACAGTATAGAAAAGGAGAAAGCCATGCCAGAGCTGACCCCCATGAAGCGGCAATATCAGGAGATCAAGGCGCAGTACGCGGACTGCCTGCTCTTTTTCCGCCTCGGGGATTTTTATGAGATGTTCGACGAGGACGCGAAGACGGCCTCGAAGGAGCTGGACCTCACCCTCACCACGCGGGATCGCTCGGTGGAGGACCCGGAGGAGCGCACCCCGATGTGCGGCGTGCCCTACCACAGCGCCGAGGCCTATATCGCGCGCCTGATCGCCAAGGGCTACAAGGTTGCCATCTGCGAACAGACCGAGGACCCGGCCCTGGCGAAGGGCCTTGTCAAGCGCGACGTCATCCGCATCATCACCCCCGGCACCGTGACCGAGAGCTCTATGCTCGAGGAGGGGCGCTCCAATTATATCGCCTCGATTTACCTCGCGGGGCGCGAGGGGGGCGCCGCTTTCTGCGACGTCTCCACCGGCGAGTTCTGCTGCGCCGCCTTTGAAAACGACGCGCTCTCCCACCTCATCAACGAGCTGGGCCGCTTCTCCCCGCGCGAGGTTCTGCTCTCTCCCGGCGCAAGGGAGCGGGCGGAGATCTATGACTTTGTGACCAAAAAGCTCGCCGCCATGCCCGAGGAGGGCGGCGACAGCTTTGAATACATGCCCGCCGCGGCGCTTACTTGTGAGCAGTTCGGCTTCAAGGACATCGACGAGGCCGGCATCGGCGACCAGCCCGGCGCGGTCTGCGCGGCGGGGGCCCTGCTGGACTACCTGCGCAGCACACAGAAATTTGACCTCGGCCACATCCGCCGTCTCGACGTGTTCTTCGGCGGGCGCTTCATGGAGCTCGACTATGTGACGCGCCGCAACCTCGAGCTGACCGAGTCCCTCCGCAGCGGGGAAAAGCGCGGGTCGCTGCTGTGGGTGCTCGACCGCACGAGGACCCCGATGGGCGGCAGGCTCCTGCGCGCCTGGGTGGAGCGTCCGCTCCTGTCCGCCGTCGCGATCCGCCGCCGCCTCAACGCGGTCTCGGAGCTTGTCTCCGACAACGTGACGCGCGGCGAGCTCATGGAGACCCTGCGCATGGTTACCGACATGCAGCGCCTGGTGGGCAAGGCGGTCTACGGCACCGCCGGGGGCCGCGATCTGCGCGCGCTCTGCAACTGCACCGCCGCCCTGCCGAGACTCAAGGAGCTGCTGCAAAACGCCCAGTGCCTGGAGCTCAAGGACATCGCCGCGATGGACGAGCTCGGGGATATCCACTATGAGATCGACCGCGCCATCTGCGACGATCCCCCCTTCTCCGTGCGCGAGGGCGGCATCCTCCGCCCCGGCTACTCCGAGGAGGTGGACCGCCTCCGCAGCGTGCGCGACAACGGGGCTCGTATGGTACAGGAGCTCGAGGCCCGCGAGCGGGAGCGCACCGGCATCAAAAAGCTGAAGGTCGGCTACAACAAGGTCTTCGGCTATTACATCGACGTGCCCAAGTCCGCGGGCCTTGAAAATGTACCCGAGGACTATATCCGCAAGCAGACCCTCGTCTCGAACGAGCGCTACTTCACCCAGGAACTCAAGGCTCTCGAAAACGATCTGCTCACCGCCCGGGACCGGATCAACGAGCTGGAATACCGCTACTTCTGCGAGGTGCGCGACAGCGTGGCCGCCAAGGTCGACCGTGTCCAGCGCTCTGCTGACGCGGTGGCAAGGCTCGATGTGCTGTGCTCTCTGGCCGAGGTCGCCGTGCGCAACGCCTACACCTGCCCCGAGATCGACGCCTCCCGCACGCTCCGCATCGTGCAGGGCCGCCATCCGGTGGTGGAGCAGTCCATGAAAAACGTGCTCTTCGTCCCGAACGACACCTTCCTCGACGACAGGGACGACCGCGTCGCCATCGTGACCGGGCCGAACATGGCGGGCAAATCCACCTACATGCGCCAGACCGCGCTGATTGTGCTCATGGCCCAGATGGGCTCCTTCGTCCCCGCAAAGGAGGCCACCGTCGGCATCGTCGACCGGGTGTTTACGCGCATCGGCGCCTCCGACGACCTCGCCTCCGGCCAGTCCACCTTCATGGTGGAGATGAGCGAGACGGCAAATATTCTGAAACACGCCACCGCCCAGTCCCTGCTGATCCTCGATGAGATCGGGCGCGGCACCTCCACCTTCGACGGCATGGCCATCGCGCGCGCGGTACTGGAATTCTGCGCCGACAAAAGAAAGCTCGGCGCGAAGACCATGTTCGCCACACACTACCATGAGCTCTCCGCCCTCGAGGGGGAGCTTGCGGGCGTGCGCAACTACAACATCACCGCCAAAAAGCAGGGCGGGGAGCTGGTCTTCCTGCGCAAGATCGTGCGCGGCGCAGCCGACGACAGCTATGGCATTGAGGTCGCCAAGCTCGCTGGCCTGCCGGACGCGCTGATCAGCAAGGCCAAGAGCTATCTCAAGGAGCTTGAGGCCGAGGGCGTGACCGCCATGGCATCGACCGCCGCGCCTGCGGACTTAGGGCAGATCAGTCTTGCCGACGTTGGCAGCGACGAGGTGAGGCGGATATTGCAGGACACCGACCTCAACACACTGACCCCCATTGAGGCATTGAATCTGCTCTATGACCTGCAAAAGAAGGCGAGGGCCTGATGGAAGAAAAACGACTCCCCTGGCCCCGGCCCTTCACCAGCCGACTTGCAGGACGCGAGACCATCCCGGTGCTGGCCTATTTGCCGGTGCACCTCTTTCTCCTGCCCTACATATTCAACCGCCTGTTTGAAAGCGGCGTGATCGACCACGCTGGGGCAAATGTGATCTACTACAGTCTGGGTTTTGTCTGGATGATTTTCACCGCCTTCGGCTTTCTGCGCCGCGACTTTGACGCGCTGATCGACGCGCCGCTGCGCTGCGTGCTGGAGGTACTCCGAGCTTACGGTCTGCTGCTCTGCTGCAATCTGGCGATAGGACTGCTGTTTTTGTACCTGCTTCCGATGCTCGGCGGCAACCCCAACAACCAGGCTGTCGCAGAGGCCGCAGGGGTCGCCGAAGCGAGCGGGGTCGCGGCGAGTACAGCCGTGAGCATGACGGGCGGCAGCGCGATCAAGGCAGTCGTCATCTTCTTCGGTCCCGTGGTGGAGGAGATGCTGTTTCGCGCCGGAATTTTCGGCGTGCTGCGGCAGCGAAACCGCCGCGCGGCCTATATTGTGAGCGCCCTGTGTTTTGCGATTGCCCACGTCGCGCCATACGCGGCGCTGTCGCCGGTCTACTGGCTGTATCTCATTCAGTACATTCCCGCCGCCCTGCTGCTGGCACGATGCTACGAGCGCTCAAGCTGCATCTGGTGCAGCATCTTTTTCCACATGCTCAACAACGGCGTCGCCCTCAGCGCGGCGAGCCTGTTGATGTGAGTGTGGAGTTTGAAGAGTGGAGTGTGGAGTTAAGGAGTCCGCTTCGCGGACGAATTAAAAAGGCTCTCTCCGCAGAGCCCAACGCCCTCGACGGCCCGGCGGAGAAATCTGCATCCCCTTTTTTCAATTGTCGCGAAGCGACACCACAACTCCACTCTCAACTCTTCACTCTCCACTCTGATAAGGAGCCTGCCATGTCCAACGCCCACATCGTCCGCCCCGTCGCTGTGATGCGCAGCGACTTTCCGGAAAAATTCGGCATCCCGCGCCAGGCGGGGATCGTCCCGGAGCTGGAAAGCCTCGTGGTCTTTGAGCCGGACTATCGTGATCCCGAGGCCCTGCGCGGCATCGAGGGCTTCAGCCACCTGTGGCTCATCTGGCAGTTCTCCGAGTCCGTGACGGAGAGCTTTTCGCCCACAGTACGCCCGCCGCGCCTCGGGGGCAATACGCGCGTGGGCGTTTTTGCCACGCGCTCGCCCTTTCGCCCGAACGCTTTGGGCCTTTCCTGCGTGGAGCTCAAGCGGGTAGAGCAGCGCCCCGGCCTCGGGACGGTACTGGTGGTGCGCGGGGCCGATCTCATGGACGGCACGCCGATCTATGACATCAAGCCCTACGTCCCTTATGCGGACTGTCACCCCGAGGCAAGCGCGGGCTTTGCTCCGGACCCCGGCGCGACGCTCTGCGTGGAGCTTCCCGACGAGCTTGCCGCAATGCTGCCGCCGGAGAAGATCGACGCCCTGCGCGGCGTTCTGGCAAACGACCCCCGCCCCCGCTACCAGCGAGACCCCAAACGGGTCTACGCCATGGACTTTGCCGGAGTCACCGTGCGCTTCACCGTGGACGGCGATACGCTGACGGTGAGGAAAATAGAGAGTGAAGAGTGAAGAGTTGAGAGTGGAATTGTGGAATCCGCTTCGCGGATGATGTTTAATCGTCGCGGAGCGACACCATAACTCCACTCTTCACTCTCCACACTCCACTCTTTTTATCTTAATATCGGCTGCAATTGCTCGCCCCGCAGCGCGGCTTCAATCGTCTCGCCCAGGAGCGTGAAATCTGCTTGCAGAGAGCGGGGCTTCTTCACGGGATCGTCCTGGCGGAAGGGGACAAAGTAGACATTCTTCCGGTTTAGCAGCCGCGCGATGTTCTCGGCCGAGCCGGAGAGCCCGTCGTTGGTGGAGAAGGCGAGCACCAGCGGCCGCCCGTTTCTCAGGTGGGCCTTGGCCGCCATGACCACCGCGCTGTCGGTCATCCCGTGGGCGAGCTTTGCCAGCGTGTTGCCCGTGCACGGCGCGATCAGCATGGCGTCCATCGGCTCCTTCGGCCCAAGCGGCTCCGCCTCCGCAATCGTGGTGACCACCCTTTTCCCTGTCAGCGCCATGAGGCGGCGGATGTGGTCGGCCGCGGTTCCGAAGCGGGTGTCCGTCTCGGCGGCGGTCTCGCTCATAATGGGGACAAGCTCGTAAGTCTCCGCAAGGCTTTCGGCGGCCTTGAAGACCTGCTCATATGTACAGTAGGACCCGCAGAGAGCGAGGCCCAGGCGTTTTTTACCGCTCATGCTTTTCCTCCCTTTCCCGGATGACGGCGTAGATCGTGTCGCGGATAAGCGAAGCCGCGGCGCAGGGGGCGCTCTTTCCCGGCAGGCCCGGCGCTGAGATCACATGCAGCCCCAGGTCTTCTGCCAGCGCCCTGTCGAACCCCGGCTCGGACGCGAGCTCCACCAGCAGACTGTCCGGGCGCAGCCGCTCAAGTACGTCCTTTTCAAGCACCGGCGCTGGCACCGTGTTGACCGCAAAGTCCAGCTCCCCGGCAAGCTCCGGCAGCTCCGGAAAGCGGCGGGCGTGGAGACCCAGGGCCTCCGCCTCGGCCCGGTCGCCCAGCTTCCGCGCGGCGACCCAAACCTCGCAGCCGAGACCGCGCAGCCTCGGGGCGAGGTTTCGTGCGATACGCCCCCAGCCCGTGACCAGGGCGCGGCCGCGCCACAGACTGCGCGGGCTTTCGCGGATCATAAGCCCGATCGCGCCCTCGGCGGTCAGCGCCGCGTTGCCCACCGTGTAGTCGCGGCGCGTCATCAGCTCGCACACCGAGAGCCCCGCCCGGATCGCCCCAAGGCTGGTCTCCTGCGCAAAGCGCCCGCCGCAAAGCGTCTGCCCCGGCCACAGCGCCGTCAGCAGCTCCCCGGGCGTTAGCTTCTGTACGGACAGCGGGGCCGAGATCACGCCGCCTTTTTCCGCCGGGACGCCCAGCAGCACCCAGTCGGCCCCATAGGCGCAGGCCTCCGGACTTGAACACTGGGCGATCCTCTGCGGCAGGGCGGCCTTTTCCAGCGCAAAAGTCCGCACCGCGTGGCCGTCCCCGGCCAGCAGCGCCGCCAGCCACGCCGAACGCGCATCCCCGCCGATCACCGCAAATTTCATAGGCACCACCTCCACAGCATCGTATGTCGGAAAAGAGCGGAGTGTGAAGAGTGGAGTTGAAGTGTTGCTGCGCGACAATTTAGAATTGTCCGCGAAGCGGACACCATAACTCCAAACTCCACACTTCACACTCCACACTAAATGTGGTACAATGGGACATCCTTTAGTGAGAGGTAAAGCTATGAGCAGAGCAGACGAGATTTTTATTCAAAACTGCAAAGATATTCTGGAAAACGGCATCTGGGACACGGACCGCGCCGTCCGCACCCGCTGGGACGACGGGACGCCCGCCCACACGATCAAAAAATTCTGTATTGTCAACCGCTACAATCTGGCGGAGGAGTTTCCCATCCTCACCATCCGCCGCATCTACTGGAAGTCCGCCATCGACGAGCTCCTGTGGATCTGGCAGCTAAAGAGCAACAACGTCAAAGAGCTGCGCACCCGCGTCTGGGACGCCTGGGCCGATGAAAACGGCTCTATCGGCAAGGCCTATGGCTATCAGCTCGGTGTCAGGCACCACTACCCCGAGGGGGACATGGACCAGGTGGACAAGGTGCTGTGGGACTTAAAGCACAACCCAGCCTCGCGCCGCATTATGACGAATATCTATAACTTTGCCGATCTGTCCGAGATGGCGCTCTACCCCTGCGCCTACTCCATGACCTTCAACGTCACGGGCGACCGGCTCAACGCGATCCTCAACCAGCGCAGCCAGGACATGCTGACCGCCAACAACTGGAACGTCGTGCAGTACGCGGTGCTGACGCTGATGATGGCCCAGGTCTCAGGCCTCAAGCCGGGTGAGTTTGTCCACGTCATCGCGGACGCCCACATCTATGACCGCCATGTCGACGCTGTAAAGGAGATCATAACGCACGAGCCCAAGCCTGCGCCGAAGTTTATCGTCGACCCGGCGGTGGACGACTTCTACAAGTTCACCCGCGACAGCTTCACCATGGAGGGCTACGAGTATTCCGACTTCGCCGGGAAGATCCCGGTGGCGCTCTGAGGGGACAAACCATGGAAGCCATCGTCGCCGTCTTCTCCGACTGGGGCATCGGCAGCGAGGGGACCCAGCAGGTGGTCCTCAAAGCCGACCGCGCCCATTTCCGGGAACTCACCGCGGGCGCCGCAGTCATCGTGGGCCGCCGCACCCTCGCGGATTTTCCCGGCGGCAGACCCCTGAAGGGGCGTAGCAACATCGTGGTCACGCGCCAGGACATCACAATTGAGGGGGCGGAAGTCGCCCACTCGACGGACGAGGCGCTGGCCCTCGCGGCCAAATACCCGCGCACCCTGGTCATCGGCGGGGCCTCGGTCTATCGCCAGTTCCTGCCGTATCTCGATCTGGTGCATGTGACGCAGATCGACCTTGCGCCGAAGTCCGACAGCTACTTTGAAAATCTCGACGACTCCCCGGACTTTCGCGTCCGCGAGACAGGAGACTGGCAGGAGGAAAACGGCGTCAGCTACCGCTTCGTGACCTACGAGAGAATATAAAAAATGAGGATGCAGACCGGCATCCTCATTTTTTATACTGTTTTTCGTTAAAACGGTTCGTTTTAACGAAAAGGCATCGCGCAAAGCGCGCTGCCAGTTTTGTGCCCTTGGGCACAAAACACGTCTCATAGGTCTATAAAACGGCTTTAAGCCGTTTTATGGGAGACCAGTATTAATCACAGTTTTTTCTGATAGTATCTCAGCGCCGTTGGAATGGGACAGTCGGTTTTGATTTCCGCCGGGGTCATCCAGAGAAAGCCCGGAAGCTCTTTATGCAGCTCCACGCGGTATCCGCGCATGTGCCACTCAACGTGTGTGAACACATGCTTTGCCTCCCCGCAGGGCTCAACGGACAGCGCCTCCGCACCGAGCGCGCGCACGGCGTCACGCGCCCCGGCCTCGTCCAGCGCGCCGGGGACGTTCGGAAACTCCCACAGCCCCGCGAGCAGACCCTTGCCCTCACGCTTGCGCACGGCGTAACGATCTCCGCAGCGCAGCAGTAAGACCGTCCGCTCCTCCATGCGGCGCTCCTTTTTGGGGCTTCGCACCGGGTAACGCTCCGTCTCGCCCCGGAGGCAGGCGCGGCACAGCGTGTTCAGCGGGCAGAGCCCGCACTTCGGCGCGGCGTTCGGCAGACAGACGGTCTCGCCGAGCTCCATGATCCCCTCGGTCAGCAGACCCGCCGCCTCCCCGCGCGGATAATGTGCCCGAAGCAGGGCAGCCGTGTCGGCGCGAGTTTTGGGCAGCATCACGTCGTCGGCGCAAGCAAGCAGACGGGTCATCACCCGCAGGACGTTTCCGTCCACAGCGGGCTCCGGCTCCCCGCAGGCGATGGAGGCGATTGCCCCGGCCGTGTAATCCCCGATCCCCGGCAGCTTTCTGAGCGCGGCGGCCTCCCGCGGCAGCTCTCCGCCGTACTCCGCCATGACGATGCGCGCAGCCTTTTGCAGGTTCCGTGCCCGGCTGTAGTAGCCGAGACCTTCCCAGAGCTTTAATAAAGCGTCCTCATCGACAGCCGCCAACGCCTCGATATTGGGCAGCGCGTCCAGAAAGCGGGCGTAATACGGGATCACCGCCTCAATGCGCGTCTGCTGCAGCATGATCTCCGACACCCACACATGATAGGGCGTGGGTTCTGCCCGCCAGGGCAGAGGGCGGCGTACGGCCCGGCACCAGTCGACCAAAAGCGGTATGCAGCTTTGAACCAGCGCCTTGTCGTCCATAGCGTCTCCTTTCAAAATACAGGGGCGGCATTTGCCGCCCCACAGACTGTAGACAATCCCTTGCAAACCAAGCTGGTCTTGTAAGGGGGATTTGTGAAGGGGGACGGGGAGTCCCCCTTCACGTACAATCCATACAAAAATGGGAACTTTTTCGGAAGTTCCCATTTTTGCCCTGCAAGCTGTCGACAAAGTGTCGACAACTTGCAGGGGCGGCAAAAGCCGCCCCCGTGTTTTTATCAGTTTACCTTTTCAAATCCGCCCTCGTCGACCTCGGGGCCGTCGATCTTCTTCTCTTTCAGCTTCTCAAGGTTGCGCACGAAGATCCACACATACAGCAGCAGCATACCCGCCGCGGCGATGAAAATGAGCTGCATGCCCATGTAGCGCGTGTCCGCCAGGGCCATGATGCAGGCCGCCGCGCCCAGCATCGTGCTGAACAGGGCCTTATAGCCGTCGGGCACATGGTAGGCGTAGCCGCTGGCGCGGAAGAAGCCCAGCATCGCGCAGATGATGGCCAGCATCTCCACCGCGAAGGACCAGGGCACGCTGTTGAGGGAGTTCTGCACATAGCTCAGCACCAGCCAGAACGCAAAGAGCACCACGGGCAGCGTCGCGCCGACACGCACAAGGCTCTCATGGCCGAAGCTGTCATAGTTGGCCTGACCCAGCACCAGCGGGAAGGCCAGCCCGGACAGGGCGGCAATCACGCAGAGAGTATGGATCAGCTTCGCGTTTGGGTCCGCCTCCGAGGAGAGCAGCAGCAGCGCCGCGCCCGCGATCATCACAAGCCCGGCTGCCCAGCGCAGGATGGTGAACAGCTTGCCGGGGTTATACAGGGCGTGGCAGAAGTCGTCCGGCACGCCGATATGGCGCATGCGCATCTGCTCTACAAAGTGGCGGAACAGCAGTGCCGAGGCCACGATCAGCAGCGGCACGAGAACATTGAAAAAGCTCTTCTCGTTCAGCCCGTTCTCGTCAAAGGCGAGCTGAACCTGCAGCCAGCGGAAGAACACGCCGAAGGCGCCCGCGCCGGCCGTATAACAGGTGATCTCCAGAGGTTTTTTATACATAAGCCGAATCTCGATTCCATAAAATATTATGTGCCCCAACGGAGGGAACTATAATAGTATATCCTCTTTGCCCGCCGCCGTCAAGTAAACGATTTGAAAAGGAGAGCATATGCTCAGACGCAGTGTTTTTACAGCCTGGCTCGCCCTCGGGCTGCTCTTTGCCATGCTGTGGGCGGAACGGCTCCTTGCCCCCGCCCCTGCCATATCGAGGGAGAGCGCCGCGCCGGATAGGGCTTTTGCGCCGATAACGGTGCGCGTCCTGCACGGGGAGGAAGTCGTGGATACTCCGCTGGAGGACTATCTCGTCGGCGTGGTAGCGGCGGAGATGCCCGCGGATTTTGAGCCGGAGGCCCTCAAGGCCCAGGCGGTGGCGGCCAGAACCTACACGCTCTACTGTATGCGCACAGGGAGGCACGAAAACGCGGACGTCTGCACGGACTTCCGCTGCTGTCAGGCCTGGAAGAGCGGCGCGGCCATGCGCGAGGGCTGGGGCGAGGCATACGGGGACAAGCTCGCCCGCATCCGCGAGGCCGTGGAGGCCACCGCCGGTGAGTATCTGTGCTGGGAGGGGCAGGCAGTCTTTGCCGCGTTTCACTCCTCATCGGCGGGCTTTACCGAGGACTGCGGCGCGATCTGGAGCGGCCTGCCCTATCTTGTGAGCGTGTCAAGCCCCGAGGACGAGGGCTCGGTTCCGGGCTATGTGAGCACCGTGGAGCGCAGCGCGCTGGACTTTCGGGACACCCTGCTCTCCGTCGCCCCGGAGGCGGACTTCTCAGGGGAGCCCGAGTCCTGGCTCGGAGAGCTCAGGCGCGACGCGAGCGGGCGCGTGTCGGAGGCGGTGATCGGCGGGGCGGCGTTTTCGGGTGTGAAGCTGCGGGAGCTCTTCGCCCTGCGTTCTACGGCCTTTGACCTGGCGTTCGTCGACGGGGCCTTCCGCTTTACGGTCACGGGCTTCGGCCACGGCGTGGGAATGAGCCAGTACGGCGCGAATGTCATGGCCGCCCAGGGCGCGGACTATCGCACGATACTGGCTCACTACTATCCAGGGACGGAGCTTGTCAGTTTGGAGAGTGGAGAGTGAAGAGTGGAGTTGAGGTGTCGCTGCGCGACGATTTAAATGATCCGCGAAGCGGATACCATAACTCCACACTCCACACTCCACTCTCCACACTCTTACATCAAATCTTTGTGCGCCTCATAGAACTCGCGGTAGTCCTTGAGCATATGCTTCAGGAGCTTCGGGGTGTCGAGCTGGTAGGGGCACTTGGAGGCGCAGCTGTAGCACTCGAGGCAGTCGTCGATCTTGTTCATCTTCTCCTGCCACTCCGGCGTCATGTACTGCTGCCAGGGGGAGCGGCGCAGCAGCCTGTCCATACGCGCGCAGTTGCGGATTTCAATTCCCACAGGACACGGCATGCAGTAGCCGCAGCTGCGGCAGAAGGAGCCGGCCAGCTCTTGCCGTTCTTTTTTGATGAAGGCGTCGAGCTCCGCGTCCATCTTCGGGTCCTCTCTGTCGACCGCAAGCCACTGCTCCAGCTCCTCAAAGCTCTGGATGCCCCAGATGGGCACCACGTTGTCATAGAGACCCATAAAGGCGTGGCAGGCGCGGACGTTGGTGAGCATGCCTCCCGCGAGACCCTTCATGGCGATGTAGCCCATGTCGGCCTCCTTGCACTTCTGGGCGAGGGCCAGGTCGCGCTCGGAGGAGATGTAGCTGAACGGAAACTGCAGGGTCTCGAAATACCCGGAGGCAATGCAGTCCTCGGCCACATTCACACGGTGAGAGGTGACGCCGATATGGCGGATCCAGCCGCGCGCCTTCGCCTCCAGCGCCCCGGCATAGGCTCCCTCCGGGTCGTTGGGATCGGGAACCTCGGACACCTGATGGAACTGAAAGAGGTCGATGTAATCGGTCTTCATCATCCTGAGGCTGTTTTCGATGTGCGCGAGCACGCCCGCCTTGTCACGCGCGGCGCTCTTGGTGGAGATCACGATGTCCCCGCGCACATCGGACAGGGCGAGACCGATCTTCTTCTCGCTGTCGGTGTAGGCGTTGGCGGTGTCGAAGTAGCGGATGCCGCCCTCGTAGGCCGCCTGTAAAAGCCTCACGGCATAGTCCGTATCACAGCGCTGCACCGGCAGGCAGCCCATGGAGGTCTTGGTCACGACGAGGCCGGTTTTTCCGAGCGTGAGTGTTTTCATAGCGGACAACTCCTTTTATTGTTTTCTCCAATATAACACAGCCGCGCTAAAAAGAAAAGAGACCGCCGAAGTCTTTGCAGTCTTCGGAGGTCTCTGCCTTTTACTCGTTGGTGTAGTTGTCGAAGTAACCCTGGATGTAGACGATGGGCGTGCCCTTGTCGCCGGAGCCGGAGGTCAGGTCGCACAGCGAGCCGATCAGGTCGGTCAGGCGGCGGGGCGTGGTGCCCTCGGAGACCATGTTGCCCACGAGACTGTCGCCGGTCTTGGCGCGGATGCGCTCCTCAATGGCGGCCTTGAGCGCGTCGCCGCTGAGATCGCCGAAGTCATTGTCGGCGAGGTACTTGAGCTTTAGCTCGTTCGGCGTGCCGATGAGGCCCGCGGTGTAGCCGGGGGAGACAACGGGGTCGGCCAGCTCCCAGATCTTGCCGACGGGGTCCTTGAACGCGCCGTCGCCGTAGATCATGGCTTCAATCTTCTTGCCGGAGGCGGCGGAGAGCAGCTTGCTCAGCCGGTCGGCGACATTGGTGCAGTCGCGCGGGAAGAGCTTGACGGTCTCCTCGGTGGCTTTGTTGGAGCCGAGCAGGCCGTACTCATCGTTATAGCCGCTGCCGTCCACGGGGGTGCAGAGCAGATCGTCCAGACCGAGGACGACCTTCGCCCCGGCCTCGCGCAGTAGGCGCTTGGAGCGCTCGCGCGTGTGGATGTCGCAGGTGAGCACGGTGTCGGTATGCTCAAGCAGGGTGGTGACCTTGTTGCCGAACAGCACCTCAACCTCGCAGCCTTCGCCGCGGATCAGGTCGGAGTAGAAGTCAATGTAGTCCACGCCGGTGAAGGGGTGGACGATGTGGCCGAATTTCTCACGGAACTGCGTGAGCGTCAGCGTGTCGCTGTAGGGATTGACCCCGGCTGCGTCCAGACGATCCCAGTCGACCAGGTGGTTGCCGACTTCGTCCGAGGGGTAGCTGAGCAGCAGAACGATCTTCTTGCAGCCGCGGGCAAAGCCCTTGAGCAGCAGGGAGAAACGGTTGCGGCTGAGGATGGGGAAGGCCACGCCGACGGTGCCGCCGCCGGTCTTGGCACGGAGGTCGGCCGCGATCTGATCCACGCTGGCGTAGTTGCCCTGGGCGCGTGCCACGACCGACTCGGTCACGGCGACGACGTCCCTGTCGCAGGGCTTGATCCCGGCCTCCTCCCAGGCGGCCATAACGGCGTCGGCGGCGATCTGAGCAATGTCGTCGCCCTGACGGATGATAGGCGCGCGCACACCGCGCACAACAGTTCCGATGGTTCTCATTGAAATGCGCTCCTTTTGCCAAACGGCACAGATTTTGCTTGAGACTGCGCCACGCGGCGCAGGGGGATTTATCAATGACCGAATAATTATACAGCCTTGACAGGGATAAGTAAAGTGTTTTTGTCAAATTTTTGGTGACTTTACGGGGGACATGCCGCTCACGAAATATAGACCAGCTCTGTGGGGTTAAAGAGGCGCGGGACCTTCTGGCAGTTGGCAAGACCCCTGCTCACGACCAGGCGGCTGTCCGCAACACCGCTTGTGAGCTTCGGAAACAGACCCTGTCCCGGGGCAAAAAGCCCCTGCCCGAACAGCCGTATCTGCCCGCCGTGGGCGTGGCCGCTGAGAATGAGCTCAATTTGCCGCTCCCGCAGATACCGGGGGTAGTACTCCGGATGGTGACAGAGAAGGAGGTGATACCCGCTCTCGGCGCAAAAGGCGTCCAGCCAGTCGAGCGACGGGGGCATGTGCAGGAAACGGCTGCGGGTGTGCCTGTTCGCCTCCCCGGGGGCGTATCCGGCGGCAAGAAACTGCCGGTACGCATACACCCGCGAGGAGCTCAGCCCCCCAATGACGAGCCGCGCGCCCTCGCGCTCAAGAACCGTGAATGCGTTGTTGAGCGGGACCGCGCCGGTCTCCCGGATCAGCGCGAGATCGTCGTCCGTGATCATCCACTCGTGATTGCCGAGGGAGGCAAAGCAGGGGGCCAGGGCTGCACAGGCGGAAAAGAAGGGGAGGACCCCGGCTTCTTCGACCTTGAGCCCCGTCTGCGAAGGTCTGCCGTACAGAAAGTCGCCCGCCACGCAGATGAGCTCGGGCCGGTTTCTCTCGAGCGATGCGAGCACCGCGTCAAAAGGCCGCTCGTGCAGATCGGACACAAGGGCGAGACGCAGCGGGCAGCCAGGAACGGTATAATAAGTTTCCTGCAAGGCATGGCCTCCTTCCAAAAAAACGGAAAGTGAAAAGTGAAGTCTAATACTCCGCTCTCCACTTTCCGTTCTTCACTTTTCGCTTTTTTTCTTTGCCCGCTCGTTGGTGTCAATACTGCCGCGGAAGACGACGAAGCGGTCATACAGGTACTCTGTCGAGAGATTCAGCGCCATGTTGATGGCTGTGACCAGATACTCGTTCCAGTGAAGCCCTTCGGCCAGCCAGTTGCCGAGCAGTGTGGTCAGCGGGGTGAATACGGCGTAAAACAGCGCCACCAGCAGCATGGCCTTCGGCACGTTGTTCGCGCTCTGGAAAGTGAACTGGCGGTTGAGCGTGAAATTCCACAAGACCGACGCGGCCAGCGCGATCAGGTAACAGGGCCAGTAGGGCCAGTCCGTCAGCTCGTTGAGCGCGGTGAAGAGGCCGATCTCGATAATCCCCGCCGAGGCGGAGAAGAGCACGAACTTCACCGCGCGCCAGAGCTCGCTGCTTTTTTTCATGTCCCTGTATCCGCTTTATCCGACCACGGCCAGCGCTTCAGCCAGGGCCTCGGGATAGAGATCCGTCTGGGCGCCGACGATGGGATCGCCCAGCAGATTGCCCTCGCTGTCCACGAAGAAGCTCGTGGGGACGTAGAGGGTAAAGAGCTGATCCTCAATATCGTCCGTGCAGACCAGATTGAGGAAGTCCGCGCCGTTTTCTTTCAGCAGAGCCTTGGCCTCGCGGCCGGCCTCCGCGCCGTCGAGACAGACGCCGACGATCTGGCAGCCCTGCTTTTCAAACTCGCGCGCGAGCTTTCCGAGTTCCCCGAGCTCTCCGCGGCAGGGGCCGCACCAGGTCGCCCAGAGGTTGAGCATCGTGACCTTGTGCCCGGCGAAGAGCTCCTCACTCGTCACCTCGTTGCCGCTGAGATCGGTGGTCTTGAAGGAGACCGCACCGTTCGACTCCGCGTGGGCGGACAGGGGCTCCGACAGGGTCAGACCGGACAGAAAAGCGTCACGGTCTGCGCACAGGGCGGTAAATTCGTCGTACAGCTCACCCATGGCAGCGCTGTACGCATCCGTCTCGTCCTCAAGCTTGGCGTACTGCGCCAGGTAGAAGGTGGTATCGCCCTCTTTGCCGAGCTTTTCCAAACTGATGAATTCTGCGCCGTAGGGCTCGTTATACTCGGCCAGGAAGGGCAGCAGCTCCTTGAGCCCGCGATTGCCATCGATGCCGATGAGGTCAAACAGGCACCCGCATATATGTTCGTCATCCCACCCGGACTTCGGCGCTTCGGGCTCTTCCGTGCCAAAATCAATGGCCTCAAAGCGCGCGTTTGTGTATGCAACAAAGGCGTCCCAGTCCTCGTCCGGGATCGCATAGTACAGCGCCGCAATCTCCACAATGCCGGGGTCGGCCATGCTGAGCGGACCGCCGCCGCTCCAGGAGAGCTTGCCGCGGATATTCTGATAGCGCTCCGGCAGTTCAAAGTGGAAACCGACATAGGGCGCGTCGATCACTTCGTAGTTTTCAAGCTCCGCGGGCTCCTTCGCAACAGGCTCTTCCACAGCGGGCTCCTCGACGACGAAAGGCTCTTCCACAGCGGGCTCCTCAACGACGAAAGGCTCTTCCGCAGCGGGCTCCTCGATGACGAAAGGCTCTTCCACAGCGGGCTCCTCAACGACAAAAGGCTCTTCCGCAGTGGGCTCCTCAATGACGAAAGGCTCCTCAACCACGGCGGGGGCCGCCTGTACGCCGCCGATCAGGCGGATGTTGTCAAGAATCAGCGCCTTGTTCTCCAGCAGGGAGAGATATTCCTTCAGGTAATCCGCCCCGATCACCTCCGGCGAGCAGAAGCCCAGCAGCAGGTCGGGATTAAAAGCGCACAGGAAATAGGCGTAGCCGTCCCGCTCCCCGATGGGGGTGATGTCCAGATTCTCATAGAGCTCCGTGACCTGCTTGAAAAGCTCCTCTTCACCCTCATAGTAGACGGGATCCAGATTCTGCTCCATGAGCCAGGCGCGCAGTTCCGCTTCACCCCGGCCGTTGCTGAGGGCAATAATACTCCCGATCGGCAGAATCTTGCCTGCAAACTGATCGTTTATCTCGCTCAGCTTGTCAAGATCCCCCGAAAGAAAGGCGTCCATCTGCAGCTTGCTGAGCTGATCGCACTCCTTCGCGGGCATGGCGATGTAGTCGATGCTGACAGACAGGATGCCCTCGCCGGGGGTGTAGCCCTCGCCGGAATCGATAAACTCAAGGCTGCCCTTCGCTGTGCGGAACTCCATCGGGATCCACAGCTCAATACCGGACAGCTCGCCCGTCCAGACCTTTTCGATGCTGCCGCCGTCTGCCCAGGCCATACCGCCCAGGGAGAGGAGCATCAGCACGGTTAAAAGAAGACTGATGGTTTTTTTCATGTTTGCCGTACCTCCTTACATTCAACTGCAAAACGCCGTTTCACAGTCGTCCATTCTATTTACGCTGTCATTATAACATCCCGTGCAAGGGAAATCTAACGGAAACTGTGAACAATTCCGCGCAAGGCTGGAAATCTGCGCTGACGAATGGTACAATTCTTCTCACAAAACAGGGAGGGGAGCGGGACAGAGATGCATTTTGTCGAAGCAAAGGGGCTGCTGACCGGCGGCAAAGGCTGGCTTGGAATGAATGTCTACCGGGGCTGCACGCACGGCTGCATCTACTGCGACAGCCGCAGCAAGTGCTACGGCTTCACCCACCCCTTTGAGGATGTGGAGGTCAAGCGCAACGCCCCGGCACTGCTGGAGGCGGCGCTGCGTTCAAAGCGAAAGCCCTGCATGATCGGCACCGGGGCCATGTCCGACCCCTATATGCACTGCGAGGAAGAGCTCGGCCTGACCCGACAATGCCTTGAGCTCATCCTCCGTTACGGCTTCGGCGCGGCGATCCAGACCAAGTCGGACCGTATTCTCCGCGACATTGACCTCCTGGACGAAATCAACCGGAACGCCAAGTGCGTCGTGCAGCTCACGCTGACCACCTGGGACGAGGCGCTCTGCCGCATCGTTGAGCCCAACGTCTGCGCAACTTCGCGCCGGGTCGAGGTTTTAAGGGAGATGCAAAAACGCGGCATCCCCACCGTCGTATGGCTCTCGCCCCTGCTGCCCTTCCTCAACGACACCGAGGAGAATGTCCGGGCAATTCTGAAAGTCTGCGCCGACGCCGGGGTGAAGGGCGTCGTCTGCTTCGGCATGGGCCTCACGCTGCGCGAGGGCGACCGGGAATATTATTATGCCGCCCTGGACCGGCACTTCCCCGGCCTCAAGGAGCGCTATATCCGCACCTACGGCAATGCCTACGATCTGCCGAGTCCGAACGCCCCGGCGCTCGAAAAGCTGTTTCACCGATTCTGCGCGGAGCACAGCATGCTCCACACCCCGGAGGACTGCTTCGCGTATATGCGTGAGCTTCCGGAAAAGAATGAGCAGCTGAGCCTGTTTTGAAAATCAAAAACGCCCTGTCATCTGCACGCAGCGGATGACAGGGTGTGCTCTTTTATTCCCAGTGATACTTGATCGGCTTCCACCAGGTAAAACCAAAAGCGAGGCAGTTGGCCGCTGCCTCTTGGCGCGGGATGCCGTTGTCGTCCGCGACCTTCCGGCCCACAAGGCAATACTCCGCGGTGTGCAGTCCGAGCAGAAGCAGCAGCGGCTTCGGCTTTCTCTTCACGGCCATCGCGGCAAAGACCCCATACAGAAGCGTGCAGATCGCCTTTCCGTACTGTCTGGTATAACGGTCCATAAACTCTCCCCCCAATATTATACAGTATATACGGCCACTTTGGACAGCTCCGTTTTCCCGTCACCGTCATCGACGAAAAGCTCGCGCGTGAAAGCGACGTTTTTCTCCGCCATGCACAGCTCAAGGAAGCAGAGAAAGATACCCATGTCAATGCGGTTGAAGTAGGCGGCGGCCGCGGCGTTCATAAAGCTGATGGCCGGCTTTTTCCGGCGATAGACAGTGAGCCTGTTCCCGCTCTGCTCCACGTACCAGGGCTGGGAGTTGCAGGCGCTCGGCGCGAAACGGGCGATCTCCGCAAGGCCGAACGTATCGCCGGACCAGATTTCGGAAATCTCCTTGCGTTTGGCCTTGAACATATCCTTGCGGAAGAGGGAGGCGTCCTTTACCTTGCGTATGGCGATCATGATGGCGTAGTCGAGACCGTCATAGCCCGGCTCATCCGGCTTGCCGATCCCAAACCACAGCGAGCCGATCTCCCGCGACGTAAGCCAGAGGTCGAGCTGCTCGCCGATGTAGCCCGCGTTCATCAGCCAATTGTCCTTCTTCTCACTGTAGAGCATGACGCAGTACTCGGCGTCGTGCTTGAAGTTTACCTGTCCGGCCGGGATAATGCGAATGGCGGTGCGGATCTCCGGGTACAGGCGCTCAAAGTTGTTGAATGCCGTCCTGATCTCCGCAAGCTCCGCCTCCGTGAGCTTTTCCGAGCCCACGCCCCGAAACATATGAAAGGATTTCCTTTTAAAAATAGCTTGATATAATGCTTTGTCCATGTGGCGTTCTCCCTTCCCCGCATTGTATGATATACTTCTCGCGATCACAACACTCAACAGATTATAAGCGTTTCTCTCATCGGAGCAAGCCTCTGTCGGGAGCATCCCGTCTCTCGCTCCTCCATCAATACCATGCACGCAAGTTCCTGTCAATCTTTTTTTCGCGCGCGAGTCAGCACCTCTTAAAAAAACAGCAGCCGCTTTCTAGAAGAAAAGCGGCTGCTGCGGCTGCAAAAGCTGATCTCAGGCGAGAGCGTCATAGGTGATCTTGCCGTCCTCAATGCTCAGGAAGATGAGCTCCTGATCCGCATCGGTGAACTGCAGGGTGAGCGGCGTATCCTTTAGACCGAGAATGGAAAGGGCACGGACATAGAGCTCATAAGTGTCGATCTTGTCCTGACGCACGGCGTCCCAGTTTTTCACATTCTTGATGTTGTCAGCGTTGACATTCTCTTCCCACATGTTGACGTTGATGCTGCCGTCATCGAAGTAGCTCACGTGTTTGTCGGGGCCCCATGTGCTGTTGAGATCCGCGTCCATCATCAGGGCGAGGTCTCTGACTTCCAGCGTGTGGGGCTGGATCGTGCACATGACGAGAGAGGCAAGGGAGTAAACCTCGGGGTCGGAGACGTCTTCAAAGACAAACTCCAGCGCGCTGCCGTCGTCGACCAGGATGACAACGGAGAGGCAGCCTTCGTCCTTCAGCTCATAGACCAGCGCGTCAAAGCCGTTGATCCAGTAAAAACCGTCGCTCTCAGCGCCGCGCTCGGTGACATAGTCTTCCACGTCCTCCAGTTCCATGCCCTCTACGAGAGCGACTGCATTGACCTCGATAGTGGCTGCGCCGTCCTCACTTGCAAAAATACAGTAGCAATTGTCGGGGAGATCCGTCTGTGCGGTCAGCATATCCGGAATCCAAAGATCCAGGTTGATATCGCCGACCTGGTAAAAATTGCCGGTCAGTTCGGCCTTCTCAATCAGTCGCTGGGCAGTGATCCAGCTGAGGGTTCTGGCGCCCTCGTCTTCGTCGGCCATCGCGGCTGCCGGGAGGGTGAACAGCATGGTCAGAACAAGAATGGCTGCGAGTATTTTTTTCATGTGCTTTCTCCTTTGCAATATTTTTTAACGTTGAGCTTTATATGTGCGTCCGCATAAAAATATAACACATTCTTTTAATAAGTACAAGGCTCATCGGGAGATTCTCCATTCTGTATATACCCCCTAAAAAGGCAGGAATAAAGGCTTGCATCCTTTTCTGCCTCGTGTTAAAATTCAAAAAATATTGTCGCACGAAGAAAGCTGCCCGGTTTATCAGACAGAGGAGGATGCCCGTTGGAGTTTTTGAAAGCGCATCAGTTGAACATTATGCTGTATATGAGCGGAATTTGCGGCGTCCTGGTGGTACTGACCCTGATGACAAAGACGCTGCCGCAAAAGCGCAGGCACATTCTTGCGCGGTTTGAAGCGGCCGCCATGTTTCTTCTGATATTCGACCGCTATGCTTATCTTTACCGGGGCGACGGGAGTGCGGTCGGCTTCTGGATGGTTCGGGTCAGTAATTTCATGGTATTTTTCCTGTCGCTCTATATCATCCACGCCATCACGCTGTATCTGTTTGACCTGTTCAGGGAGAAAAAGGTCAGCGCTGCTCTGCCGAAACGACTGTATGTCTGTGAAGGATTGTATGCCGTCGGGGCTGCCTTGCTTGTCGTTTCTCAGTTTACCGGCTTGTATTATACCTTTGACGCGAACAATACGTATCAGCGTGCGCCCGGCTACACCATCTGTTTTTGTATACCGCTGCTGATGATGCTGATACAGGTCTCTCTCATGCTGCAGTATCGGAAGGAGCTTGGACACCGGATCGTCTTTCCTCTGCTTCTGAATACCATCGTTCCCGTTTTCGCATCGCTCCTTCAGCTCCTGGCCTACGGCCTGTCTCTTACCAACATGACAATTGTCGGTATGGCGATTCTCCTTTACCTGTTTGTGTTGACCAATCTGAACGAAACGGCGGAGCAGGCGAAAAATCTTGAAATTGAGTTTTACAAAAAAGAAAAAGAGAACGAGCACGACATGTTTGAGCAGACGGCGGAGGCCTTGGCCAGCGCCATCGATGCAAAGGACAAGTATACGCACGGCCATTCCAAGCGTGTTGCGGCGTATGCCCAGCAAATTGCGCGCGAGGCGGGAAAGACAGAGGAAGAGTGCGAGAATATCTATTTTGCCGCGCTTCTGCACGATGTGGGCAAAATCGGCGTCGACGAGAGTATTATCAGCAAGGACGGCAAACTGACCGACGAGGAATTTGCGCAGATCAAAAAGCATCCCCTGTACGGCGATCAGATCCTCTCCCAGATTCAAAAGCTGCCCTATCTGAGCATCGGCGCGCGATACCACCATGAACGCTATGACGGCAAAGGCTATCCGGACCGGCTGAAAGGAGAGGACATTCCCGAAATAGCCCGCATCATAGGCGTGGCGGACGCCTACGACGCGATGACCTCCAAGCGCAGCTACCGGGATCCGATCCCCCAGGATCAGGTTCGGGAAGAACTGGTCAAAGGGATGGGCACGCAGTTTGATCCTCAGTTTGCCAGGATCATGCTGCACCTGATAGACCTGGACACCGGATACCACATGCAGGAGAGGACAACGGGCGATGACTCGGTGTTCAAGACCAGCCTGGACTGCGAGAGCGTTGGCCGCGAGTGCTCCGTCGGCATCCCGGTTTTTGACCAGCTTATGCGTATACGTCTCTACAGCAAACCGATGGACGGGTTTGGAAAAGACAGCCTGCCGTCATTGATTCTGTTCGACTCTCTGGACGGGAGAATCCACGATACGGATGAAAAAAAGAAGAATCTGCTGTATCTCGAGTACGGCAGAATCTGCTTTGACGGCCATACAGTTTGCGCAGATGCCCGCAGGATGGAGTCGAAAACTTCGGCGCGGGCGCTGCCCCCGGCCGGGAGCGGCGAGACGGAGATGCCCGCAAATGTGGTTCGCTATGATATTGAGGCTGTGCGCTGCAACGATCATATACAGGTGAAGATTTCCGATGCGAAAGCGACTCGTCAGATCATCACGGCGCTCCCGGACAGCACGCGCTTCTGCTATCTCTCCATTACCGGTGAGCACTGCCTTATCAGGGGGATTCGCGTGGAGCGTGATGAAGCAAAGATCGGCCCGGACGCGATTCCCCGCATCGCGGAAGAAATCAGCTACATCCGCGACTGCCCGCAGGGGGACATTCCCAACGTGCAGATCGACCGCTGGCGCTCGGCGGCGAGCGAAGGCATTCCAATTTCGAGAGAGCTGAAGCTGCGCTTTCATGCCGCAAGTCTTCCCATGGCACGGCTTGTCTGGCATTGCCCGTTTGTCTGTGTGTTTTCGTCGAAGGATGGAAGGGTTGACGGGGAGGCTTTCAGGGAATTCGTCCTGGTCCGTCTGGACGGCGAAAACTGGGAGTCGAACGCAGAGACGGAGAACAACGTCCTCATTAACCGGACGGCGGCGTTTCCGGGCTGGAACGAATGGAAGGCGGCGTTCAAAAAGGGCGTTGATTGTGAGGTATCCATCCATCGAGAAGGAAATCAGATCACGGTAGTCACGGAAAACCTCGGCGTTGCGATCAAGTGTATCACGACAATTCACGATGAAGACCAGGACGTCTATGCCGCGTTGACCGGGGACGAATGCGCCATTACGGATATTCACGTTGAGGCGGAATAAACGATCGCGTCATATGCGGCTATAGTCTTCCTTTTGCATGGCTCTTGTGATACAATAAAAAAGAGCACGGCAAAGTCTCGCAGGCTTTTGAGATAATAAGGAAAGTGCCGCTGCTTGGCAATCGTGCGGTCATCGCAACTGTACGATTGTTGACTTACGGTTGACGCGCATCAGGCCGTATGATTCAAAACAAAACCGGAGGAGGAGACAAATGAAAAAAATCATCGCAGTTCTTCTCGGCGCGGTTCTGCTTCTCAGCGTCGGCACCATGAGCGCCGCGGCGGAGGACGGCCTTGCCGATCAGATCGAAGATAAGCTGCACGCTTCGATCCAGCGGGAAGAGGATTCTCCCGAGTGGATCACCGCGCTTCCTTCTGCGCAGGACGAGAGCATCACCCAGCTCTTTGTCGTGGCAGGCCTGGGGGCAGACAAAACCACGGCCACGATCTCCATGCACGAGCGGGATGAAAACGGCGCCTGGAAGCAGATCCTTTCCACGCCCGGTTTTGTCGGCAAGCGGGGCCTGTGCCCGGACGCCGAACACGCCGAAGGCTGTGCGCAGACGCCGATTGGCGTTTACCGCTTCAACAAAGCCTTTGGCATCGCGCCCGATCCCGGCTGCGCCATCCCCTATACCCAGGTCACGGATGACATCTGGTGGTCCGGCGACCAGCGCGAGGGCATGCGCTATAACGAGATGGTGGATATCAAGGAGTATCCGGAGCTTGCCAAGGACGACAGCGAGCATATCGTCGATTATGAGTATCAGTACCAGTACTGCCTCAACATCAGCTTTAACGAAGAGGGTACGCCGGGCAGAGGCTCCGCCATTTTCCTGCACTGCTTCGGCCCGCTCAAGCCCTATACGGGCGGCTGTGTGGCCATGCCGGAGAACATCATGAAGCTCGTCATGCAGAGGGTCAAACCCGAATGTGTGGTCGTCATCGACACCCTGGAGCATTTGAGCCCGGCAACCTGGAAGGCATGGGGCTTTGAGCCGACCGTTGCAATCGACTGCGGCGACTCCAAACTCTATACGCAGGCGGAGCTGGAAGCCGCCGTTGAAAAGATCAAGACAGAATTTGCCGCCTGGGAGGGCTGCGAGCTGCATAGCATCCGCTACGCCGGAGACGAGAGCTGCACGGAAGAAAATCTCAAGTGGATGAACGAGCTCAACACGGACGGAAACTACACGCAGGTCGCGGAATTTCTGATGGACTTCCATTCTCCCGTGGAACAGATCGGAGCCTGGGAGGCCGACAGGGAATACACGGACTACCAGTGGTGGCTCGCCCGCAGCGCGGACGGCGGCTGGGATATTTTGACCTTCGGTTATTAAATCCCCTAAGCACTGTAAATGAATATGTTTTTACTGTGCATAAATACGACCATATAGGGGGGAAAACATATGAAAAGAAAACTGAGTCTTGCGGCGGCTGCTGTCCTGCTGCTGATGCTTGTGTCCGCATCTGTCTGCTTTGCGGAAACTGGCGTGAAGGAAACGGTCAAAACCGGTATCATCGGTGCCATGGATGAGGAAGTCGATTCTCTGAAGGAGGCACTGGAGGAGAAAGAAACCACTATCATCGCGGGCATGGAGTTCTGCGAAGGCAAGCTCGACGGCGCAGATGTGGTTGTTGTGAAATGCAGCGTGGGCAAGGTGAATGCCGCGGCTTGCACCCAGATCCTGATTGACCGCTTTGGAGTCGATCGAATCATCAATACCGGCGTGGCCGGCTCTCTTGACGCCGCCATTGATATTGGGGATATCGTTGTATCCACTGAGGCTGTGCAGCATGATATGGATGTGACACCACTGGGATATGCACGCGGCGAGATCCCATACTGTGAGAAGTCGGTATTCCCCGCAGACGAAGAAATGCGGGCGAGTGCGGTGGAAGCCGTCAAGGCCGCTGCGCCGGAGGTTCATGCTTTTGAAGGCCGCGTGTGCAGCGGCGATCAGTTCATCGCCTCCCATGAGCAGAAGGAGTATATTCTTTCCACTGTCGGCGGTCTGTGCTGCGAAATGGAAGGGGCCGCGATTGCGCAGGTCTGCAGTCTGAATGGGACGCCCTTTGTGATCATCCGCGCAATCTCGGATAAGGCGGATGACTCGGAAGAGATGTCCTATGTCGAGTTTGTACAGGCTGCCGCAGAAAACTGCGCCGCGATAACGCGGTATATGATTGCCCATTGATAACGGAATAAAAAGTCCAGCCCATCGCTGTTTAACAGGCAGAAATGGGCTGGTTTTTATTTGGCAGCGGGATTATTGATAAGCAAGCGCGGACTAATACTGTTTTTCGTTAAAACGTAAGCGCACAATTAGCACCCGCCTACCAAGTGACCCATATTTATGAGACAATATCCGGAGAACTCGAGAAACTGCCGGTGAGTTTTTCGAGAAA
>ONPN01000034.1 GCA_900319695.1 uncultured Eubacteriales bacterium
GCTCTCAAAGAAATCTTTATAGTCATTTCTGACTTTAAGAACCCTTTTCTTGGTGCTTATTTTGCATAAGCTGTTCTTACATTGTTCAATTTTCAAGGTACATCCGCGCCCCGCCTGATCGGCGACAGCTTGGTTATTTTAGCACATCGTTTTCCGTTTGTCAACAACTTTTTTCAAATTCTTTTGAATTTTTTCAATCGCTGTTTCCATCGGAAACAACCGGTAACGGCTGAGTGCTTGGCTAATATAGCACCCGAAACGGCACTTGTCAACACTTTTTTTGCGATTTTTTCAATTTTTTTTCGCGGCCTAAATCTTGTGGTTTTTCAAGGCTTTCAGCCACTACATACAGCATTATGTAAAGCTTATTACTGCGCGTGCCCAAAGCATACGCCAAGCGGCGCGGCGATGGATCGTAAAGATTCCTCGCCGCGCCGCTGTTAAGAATGACACAAAGTCTGCTTAAAAAATGACAATGTTTTACTTTAAGATGTCCCCTATGTAGGGCAGGGGCTTTTTCTTGCCTTTGACTACATTGCCAACGCCCTGGAAGATCATGTAGATGCGAGCAAGAGCGACAAGCCAGCCGACGCCGAGGATGCCGCCTGCAATATCGGCGAGGATACCGGCAGCAAAGAGGGTCATGCCCTGCTTGGCGTGGTACGTGGCGAAGTCGTCATCGTTCTTAAAGAGGTAGGGCAGCAGAAAGAGTGCGCTGAAATAGGACAGTCCCGCGAAGACCTTGCTGCTCTCGTCGCTGTTCATGGCTCTCCGGACAGTCTGATACACATCACTTGCCGACCTGCCGGAGGTATTCGTAAAATTTCGCGCCTGTTCCTCCTTCGCTTTCTGGCGCTGGGCGTACTCGGTCTCGGCCCATTTGCGGCTGTTCTCCTGCTGACGCTTGCGCTGTTCCTCCAGCTGCCGCTTGAGGAAGTCGCTGTCGAAAGGCCTGTACTTTTCTCCGCCGCTTTTCTTTTCATGCTTTCCGGCCGTTGCGGTTCCGGCGCTTTCCTGCGCCTTGGCGGCTTCGTCGTAGCCGCAGGCGAGGCAGGCGGTGATCCCGTCGGGGATATATGCGCCGCAGCTTTTGCAGTATGCCATAGCTTTCTTCCTCCTGTAGTATTTCTTATATTGTTTATTATAATGGGAGATTGTTAACATTTCAACACTGTCCGTCAAAAATCAGGCGCAGAATCGGTGTTTGCCGATGTTGACAATGAGCGGCCGCGACCAGATCCATTTGCTGGTGGCGGTGGCGGGGTTAAAATAATAGATTGCGCCGTAGCTCGGGTCCCAGCCGTTGATGGCGTCACGGGCGGCTCGGTAGGCGCTCTCGGCCACGGGTTCGTCAAACTGGCCGTCGTCCAGGCAGGAGAAGGCCCCAGGCTGATAGATGACCTCGGCGACAGTATTTGGGAAGGACGGGTGGCGCGTGCGGTTGAGCACCACCGCACCCACGGCGACCTGGCCCTCGTAGGGCTCGCCTCGAGCCTCGGCGGAGATGAGGCGCGCCAGCAGGTCCAGCGAGCCGCTGCCGCCGGAGCCGCCGGTCTTGCCGCCGGATGAAGTCCCGCCCCCGCTCGGCATCCCGAGGGCGGCGAGGGTCTGATCTCCCACCTGACCGTCGGCGGTGAGGCCGTTTTTCTCCTGGAACCAGCGCACAGCCTTCTCCGTCTGGCTGCCGTAGACTCCGTCCACCGCGCCGAAGTAGTAGCCCCAGTTCTTGAGGCGGGTCTGAATCTCGGTCACAACGGCCCCGCCGGAGCCCTTCTTATATAAATCCGCCGAGGCGCGCTGGGCCAGGGCGATGATGAAGATATTGACGGCGAAGATCAGGGCCAGCGCCAGGATCAGCTTCTTTCTATCGGTGCTCATAAAAATCCCCCCACAGGCTTTTTGTTAGTCTGTGGAGGGAGTTGATTCTTATACTGGAATCAATTGGCTCTGGTTTTGATCTCGTCCTGAATCTTCGCGGCAAACTCGTCGAAGCTCATCGCGCCGAGATCCTCGCCCTTGCGGGTGCGGACGGCGACCTTGCCGGATTCGGCCTCGCGGTCGCCAACGACCAGCATGTAGGGGATCTTCTGCATCTGGGCCTCGCGGATCTTGTAGCCGATCTTCTCGTTGCGAAGGTCGGTCTCCACGCGCACGCCGAGGGCGGTGAGCCTGGCGGCAACATCCTTGGCGTAGTCCGCGGCGCGGTCGGTGATGGGCATGACCTTGACCTGCACAGGGCTGAGCCAGGTCGGGAACGCGCCGGCGTAGTGCTCGGTGATGACGCCGATGAAGCGCTCGATGGAGCCGAAGACCACGCGGTGGATCATAACGGGGACGTGATCCTCGCCGTCCGCACCGACGTAGGTGAGATTGAAGCGGCCGGGGAGCTGGTAGTCGAGCTGGATGGTGCCGCACTGCCAGGTGCGCCCCAGAGAATCTTCAATGTGGAAGTCGAGCTTTGGGCCGTAGAAGGCGCCGTCGCCGGGGTTGACGATGTACTCCTTGCCGATGCTGGTGATGGCGTCGGCGAGAGCGGCGGTGGCCACGTCCCAGTCCTCCACGGAGCCGATGTGGTCTTCGGGCATGGTGGACAGCTCAATGGTGTAGGGCAGGCCGAAGAGGCTGTAGACCTCGTCGAAGAGCTGGGCGATGCGGATGACCTCGTCCTTGATCTGCTCCTTGGCGAGCAGGATGTGGGCGTCGTCCTGGGTGAAGGCGCGGACGCGGAACATGCCGTGCAGCGCGCCGGACAGCTCATGCCGGTGGACGTTGCCGAGCTCCGCGCAGCGCATGGGCAGATCGCGGTAGGAGTGCGGCTCGAGATCATAGACCAGGATGGTGCCGGGGCAGTTCATGGGCTTGATCGCAAAATCCTCGCCGTCGATGACGGTGGTGTACATGTTGTCCTTGTAGTGATCCCAGTGGCCGGAGGTCTCCCAGAGGGTGCGGCGCATGATCTGCGGGGTCATGATCTCCACATAGTCCCACTTTCTGTGAACCTCGCGCCAGTAGTCGATCAGCGTGTTGCGCAGGACCATGCCCTTGGGCAGGTAGAAGGGAAAGCCGGGGGCCTCGTCCCGGAAGGCAAAGAGGCCGAGCTCCTTGCCAAGACGGCGGTGGTCACGCTTCTTGGCCTCCTCGAGCTTGACGAGGTACTCGTCCAGCTCCTGCTGAGTACGGAAAGCGACGCCGTTGATGCGGGTGAGCATCTTGTTTTTGCTGTCGTCCTTCCAGTACGCGCCGGACTGCTGGGTGATCTTGAAGGCCTTGAGGGCCTTGGTGTAGCAGATATGGGGCCCAAGGCACATATCGATGTACTCGCCCTGCTGGAAGAAGCTGAACTCCGTCTCGTCAGCAAGGTCGTCGATATGCTCGAGCTTGTAGTTCTCGTTGCGCTCGGCCATGAGCTTCTTGGCCTCCTCGCGGGGCAGAATGAAGGCCTTGAAGGGCAGATTTTCCTTGACGATCTTCTTCATTTCCTTCTCGATGGCCTCGAGATCCTCGGGCGCGAGCTTGGTGTCGCCGAGGTCGACGTCATAGAAGAAGCCGTTCTGGGTGGCGGGGCCGAAGGCGAAGTCAGCCTGCGGGTAGAGACGCTTGATGGCCTGGGCCATGATGTGGGCCGCGGAGTGGCGCAGGACGTGCAGCTCCTCCTCGGCGGGACATTCGGCGACGTGGCCGTCCTTGTAGATGATCTTCATAATATATCCTCCAAAAATATTATTACTCTGTATATGGTTTCTAATTCGTTTTTGCGGTGGCTTTGCCGCCTCAAAAACACCATGAGCCGAACCATGTGAGGCCTCGCGTCGATCAAGCGCGGCGCGTCTCACACAAGCCGCGCGCGATAAACGCGAGCATCTCGATTGAAAACGTTGTTTTCAATCGAATTAAAACACCCTTGGCGCCCGAAGGGCGCCAAGGGTGCATGGTTTACACGGTTCCACCTTGGGATTTTACTCATTCGATCCTTAACGCGGACACACGGGACGGCATTTCCTCCGTCCGGCTCGGGAGCGGTGCGGGAGACCTTCCTCAGCGGGGCAGCTTGCAGCCGATGGCCGCCCTCTCTGTGCGCCTGGTTTGGTTCCGCGTCTCCGTCTTAGCCTTTGAGCTTTGTTATCATATCACCGGAAAAATGCCCTGTCAATTGTTTTCTTCCCTCAAATATTGCAGGATCTCCTGCTCGGGGATGGGGCGGCTGAAGTAGTAGCCCTGGATCAGATCGCAGCCGGAGGCGGTCACGCGGTCGAGCTGGGCTGTGGTCTCCACGCCCTCCTGCATCACGTTGTAGCCGAGGCTCTGGATGACCCGGGTCAGGCTCTCCAGGAGGCGGCGGGTATCGTCGTTGTGGTCGGAGTCCCAGAGCAGGGATTTGTCGATCTTGACATTCAAATACTTTCCGCTGACAAGGCGGTTCAGGTTCGCGTAGCCGGTGCCGAAATCGTCCAGAGAGAAGCTGTAGCCGAGTCTCCTCAGCTTTTCGATCGCCTCGGCCACGCCGCTCGCCGCCTGGTCGGAGGCGGATTCGGTGATCTCAAAGTTGAGCCGCGACGCCGGAATGCCGTAGCGTGCGCGTATCTCCTCAAAGCGCTGAGGCAGATCGTCATACAGGAACTGGTAGACCGAGAGGTTGAGCTCAATATAGCCGAGGCCAGACGTCTCCGCGGGGTACTCACTTAAAAAGCGGCAGACGTCTTCAAAGACGAAGAGGCCGATGTCCCGGATGAGGCCGCACTTTTCCGCGATGGGGATATAGATCTCCGGCGAGATGCCGCGCAGCTCCTCGGAATCGACGCGCAGCAGGGCCTCCATCGCCGCGGTGCGGCCGCGGCTGACGGAGCGGATGGGCTGGTACCAGACGCGCAGCGCCCTGTTATCGATCGCGCGGCGCAGGGCCTGCTCCATGCTGCGGCTGCGGCGGAAAGCGGCCATCTCGTCGTTGTTGACAAGGCGTGAGCCGCCCTCGCTGTTCTGAAAGCTGTCGGCCAGAAGCTCCTCAAGCTGTTCGAGGCCCGAAAGCTCTTCCGGGACGTGGATGACCACAACAGCGGCATCCAGGCGCAGCGTCATGTCGTCGCACTGCCAGTCGTGCCGGAAGCGCGCGAGCACCTTCTTTGCCAGTTCTTCTGCTGCCCCGGGCGCGTCGTCCATGACCAGCACGGCAAATTCCTCCCGGTCGCAGCTGTAGAGATCCTGACGTGAGGAGATGGACGTAAACCAGGTCGCAAGCTGCTGCAGAAGATTTTCCATCTTGCGGCCGCTGAAAAGTCTGGAATACTGTTCCAGATTGGTGAGCTTGACAACCACGATGCCGTAGCGCTGTTCCGTCTGTATGTAGCGGCGGTTGGCGTCCATAAAGGCGATGCGGTTGAGCGCGCCCGTGACCGGGTCAATGTGGCCGCCGCGCTCCTCCAGCATGACCATCAGCATCAAAAAGGCCAGGGCCTCGGCGAAGAGCTCCACCAGCAGGTCCGAGCGCACGGCCTGGATCACGATGCCGAGCGAGGCCATGATGATGACCGTGCCGATGGCGATGCTGTCCGCTCGTGAAACCGCCTGCTTATAGCGGTAGAAAAACACGAAGCCCAGCACAACGTAGAGCGCGCCGACCGCGTAAAGGGCCGGCATCATCGGGCCGCGGTGGTAGATGTGCAGCTCGTCCATATAGAAGGCGAGGCCCGTGAAGCTGTTTGTGAGAACCAGGAGCTCCGCCGCCAGATAGGGCAGGGAGAAAAGGATGAAGAAGCGTCTGCTCCGCCCGACGCCGGTGCCGGTCACGTCGATAATGTAGAGCGTGAAACAGACGGAGAGCGTGGTGTGGAAAACAAAATACAGGGCGTGGAGCAGATACTGCCAGGAGGCGGTCTTGTCCGTGGCGATCTCCTGCAGGAAAACGCCGCCCACAGAGGAAGCCGAGGAGAGGATATTGCTGATAAGCAGCAGGATGAAGACAAAGTGCTGATTTTGCAGCTTGCTTAAAAAGCCGCCGCGCACGATGTACTGCCGCCGCTTGACTGTCAGTGAGTAAAGCAGGCACGTGACGGAGAGAATAAAGGCCGCGCTCTCATAGTTGATCGTATACACGCTCTGCTCACCTCCCATGGCTCCATGTTGGAATCATCAGCCGGATCTGCCAATGTTTATTTGGTTAATCATACTCAAAATGTGCAGTCGTGTCAAGCGTTTGGAAGCGCGCAGCCCTGCGGCGTTGCAGCAAAAAGGAGGCCCCGCAAGGCCTCCTTTCAGAAAAAGAAAAGGACCCAGTCGATACTGAGTCCTTCTAACACGGAGCAGGTCCGCTGCGGCGGAGGCCGCCTCGGGTTGCAAGGCGCCCCCGGCGCCTTGCCAAGAGCCCTCGGGTTCGACTCCCGCCGGGATGCAAAAACAGAAACCGTCCTTGCGGACGGTTTCTGTTTTTGGAGCAGGGTACGGGAGTCGAACCCGCCTAGCCAGCTTGGGAAGCTGGAGTAATACCGATATACCAACCCTGCATGCGTAGGGCATTATAGCACAGTCAAAAGAAAAAGGCAAGTACCAAGTACCTGCCTTTTTCCATGTTTGTTTGAGGCAACACCGCATAATTCGGCAAGAGCAGATCCTAAGAAAATTTGGGTTCTGATAAAGGCACTTTTTCGCAGATGTACTTAAGTGAGCGTCCAAATCTTTGATTTGGCTACGCGAACTTATACATGTGAGCGAATTTTCCAGGAGATGCCGCAGGCGGATTGTGCGGTGTTGCCTTGATGGATTATACGATTCTCCGCGCTTCAAAACCGCGCTCGGCATAGTGGCCGGCGAGATCCGTAATCACAACGCCTGTGGCGGAGTTCTGTGCGTGAATGAACTTGCCGAAGCCGATGTAAATACCGACGTGCCCGATATAGCTCGATCCCGAATAGAAGCAGAGGATATCGCCGGGCTGCAGCTCGCTCGCGCTGACGCCATAGCCGTTTTTGGCCTGATCCTGGGCAACGCGGTTGAGCGTGATGCCGAAGTGTGCATAGACATAGCTGACAAAGCCGGAGCAGTCGAAGCCGGAGGGGTCTTTGCCGCCCCAGCTGTACGGGCAGCCCAGATACTGATAGGCGTACCAGGCGATCTGCTGGCCCTTCTCCAGGCTGCTGCCGGTAAGGGTGCCGATACTTGTCTGCGCGCTGCCGCCTCCGCCGCCGACCTCAAAGCTGCCCTGCTGGACAAACTGAGAGTAGATATACCCTGCCTTCCCGTTGCAGACCACCGCCGTCCAGTCTCCGGTGACGCCCGCAATCTTGAGGGCATTGCCATAGGACAGCTCATCCACGATGGCCGCGGACATGGAGGGCGCGCTGCGCATGCGGACGTTGTTGCCGGACACATAGCCGTCCGCTCCCGCCAACTGCACGGCGGGCGTCGGCACCGGCATCTGCGCCTGCGTCTGCGCCGGGATATATGCTGTCTGCGTCTCCACCGACTCCACCACCGGCGCGCTCTCCGGGAGCGGAGTCGGGATGGTGACGTAGTCGGAGTAGATGAACCCGAAGGCCCCGTCGATCAGGCAGGCCGTCCAGTCCATATAGATGCCCGTGACGCCGACAACCTTGCCCGCGCTGTAGGTCTCAATGATGGGATAGCTGCTGCCGGGCCCCTTGCGGAAGCGCACATAGTTTGCGTTGATGTAGCCGGGCGTCTCATCCACTCCGGGCGTCGTGGCGTGCTCAAGCGAGAGCTCCTGCGAGCCCGCCGTAGGGCGCTGCTCGGGTGCGGGCGTCACGGTCGGCACCGTGTAGACGGGCATGTCGGATATGGCGGTGCTGACATTGGTCTGCTCGGCGGGCGTCTCCGTCCAGCCGTCAAAACTGCCAAGGGCAACATAGTCCTTGTATATGTAGCCGGGAACCCCGTCAATAATGCAGGCTGCCCAGTCGCCGGTGGTGAAGTAATACGTCAGTTCCTTGCCCCGGTTATACTCCCCGCGCACGGAATAATCGGAGCCCGGCGCGCTGCGGAAGCGGACATACATGGCGTCCACATAGCCCGCCTGTCCCTGACCAACCACGCTCTGCGCGGCAGTCTGTGCAGGACTAAGGCTGGTGCTCTGATTGATGCTCTGCGGGATGCTCTGACTGATGCTCTGGTTAGCATTTTGATTAACGCTTTGGTCAGTGCTCTGGGTGGGCACCTGAACGGTGAGCAAGGGGCTCTCCTCCTCGGTGATCTCGAGAAAGCCCGCGGCCATAAAGCCGGTCGTACCGTCGTATTCTACCCGGAACCAGGGGCCGTTGGAGCGGTCCAGCACCGTGACTTTTGCCCCCTCGGGCAGACAGTCCACTACGCGGAAATTCGTTCCCGGGCCCTCCCTCATATTTACATCACTGCTGATGACGACAGCGCTCTCCGCCCAGGCGGAGATATGCAGCATTGCCCCAAACAGCAGCGTGAACAGGAGGATCCTGATCGCTTTCTTGCCCATACCAAACAAATCCTTTATCTTTTTTGCACTTACCGCGAAAGCGTTGCTTTCACCGCGAGCGCTGTTTTCATGCGCCCTGTTCCTCGTCCCTGACGAGGCAGCCGGAACGAATGCGCAAAAATCCCCATGCGTTTGGGCGTTATACGTTGAGGAGCGTCACTCGGTGCATGTGGATTTTATCTGGAGGCAAGCGCCCTCTCAAGCCAGACGGCCGCAACGTCGATCGCGCTGTAAAGACTGTCCTTTTCGGCTTTCTTCACGATCCTGTCGCGGGATTTGATCCCCGAATCCGTCAGCTGAAGCTGGATCGAGACCTTGGTCGCAACGTCCAGATCCTTGACCTTCTTGGTGTCCAATATCTGCAGCATGATGATATACTTATCCGCAAAGCTGCCGTAATAGATGATATTGTCCTTTCGCTGGAGCGGATGACCCTTATACTCCAATACCTTTGCCAAATGAAACACCTCCATCAAGTGTAATCGGATTGTAACTCAGATTTGCTTTTTTGTCAATTCCATTTCCTCCCTCCTCGAAAAAAGGCTTCTCGGGGAGGGTAAAAGTGCTCTGTTCAACCGAGGAAGGCGTCGTAGCCGCCGCCGAGAAAATCGCCCGGATCGTAGTAGTAGCCGCCGCCGTAGTCGTTCTGGTTGTCGCCGTAGCCTATGGTATTGTTGTTGTATCCGGCGTACTCATCATAGAAGACGGCCGGCGTGTCGTAGATGTCAAAGATACCCGTGTTGGGGCCGAGCTGCGGATACGGGAACGACACATACTCCAGTCCCTTGTGGATCGGGGCCATGACCTTTCGCCAGAGCTGGGCAGCCGGGTTGCCGCCGATGTGGATGACCTCGGGAATGTCAAAGCCGGTCCAGACCGCCGCCACATAGTAGGGCGTGCAGCCGACAAACCAACGGTCCTTGTAGTCGCCGGAGGTGCCGGTCTTGCCCGCCGTGGGCACCGACCACAGCGCCGCTTCGGAGCCGGTGCCGTGTTCGGCCGCGTTCTGCAGCATATAGGTCATGACGTGCGCGGTGTTGGGCTTGAAGGCCTGGATGGTGTTGGGCGAGTTGTCGATGACGATATTGCCCTCGCTGTCGGTCACCATGGAATAGCTGCGGCCATAGGTGAAGACGCCGTCGTTGACGAAGGCGCAGTAAGCCTGGCACATCTCCTTGACCGAGATGCCGTTGGTGAGCTGGCCCAGGGCCATGGGCGCGTAGTCGCAGTCGGCGGGCACAAGGCTCGTCACGCCGAGACGGGTGGTCAGATAGTCGTAGGAGGTCTGCGGGCCCATGGGCAGCTTATCCACGATCTGCGCCGCAGCGGTGTTGAGGGAGTATTGCAGGGCGCTGAAAATGGAGACGGTGCCGTAGCTCTGGCGGTCGTCGTTCATGGGGAACCAGCTTGTGCCGCGCAGAGAAATGCCCTGGGAGTCCATAATCAGCGTGTCCGGCGTGATGAGGCCGAGGTCAACCGCCGGGCCGTAGGAGGCGATGGGCTTGATGGACGAGCCTGGCGAGCGGTAGGTGCCCGTGGCGCGGTTGAGGCCGAAGTTGATGGTCTTCGGTCCGACGCCGCCGGAGATGCCCAGGATGCGGCCGTCGTAGGGGTTCATGATGACAATGGCGCTCTGGAACTGCTGGGAGCCGCCCGCGTAGGGGATCTGGTTGAGGTCGGTATAGACGGCGTCGATGGCGGCCTGGATGGAGGTGTCGAGGCAGGAGAAAATCTGGTAGCCGCCGTTATACAGCAGGGTACGCGCGGTGTCGCGGCCGATGCCCTTGAGCTTCATGAGATCGTTCGTCACATCGTCGATGACCATCTCGGTGTAGTAGGACATGATCTCCTGCGAGTAGTCCTCGCCGGGGCTGCGGGTGAAGTTCAGCTCCTCATGCACGGCCTGCTCGTACTGCTGGAAGTCGATATAGCCCTGCTCGTACATCTCGCGCAGAATGGTCTCCTGGCGCTTTTTGTTGTTTTCTTCATTATAAAAAGGATCATAATAGGTGGGCAGGTTCGTAATGCCGACGATGGCGGCGCACTCGGCCATGGTCAGGTCGGAGACGTTTTTGCCGAAATAGGTCTGCGCCGCGGTCTGCACGCCGTAGCAGCCCTCGCCGAAGTAGACCGCGTTGAGGTACCACTCCATGATCTCCTGCTTGTCGTATTTTTTCTCCAGCTCCAGCGCGCCGAAGATTTCCGTCAGCTTGCGCTGGATGGTGATTTCGTCCTCGCCGGTCAGGTTCTTAATGAGCTGCTGGGTGATGGTGGAGCCGCCGTAGCTGGTCTGCATACGCGCGAACATCTCGACAAAGGCGCCGAAGGTTCGGTACCAGTCCACGCCCTTGTGGTCGTAGAAGCGCTTGTCTTCGATGGCGACCAGCGCCTTCTCCATGTACCATGGGATATCCTCGTAATTGACCCAGACGCGCTTTTCGCGCCCGGAGAGCTTGACAAGCTCCCGCCACTCCCCGCCGCCGTCGCGATACCAGACGGTGCTGGACTCGTTGAGCTTGAAGTCCTCAAGCGAGAGATCCAGATTCGGGGTCAGGCAGGTTTTGACGTAGTAGGCGAAGACACAGGCGAACATCATCCCCGCCACCAGCAGGATCAGCAGCAGGGTACCGATGGCCTTGAAGACCGTGACAATGCCGCCGGCGGTCATGTCGATGGAGAGGTCAATGGCCTTTCCGAGCACGCGCAGCGTCTTCCGCCCCGCGGAATCCTTTTTTCCGCTGTCGGAAGTCTTGGCGATATCATGTTTGCTTGCTTCTCTGCGTTTGTTGCTCATGGACGATTTTCGGGCCTCCCCGCCGCGTGTTTCTGAGACCTGTTTTGGTCTCCTACCGGATGATTGACTGTACGAAGATGTATTATACCATATTGTTGTGGCGTGCGATAGAGAAAAATGTAAACTTTTTAATCTCCGCTCTCAAATGTATAATTTCCGCCCCGGCGGAGAAAACTGGCAGCAGACGGATTTATTTGGGGGTGGCTGAACATGAAGATCAAAGCCGCGCTGCTGCTGTGTCTCGCGGCAGCGGCCGTTTTCTCGCTGTTTGGAGCCTACCGCAGTCTCCACCGGGGCACGGGCCCCTTGCTTCCGGAGGAGCTGACGGCGCGCTTTGTCGGGCTCGATGACGGGGCGGAATATTTTCTGCGCGACAGGGACGGCTACGTCGCCGTGTTCGCCGGGGCGCGGGAGCGTGAGCCGCTGCGCGTGACCGGGATCGAGACAAAGCGTCTGCGCGCCGCCGACAAGCAGCTTCTGCGGCAGGGCATCCCCGCCGCGGATAACGGAGAGCTTCTCACGCTGCTGGAAGATCTCGGCTCATAACGCGATTACAGAATATCTCGGCTCATCATGCAACTATAGTAAACGAAAATGATTTTCGTTTACTATAATATGATTTGATGCCGTTTTTCTCGCCCCTGGCGGGGCAACCGAAAAACACGGCAATATCGTAAACCACGGGATGTTATACAATAGGGCCAGACAGGAGGTGCGCAGTATGAGTGAGGAATACGGAAGCGATTTCATCACCATCATCGACGATGACGGTGCGGAGTTTGAGCTTGAGGTGCTCGACACCATGGACTACAAGGGCCAGACCTTCACCGCGTTTCTGCCCGCCGATATGGACGAGGAGGACCCCGATTACGGCATCATCATCCTGCGCTCCGTGATCGACGAAAACGGGGACGAGCTGTTCGAGTCCATCGACGACGAGGACGAGCTCCAGGACGTGTACGATCATTTCGCCGTTTTGCTGTTTGACGATGAGGACGAGGAGAAATAAGTTCTCATCGCTTTGCGGCGGCATATACTGAACTGAATACAACTCCTGCTGTGTGCGTGTGGTCTTTCGACCTTGCGGCTCATTAAACCCACATCTCTCATAAGGGATGCCGATTTGAATCTGCGGATTGCAGGCCTCCCGGCTTGTCCGGAAGTTGGAAGCAGCGAAACAGAACTTAGGCGACCCACCTGCCTTTTTGTGCAGGTTATAATTGGGCCGGCACGGCATTGGCGGGGTCTTCCCCCGGGGCAACCCGGGGGAAGTTTTTTGTTTAAATGACGCGCGAGCGGGGAAAAGGTTCCCCGCCCGCTCTTTTCAGTTTCCTCCGCTTTTGGTATAATGGCCGCAGAATGAACAAGGAGGCGAACGCGGCGTGCGCTTTTTACATCTGGCGGATCTGCATTTCGGCAAATCCATTTATGGCACCTCCCTGCTTGAAAACGGCGATCAGGGCTACTGGGTCGACCGCTTTCTCGAGCTGACGAATAATCTGCGCCCAGACGCGGTGGTCGTCGCGGGCGACGTATATGACCGCAGCGCCCCCTCCGGCGACGCGGTGCAGCTATTGAGCCGCCTGCTGACCGGGCTGTCGGAGCTGTCGATCCCGGTCATGCTGACGGCGGGCAACCACGACTCCGTCCAGCGGCTGGCTTTTCTCAGCCCTCTGCTCTGGCGCGAGGGCGTACACATCTCCGGCCCGCTTGCGGAGTCCCCGGCGCTTGCCCATGTGACGCTGACGGACGAACACGGGCCCGTCACTTTCTGGCTGATGCCCTACGTCTTCCCCGCCCTGGTCGCTCAGGCGCTGGGCACGGAGAATCTGCGCGACAGCGGCGAGGCCGTGCGTCTGCTGCTCTCGCGCCAGGGGATCGACTTTGCCGGGCGCAATGTGCTTGTCGCCCACCAAAACGTAACGGCGAACGGCGCGGAGGCCGAGCGCGGCGGGTCAGAGTCCATGGTGGGCGGCGTCGGTCAGATCGATTATACGGTTTTCGACGGCTTTGACTATGTTGCCCTCGGCCACATCCACGCGGCCTATCCGGTCGGGCGCGATACGGTGCGCTATGCGGGCTCGCCGCTGTGCTACCATTTCAACGAGACGAAACAGGCCGCCAAGGGGCCGGTGCTTGTGACGCTCGGCGCGAAGGGTGAGACGGTCAAGGCCGAGACGCTGGCCATCCCGCCGCTGCACCCGATGCGGGAGCTGCGCGGCGCTTTTGAGGAACTGCGCGACACGGAACTTGCCAATCCCCGGCGCGGCGAGTATCTGCGCGTCGTGCTGACGGATCGGCGCGTGAGCCCCGAGATCGCCGTCTTTTTCCGCGAGCTGTACAAAAGCCGGGACAGCATTCTCATGGAGCTCTGCTCGGATTATCAGACAGCGGCGGGCGGGGCAGGCACGCTCTCCCGCGGAGACGTGGAGGAAAAGAGCGTGGAGGATTTGTTTGCCGACTTTTACGCCGAACGGCGAGGCGGCGAAACGCCGACGGAGGAAGACGCAACGCTCCTGCGCTTTGCGGGGGAGCTGCTGTCGCGGGCGGACGTCCGCGCCGCGCCGGGTGAAAAAGAGACGCAAAAGCTGCTGGACTGGCTGCTGGAACAGGAGGCGACAAAATGAGGCCCCTATCTTTGACCATGACCGCTTTCGGCTCCTACGCCGGGACAACAACGCTGCCCTTTGAAAAGCTGGGCCACGGGCTCTATCTCGTGACCGGGGACACCGGCGCGGGGAAGACCACGATCTTTGACGCCATTATGTTCGCCCTCTACGGCGTGGCCAGCGGGACGGAGCGCGGCGCAGACACCCTGCACTGCGACTTTGTCTCCAAGTCGACCGACACCGTGGTGGAACTGCGCTTCAGCCAGGGCGGGAAGGAATACACCGTGGAGCGCCGCCTCCACTTCAGCAAAAAGCGCGGCACGGGCGATCAGTACGGCGACGCGAAACCGGACGCCCTGCTCACGGAGCCCGACCGCGCCCCCACCGAGGGGGCCAGCAGAGTCACAGCCCGCTGCGAGGAGCTGCTTGGTCTGAACGCCGAGCAGTTTCGGAAAATCATCATGCTGGCTCAAGGGGAGTTTCGGGAATTTCTCAAGGCCGACAGCGACAAGAAAAACGAAATTCTGGGTAAGCTGTTTGACAGCGCGCCCTACCTGTATTATCAAAACCTGCTGGCCGGGGCGCGGGACGAGCTGGGACGCCGCCGCGCCGCGCAGGGTGAGCGGCTGCGTGTCCTGCTCGGCACGATTCTGCGTCTCCCGGACGGGACGGTGGACGAGGAGCGGGAGCTCTATCTGCCGGAGCACCCAGCCCTGCTTGAAAATCTGCACGCGCTTGCGGGGCGGGACAGACTGTCTCTTGAAAATCTGCTGGAAAAGCGCGGGGAGCTCAGCCGCGAGATTGCGGCATTAAACACGAAAAAAGGCGCGGCCGCAGCGGATAACGCGCTTCTTGACAGTCTCGCCGGGGAGCGTGAAAAGCTCGCCGCGCTGGAAGCTCAAGGCCCGGAGATGGCACGGCGGCAGACTGTCTGGGCGCTTGCGGAAAAGGCCATGCACCGCGTCAAGCCCGTGCTGGATGCGCAAGAGCGTGCGTATACACTTTTGCAGCGCACCCGCGCGGAAATAGAGGCGCGCCGCCTGGAGGCGGAGACGCACCGGCAGGCCGTACAGTCGGCGGAGGCAGACGCGGAAGCCGACGCGCAAAATGAGCAGACGCTCGCCGAAATGGCGGCGCAGCTTCGCGGGATCGACGAGCAACTCCCGCGCTATAAGGAGCTCGCCGGGACGGAGCGGGAAAGGGCGGAGGCATGCGCCGCGGCTGACGAGGCGCGCACCGCCATTGACGCGGAGAGGGCGGCTTTTGACGCGCTCATCGCAGAGCTTGCGGCGCTGCGCGAAAAATTGGCCGCATTGGAAAACGCCGACAGCGAGGCCCAGGCGCTGCACTGGGAAGACGAACGTGACCGCGAGAGGCTGGACGCACTGAACGGCGTTCGGAAAGAATGCAGCGAGATCCTGCGTCTGGAACGGGATCTGGACGCGCGGCGGGAACGGCTGCTGCTTCTGACAAAAAAGGCCGAAGCCGCGTCGCTCCGCTACGGGGAGCTGTACCGCCGCTTCATTGCGGGGCAGGCCGGACTTCTCGCCGGGGAACTGCGCCGCCGTCTGGAGGCGGAGGACGAGGCCGACTGCCCCGTCTGCCGTGCCAGGCTCAGGCGGGAAGACGCGGCCCGTCTGGCAGTCGCCCCCGCCGAGACCCCTGATCGGGACGCGGTGGAGCTGGCAAAACGGGAGCTTGAGAAGGCCGAACGGCTGCGCGCCGAGCAGGACAGCGGCGTCGCGGCGCTCGCGGCCTCAATCGAGGAGCGGCGCGCAGTCCTGCTTGAGCGGGCGGCAGCCCTCCTGCCGGACGGTTCCGATTGGGAAACACTCAGCGCTGAGGGCAAGCTGGACGCCGTGATCGACGAGGCGGCGCAGCACAGCCGGGAGACACAGGCGGCACTTGAGCAGGCTGAAAAGCGGCTCGCGGAGCGTGAGCGTTTCCGTGTGATGCTGCCCGAAAAAGAGAAGCGGCAGGAAGCGCTGACGGCAAAGCTCGCGGCGCTTGAGGAGGCGGAACGGAATTGCCGCGCCGAGGTCCAGCGGGCGGAGGCCGTGATCGGAGAGCTGAAAAAGCAGCTGCGCTTTGAGAGTGAAGCCGCCGCTTTGGCAGAGAAGGACGCGCTCACGAAGCGTCAGGGGCAGCTCACGGCCCTGATCCGGGCGCACCGGGAGGCCCTCAGCGCTGCGCGGCAGCGGCTTGCCTCGGCGCAGGGCACACTTGAGGAACTGACGCGCGCCGCCGAGCGGCAGACACAGGAGCTTGAACAGGCGCAGGCAGCCTGCTCCGCCGCTCTCGCGGACAGCGGCTTTGAGAGTGCGGAGGCGGTCAGGCTCGCCCTCGCCCCCGCAGGCGGGCAGGACGCGGAACACTGGCTGCGTGCGCAGCAGCGCGACTTCACCGCCTATGAGGAAAATCTGCGGCACAGCAGGGCCCAGATCGAAAGTCTGGAAAAGCAGTCGGCCGGGAAAACATATACCGATCTCACGGAACTGGACGACGCGCTTGCCGCGCTCTCAAGCTCCTGGGATGAGGCAAACGCCGCCTGTGCCGCACAGGAAGCGCTGCTGAATAACCACGTGGACGTGCTTGCCCAGGCGTCGACGATCAAAACGGCGTTGTCGGCCTGTGAGAGCGCATGGAGGCGGCTCGACCGTCTGGCATCCCTGGCTGTCGGGCAGAGCGGCGAGGGCGGCAAACTCAGCTTTGACCGCTATGTGATGGGCGCGGTATTCCGGGAAATTCTGGAGATGGCCAACCGCCGTCTCGAGCTCATGAGCGGCGGGCGCTACGAGCTGGTACACAAGGTGGGCAGCGACCGCCGCAACGCCAAGGCGGGGCTTGAGATCGAGGTTTTGGACAACAGCACCGGCGCGCTGCGGCCCTCCGGCTCTCTGTCCGGGGGCGAGGCCTTCTTCACCTCGCTGGCTCTGGCGCTGGGTCTTTCCGATGTGGTGCAAAACCACGCGGGCGGAAAGCAGATGGAGGCCCTCTTCATTGATGAGGGCTTCGGAACCCTCAGCGACGACGTGCTGGACAAGGCGCTGGATGTGCTCAACGGCCTCACCGAGGGCAGGCGCCTCGTGGGCGTCATCTCCCATGTCGACCGCCTCGGCGAATCCATCCCCCAGAAAATCCGTGTCAAAAGCGGCGAGAAGGGCAGCACGCTGTCCCTTGAGCTGCCATAATACAGGTGCGTCCGCTCTTGATAGTTTCAGGGCGGTGTGGTAAAATAATCAGACAGGCACTGATTTCTTTACTTCATAAACAAACAGGAGGTTGCATTATGATTGCAATCGGCAGCGACCACGGCGGTTACGCCCTCAAGCAGGCGATCATGGCCCATCTCGACAAGAGGGGTCTCGCCTATAAGGATTTCGGCACCTATTCCGAGGCTTCCTGCGACTATCCCACCTACGCGAAGGCTGTCGCCCACGCCGTCGCCAACGGTGAGTGCGAGCGCGGCATCATCATCTGCGGCACCGGCATCGGCGTCTCCATCACGGCCAACAAGGTCCCCGGCATCCGCGCCGCCCTCTGCGGCGACTGCTTCAGCGCCGAGGCCACCCGCCAGCACAACGACGCGAACATCCTCTGCATGGGCGCGCGCGTGGTCGGCGAGGGACTGGCCATCATGATCACGGACACCTTCCTTGACACGCCCTTCTCCAACGACGAAAGGCACAAGCGCCGCATCTCCATGATCGAGGGCTGATCGTTTGGCGCGGGTACAGGAATTTTACAAGGGCAAGCGCAAACGGCGTAACTACGCCTTTCTCCCCTTCCTCGCGCTGCTGGTGCTGTTCTCGCTGATTCTGGTGCTGTTCTACGGGATGCAGAAATACGCGGTCATCTCCAAGGACGGCGTCAAGATTGAGCTGCCCATCCTCTCCGACGGCAGCGCCGTCACCGTTGACAGCGAGGGACACGCGGTCCGGCAGTTTCAGCCGGTGAGCGTGCCGCTGACCTTTGACGAGGCCGACTTCGGTTACGTCAAATCCAACGCCGGGAAAAACGCGCCGCCGGTGCGCGCGATCTTCATTCCCTCCGTCAACGTCAATCCCGACAAGATCATTGAGTATGCCGCCCGTCTGGTCGCGGGCAACGCGCTGGTGCTGGAGATGAAGCCCCGCAGCGGCGTGTGCCTCTGGGAGTCGCACGCGCAGATGGCTATGGCCTATTCCCTCACCCAGCAGAACGACATCACCGCCGCCATGCCGGAGATGATCGAAAAACTCAAGTCCCAGAACATCTATCTTGTGGCGCAGATCAGCTGCTGTATTGACGAGCTGCTGCCCACCCGTACCACGGCCTACTGCATCCACACGGAGACGGGGCTCAACTTTACCGACGGTCTCGGCACCTGGCTCGACGCTTATAACCTTGACCTAAGGACCTGGATTGCCGAGATGGTGCAGGAGCTCTATGACCTCGGCTTTGACGAGGTGGTGCTGGCGGACGTGGCCCATCCGTCGCTCGCGGAGGCTATTCCGCTGCTCTATACGCGCGAGATCTCCACGCCCCGCAGCACGGTGGCCGCGGTCTGCGGTCTCGCGGCGGGCGTGGCCGACAAGCTGCGCGACCGGGAGAAGGTGCTGTCCATTTACTGCAAGACGCGCGAAGCCCTGGTGCGCGACGACTTCACCACCGGGCAGAACGCCGTGCTGTTTATGCGGCTGTACGACCGGGTTTACCTCGAGACAGACAAATACACCTATTCCTACAACGTCGAGGATATTGCGAACAACGTCCGCGTCGGCAATGTCTACGACCGGCTGGTGCCCGTGGTGGTCAACTACATCCCGGACAACACAAGCTGGGTCCTGGTCGACGGGCCGGAGGAGTAATACTGTTTTTCGTTAAAACGGCTCATTTTAACGAAAAGGCATCGCGCAAAGCGCGCTGCCAGTTTTGTGCCCAAGGGCACAAAACACGTCTCATAGGTCTCCGACGCGCCTTTGGCGCTATAAAACGGCATTAAGCCGTTTTATGGGAGACCAGTATAAAAACGACACAGAGACCGCCTCAAAAAGGGACGGTCTCTGTGTCGTTTTATGGTTGTCTTATCCGAAGAGCCGGAAGCCCGACAGGCTGTCGAGTACAGAGCCGAGCTTCTGCACCGCCCCGCTGAAGGCTTCCAGATCGACAGCGTTGATGATCGCGGTCACCTGGTCGATCTTCTCCGCGCTGGTCTCTACGACGCCGCCGATGCTCTCGGTCATCTTGTCGAGGGAATCGAGGGAGGTATTCGCCCGCTGGATGAGCTCCTGCGTCTGCTCCAGCGTTGTATGCGCCTGTTCAATCGTATTCATCAGTTTGGGAACAGTGAGCGCCAGACTGATGAGCAGCGCCGCAGCCAGCACTACCACCGCAATCGCGGTGATCCGGCTGGTGAGCACGTCCCGCCGCTTGGCGGCGACGACCTGTTCCAGCAGCGCCTGAATTTCCATGTCTTCGGTTTTCTTGTCCATTGTTTTGCCTCCGTGTATTGGGGTTTGCGCTCATTCTATCACAGGCGCGCGCGAATTTCCAGCATAATAAAATCCCCCCGGCCGTACGGTCAGGGGGGATGCGTATCAAAAGAGCTCCTTCAGCTTCGCAATGCATTCGGGGCAGACGTTTTTCCCGCGATAATTGACGATTTTTTTCGTCCCTTCACAGAACACGCAAGCCGCCTGATATTTGCGAAGAATAATGCTGTCGCCGTCAACATAGATTTCAAGTGAATCCTTCTCGCCGATGTTAAGGGTACGGCGCATTTCAATCGGCAACACGATACGCCCAAGTTCGTCAACTCTCCGTACAATACCAGTAGACTTCACGCAGGCATCCCCCTCTGTTTTTGTGAAAATTTTTGAACAATTTGCCCATAAATACTTCCGAACATTGGAAAAAAATTACAACTTCGTAAATATTTATAGCACTTTATATCATTTCTTTCAGAAATAGTCAACCATAATATTTGATCTTTCCGAAATGTTCATAAAATGTTCTTTTATTTTGGCACATACACCGTCTGTTTGGAGGGGTTTTCGCTGTCAATTGCCATATTTTTCATTTATTTAAGTTCTTTTTTTGCCTCTTACGTTTTGGAGAACACCGCTTCCGCCGGCGCGGCGGTGCTGGAGGGAACACGGGACGCGCTGCGCTTTTCCGCAGACCTGGGCGCGGCGCTCTGCCTGTGGTCGGCCGTGACGGAGCTGCTGGAGCGCGCCGGCGCGGCGGACGCGCTCTCCCGTCTGCTTCGCCCTGCGCTGGAAAAGCTCTTTCCCCGCGGCGCGCGGGATCGGGAGACCATGGCCGCGCTGTCGGAGAATGTCGGGGCCAATCTTCTGGGACTCGGCAACGCGGCCACGCCCGCCGGGATCCGGGCCGCCAAAGGGCTCAAGCGCCTCGGGGCGCGCGCGGAGCTTAACACCCTGGTGGTGCTGAACACAGCCTCGGTGCAGCTTCTCCCGACGACGGCGGCCTCCCTGCGCGCCGCGCTGGGCAGCGCCTCCCCCTTTGACATCACGCCCGCCGTCTGGCTGAGCAGCGCCCTGGCCCTCGCGGCGGGGCTTGCGGCGGTGCGGCTGCTGAACGGGAGGGCAGGGTGAGCGCCTTCGGTGAAATGGCCGTGCCGATGCTGGTCACAGCGGCTGTTCTGCTTGCCGCCCTGCGCGGCGTCGACGTCTATGAGGCGATGACGGCAGGCGCGAAAAAGGGCCTGCTGACCGTGTGGGGCATCCTGCCCTCGCTGCTGGTGATCTTTCCGGCAATACGCCTGATGCAGGCCTCGGGTCTGCCCGAGCTGCTGGGCGTCTGGCTGCGTCCGCTGTTTACGCTGCTGGGCGTGCCGGAAGAGACGGGTCTGCTCATGCTGCTGCGTCCCCTGTCGGGCAGCGGGGCGCTGGCCGCGGCGGAGGAGCTGCTGCGTCGGCACGGTCCGGACTCCCTGATTGGGCGGACGGCGGCGGTGATGCTCGGCTCTAGCGAGACGAGCTTCTACGTGATCGCTGTCTACTTCTCCGCCGCCGGGGTGAAGGACGGGGGCCGCGCCCTGCCCGCTGCGCTGCTGGCCGATCTGGTGTGCTTTCTGTCCTCGGCGTGGGTCTGCCGGGTCATTTGGGGATAACTTGTCTTTTCTCGTGTTTCGCCGTTTCTCCGCTTTACAGCCGTGAGCGCTTCCTATATAATATATACTATAATAACAGAAGCAGACTGTGAGGAAAGGCCCAATGTTCGACGTTTTACACAGCGGCGCGCTCTACGATCCTGGGGTTGCGGAAATCACCGCGGTTCAGGCGCAGTGCCTTGAAAAGCTGTACGACTACAACCACACCCGTCCCTCCGAGCAGGCGATCAGGGAGAGCATGCTGCGGGAGATGTTTGCCGAATTTGGAGAGGGTTCGTATATTGAGCCGCCGCTGCACGCCAACTGGGGCGGGCGCTTCGTCCACTTTGGAAAGAAGGTTTACGCAAACTTCGGCCTGACCCTGGTGGACGACACGCACATCTATGTGGGTGATCTCTGCATGTTCGGCCCCAATGTGGTGATCGCCACGGCGGGCCATCCCATCCTGCCTGAGCTGCGGGCGCAGGGCTTACAGTACAACGCCCCGGTGCGCATCGGCCAAAACTGTTGGATCGGCGCGGGCGCGCTCATCATGCCCGGCGTCACGATCGGCGACAATACCGTTGTCGGCGCGGGCAGCGTCGTGACGAAGGACCTGCCGTCAAATGTCGTCGCCGTGGGCAATCCCTGCCGGGTTCTGCGCCCCGTCGGCGAGCGCGACCGCGAGGTCTATTTCCGCGACCGGGCGATCCCGCCGGAACTGTTGAAACGTTAAGGAAATATCTTTAGCAGCAGCGTGAACACGTCTCCGCCGCTCTCCGGCAGCGCCTTTTCGATGCGCGCCGCATACTCGGCGATCAGGGCCTGTGCCCGCTCGACCGCCGCGGACAGCTCCCCGTCCTTTACATAGTGGGACAGCCGTCCGCCCTCGCGGAAGGCCCCGCCCTCCACGCCGAGAAAGCGCGCGGCGAGCTGCGTATCATACCGCCAGAAGGCGGCGACCAGACCGACTGCGTCCGCGATCACCTCGTCGCGCAGGGCGTCGACGTTGTCGGGGTACAGGGCGCGGCAGACGAAGTGCGTCAGCTCGTGGTATTTGCGGATGGCGAGGGACTTGCTCTTCCATTCCGAGGCGGGCAGGCCGACGCTCCCGGCGGAGAGATTGCTGTAGTCGCCGCCGCTGAGCAGGATCAGGCTGTCGCGGTAGTTCTTTCTATCAGAAGTGAAGCGCCCGAACTCCTCTTCCCAGTCCGTCCCGCCCGCGGCGAGGTATTTGTCCCGGTGGGTATGGATTTTCTCCCAGTTGATGAGGCCGCCGATATACCCGGCCCCCACGGAGTCCGGGATGTCCGCCGGTTCGCAGCGGTAGGCCAGGGCGCGGTAGGCATGCACAAAGTCCTCCCGCAGGCCGAAGTACACCGTCTCCGCCCGGCCCGCCGGCGTGTCGCAGGCGCTGAGCTCAATCTCCTCGGGGCAGGCAAAGTCCGGCTCCCGCTCAAGGGGCTTGCCGCCGAGCACAGACTCCTGATATTCCTCCGTCTGCCGCTCGCCTTCCCGGATGGGCAGCAGGAGCTGCGGATAGCGCTTTGCCAGCTTCATCATGTCTTCACGCATCGTTTATCCCCGCCTTTCGTGTTTGTTTCATTATACCTTTTCTGTTTTCTCCCGTCAACGTGCTTGGCATTTTCAACAAAAATTAGTGCTCGCACTTGACATTTCTCACAAAATGGTGTATCCCTTCCCGTAATCTCCGAGAGAGAAAAGGAATGCCTATGAGTTTGAATAAAAGTAAACGGCAGTTTTATCTGCCGCATATCGGTCAGCGCATTGTGAAGACGAGCGTCGCCGTTTTTCTCACGCTGCTGGTCTATTATCTGCGCGGCTACCGCGGGGCCGACATGCCCGCCGAGGCCGCCATCACCGCCATCATCTGCATGCAGCCCTACGCGCGCGACACCAGGGCCTTCGCCGTCAGCCGTTTTATCGGCACCTTCATCGGCGCGGCCTGGGGTCTGGGCTTTCTGCTGCTTATGCTGATTTTTCCCACCTGGGTAAACAGTCTGCTGTTTGTCTATCTGCGCATGTCGATCGGCCTGATCTTTGTGCTCTACACCTGCGTGCTGGTGCGCAAGCCCGACACCTCGGCCCAGGCGGCCATCGTCTTTATGTGCGTGGTCATCTCCTTCCCCGAGGTCGAGGCCCCGCTGCAGCAGGCGTTCCAGCGCTTCACCGGGGTGCTGCTGGGCACCGCCTCCTCCATCGCGGTCAACGTCTTCCGCCTGCCGCGGGACAAGGAGCGCAGTCTTGTCTTCTTCGTCAAGATCGCCGACCTGGTGCCGAGCCGCTTTTCTCAGCTCCCCGCGGCGGCGCGCTTCCGTTTGAACTATCTCTATGAAGACGGGGCCAAGATCTGCCTCATGTCTGAGCACGCCCCCGCCTTCTTCACCCTGGCCATGAGCCAGACCATGCTGAGCGTGCCCTTCATCGTCATGGACGGGGCCGCCATCTACGACGCCAACGAGAACGTCTATATCAGTGCCGAGACCGTCGACCCCTGGGAGTCCGCCCGCCTGCGCGAGCATCTGGACGCCATGGGCATTGGCTACTTTATCTACACCATCCACCACAACAAGGTCTGCATCTTCCACCAGGGCAAGCTGCGCACCCAGGAGCAGGCCATCTACGAGCGCTTGAAGAGCTCGCCCTACCGCAGCTATCTGGAGGGGGAAATCTACAAGGCGGATGAGATCGTCTACATCAAGATCGTCGACGAGAGCGACAAGATCCAACTGCTCGAAAAGAAGCTGGAGAGCTATATGGAGGGGCGCAAGCTCCGCATGGTCTGCCGTCCCCAATCTCTCCCCGGCGTGAGCGGCCTCTATTTCTACTCGGATGCCGCCACCATGCCCCAGGCCGAGCAGCGGCTTATGGAGCTACTGCACGAGAAGGAGCCGACGCTCCGGCCCAGGGAGGTCTTTTTGAAGACGCCCTACCGCTCCGAGCACGACGCGATGCACATCCTGCACCGCCTCACCAATCTCTACGAGCCGCTGAAAATTTATCGCCTCTTCCCCGGTCTCCGGGCCAGGATGGAGAGGCGCAGCTGACATGCGTAAAATCAAAAGGAGTATTTCATGCAGTCATTCATGTATACCATTAAAGTCCCCGTCGGTCTGCACGCCCGCCATGCGGGGCTGATCGTTCAGGAGGCGAAACGCTATCAGTCCGCCATCACCGTCGAGCTCGGTGAAAAGAGCGTCGACGCCAGGCACCTCATGGCGCTGATGACTCTCGGAGTCAAGCAGGGCGACGTGCTCAAGGTCACGGTCGAGGGCGTGGACGAAGATCTCGCCGCGCTCAAGATGAAGGCGCTGTTCTTTGCGAAGTTTTAACCGGCGGCTCAAACAGGAAGGGGATCAGGTGATTCGATGGACCCAGTAAAAATCGGAACGGCAATCAAAACGCTGCGCCTGCAGGAGGGGTATACGCAGCAGGATCTTGCCGACAGTCTGGGCGTGTCCGGCCAGGCCGTATCCAAATGGGAACGCGGCCTCTCCGTCCCGGATATTTCCATCGTCATGAAGCTGTCCGATCTTCTGAACGTGGACGTCGACAATCTCCTGGAGGGCAACATCTCCTTCCTCGAAAAAACCTGGCAGGGGCTGCTGCTTTTAAAAGAGTCCGGCGCTTTGTTCTCCGGCTCGGAGGCATACGGTAAACCGATGGTTTATTTTTTTCTGAGCTATTTCATGCTCGCCGGGATCGGGGACATTTACATCTCCTGCCCGGACAGAGACAGAACGTGGATGGAAGAGCGCCTCGGCGACGGGAGCGGCTATGGCATCCGCCTGCGCTTTTTGGAGCCCGGGCAGCGTATCCCGCCGAAAGCGGAGAACACCATGGTGGTGTATAACAATCCCTTCGTCTACGGCCCGCACCTCACCAAATATTTTCAGAGAGCCATGTCCCGCCTGCACGGCATCTCCGTTCTGACCGCCGAAAAGAACTGCGGCGAGAGCGAAATTCTGGTATCCTACGACAACTATAAGGCGCTGCGCAGGGCAAACAAGCCCAGCTTCAAGCAGTTTTGTACACCGATCGTGTTCTTTCCGAAGAAATACTTTGAGCAGATCGGGCATGTTGAAGACACTGTCCGGCTCGCGCCGCTGTATGCCGAGCCTATGGACAACGGCATGATCGAATACTCCGTTCTGGATGACGAGGCCCTTTTGGATACGGCCCTGTTTCTCCGCTATATGAAGACGCGGCTGGGGAAGGAGCTCTATGATCTCCGTGAAGTCGCGGTCAACCGGGGCTTTCTCGCCCCGCCGCTAAACCAATAGTTGTTAGGCGCTTTGAGCCTCCCGGGTTATAATGATCACCACAGATCACAACGCCGGGAGGTTTCACTATGGATACGCTGAACATGATCGTCTATCTGATCGGCTCGTTTATGACGCTGGCAAGCATCGTGCTCTGCCTCGTCCTCTTCTTCTCCTGCAAGAGCAAAAACGCGCGCGGAGAGAGAGTCGAGATCGACAACAAATCGCCGGAAGACCCGTGGCCGCTGGGCACCTGGATCGCCGGTGTGTTTGTGGCCGGCACCGGCGTCGCGCTGATGTACGCGCCGGCCGACCTGGTCGGCTATATCAAAGAGGGGCTGAATCCCCTGGAGTCCATCACCATGCTGGCCCTGCTCAACGGTGCGCCCGTCTGGGCCCTGTATTCCGTCATGGGCATCTGGTACATGAAGCACATGGACTCCAAGATCGGCAAGCTCGCGGCCATGCTCTCCACGGTGCTGGGTATGTCCATCTCCCTGTGGACAGGCATGAACACCGTCACGAAATTCATCGGGCTGAGCTTTCCCGGTCTCAAGTTCCTGCTCGCAGCCATCACCGTGATCGTGGCCATGATCTCCGCGCGGAACAACCTGCTCAAGGGTATGTCCCGGCTCGCGTTCCTGATCTTCGCCGTCGCCTTCCTGGCCCTCCTGTCCACGCCCTTCACGGACTTTACGTTCATGCCCATCACCGGGCGCATCACCGGGGCTTTCTGGAAGGAATACTTCCTCGGCCCGACCGCCGCAAGCTGGATCTTCTGGTTTCTTTCCTGGACGCCGACAGTCTCCAGGTGGCTGGCCTATATCTCCAAGGGCCGCACCATGAAGGAGTATATCGCCGGGACCATGCTCCTGCCCACCGCCCTCGCGGTCGTGTGGATGGCGGTCTCCTGGATGTACCAGGACGTCATCATGAGCTTCAACCTGGCGGCAAATATCGCCTCCTTTATTCCCTGCGTGATCTTCATCATCTCCGGCCTACTCTTTATGACCGGCACACTGGACTCCGACTGCAAGGTCTTTACCGAGGATTTGGAGGCCCTCACGGGCGGAAAGATCAAGCGCCGCGCGGCGATCCCCTACTACGGGCTTTTCGTGCTGTTCTTCTTCAGCCTGTTCATCTCCGGGATCATCAAAAAGCCCTTTGCCTTCAACGAGTACTCCTCCATGATCTTTATCCCCCTGATGGTCGTAAGCCTCTGGGAGTGCGTAAAGCTCCTGAAGAAACATTAATACTATCCCCTGATAGAAACCCGACAGCCCTTCCGGCAAAATTTGCGTCATGCTGCGTTGAAGCCCTTGACCATATATCTCCATTATGCTCTGCGGGCTTCGCCTTGCCTGACACAAATTTTGCTCGGAATTCCTTGTCTGCTTTCTATCAGGGAATAGTATAAGAAAAACGCGGCGCCGCTCCTCAAAGCTTGAGAGGAGCGGCGTCGCGTTATCGTCAGGGCTGTCCGAAGATCAGCATACAAAGGCCCATCAGCACCGGCTGGTGCAGCATGTAGACCCAGATGGTTTTGCGGCCGATTGCGGAGAGGCCGGGGATTTTGATTTTCGCCGCGTTCTGCCAGTCTGCGCGCGCTTCAAAGATTTGGCCGAGAAACCAGCCGCAGAGAAAGAGCAGATACCAGGGCAGCAGGGGAAAATAGTCGCTGGAGCGAAAGGCCGGATCGGGGAATCCCAGCGGGGCGAGAATGCGGAAGCGGTACAGCCCCTCCGGCAGACGCAGCAGGAACGGCCCGCATCCGATCACGCCGTCGTCCACCCGGCGCAGGAGCAGAAAGAGGACAAAGCAGGCGGCAAGACCGAACGCGGGTTTGACGCGCGCAAGTCCCTTTTCCAGCGGGATGGTCAGCAGGACGGCGCAGCCCATGAAGTTCAGAATGCCGAACCAAATCGCCTCCGTCGGCATGACGATCAGCGTGACGGCGGTAATGACGAGGCCGCAGAGATTGAGCAGCAAGCCCCGGCGCAGATTATGCTTTTGTCCCCAGTGAAAGGAAAAGCCCGCGATCAGGATGAAGGAGCAGCAGATATACTGCTGCCAGACATGGACGGCGGGGTGGAGATACCAGCGCGGGTCGCGCCCGTAGACGACCATCACGTCATAGAGAAAATGATAGGCCAGCATATTGATCAGAGCGAGCCCCCGCAGCGCGTCGATCAAATGACAGCGGCGATCGTCCATATAGACGCCTCCTTTATTGAAAGCTCCCCCGCGTGACGCGGGGGAGCTTCTGTCTTTGTCAATCAGTGCCGTCTCCACACGCTGGGGGCGAAGAGGAAGAGCACCGGGAAAATTTCAAGTCTGCCGAGCAGCATCTCAAAGATGAGCACCAGCTTGCTCAGCACCGAGAAAAAGCCGTAGTTTCCCATCGGGCCCACCGCGTTGAGACCCGGGCCGATGTTGGAGATGCAGGCAAGGGAAGCGGTGAAGTTTGTAGCGAGATCGTGCCCGTCCAGTGTGAGCACCAGCACACTCAGGCCGATGATGGTCAGGTACACCTCAAAATAGACCAGCACGCTGCGCACGGTTTGGTCGCTGACGGCCTTGTTCTCAAACCAGATGCGCTTGACGCGGGTGGGCAGGATGAGCTGCTTGAGCTCGTACAGATAGGACTTGAACAGGATGATGACGCGCGAGACCTTGAGACCGCCGGCTGTTGACCCGGCGCACGCGCCCATGAACATCAGCAGCACCAGAATCCAGCGCGAGAGCTCCGGCCACTGGTCAAAGTCGGCAGTGGAGAAGCCCGTGGTGCTGATGATGGTAGTGACCTGGAAATAGGCGTAGCGCAGGCCCTCGGCAAAGCCCCCGACAGAGTGCATGATGTTCAGCGCAATGGCCAGCACCGCCGCGCCGATGATCGCAAGGTAGACGCGCAGCTCCTCGCTCTTGAAGATCGTGAGCCCCTGGCCGATCAGAATGAGGTAGAAGAGGTTGAAGTTGCAGCCGAAAAGCAGCATGAAGGTGGCGATCACCATCTCGATGTACACGCTGTTGAAGCCGCCGATGCTGGCCCCGAGGGTGGAGAAGCCTCCGGTGCCGGCGGTGGCGCAGGCGTGGAGGAAAGCGTCGTAAAAGTCCATCCCGCCGAAAAGCAGGAAGACAGTCTCCAGCGCGGTCAGGCCGAAGTAGATCAGGTACAGGATACGCGCGGTTTTGCGGGCGCGGGGAACCAGCTTCGACACCGTGGGCCCCGGCACTTCGGCGCGCATGACATGGATATAGTGATCGCCGGAGACCGGCAGGATGGCCGCAATAAAGACCAGAACGCCCATGCCGCCGACCCAGTGGGTGAAGAGGCGCCAGAAGGTGCAGCCGCGGCTGACCGCCTCGACGTCCGAGAGGATGCTGGCCCCGGTGGTGGTAAAGCCCGAGACGGTCTCAAACAGGGCGTCAACATAGTGCGGGATGTCCCCGGAGAGGACGAAGGGCAGCGCGCCGAAGGCCGACATCAGCAGCCACGACAGGCCGACCGTCACAAAGCCCTCGCGGGCGAAGAGGTCGCCGCTCTTGGGCTTGACGCTGTTGAGCCCAAGGCCCAGGGCGACCAGCGGCAGAATGGTCCACAGGAAGGGCATGGGCGACTCGCGGTATACAAGCGCGGCCACCATGGGCAGAAGCAGCAAAATTGCTTCCGCCAGCAGAACCTTGCCGAGTATGTTGGAAACAATACGATAGTTCATACGCCGTTACCCTCGTCAGGCCAGAATATCGTCGAGCTTGAAGACGCTGCGGCCCACGGTCACAACCACGGCCTTGTCCCCGGGGGCCAGCATCGTGCGGCCGTCCGGCAGGAAGCTGCTGCCGCCGCGGATCACCGCCGCGAGCAGGACGCCGGGCTTGAGCCTCATCTCCGCCAGGGTCTTGCCGATGCAGGCCGACGCCTCACCGACGAGAAATTCCGTTGCCGTGACGTCATGGTCGCCGAGGAAGTAAAGGGCCTCGATGGTGGACTCTTCCGAGGCGTGGGCAAGGCCGCGGACATAACCCTCGATCCGCTCGGCCACCAGATTCTTGGGGGCAAGGGTGGTATCCGGGAAGACGTCGTGCAGGAGATCAATGAACTTATCGTTGTTGATCTTGGCGACGACTTTTTCCACGCCGGTCTTGTCGGCGTACATGCTGAGGATGATGTTCTCCTCGTCCATGTTGGTCAGGGCCACGAAACCGTCGGCGTCATGCAGGCCGCTCTGGGCGAGGACGGTGGTGTCCGTCCCGTCGGCACAGATCACGTCCGCCTGCTCCAGCAGCTCTGCGAGCTCCTGGCAGCGGGCGTTGTTGTTCTCAATGACCGTGACCTTGACGTTGGTGGAATCCAGAAGCTGGGCGAGATAGACCGCGATGCGGCTGCCGCCGAGGATAATGACGTTTTTGACCGGCTTCTGGTAGGAGCCCGCCGCGATAAAGAAGCGGCGCAGCACCTTGGGCGGCGCGGTCACGGAGACAAAATCGCCCGCCTGCAGCTTATAGTTGCCGTCGGGGATACTGACGCTGTCGCCGCGCCGGACCGCGCAGACCAGCACCTTCTGGCTGATCAGATTCGGCAGCTTGCTGAGCGTGACCCCGTTCAGGCGGCTGGTTTCCGGGATGCGGAAGGTTACGATCTCAAGCTCGCAGTCGGGGAAGGCGTCAACCTTGGTGGCCGCCGGGAACTGCAGCACGCGGGAGATCTCCTCCGCCGTGACATAGTCGGGGTTGATGGCGAGGCTGAGCTCCATGATCTCTCGCAGGGACTCCACGCTCTCCAGATACTCCTGATTTCTCAGTCTTGCTATGGTATGGCGCGAGCCCAGTTTGCGGGCAAACTGGCAGGCGACGAGGTTGGCCTCGTCGTTGCCGGTGGCGGAGATGAACACGTCCGCCGTGCCAACCTCGGCCTCGCGCAGAACGCTGGGCGCCGCGCAGCTGCCGCAGATGCCCAGTACGTCCATGGCGTTGGACGCGGCCTCCAGGGCCTCGCGCTTGGTGTCGATGAGCGTGATGTCGTGCTTTTCACGGCACAGCCTCATCGCCATGGTGAAGCCGACCTTCCCCGCTCCCGCAATCACAATTTTCATAAGCAGCCTCCCGTTTACGCCGACAGTGCCGGGCTTATAGATGATATTAATTCATTTTTACAATCGTAGAGAATATTATAGCACAGCCGCTCCCGCTCTGCAAGAATCGGCGGGCTTGATTGCGCAATCTGTTTGCAAAATTTGCATCTTTTGTGCTATACTGGTTTATAAATTCCGTATACGGCAGGAGGCCATCCTATGGACAATACGAATATCCGCGAGCGGCAGATCACCCGCACCAGCCTGATCGGCATCGCGGCCAACCTCTTTCTCGCCGGGTTCAAGGCGGCGGCGGGTCTGCTCGCGGGCTCCATCGCCATCGTGCTCGACGCGGTCAACAACCTCACAGACGCACTGAGCTCCGTCATCACGATCCTCGGCGTCAAGCTCGCCAAGCGCCGCCCCGACGCGAAGCATCCCTTCGGCTACGGGCGCATCGAGTATTTCAGCGCCGTCGTGATCGCGGCCATCGTACTGGCCGCCGGCGCCACCTCGCTCGTGGAGTCGGTCAAAAAGATCATCGCCCCCGAGACCCCGGACTACAGCACCGTCACCCTCGTCATCGTCGCGGTGGCGGTGGTGGTCAAGCTGGTGCTGGGCCGCTATGTCAAGGCCCAGGGTGTGAAGTACAATTCCGAGGCGCTGGTAGCCTCCGGCTCGGACGCGAGCTTTGACGCCATCATCTCCGCCTCGACGCTGGTCGGTGCGCTCATCACGCTGGTTTTCCACGTCACGCTCGACGGCATCATCGGCGCGGTCATCTCCCTGTTCATCCTCAAGGCCGGCGTGGAGATGCTGCTCGACTCGGTGAGCGACATCATGGGCAGCCGCCCCGACAGTCAGATCACGCTGGAGATCAAGGACTGCGTGCGCTCGATCCCCGGCGTGCGCGGAGCCTACGACCTCATCCTGCACAACTACGGCCCGGACGCGGCGATCGGCTCCATCCATGTGGAGGTGTCCGACTCGGTGGACGGCCGCAGCCTGCACCGCATGACCAAAGCGATCCAGAACGCGGTGATCGAAAAGTTCCACGTCTTCCTGACGGTCGGCTTCTACGCGGTCGACGATTCGCGCAAGGACGACTGCGAGAAGATCGACGCCGCGGCGAGGAAGCACCCCGGTGTGCTCGGCACCCACGGCTATTACTTTGACGACGAAAAGAAGCTCGTCAGCTTCGACACAGTGGTGGATTTCACCGTGCTGGACAAGACCGCGCTCTGCGACGCGATCCGCGCGGACCTGGCTCCCCTCTTCCCCGGCTACACCGTCTCCATCAATCTGGACGCAAACTATACCGACTGAACTTTTTAATAGGGTAGAGAGGGGTTAGAGGCCCCTCCCTCCCGTTGCACCGTACGTACCGGTCAGGTATACGGCGCTACATCAAAACAGAAATTCAAGTACATCT
>ONPN01000096.1 GCA_900319695.1 uncultured Eubacteriales bacterium
TACCTTCCTTGACGGGGGTATATTCCTGCATGCGTCGTTTCCTCCTTGCGATTTGCCTGCGCACAATACATCTCTTTGTGGTATTCTGCTTGTGTAGATTGTGTTCCCGGACGGAACACTTCTTAAGTATAATCATTTTCTGAAGCAAAACAATTGCTTTTGTGCACATAAATTGTCTTTTATGAGGGGCGGCAGATAGTAATATGATCGAACAAAACCTGATTCTGGGAATACTGGCCCACGTGGACGCGGGCAAGACGACGCTCTCCGAGGCGCTGCTTCATATAACAGGGGCAGTGCGGCGCGCGGGCCGCGTCGACCACGGAGACGCATTTCTGGATACTGACGATATGGAAAAAGAGCGCGGGATCACGATCTTCTCCAAACAGGCGAGGTTTACCTCAGAGCGCGGGGAGATCAGGAGGACCTACACATTGCAGGACACTCCGGGACACGTGGATTTTTCTACGGAGATGGAGCGCGTGCTCGGGATCCTGGACTGCGCGGTGCTGGTCATCAGCGCGGCGGACGGCGTGAACGGCCAGGTGCGCGTTTTGTGGAGGCTTCTTGAGCACTACAATGTGCCGGTCTTTCTCTTTGTCAACAAGATGGACCAGAACGGCGCTGACAGGGCGGCCCTTCTTACTTCTGTCAAAAAAGAGCTGAGCACCAGGTGTGTGGATATCATGCCGGCTGCAGGCGTCTCACTTGCGGAAAGCCTTGAGGATCCCGATGTTCAGGAAGAGATCGCGGTCTGCGACGACGAGCTGATGAACGCATATTTTGAAGGGGAGATGGTGACAGTACCGCAGATTTGTGAACTGACAGCTGGCCGTAAGCTTTTCCCGGTCCTTTTCGGCGCGGCGCTGCGGGAGCAGGGCGTCAGTGAACTGCTGGAGTGCCTGGATACATTGATTCAGCCACCTGTATACGGCGATGAATTCGGCGCCCGGATCTTCAAGATCACCCGCGACGGCGGCGCGAGACTCACCTGGATGAAGCTGACGGGCGGAAAACTCTCTGTCAAAACACCGCTGGCCGACTGCACGGACGACAAGGGAATGCCTGAAAAGGTGGAGCAGATAAGGTTCTACTCAGGCGGGAAGTTTGAGACGAAGCAGGAGGCAGCGGCAGGCGAAGTCTGCGCGATCACCGGCCTTACGAGGACAAAGATCGGCCAGGGGATCGGAGCGGAGTCAGAGGGCGAAGAAGAGCTTTTGCAGCCGGTACTGCGCTGCAAAGTGATCCTGCCGCCCGGCGAAGACCTGTTCAAAGCATATAAGAACCTCTCTATTTTGGAAGAAGAGGATCCGACCCTGCATTTGGGCTATGATGAGGAGAAAAAAGAGATCACAGCCCAGATCATGGGGCAGGTGCAGAAGGAGATCCTGCAGCGCATGATCCGGGAGCGCCTGGGGCTTCGCGTGGACTTCGGTGATCCCTCGATCATTTACAAGGAGACCATTGCAAGAACAGTGGAAGGCGTGGGGCACTTTGAGCCGCTGCGCCACTATGCGGAGGTGCATCTGCTGCTGGAGCCCGGTGATCATGACACACCTGGAGGAGAAGAGGCACCGCGGCGTCCTTATTGGCGCGGAGATCACGGACATGAAGATCTCCCTGCTCACCGGAAGAGCGCACCTCAAGCACACCGAGGGCGGCGACTTCCGCCAGGCGACATATCGCGCGGTGAGACAAGGCCTTATGATGACGGAAAGCGTCCTTTTGGAGCCTTTTTACAGCTTCCGGTTGGAAATTCCCCAGGAATCGCTGGGCAGAGCCCTGACCGATCTGCAGCAGATGGGTGCGAACTTTACGCAGCCCGACCTGGAGGAAGGCCGCTCGATCATAACCGGAAGCGCACCGGTGTCTAAGATCGCGAATTACGCGGAAACTCTGGCTGCCTACACCCGCGGCGAGGGGCAGATCACCTGCACTCTCAAGGGATACGAGCCCTGCGTCAACGCGGAGGAGGTCATCGCGGCGTCCGGATATGATCCGGAACTGGATCTGAGGAACCCGACGGGATCTGTATTTTGCTCCCATGGAGCCGGCACGCCTGTGCCCTGGTACGAAGTGCGCGAGCGCATGCACGTGGACAGCGGCTGGC
>ONPN01000025.1 GCA_900319695.1 uncultured Eubacteriales bacterium
GAAGCGGTCTGTTTCTCACGCTCTTTTTATTTGAAACGACAGAAGGAGTGATTCAATGCAAGAAATTCCCTTTTGGGAGAGATATATGCTTACGATCCGCGAGGCGGCTGAGTATTTCCATATCGGAGAAAAGAAGATGCGCCAGATCGTAGAGGAGAACGAGGGTGCGGATTTTATCATCATGAATGGTAACCGCGCCATGATCAAGCGCAAGATATTCGAGAAATATCTTGACGGTGCGACAACCGTTTGATTCTGCCACAGGAATTCGGCAGTTTCTTCACGCGGCGTAACGGCCGCGTGAAGAAAGGATGATTGAAAGCCGTTTTGCTCGCCGCTTGCGCGGCAACCGCAATACATGGCTGATATTCTTTCGGCGAGGAATCCACGCCGAAAGAATAATTTCTATGGATTTATGGGCCTAAGTATGGTATATTGAGTTTGTCATACTGAGGCTCTCTTTATGAAAGGAGAGTTATCAATTGAGCGAAAAAAGACGCGACAATCGTAATCGCGTACTGCGCTTCGGAGAGAGCCAACGTCCTGACGGACGTTACCAGTTTAAGTATCAGGACAATGACGGCAAGGTCAAATTCGTGTACAGCTGGCGGCTGGATAAAAACGACCGCACTCCAGCTGGGAAGAAGCGTGAGCTGTCCCTGCGGGAAAAGGAGAAGCAAGTCGAGCACGATCTGTTCGATCACATCATCGCCAACGGCGGCAACCTGACGGTGTTGGAGCTTGTCGAGAAATACATCTCTCTGAAAACCGGCGTCCGCCATAACACCGAAGCCAACTATAAATTTGTGACCAATATCATCGCAAAAGAGGACTTCGGCAAAAAGCGGATCGACAGAGTACATCTGTCCGACGCCAAGGCATGGCTGATCAAGCTGCAGAAGGATGGGCGGGGCTACAGTTCCATCCACACCGTGCGCGGCGTGGTGCGTCCGGCGTTCCAGATGGCGGTGGACGATGATCTGATCCGGAAGAATCCCTTCAACTTTGAACTGGCTTCCGTCATTGTCAACGACAGCGTCACCCGCGAGGCGATCACCAGAAAGCAGGAGCGGGAGTTCCTCCGCTTCATCCAAGAAGACAAGCATTTCTGCAAGTACTATGACGGGATCTATATCCTGTTCAACACCGGGCTTCGGATCTCGGAGTTCTGTGGGCTGACAGTGAAGGATATCGACTTCAAGGAAATGCGGATCAATGTGGACCATCAGCTCCAGCGGAAGCGGAACATGGAATATGTCATTGAGGATACCAAGACCAGCAGCGGCAAACGCTTTGTCCCCATGACGCAGGAGGTCGCCGAATGCTTCCGCCGCATCCTTGCCAACAGGCGCAAACCGAAAGTGGAGCCGATGGTGGACGGGTATACCGGCTTCCTGTTCCTGGACAAGAATGAGATGCCGATGGTCGCGCTGCACTGGGAAAAGTATTTTCAGCACATCCTGGAAAAGTACAACAGCATCTACAAGGTGCAGATGCCGAAGATCACGCCCCATGTCTGCCGCCACACCTTCTGCTCCAAAATGGCCAAGAGCGGAATGAATCCCAAGACCTTGCAGTACATCATGGGACACGCGGATATCAGCGTCACCCTCAACACCTACTCCCACGTCGGTTTTGAGGATGCGAGAGAGGAGCTGAACCGGGTGGCGGACGGCTGAAAAGGCCAGTAGTAAACCCAAACATTTTACTACCGATTTTACTACTCGCGCGCTCTGCGATAGGCCCCGAAAGACTACGATAAACCGGGAAGACTCGCAGGGCCCAAAACCCGGAAAGCCTTGGAAAATCAAGAAAAACCATGATAATCGAGGGGATGCAGCGATATGAAAAAAATACTGTTCGTCTGCCACGGCAATATATGCCGCAGTCCGATGGCGGAGTTTATTTTCAAGGATATGGTCACGCGCGCGGGGCTTTCCGCCGATTTTGATATTGCCTCCGCCGCGACAAGCTCGGAGGAACTGGGCAATCCCGTCTATCCCCCCGCGCGTCGAAAGCTGGCCGCCCACGGGATCGACTGCTCCGGCAAAACCGCGCGGCGGATACGCCGGGACGACTATGACGAGTGGGATCTGCTCATCGGCTTTGACAGCGCCAATCTCCGCAATATGGAGCGCTGCTTCGGCGGCGATCCGGACGGCAAGCTGCACCTCCTTCTGGAATACGCGGGGCGCCCCGGCGCGATCGTGGACGATCCCTGGTATACGCGCGATTTTGACGCCGCGTGGGACGACATATCCGAGGGCTGTCTCGGCCTGCTGAACGCGCTCACGCCGGTGCTGACGCTGGACTTCTCCCTTTGCCGGGAGCGCGCGGAGCTCTATGACGTGCTCGTCGGGCGCATGCTGTGGCAGAGCGATTACGGCCGGAATCTCGACGCGCTCTACGACATTCTCACCGGCCTGCCTCATCTGGGGCGTCGTTTCCGCATTCTGCTCCCGGCGGAGGACGCCCCCTGCCGAGGCTATGCCGAGATCATGGTTCAGGTCTTTGAAGATGCCGGAGCCGAGGTCTCCTGCGAATAAAAACACCGCCGCATCCGTTCACCTGATGCGGCGGTGTTTTCGCTTTTATTTTCCTATCATATCCATCAGCTCTCGGGCGATGACATTGACCCTGGCCTCGATATCTTCCCGGCTGACCTCCGTGCTTACAGGCAGCGCTGCGGACGTTGCTGGGGGCGGCGCTGTGGGTGCAGCCTCTTCCAGCGTCAGATTGCTCAGGAAGCTCTGCCACTGCTCGTTGATCAGGTCGATCGACGCGAGCTGCTGCTGGCGGAGCTTGGTGAAGCAGTCCCCCACGCAGCGGACAACATAGTCCTGCATATTCTCGGGAATACCCATCCGTTCGGACGTGACCGGTGCCTCGGCGTTTCTCTCCGCCTCTTGCAGGATAACGGCGGCATGTTCTTCCGCTTCATGCACAATGGCGGCAGCGTGTTCTTCCGCTTCACGCACAATGGCGGCGGCTTTCTCTTCTGCGCTGCTCACAATGGGCCCGGTCTTCTCCTCGGCCTCGCATACGATGGCCTCGGCCTTCCCTTCCGCCTCGCGCACGATGGCGGCGGCTTTCTTTTCCGCTTCCCCGATCAGCGCGGCAGACTTTTCGTCCGCCTCATTAACAGCCGAAGCAGCCCTGGTCTGTGCTTCGGCGGCGATCTGTGCCGCCTGCTGCCGGCTGTCCCGCAGCAGCTCTTCCGACTGCTGCTTTGCCTGGCTCACCAACTGTCTTGCGACGGAACGCGCCGAGAGCAGAATATCCCCGATCTCCGCCTGCTGCTTTGTGCTCAGCCGAAAACTGCTTTCACTCGGCCGGCTCTTCTCTGCGTTCTCCATATCTTCACTCCCTGACCTTTTTCTTATAGTAAATCCCCATGCGGCAAGCCTCGCCACGATAAATAAAAGCTGACTCATGGGGATTTACATGTGCATGAAATCCGGTTGCCGCGTGAGCGGCGAGGATTTCGCACGCTCAAAAAAAACCTATAAAGGCGTCAGCTTTTATAGTATATCAGGTCTTTGCCCGCGTTGCAATTGCCAAAATTCCCCTTATGTCGGATTATCTCAGAAGGGCGCGAAGCGTCTGTCCCATTTTCAGCGCGAAAAGGCGATGCCCCTGCTCCGAAAAATGCACCCCGTCTCCTCCCATCGGGATCTGCCAGGGAGCCGTATCCACAAAGAATACGCCTGACTCCTCAGCCAGACGCTCATAGGCAGCGGCAAGGGCCTCGGAACACAGGATGCAGTCCTCCCCGAAGTCGGTCACGGAAGGCGGCGCGGCGAGCAGCACGGAGCTCTGCGGCATAGCCTTGCGCAGCGCCTCGAGAAAGCGGCGCATATGCTCCGCCGTGTCCTCTGCCTCCGCCTCCGCAAGGATGTCGTTGGTGCCGAGCATAACGATCACGACAGCGCCGTCCCCGCAGCGCTGCAAAAGCGCGGCGTCCGCCTCGATGCTTCTCCGGAACCGGGGCACACGCCGTCCGTTGAGACCGCAGTTGACCGTCTCGCAGCCCAGCATTTGTCCCAGCAGGTCGGGCCAGCGTCGTCCCTCCGGGAAACGCCCTCCAAACATTTCGTCCCCGTCGTAGCCGTAAGTGTTGGAATCTCCATAACATACGATTTTCATTCTGCGTTCCCTCTCTTTCGGCTTCGTTATTCTTTGATATTTAAACTGTAGCAAGAATCCGCGCGTCTGTCAACATGCAAAAATGGGAACTCTTTTGGAAGTTCCCATTTCATACTGTAGGCAAACCCTTGCAAATCAAGTTGGACTTGTAAGGGGGATCAGTGAAGGGGGACGTGGAGTCCCCCTTCGCGTACAATCCATGCAAAAATGGGAACTTTTTCGGTAGTTCCCATTTTTGTCTATATTATTTTTTCATCTGCTTGCCGATCTGATCCGCGCCGGTTGCGGCCAGCCCCGACACAATGCCGACCGCCGCCGCGCTCATCATATCTCCCGCCGGAAATTCCGGCATGACGCGCATCCCCAGCAGGCCAAGCAGGCCGCCGAAGGCACCGCAGATCACGGGGATCCACTTGTCCTCCAGAGGGCTGAGCTTGACCGCCTCACCAGCAAGCCAGCAAATCACGCTGATTGCGGCTACGCCCGCAAGTCCCATAAACTCCATTGCGCTCTCCTTTCCTCTACTCTCTCAAATGCTCCAGGTCGCTGATCCGATGGTTTATCACACGGATCTGTTCCTCCACCACCGGCATGCGGCGGGCAAAGCCGTTGTGCTCGCGCACTTCCCGCGTCAGCTCCTCCAGCTTTGTCTCCGTCACCGCCTGGGATCTGGAGTTGGACAGTATGACTCCCAGCAGCGTCAGCGCCCCCACGATCACCGAGCCCAGAAATCCGATCCAGGCATCGCTCATATGTCCTCCCTCTTTCCGTTTCTCATGTCCCCCGGCTCATTGCGTATTCGCGCAGCCGCTTCCAAAACGCATCGGAGCTTATCCCGTCGATCTTCTCCGGCCAGCGTCCGGCACAGCGCAGACAGGCCTGCATCTGCATTACGATCGGATCGGACTCTTTCGTCGGCTCCTGCGTCTGCTGAAGGAAACCATTTACCAGCATTTGAAACCGCCAGCTGCGCACCTCGTCCGTGTCCACGGTTACGCCTGCGATGCTGCCGCTGTCGCTGGATTGCCACAGATCGCAGGCAACGTCCGGCTGTTTGCCGTAGTGCGCGACCCAAACCAGCGTATCGGCGGGGAGGTCTTCGGGGCTGACCGTCGCCCAAAGCTTGTACTCTGAGCCGTAAACGCCGGGAACGTAGCCCGCCGCCCTGATCGTGTCGCACCACGTTGTCAAGACGGACATAAGCTGCTCGTACCCGAGCCCCAGCATCTTCGGCTCCTCTACGTCGAGAAAGATCCCGCACGGCATGGGAAAGCCGTTGATCGTCTTGAGCAGAAACTCGGCCTCGCGCCGCGCCTGCTCTGCCGTGGTCGCGTGGCTGTAGCAGTAGCAGCCTGCGGGAAAGCCCAGCGTGAACGCTTCGTGGTAGAACGCAAAGGCCGCGCTGTCGATCAGGAAGTTTCCCTCGGTGAGCTTGATGATGGCGAACTCATTGCCGGCGTCCTTGATCTGTTTGATCGACAAGCCCTTTTGATAGTGTGAAATGTCAACGCCTTTCACTTGCGTCCTCCTCTCCAAATGTCAGACGCCGCAATCACGGCACCGACCGCCAAGCCCAGCGCCAGCGGCATGACAAGCCAGAACTCAGGCCCATGCGCCACGCAGCGCAGACCGAGAGCCTTAAACTCGGCGGTGATCCAGTACCACAGTCCCATAGCTCAGTCCTCCGTCAGCAGGCTGTTTTCGGCCTTCTCGTCGTTGTCCATGCTCACCCCTCCGCAGGTTCCGGGATGTGCTCAAAATACATCGGCGTTCCGAACTTGTTGTTACCGTGTTCGTCAACGCACAGGATCGTGTGGACGTAGACGCTGGAGCCAACAGCCGTTGCGGCAAGTTCATAGATTTTGCTCTGCGCGTAGGTGGAATTGGGCGTTTTGAGGGCGAGAGTATCCGTCATAACGCCCTGTTCGTTGGTGCGAAATTCATAAACAGCGTACATTGGTTTTTCCTCCTAATTTATTCACACTCAAAGACTATTGTTCCATAATCTTGAAAATAACAGATGCCATAATTCCCTGTCGTTAAACCTGAGAATCCTGAGATATTTATCTGCATACTCCCGCTTGATATGTTATACACATATATAATTGGGTTAGAAGCTGTGTAGTATCTTGACCCTACTTGAAACATGATTTCATTTTTAATTAGGACGACATCAGGCCATGATTTCATTGTTGTTGGCAGAGAAACTATTACATTAATATTGGTTGTCCCGGCAGCATACGCAAACCCGCATGTCGTATATTCGCGCCCATCCATGTTTAAGTTGAGCAGAAAACGCTGACATTTACTTAGCTCATCGGTGTAATCAGGTATCTCGTTCAGTACCCAGACAGGATTTGCTTCTGTCCCTTCCTTGTGGGCGAGGGTTTGCTCAGGGCCAAGTTCAAGTTTAGCGGCAACGATAGTCTGCCCGGCTGCGGTAAGCACAAAGGTTTTCGACGATTCATTATAAGTCGGTGTTATCAACGAACCATCAGATAAAAGAGCAGAGCAAGTAACAGGCTGTCCAATACTAAACTCTAAAGTTTGCTCAATCGTGCCATTAAGCGTCAAGCCGTTGGGGCCTATAGAAACTGAGCCATTGGTAAGCCTCCACCTATCAATTGTCATTCCAACGTTTGTGTAGCTGGATTGACCGAGCTGATTGACCGCGTTTTTGAAGTATGAGTTAATAAGAAGGTTTTTCTGAGTCTTGATCTCACACAGCGGTGCTTTCCGCCAGCTTGTCGGCTTGCCGTTTGCGTCTACGGCGTTGACACGGACAAGATCGCCGGCTGAGGTTCCTGTCAGGCCGAGAGCCTTTGCGCCTGCTGGTGTTTCGTAATCTGTACCGGCAATAAGAGGAGCTTGATAGTCTGTTCCGGCAGTTGCGGCAGTCACACCGCCATTGCCGTCTCCCTTGAGCATACCCGATGCTGCGATTTTGGCCTGCTTGCCAGCGTCGATCATGTCCTGCGCGGCGGCAGTGCGGTAGGCCGCGAGGCTCTGGTGCTGTGTCAGGAAACCGACGTCATTTTGAAGCTGGCTTGTTTTTGTCGGGACGTCATCCGCCGCCGCCAGGCCGAGCTGGGCCGCCGTCTTGTTTCCGGACAGCGTGACGCCGTTGATACCCGGCTTGTTATTCAGGTCGGCATAGTCGGACGCTCCACCGCTGTTGAGCTTGTTCCGCACGGCCTGGGACAGATCCTCTTCCGGGATACCGGCGGCGGGCTTTGTGTAGTTTCCTGCCTCGCCCTGGGGACCCTGCTCACCCGCCGGTCCCGCAGCGCGAAGTCCGGAATCGACATACGCGCCGCTCCCCTGATCCCAGATTTGCCAGTTTCCGTTTCCACCGATCACAGGCGGATGTACTGTCGCTGCCTGCGCTCTTTCGGACGCTGTCTTTGCCTCCTGTGCATAACGCGCCGCAAGCGCTGTCTTACACAGCTCCATATTCACAGAGCCTTTGTTTTCCGAGGATAGTCTTATCGCCACTTTTTCTCCTCCTGTGCGTCCAGCACGTCAACAACGTTAAGCTCATATGCCGCACTGTGCTGCCCCTCGCCGTTGAGCAATGTGGCCCTGACCTGAATCCATGCCGGATCACTGGGCTGCAGCAGCGCCGTTTCTTCCCCCGAAAGCACAATAGAGGCGCTGTAGTTGCTGTCGTCGATCAGAGCGTCCCGTTTGCTCTTTGTGAGCACACTTTTTCCGTTCTGACGAACGCTCAGTATAAAGTCCTCCAGCTCATCGACACTGCAGTCGAAGGAGATCTCAAGCGTAAACGGCGCTCTCCTCGTCAGATTCATCATATTCCTCTCTCCTCTCACGACAGCACAATCCCGGTAATCTCCAGGTTGTTGCCCACGAGCGCCGAGCCGATGTAGTATGTCCCGTTCAATGCGGAGACGTCCAGCGTCACCGAGCCCTCCAGACCGATAAAGCCGCTCCAGCTGACCGCACGCTCCGGCGTCTGCACCAGATTGTATACTTTATCTGTGGTGGAGCCCACGCGGAGGATACTCTGCGTACTGGCCGCGCTTTGCAGGACACCGCTCACGGTCACACGCGAATACCCGCTCAGATCCACGGCGGGGCTGAGCCAGAAGCCGCCGTCGCCGGTCTCCCGGATCGCATTGCCGCTCATCCGCGCATTGCCGCAGAGGCTGTAACCGCTTGCAAGACCGCTTCCGGAGGACAGCAGTGCCGTCTCACCGCTTACAGGGGAAAAGGAGTAGCCTATCTGCATGTTCTTGATCTCCCCAGCCGCCGAGATGTTCACGCTGCCGCTGTTGGTATGCGTCCCGTCGCTGATCGTCACCGTCCAGGTTCCGCTCTCGCTGACCGCGAAGGCCGACGCGCCGGTCCCCTTTTTCACCGTGTAAGCGCACCCGCCCTTTTCGCAGCGGCAGTCGCTCATCGCGGGATAGCGCACGCTGATAATTGCGTACCCGTCGGCCATGTTCTTTGCCGACACGCCTTTTCTGCAAAAAATCGCTTCTCCCATCGCGTCACTTCCTTATGCACAGCAGGCGGATCGGCAGAAGCTCCGTCGGCCTCTCCGCCGCGTAAACCGTCAGGCTGTCCGTACCGGTATCGGCCCTGTACAGAAGCCCGTACTGCTCCAGCCGGACGCGATCCACGGCATAGCTGCCGCTGAGCACCAGATCGACAATGGGAGTGTCACTTGCCTTCAGTCCGCCGACCGCGACCGTCTGACTGTACGGCGCCTCGCTTCCCGTCCAGCCCGAGACCGGGAGCTCCGCCGTATAGACTGCGCTCACCGCCCCTGCCGCCAGCTTGTCCGCGGTGACCGCGCCGGTTTCCAGATTGCCGGTTTTCACCGTGATGGGGTCTGCCCCGCCCGGCAGATGCCGCGCGTTGTGGTAGGGCAGTGCCGCGAGCGCCGCGTTGAAGGTCGGCTCCGTTCCCTGATACCCCGCCTCCACCGCCGCGGCAAAGGCGCTCATGCCCGCAGGGCCCTGCGCGCCGTCCTGTCCCGCCGGACCGCGGATATTCTGCACGGCGGGGTTTTCAAGTCCACCGTCGTTTGTCCAGGAGATGTTGCCGTCTCCGTCGACGCTCGGCCGGAAGGTGACGCCGGCGTCGCCGGGGCTGCCCTTCGCCCCCTGCAGAACACCGTTGTTTTTCCATTGGGAATTGACCGCGTCCCAGATATAGATCTCATACGGCGCTGCCGTTCCCACGCCGTAGGCCTCCCCGGCCGTCGGCTGTGTCACCGCCGCCTCGAGCGCGGCGGTGTCCTCATAGTAGCCCGCGATCACAAAGCTGGCGCCGTCCCGGCCGTTGAAGCTCCCGGCGTCTGCCGCGGCCTTCAGTTCCCGCGCGCAGGCAAGGGCGGCTGCGGCGTCGTTTGAGACCTGCTCGGCCACGCTCATCGGCATGGCGTGCAGCGGCGCATCCGAAAGTCCGGACTCCTTCACCGTCACGATGACCGGCGCGGTTGTCAGCCTCGCCCCGTCCCGGTTGCCGCTGAGATAGATCGTCCACTCCCCGCTTGTGAGGTTCAGGCCCTTGTCCTCGGTCACCCGGTCGCCGCCGTCCAGGATGAGATCATAGACCTCCGCGCCCGGGCCCTCCCCTTTTCGGAAATGCACCCAGCGCGTAAAGCCGTCCCAGTCGTCGCCGAGGAACCAGGCCTGCACCGTGAGATAATTCAGCGTGTCCGCCGCGATCACCGGGGTGTAGATCCGCAGGCTCTGACCGCTGACATACAGTTCAATCATGCTTTTCCTCCTCATTCAGCTCTAAAGCAAGCCGGACCAGATAGTCCCGCAGCTGCCTGATCTGCTGTCTCTCGTCTCCCGTGAGCATGGGCGGCAGCTCGATCATCCCACATCACTCCCCATCGTCAGAATTTTTGCGATGGAATACAGCCGCACCTCGCCTTTCCCAACGAGCCTGATGCGCAGATGGTCGCAGCGCCGGGGACGTACGGGCAGGGTCACGGTCCTCGTGCCCTTCATCCTGATCCGCCCCTGCCGCACCCACTCGCCGCTGGAATCATACATGAGGTAGACGTCGAGCTGCGCGCCCTCCTCCATCGACAGGCGGAAATTGAAGCGGGAGACGTATTTGCGGTCCGGCTGCTGATAGGCGAGCATGCCCGTCTCGCACGCCCAGGCGACGAAGGGCTCCTTTGTCCCCACGCTCCCCGTGAGGGAGAGCAGCGCATCCTCCGTCAGGCAGTAGAGCTCGTCCCCGAGGGCCGCGAACGCCTTTGCGTGCAGCTCATCCTCCCTCATCCAGAGATTGCGCCGGATATCGTAGACGAAGAGCTTCCACGCCCCGTCCGCGTCGCGCATGGAGATGTAATAGCGCTCGCCCAACACGCCCGCCGCGGCATCATAATAGCGCTCCTCGCCCAAAGCGTCGCTCACGCTCTCGGGGAAACCGCCCTGGTAGGCGCAGACGTCCGATCTGCTCTTATACAGCAGGGTCTCGTTGACCACCTGCAAACTCTTGGCGCAGCCCTCCTGCACCCCGCGGCAGACGGTCTCCGTGATCTGGTGCGCGCCGACGGAGGAGACGGAGACGCGGTGGATGCGGTTTTCCTTGAAAAACATCGGGCAGCCGAGGTAGTTCACCGCGCCGGTCCACGGCCCGTCGGAGCCCACCGAAGCCGTCCAGCTGTCAGTGCTCAGGCCCATATACTGCCGCCAGTTTTTGAAATCGCCGAGGGCGCTGCAATAGATCTCGTTGATCGTCTTCCCGTCGGTCATGCCGTAGCGGCAGCCCCAGAGGCGGTTCTTGCACTCGATGACAAAGTCCATCTCCGGCGTTTTACGCGCGAGCCTGACCGTCCCCTCCGTCTGGGTAAAGGCCTCGTCCAGAAGCCCCGTCACCACGATGAAGTCGAGTTCCCCGTCTCCGCCCCCGATGGCGCAGATCACATGATCCCCGTTGCAGGTGTCGATCGCCGCGCCCGAGATGCTGACGCCGTCGTATTTCTCGAACAGCTCCGGCAGCTCGCCCTCGGAGATGAAGCGCAGGCGCGTATAGACTGTCGGGATCTCCGCCCACTCGCCGAGCGCCCCGTTCCACTGCTTCAATACGCGCTCGCTTCCGGAGCTGTCGATCCAGAGTGCCCCTTCCGCGGGCGAGCTCGGCGCGGTGTCTCCCCTTGTCGGGCTCGCGTAGGGCGTGCCGTCTTCACGGCAGAGACTGTACTCCACGCCGCCGGCGGAGCTGTAGCTTGCCTCCAGGCTGCCGAAGTCTGCGGGATCGGCCGTGTTCCAGTATTGCTTATCCGGGAACACGACGATATACGCCCCCATGCTCACAAGCTGCTTTTCGCCCGGCAGGAGTCCCGTCAGCGCCGTTGCCTCTCCGTCGTACCAAAGCGTCCCGTCCGAAACATAGGCGAGCTTCTCCTTGGCAAGGATGCCGCCGGGGTTTTTCACGGCGCACACGCGGGCGCGTTTTTTCCGGTTGGCCAGCAGCGGGTACTCCGCGCTTGTGAGGTTTCTGGTGTCATAGAACTCCCCCTCGCCGATCCTGGCCTTGTGCCGGTAGCCGCCGAACACGTCGGTCACGACGCGCTCGGCGTATTCATAGCCAAGCTTTGGCAAAAGCGCCATGCTCTCCCCTCCTCAAAATCGGAAACCGCCCCGCGCCGCCGGACGGTGACTGCGGTTATACCAGTTGGCCCAGCCCTGATAGGCGCTGTTGAAGAGCGTCATGCGCTTGTTGTAGCGCTGGGTCTCTCCATTCTCGGCGGCGACCATGGCCTGGAGATAGTAGTAATACAGATCCTCGCCGTAGGGCTCACCGACCAGAAGCTCTTCCTCGCCGCTGGTATAGCTCTCCGGGAAGGGGCTCCACACATCCTCATGGGTCTTGATCACCTCCCGGTAGATCCGCCCGTCGAGAGAGCACAGCCACCTCAGCTTCTGCTCCGGTGAATAATCGTTCGGCTCCAGGAGATCGAGCCGTTCGATGATGTCCATTGCTTTCATTCAAATCACCTTCTTTAAAGGTTTGCAGTCCGTAGGGGTCGATCCCCGGATCGACCCGCGCTGTGAAACGGGCGATATTCCTCAGCGCCCGGGCGAATACAGGGCACCGCCCGGGCGCCGCCGGGCCGATGAGGGATCGGCCCCTACGGGTTTTGTGCCTTACACGCTCTGTTTCATGCCGTCGACGCTCTCATAGAAGCGCTCGGCGGCCAGATCGCTGCGGGCGATCTCGTCGGCGACGGCCTTGGGCACCATGGACTTCTTGCCCCTGGGCAGCAGGTAGTTGACGCCGTTGATGCCGACGAACAGATTGGGGTCCTCGCGGTCGGCCCCTCTGGGGATAAAGACTTCGATTCTCTTGTTCTCCATGATCGTACCTCCTTTAGTTTGCCTCGTCCGTGCCCGAGAAGCTGGACGTGCTCATCACGCGCAGCAGGCGCTCGGGATAGAGGATGGTCGCGCCGTTGGTCTCGAACTTGTAGCCGATGGTGCTGAACTGGTTGAGGGGGCCGCCGATCTCACCCTTGTCGTGGATGATCATTTCGAGCGCGCCGCCCTCGGGATCGATGATGCCGAAGGAGTCCTTGCCGAAGAAGTAGCTGGCATAGACGGCGATGGTGTCGTTCTCGCCCTTGATGACCGGGGCAAAGACATTCTCGATGAAGCGCACGCCGTGCAGCTCGCCGATCTCGCCGTTGAAGATCTCCTCGGGGGAGGCGTACTTGTGCGCCTCAATCCAGCTCTCGTCGGCGCGCAGATCGTGGGCGACCGAGGGGTGGATGACCGCGTAGTACTTGCCGCCGATACGGGGCACGCGGTTTTTCTTCATGACGGTGACGGCCTTGTTGACCATCTCGGGGGTAAGGTGACAGTGATAGGTCGCGTCCTCGGCAAGCCCGCTCTGAGCGGTGGGCGTCGCGGCGACAGCGCCGGTGGCGCGGGTGATTTTATCGCAGTAGAGGACGTTGGTGTTGGTGTAGAGGGCGTCGCGGATCAGGGCCTCCTGGGTCTCGGCGGCGGAGGCGCCCATCTCCTCGGTCGCGCCGAGGATCACATCGTCGTAGGCGCGCAGCTCCAGCTTATCGGTGATGGCGGTGTAGGTGCCGTACTGATCGACGCTGCCGGTCACGGCGGTGACGCCGAACTTCTGGCCCGTGGGGATGACGCCCTCGGTGAGTTTGGCGGCTCTGTCAAAGGTGTTCCACTTGCGCCACTCGACGCTGCCGTGGTGATTGGCGGGCAGGGGCTGGCGCTTGGCAAACTGGGCGTAGAAGAGCTCGGCTCTCGCGTTTTCCAGCAGCTCCGTGTCGTAGAAAGCCTTGAGCTCCGCGGACAGGCTGTGGGAATTGTCAAAAGCGGTGGTCGCGCCGGTATTGGCGTTGACGAAATTGCCGGTGGCGTTGACCAGCGTCCCCGCGTCGGCAAAATGCTGAAGGTTAAACTTCATGTCAGTAATCATCCTTTCTCTTTTTTCCTCTGTTTGGGATTTCTTCCTTAGAGTGTGAAGTGTTGAGAGTGGCGTTGTGGTATCCCCTTCGGGGATGGTTTTGAAATAGTCGCGCAGCGACACCATAACTTCACTCTTCACTCTTCACTCTTCACTCTCCACTCTCCACTCTTCACTCTCCACTCACTCTCCGACCTCGATCCGTCGTCCCTGGGCCTTGGCCTCGAGGATGCGCTTCTTCAAAGCCTCTCTTTCGGCTTTGCTCATCTGACGGGGGTCGCCGGTAAATCTTGCCCCGGCCCCGGTCTCTCTGAGCTCTCTGGGTCTCGCGCCGAGACTGCGCACGCTGCGGCTGACCGCCTCGAGACTGCGTCTGGCGGTCTCGCGCTCCCGCTCCGCCCTGTGTCTTGCGTAGTAGGCGTCCGCGAGGGACACCCCGCTGTGCGGGGCGGTCAGGCGCAGAAAGCCCGGGTCCTCCAGCTCGCGCAGCAGGTCAAAGTCCGGCACGCTCTCCCGCAGAACGTCCGCCTCCGCCTCCAGCGCCATGAGGTGCGCTTCCACGTCCGCCGCGCTGGGCCGTCTCAGCCCCGCGCTCTCCCTCAGCAGGGACGACAGCGCCGTCAGGTCGCTCTCCTCCGAAAGCCCGTAACTCTCTTCCAGCGCCCGCAGCACGGGTTCGAGCCGCGCAAGCCTCTCCTCGGCCATCGCCCGGCCTCTGAGCCTCGCCTTCACGATGCCCTGCACCGCCTCGTCGTAGCTCCTGCGGTAGTCGGGATCGTCCAGGATCTCCTCCCAGCTCGGCTTCGGGGTCTCCAAGGTCTGCCCGGCGTCGGCAGACACTTCCTGCGCGGTCTCCTCGGGGACGGCTTCGTCCTCCCCGACCGCGGCAGTTTCCACGCCCGCGACCGGCTCTTCCTCCGGTCTCTTCTGCTTTTCCTTGTTCATGCTTCCTCCTTCTCTATACCCCTCTGCAGCTGGGTCACCGGCATATCGCCGGGAAAGGGTAATGTTGCTCACGTCCTCCGGCTCTTGCCGTTACCGCCGGAGCCCTTCTGATTGGCGGCGAGCTTGACCTGCTCCTTTGCCCCGGCCGACGCGGAGCCGCCGGACGACGAGCTTCCGCCGCCCCCGCCTCCACCGCCGCCGAAGCTGGGCCAGTACCCCGCCATCATCATAGCGAGCGGGTTTTTCTGCAGGTAGTTCATCCGCAGGGAATCCGCCTGGGCGCGGTTCATCCCGGCCTTTTTGAGCTCCTCGTCGCTCGGTACATAGCCGCTCTGTCCGATCAGCGCCACGAGCTTATCGTAGCTCTTCTCGCCGCGCTCGTACTGCTGCTGCTCGAGCGCCGCGGCCTGGTTGAAGCGGTCGCGCTTGCGCCCGTACTCGCTGTCGGCGAGGCCCGCCGCCGTGTCAAGACGCTTCTGCATCGCGTCGCCCTGATCCTTCCAGCGCTCATAGGCCGCCTGATACATCTCCGGCATTGCCTGGCCCAGCTTTTGCAGATACAGCCCGTACTGCTGCTGACCCGCGCTCTGGGCGTAGGTCGAGCCGTAACCGCCTGTGAGCGCTGCGGCCTGTCCCATGGTATCCCGCATGGCGCGGCTGCCCTCCGTGACCATCTGCTCGCGGTAGCTCTGGTACAGCGGATCGCTGCCCGGGTCATAGCGGAACGCGGGCCGGTTCACGATCTGTTCGTAGAGCCTGCTGATCTCCCCGTCGTAGCTCGATGTAAAGTCCGGCAGCGCACTCTCGGCCCTGCGCAGCGCCTCCATGGTGTCGGCGTAATCCGCCTCTCTTCTCTCGTCGATCCCGTTCATGGCTCCTCCTCTTCCGTCAGCCGGAAGGACACGAATTCCGGCCTGTTTTCCGCGAGCAGGGCAAGCCCCGCCGCCACCGTGTCATAGCTCTCCCGGCACAGCTCCTCCGCCCCGTCTTCCGGATCGCAGCGGATCTCGAAGCGCCCCGGCCCCCGGCTGATCACGGGCAGCGCCTCCTCGGCCCTGTCCTCCATGCGCCGTTCGAGGGTCATCATCAGCATACTCAGCGCCGCGCAGACCGGATCTGCGCCGAAGGCCCCCGCGCCCGCGTGTCCCTCCATGGTCAGGCGCAGAGCCTCGCGGTCATAGCAAACCCTCGTCATCGTCCGCCTCCCGGCATTGCCGCCGTCGCCGCTTTGCCTCTCGCCCGCTCTATTCTTGCGCCTTCGCCGCCGCCCTTCTTCGGCGTGTACTTCGGAATCCAGGCCGGGGCCTGCCGCCCGGTGATTCCCGCCATCAGGGCCTCCGCCCTCTCGGGCTCGTACTTCTGCGTCAGGGCCAGCGCGTACTGCTGATACATGGCCAGCTCCTTCTGCACCGTCCCGTTGTAAAAGAGCTGCTGCATGAGCTCGTCCTTGCCCTCAAACTCCATCACGCTCATGCACGCGAGAGCCTGATCGCTCCGGTCGGAGGCGAAGAAGCCGAGCTGATAAAACTGCAGCGCCAGCTCATTCTGGCTCATGCGGGTATAGGCGCTGCTCTTCTGCGGGATCACCCGGATATCGAAGACCGGCCGCCTCAGCCCGAGCTCCACGCCCTCTGGCCCGTAGAGAGCCTGCGCCTTGAGGGCGCGGTTATCGTAGCTCACAAACTGCTCGATCCCGAGCCCGCCCGTAATCCGAAACTGCCTCGGCAGATCGTAGAACTGGCGGATGAGCTCAATGCACAGCTCGATCATCTCCGCATAGACCCGGTAGCTCGCCCTTGTGGCGTCGCGGCTGCCCTTGCCGCTGGCCTCCTGCAGGGCCGCGATGGCCGAGGCGGCGGTCACGCCCGCGTTTACAAGGCCCACCGAGGTCTCCGTATTGCCGGAGGTCTCGCGCAGCTCGTTGATAACGCCCGCGCGCATCTCCAGATAGTTCCCGCTCAGAGGGCGGTAGTCCACCATGCGCAGGCTGTCCTCGCCGAGGTTGCCGCTGACATGGACGATGGGGTTATTGAGGTTCAGAAACTCCTCCTCATTGATTGCCCCGTCCGAGCGCTGGAAGTACCTGGGTGTCGCGCCGACCATCGTATTCTTGAGAAAGGCGGTCTGCAGCATGTCGATCTGCGTCTGTCCGTTGCGGCAGAGGTCGATGAAGCCGTAGCCGCAGGGGCTGCCCTCCACCGGAAACAGGCTGTCGAACACGAAGGGATAGCGCCCGTGCTCGTAGAGTCCCGGAACGAAGTCCTCCCCGCCGTTTGCCCTGCGCATCTCCGCCTCGTTCTCGCTCGCGTACAGCAGGGTCTGACCGACGTACTTGCAGTAGTGCAGCACGTCGCGTCCGGCCTCCCTGCGCTTGTAGTACACGTCGATGACCGTGGACTTGCCGTCGGTGCTCACGCTGTCGTCGTAGAGAAAGCGCGTCGCGGCGAAGGCCAGACTTCTCAGCTTGCCCTCCAGCTCCGGGTACTGCTCGACAAGCCTCTCGTTGTCCTCCAGCTTCGTGTGGAAGAAATACGCGCTGTCCTGGATGTCCCGCACCCCCGGCTCCCAGAACACGTTCAGCAGGTCCACCCGCTCGATGGCGATGTCGCCGAGACCGCCCGCCTTCTCCGGGTCCCAGCCCACCCGGTAGACGCCGGTCCCGGTCTTGAGCTTCTGCCACATCGCGTCGGAGTAGGTCTTCTCAAAGGCGTTCTGCTCCAAGATGACCGGCAGGATCTTCGACAGCACCTTTGCCTCCTGACGGTCGTCCGGCTCGCGCGGCAGGATGTTTGGCTCGGGGTAGGCGTCCATCGCGTCGGCGTGCTTGGAGACGATCACGTTGTGCAGCCACCCGGACACGGCCTGAAAGCCCTCGCCGGCCTCATGGCTTCTGCGCTCCTCGGCGCTGTTGCGGAGCTTCCACCAGTTTTCCGCCGCCACCGCGCGGCGTTCGACGCTGGCCTTCCCCGCCTTGTACTTCTGCAGAATCCGCGTAAACTCCGCCAGCCGCTTCTCGTCGACCGGCAGGCTTATGTCTTTGTCCATCCGTTTGTTCCTCCCCTATGGCTTATTCTTCGTAGGGGCGACCCTCGTGGTCGCCCGGCGGCACTATGTTTCTTTTACCTGTCATCCCGGGCGCAGCGGTCCGACAGATCGACTGCATGCGGGCGACCGCAAGGGTCGCCCCTACTTTCTCAGCGGGTCCACCATCAGCTCTCGCCTCGGCACTTCTCTGAGCGGCGTTACCGGCCTTGACATGCACAGATAGCGCCACTCGTCCGCCGCGTGGTCCTCCTGCTCCGTGTCCAGATCCTCCGGCTCGGTTTTGGAAAACTGCAAAAGCGGGATGGTGCGCAGAAACGCCTTGCAGTTGTCGAATACATACATGCGGCTGCGCCCCTCGTCGTCAAACTGGAGGCGATAATGGCACTGCATCCAGCCGGGGATGCGCTTGTTGTCCCCCGGCACAAAGTACACTCCGCACCTGGCCGCCGTCTCCGCGACGCTCTCGCCGCGGCTCGCGTCCCAGATGGCGGGGTCGGCCACACCCTCGATCCGCCGCCCCCTGAGCCAGGGGTGTTCCCGCTCGATCCGGGCGATCTCCTGAAACTGCCGATCCGGCGTCCAGCGCAGACCCTCGTTCGGCGTTCCCGTGCAGCCGTAGAGTTCGAGGATTCGGTAGATCACGCCCTCGTAATCGACCGCCCACCACGCGCAGGAGAAGGGCTTGCCGTAGCCGAAGTCATAGCTTCTCAAAATCGTCCAGCCCCGCCTCGGCCCCGCCGCCAGATCAAAGGGCGCGATCACATGGCACCATCTCCCCTGCTCCTTCATCTCCTCGCGGCTCAGCGTACAGCCGTGCTCGACCGCCGCCTTGAGATCGGGCTCGATGCGGAAGTCCTCGAAGAACTGTCCCTCGAAGATCTCCCAGTTACCGTATAGCCAGGCGTCGCGCAGCTTGGGCGGCAGGCTCTCGAGCTGTCTGATGTAGTCGGGATTTTTCTCCATCAGCGCCCGGTTGTCGGTGATCAGCGCCTGGATGAAGCTGTGCTCCTCCGGCTCTTCCCCCTCGCGGAAATGCCGGTCGATGAATAATCTCTTGACCCAGCCGTGGCCCTCCCCGCCGGGGTTGCAGGTGAAGTAAATGCGCTTGGGAAAGTCGTTCGTCCCTCGCACGCAGGCCCGCAGCTTCTCCATCCGGCTCTCGCTCTGCTGGGTGGCCTCGTCGACGAACAGCACGTCCACCTCGGTGCCCTGAAAGCGCATGGCGTCCTTCTCGTTTTCGAGATAGCGGAACAAAATCCGGCTCCCGTTCGGAAAGCTGATGTGCTTCTTTCCGTCGTTGTACTCCGCGATCTTCTCGTCCCCGTCGAGATAGCAGCCCAGCATCTCACACAGCGGAATGATGTGATTTTCCTGCAACTCCGGATAGGTCTTCCTCACGATCATGACCTTGATCCCCGGATAGCGCAGGCACAGCAGCACCGCCTTGACCCGCACGGCCCAGCTCTTTCCGCCGCCCCTCGCCCCGCCGTAGCCTATGTATTTATGCCGGTCTCTCAGAAACAGCTTCTGCTTTTCGCTGGGCTCCGGCAATATAAGCTCCGCCATCTCTCACACCCCCCGCCCTCGCTTTCCATTCCAACCCATCCGTGCAGCGGACGCCATAACTCCACTCTCCACTCTCCACGCTGACCTATCGGCTCATCTCCTCCGCCTCACCCAGAAAGCGCACCGTCAGCGCGCCGCCGCGCTCCGCGTCCTTCTCCTCCTGCAGGCCCTGCAATTCCTTGAGCGCTCCGGTCACGGCCTTGAGCTCCTTGAGGTCGATCTCCTTTCCCTCGTCCAGACAGCTCTCGATCCGGTTTAAGAGCTTCCGCCCGACCCGCACCAGCTCCGTCTGCCCCAGGGTCTGTCCGGCCTCAAGCCCCCGCTGCGCCTTCCAGCCCTCGCGTCTGGCGCGGCCTTGTATCGTGCCGAGCGGGATGCCGAAGCGCTCCGAAAGGCTCTTCTGGTTCTCGCCCTCCAGGTAAGCGCGCCTGATCTCGTCCCAGTCCCTCATCATTCCGCGTACTTGCTGCCGTAGACGCAGCGATAGACCGGACAGTCCTCATAGCGCCCCACGCAGTAGCGGCCCATATGCCTGTCCTTCAGGGTGAGGCTCCGAAAGCGGCTGATCATGTCGACGCCCGTGCCGTAACCCTCGCAGCAGATCTTGCGCGCCGTCCTGTCGCTGAACATATAAAAGGGGCAGCGCACATCCGCATCCGTCCATAAGATTTTCTTAACGTTGTTCATTCTCGTCCTTCCCGCGGTCCGCCTCCGCGTCCCGCCCGGTGTACTCTTCCGCGCCCCGGAAAAACCAGGGCGGGTATCCGCGCCGCTCCATGCAGCGCACAATCGGATCATCCAAAATCTCCCGCAGCAAACCCGCCTCCCTTGCTCAGCGCCGCACGCTGTTTGCGCGCCGTTTTTTCTCTTATTAAATTAAGACCTCTCCTCTTGACAATTTGCGCTTTATCCCGTACAATAGAGACAACCGCAGATCGTTTTCTCATTTCTTTAAGAGACGCCTGCATTATATCCTATTATTTTCAGAATTTCAAGTGTGAGCTCAGTCTTTTTTCAGATTCGTTTACTTTGCACAAGAATGGGGTGAGCATTTTGTTCCAATATGACAGATTTGAGGCGCTGCGCGTCAACCGCGGCGTCACCAAGACCTTCATCGCCCATACGCTCGGCCGCAGCCCCACGCTCTGCCAGGACTGGAAGCAGCAGAAGTCGCAGCCGAACGATCAGCAACTGCGCGAGGTGGCGCGCATCCTCGGCACCACACCCGCGTACTTACGCGGCGAGACGGACGATCCCGATCCCTCCCCCGCCCCGGACGCGGAGATGGAGGCGCTTCTCACCTCCCTGCGCGAGCGGGAGGATATGCGTATGCTCTTTAAGCTCGCGCAGGACGCCTCGCCCGAGGATGTGCGCCAGGCGGTAAAAATCATCGAGGCGCTCCGCCGCCATGACTGACACATACATCCGCCTCGTCTCTCTGCCCCCCAAGGTGGAGGGCGTGACCGTTCCGAACGACGACGGGAGCTTTGATGTCTATATCAATTCCCGTCTCTCGCCGACGCGCCAGCAGGAGACGCTGGAGCATGAGCTGCGCCACATCCGGCACGAGCATTTTTATCTCGACATGCCCGTCGCCCGCATGGAGCGCCAGGCGGACGGCGAGGCCATCAACGCCGTTCTGCACCCGCCCGCCGGCATGCTCCCCTGCTTTGACTCCGAGGAGGCCCTCGCGCTCTTTCTCAACGCCCTCTGTTCCCAGCTCGGCCTGAACCTGAACACACTCTGAGCTTGGCTCCCCCTCCGGGGGAGCTGGCACCAGTGCGCACACTGGTGACTGAGAGGGTTTGTCCGCATTCTGAATACACTTGACTTTTATTCGCGCACAGTGTATCATTAGCCCGCTTATTGAAATAACACAGGAAGTGATCATCATGCTCTATGTCAGCACCCGCGGCGCATCACCCGCCGTCTCCTCCGCCCGCGCGATCGTGGACGGTCTCGCCCCCGACGGCGGCCTTTATACTATGAATCCGAACGAGATCCCGAAGCTCGACTGGCGCGCCCTACTGGATCTGGACTATGCCTCTCTCGCCTCGAAGATTCTCTCCGCCCTCCTTCCGGACTTTAAGGAGGATGAGGCGAAGTCCCTTGTCGAAGCCGCCTACCGGGGCAAGTTCTCCTCCGCCCCCCACATCACGCCCCTGAAAGCCGCCGGAGACGAGCTGTTTCTTGAACTTTTCCACGGCCCCACCTCCGCCTTCAAGGACGTGGCCCTCTGCCTTCTGCCGCACCTGATGAAGCGCGCGGCCGAGAAGTGCGGCAACGCGGACGACATCCTCATCCTCACCGCCACCAGCGGCGACACCGGCAAGGCCGCGCTCGAGGGCTTCCGGGATGTGGACGGCATCCGCATCATGGTCTTCTATCCCCGCGACGGGGTCAGCGCCGTGCAGAAGGCGCAGATGGTCACGCAGGCCGGCAAAAACGTCAAGGTCTGCGCCGTCGAGGGCAACTTTGACGACGCCCAGTCCGGCGTCAAGGCGGTCTTCTCCGCAATGCCGAAGGGCCTGTCGTCGGCAAATTCCATCAACATCGGCAGACTTGTCCCGCAGGTGGTCTATTATTTCTCCGCCTACTTTGACGCTGTCCGCCTCGGACGCATCAAGGTCGGGGACAGGCTCAACTTCTCCGTCCCCACCGGCAACTTCGGCGACATTCTGGCGGGCTATCTCGCCTGTGAGATGGGTCTCCCTGTCGGCAGGCTGATCTGCGCCTCAAACGCCAACAACGTCCTTACCGACTTCATCCGGACCGGCGTCTACGACCGCCGCCGTCCCTTCCACAAGACCCTCTCCCCCTCCATGGACATCCTCATCTCCAGCAACCTGGAGCGTCTTTTGTACCTGATGAGCGGGGACAGCGCCCTTGTCGCCTCCCTGATGAAGCAGCTCAAGGAGGAGGGCCGCTACGAAGTCCCCGCCGATCTGCTTCAAAAGATTCAGTCCCGCTTCGCCGCCTTCTGCTGTGACGATGCGGAGACCAGGGCCAATATCGCCGCGGTCTGGCGGGAGACCGGCTATCTCATCGACACCCACACCGCCTGCGGCCGCAGCGCCGCCAGGGCCTTCGGCGCGGAGAACGGCCCCGTGGTCGTTCTCTCCACAGCCTCACCCTACAAGTTCCCGGCGGCGGTTCTCTCGGCCATCGGCGTTCCCTGCGACGGGGACGAGTTTGAAATGATGGACGCCCTCGAGGCCTGTACGAAAGTCCCCATGCCCGAAAACCTCCGCGGCCTGCGCGAGCGCCCGGTCCTCCACCGCGACGTCGTCGCCCCCGCCGACATGCTGGCCTACGTCAAAGAGAAGAAGGCCGAGCCCTCCTGGGCATAACAAACAGAAAGGACAACATACTATGTATATCACCTGTTTGGATCTTGAGGGCGTCCTCGTCCCCGAAATCTGGATCGCCTTTTCCGAGGCCAGCGGCATCCCCGAGCTGCGCCGCACCACCCGGGACGAACCGGACTACGACAAGCTCATGCGCTGGCGTCTCGGTATTCTGAAAGAGCACGGCCTCGGTCTCAAGGAGATTCAGGACGTCATCGCCACCATCGACCCCCTGCCCGGCGCGAAGGAGTTTCTGGACGAGCTGCGCTCCATCACCCAGGCCGTCATCCTCAGCGACACCTTCACCCAGTTTGCCCAGCCCCTGATGCGCAAGCTCGGCTGGCCGACGCTTTTGTGCAACGAGCTGGTGGTCGCCCCCGACGGGGAAGTCACGGACTTTCGCATGCGCTGCAAAGAGACGAAGCTCTCCACCGTCCGCGCTTTCCAGTCCGTCGGCTTTGAGACCATCGCCGCGGGCGACAGCTTCAACGACCTCGCCATGATCCAGGCGAGCAAGGCGGGCTTCCTCTTCCGCGCCCCGGACAGCATCAAGGCCCGGTACCCCGATCTCCCCTCCTGCGAGGAATACGACGATCTTCTGCGTCTGATCAAGGACGCCATGGTATGAACGGCCCGCGCTCTGTCACCGTCCGCGTCCCCGGCACCAGCGCGAACCTCGCCTGCGGCTTCGATGTGATCGGCTGCGCCTGGAACCTGTATAACACCCTCCGCTATACCCTCTCCGACGCCCTGACCTTCACCGGCTGCGACGCGGCCTACCGAAACGCCGACAACCCCGCCTGGCAGTCCTTCGCCGCCCTGTACCGGTGCCTCGGCCAGACGCCGCCCCCGGTAAGCATCGACATCCGCGCGGAGGTCCCGGTCTGCCGCGGCCTCGGCTCCTCGGCGGCCCTGCTGGCCGCGGGCGTCATGGCGGCGAACGTTCTCTCCGGCGCAAAGCTCTCCAAGGCGGAGCTTCTGGACGTCGTCCTGCCGCTTGAGGGGCACCCGGACAACCTGGCCCCCGCGCTTTTGGGCGGTCTGGTCTCCTCCCTCTCGGACGGGGAACATGTGTATACCTCCGTCTGTCCCATCCACCCCTCCCTGCGCTTTACAGTCCTCTGGCCGGATTACGTTCTCCCTACGAGTGCGGCCCGGGCCGTTCTGCCGGAGTCCGTCCCCTTCCGGGACGCGGTCTTCAATCTCTCGCGCCTTGCCCTGCTGCCGAAGGCTTTTGCCGGCGGGGATCTCAAGCTGCTCTCCCTCTGCATGGAGGACAGGCTCCATCAGTCTTACCGCCGCCCCCTGATTCCCGGCATGGACGAGGTACAGGCCCTCGCCGCCTCCCTCGGCTGCCGCGCCTTCTGCATCAGCGGCGCAGGCCCGAGCCTCCTGTGTGTGACGGACGACCCGGCCTTCACCGACAAGCTCGCCGAAGCCGTCCGCCCTCTCCCGCAAAACTGGACCGTCCGCGCCCTCACCCCCGACGCCTCCGGCGCCGTCATCCTATAACTTCGCACGACCGCTTCGTAGGGGCCGATGCCCTCATCGGCCCGGCGGCACTTTGTAAAACCGAAAAAAATTGGGCGAATACCTACCGTAATCAATTCGGTAAGTATTCGCCCAATATCTGTTTAATGGGTAACAATTTATGCTGGTCTCCCATAAAACGGCTTAAAGCCGTTTTATAGCGCCAAAGGCGCGTCGGAGACCTATGAGACATGTTTTGTGCCCAAGGGCACAAAACTGGCAGCGAGCTGTTTTAACGAAAAACAGTATTAGTCCCGTCTTATTCAGAGGCAAAAAGTCCGGATTTCGTCATTGCGAACCATTGACCGATCTCACTGGTGTGGCAATCCGTATCCCTTTGAACCAACTTAACTGTGTTGGTTGCGCAAAGAAGAGACGGATTCCCACGCCAGTGTTGCGACACTGGCTCGGAATGACGTGGTAGACTGAATAGACTTTAATGGCAAATATCTTGTAAAAAATGTCCCCGCCGGTAAATGCGAGACGGTGCCCACACTGTCGCGCCAATCTGCCTCCCCGTTGACGGGAAGCGTGTATGTGTGCGGTTTACAATGGGAACGGAAAGCAACAATGGTTCTCACAGGCCATTCAAGCCGCGTACACGCGCGAGTTGCAACAAATAAGCAAAACGCAACAGCAAGCGACAGAAAACCTTCAAGCCGCGTACACGCGCGAGTTGCAACGCGCGGGTATCGGTAATCATGGAGTCGATGTCCGGCCTTCAAGCCGCGTACACGCGCGAGTTGCAACAGGCCATGATCGGACGCCATCAGGAAGAAACGCGCCCTTCAAGCCGCGTACACGCGCGAGTTGCAACCAAACACGAAAACGACAGGCCAAGAGCCGAGGAGCCTTCAAGCCGCGTACACGCGCGAGTTGCAACAGCAAAAATGCGCACATTACGTGGCCCATGCACGGATTACTATGTGCATCTTTACCTTTTCGAGTGTATTACCCGCTCTGCAAAGCAAAGTCTGACGGTCACTTTCTCGATTTCAGGGCGGGAAGTCGCCCTTAAGCGGTGCGAACCGAGTGGGCAACCAACTGTCACTCCATGTTCGCGCCGTAACTTTCTTTTATGATTTTGTCAATACCGGGGATGGATATATTCTGCGAGGCGTTAAAATCGGCATTGGCTTTAAAGCCGCATTTTGTACAGCAGAACACCGCCTGCGATGGTCTGTTTCCGCTGTCGATGTTGCCGCACTTGCTGCACCGCTGTGAAGTAAAGGCGGGGTTCACTTTAATTATTCTGATTCCGTGTTCCTTTGCTTTCGCCTCTATTTTCTGTTGTAGATCATAGTATGTCCAGTGCTGAAGGAATTTTGGAAAGCCAGTGTCCTTCTTTACTCCAGTCAAATCCTCCATCTGAATGGTGCCGTACTGGTGCTGGATGGCATAGTCAATCAGCTTTTTGCTGTAGCGATGATTGACCGTATTTCTGAAATTGGCAATCTTATCCTCCGCTTTATATACATCGGCCACGCGGGTTTTCGTGCCATGGCCGACCCGGCCTTCCCCGCAGTACGTCGCTTGCTTTTGCAGGGCCCGTTTTCGTGCCTCCAACTGTTTTGCGAAAGCTCTGACTTCTCCGCCTTCGATACGCAGCCCCCCATACTCTCCGATTGAACTGGCATAAATTGCGATGGTCTCACCCAAGTCAACGCCGAGAATCTTGTCAGGGTCTGCTTCATGCTGTTTCGGTGAAAAATTGTAGGTGAGATACAAAAACCATTTTGGCCGCTTATAGACGATCTGGCTCTGTCCCAGGCCATAGTCGCCTGACAGTATGTTTTTCATGATGGTGCGCTGGGTTGTATCATGCAGCCGAACGGCAAAGCGGACATTGGAATACTCCTGCTCTTTTTTATAGGTGTTGGAAAACAACGTGGCCTGCATCACAACGCCGTCTTCGCCCTCAGACAGTTTCATGCTCTGCCCGTGCAAAACCAGGGGTTGGTCGCTTTTGTACGATGGCAGGGACATATCGCCGCGAAGGACGTCTGTCTTGGAAGATTTGTATTTGCTCCACGCCTTTTGAATGGTGGCGTTCACGTTCACGGACGCAAAATTCTTAACGTCTTCTTTTAATTCATCGTAAATATAGCCGTCCAGACGTTTATATCCTGTCTCAGATTTTACATCCAGATGCTGTCCGGTTTTCTTGAATTTTTCCCGGTCTGTATAATCCCAGTGGTAGGCGATTTGTATGGTACGGTTCAAGATTTCTCTGGTTTGGCGCTGTAAGGCCCACAGCTCCTTCTGCATATTCTGGAAATCGCCGCAGCCGTCCAGATAGCTCAGCTCATATTTCATTACCTTGGACAGCGTGCCCTTAGCCATTTTTGCCACCGCCTTTCGTTCTTATCTATTATTATACCATATCAGGCTGAAAATGGCAAAGATTTCTTAGCCTTGTATCACCCCGCCGCCAATCAGTCTCTCGCCCTGATACAGCACGGCGCTCTGACCGGGGGCCGGGGCGCGCACCGGCGTCTCGCACTGGATCCATGCGAAGCTCTCGCCCTCGGCGGTCACGGTGCAGGGCGGCTCCTCCCACTTGGTATGGCGCACGCGCACGCTCGCGGGAAGGATCTTCCCCACCGGCGGCTCGATCAGCCAGTTGAAGTTCCCCGCCAGCACCTCCGTCTTGAAAAGCTCCTCCCACAGGGCAAGCTCGATGGCGTTCGCCCCGGCGTCGATGCGCGAGACATAGAGCTTCCGCCCCTCATGCAGCCCCGGAATACGCTGCCCCACCGTCCAGTTCACGATCCCGCCGTGCTGTCCGATCACTTCCCCGTGGAACACGAAGTCCCCCGGTCCCGGGAGCTCGGCCCGATGCGCCAGCCAGTTTACATAATCTTTATCTGGGATAAAGCAGATCTCCATGCTGTCCTTCTTGTGCGCGGCGGGCAGACCGAACTCCTCAGCCAGCGCCCTCACCTGCTTTTTCTCAAAGCCGCCGAGCGGCAGGGTCAGCCGTCCGACCTGCTCCTTTGTGAGCCTGCACAGCATATAGCTCTGATCGTTCGCGGGCCGCCCCTTGTAGAGCGCCCCGCCCTCCGCCCGCGCGTAGTGGCCCGTGGCGACGAGCTCCGCGCCGATCCTGTCGGCCTCTTCGAGCAGCATCGGGAATTTCAGCGTCGGATTGCAGAGCACGCAGGGGTTCGGCGTCTCCCCGCGCAGATAGCACGCGGCAAAGGGGCGGCACACCCGCTCCTCCAGCGCCTCATGCACATCCACAACGCGAAGCTCCACGCCCATCCGTTCGGCGGCGTCGACGGCCTCCCATCGCGCCTGCTCGCTCGTGTTGTCCAGATACAGCCCGTGTACCTCAAAGCCCGCCTTTTGCAGCAGCACGGCGGACACGGCGGAGTCCACCCCGCCGGAAAAGCCCAGCACAACCTTGCTCATCTTCCGTTCTCCATATATACCATCAGCACCGCGATATCCGCCGGAGATACGCCGGAGATGCGTCCCGCCTGACCGAAATTCTCGGGCCTGATCTTCTGCAGCTTCTCCCGCGCCTCAAGCCTCAGTCCCGCAATCGCCCCATAGTCCAGATCGGCGGGCAGCTTCTTTTCCTCCATGCGCGCAAACTCCTCGATCTGCCTGAGCTGTCTCTTGATATACCCGTCGTATTTGAGCCGGATCTCCACCTGCTCCCGCACGGCCTTTGGCAGCTCCGGCCTCGCCGGGTCGAAGGCCGCCGTATCGCTGTAGGAGACCTGCGGCCTGCGGATGAGCTCCGCGAGCGAGAAGCCCGTCGCGACCGGCGCTGTTCCCTTTTCCGTCAGCATCGCGTTGAGCGCCTCTGTCGGCGCGACGTGGGTATTCTCCAGCCTGTTCAGCTCCGCGTCGACCGCCGCGTATTTGTCCAAAACCCTTTGATACTGTTCCTCACTCACAAGCCCGATCTCCCGCCCCTTGGCGGCGAGCCTCTGGTCGGCGTTGTCCTGACGGTGCAAAAGCCGGTACTCGCTGCGGGAGGTCATCATACGGTAGGGCTCGTTTGTCCCCTTCGTGACCAGATCATCGATCAGCGTCCCGATGTACCCGTCGCTGCGCCGCAGGATGAAGGGGCTCTCCCCCCTGAGTTTCCGCGCCGCGTTGACGCCCGCGACGAAGCCCTGCACGGCCGCCTCTTCATAGCCGGAGGAGCCGTTGAACTGCCCCGCCCCGTAGAGGCCGGGGACTTTTTTGCACTCGAGCGTCGCGTACAGCTCCGTCGGATCCACGCAGTCGTACTCGATCGCGTAGGCGCAGCGGGTCATCTCCGCGTGTTCAAGCCCCGGAATCGTGTGCAGCATCTGAACCTGCACCTCCTCCGGCATGGACGACGAAAAGCCCTGGATATACAGCTCCTCCGTCTCAAGTCCCATCGGCTCCACAAAGAGCTGATGGCGCGTCTTGTCCCTGAAGGTCATCACCTTGGTCTCAATGCTCGGGCAGTAGCGCGGCCCGACGCCCTCGATCACCCCGGCATAGATCGGGCTGCGGTCGAGATGGGCGCGGATGATGTCGTGCGTACGCTCGTTGGTGTAGGTGAGATAACAGACCGCCTTATTCTCCGGCACGCTCTCCGTCGAAAACGAAAACGGCTCCGGCTCCGCGTCCCCCGGCTGCAATTCCATCTTGTCAAAGTCCACCGTCCGGGCATTGACCCGCGGCGGCGTCCCGGTTTTGAAGCGCCGCAGGGAAATCCCCAGTTCTCTGAGACGGCCCGTCAGCGCCATGGCGGCAGCCAGCCCGTCCGGGCCGGAATCCCTCAGCACCTCGCCCACGATGGTCCGCCCGCCGAGGTAGGTGCCCGACGCGATCACCACCGCCCGGCAGCGCCAGACCGCCCCTGTGTGCGTCGTGACCGAGCAGACCGCGCCCGCGTCGTCCACGCCGATGTCCAGGACCTCGGCCTGCTTGACGCGCAGATTCTCCTGCAATTCCAGCGTGTGCTTCATCACCTGCTGATAGCGCCGCCGGTCGGCCTGGGCGCGCAGGGAGTGGACCGCCGGCCCCTTGCCGAGGTTCAGCATCCGGTACTGGATGCAGGCCCTGTCCGCCGCTTTGGCCATCTCGCCGCCGAGGGCGTCGAGCTCCCGCACCAGATGGCCCTTGCCCGTGCCGCCGATGGCCGGGTTGCAGGGCATATTGCCCACGCTGTCCAGGTTCACCGTAAAGCAGACGGTGTCCATCCCAAGCCGCGCCGCGGCCAGGGCGGCCTCGATCCCGGCGTGTCCCGCCCCGATCACGGCCACGTCACAGCAGCCCGCATCATATCGAATCAAATTCATATATTCCGGTTCCTTTACTCATTGTTTACTATGTCAGCTGACGCTTCCATAGTAAATTTGATTCAAACGCGTCATTCTCGCCGCTGACGCGGCAACCGAATGACATGCGTGAAAATCCCCATGCCAACAGGGCTTTCCTTTATCGTGGTGCTGCATGACTGCATGGGGATTTATGTGGTATTCTATCATTCGTCCCGCGCCCCGTCAAACACAAGATGTACCCCTGTCGGAAAAAACAGGCTGAATATTTTGTGGGAATTTGCTTGACCCTGCGGAACGAAAGGACTATAATAAAAAAGAATTTTGATACCTTGTGTCGAAATGAAGGAGGATGACGGATGAACCAAAACCGCAGACGGCTTCTAACCGCATTTCTGTGTCTCTGCCTGTGTTTAACGCTGTCCGGCGTTCTGCCGCAGCGCGCCTCGGCGGATACGGTGATCCCCAAGCTCCTGGCCACGACGAGCTATACCCCCGTCGCGCTGATGGACGTGAACTTCATCACCGCCGCCACCAGCACTCCCGGCGTCTACATCACCGAGTATAACTGGAGTGACGCAAACACCGGCGGTCTCATCACCTCGAAATTCGGCACCGGCCGGGTCGAGGTCTCCATGACCTTTGCCACGCACGACGGGTATGAGTTTTCCCCAGACATCGCCGTCTATCTCAACAACTCTCCCGTCTACTTCGTTCTCGGTGAGGATCGGCACTACCTGACCCTGATCCGCAACTATGATCCCATGATCTGGAAACCCTCGGTCATCAAGAACCCCGGCGACGAATATGTGGATGAGGGCGGCTACGCCTCCTTTGTCGCCAACGCCTCCTATGCCGAAGGCTTCCAGTGGTATGCCGTCGACCAAACCGGCTACGTTCAGTCCATCTACAACATCCCGGAGGTCATTGAGATCACCACGGCCGGCGAGCAGAGCCGTCTGAACATTTTTGGCGTTCCCGCCTGGATGGACGGCTATCAGATCTTCTGTACCTTCGTCGGCGCTCTCGGCAGCAGCTCCAATTCCACCCCTGCGACTCTCCATGTCCGTGCGATCGAAAAGCCCCCTGAAGAGGCGGATGAGGTCTTGATGGAGTTTTCCGAGGAGACGCCGGAGCCGACATCCGAACCCACCCCGGAGCCGATGCCCGAACCCACGCCCGAGCCTACCCCGGAGCCGACGCCCGAACCGGAGCACGTCCACCTCTTCTCCGACGTCTGGCACTATGATGACGAGCGCCACTGGCGCGAGTGTGAGTGCGGCGAGAAGATTGAGCTCGGCGCCCACACCCTTGTCTGGGATCAAAAGGAGCGCGCCACCCGATTCCACCCCGGTCTTGAGCTCGGCACCTGCTCCGTCTGCGGCTATGAGACCGAGCGGGAGCTTCCCTACACCGGTCTGAGTCAGACCATGCGCTTCGCTTTGATCGGCGGCGGCGGTCTTATCGCTCTGACCATCGTCGTCCTGATCGCGGACTCCATCGTCCACCGCGTCCGCCGTCGCCGCTACATGAATGAGCACCACGGCAAACACTGATAAAAACGCAAAAAAGAATCGGTCGACCGGCCGATTCTTTTTTTATGAGCTATTCTGTTTTTTCTTCGCATCGCCGGACAAGCACCTTGTCGACCCTTCGGCCGTCGGACATCTCCAGCACCGTGACCTTCAGGCCCTCGCGCTCGAAGCTGTCGCCGACCTGCGGGAAGCCGCCGAAGCACTCGATGGTCCAGCCGCCGACGGTGCTGCTCTCGGCTTCGATGGAGTCCTCCGGCAGTCCCAGCAGCTCCTCCATCTCAAAGAGCATCATCGCACCGTCAAGCTCGTACTCGCCCGCGTCGCGCTCCACGACCTCGGGCTCCACCTCGTCGTTGTCGTCCCAAATGTCGCCCACGATCTGTTCCAGCACGTCCTCCATGGACAGCACGCCCAGCGTTCCGCCGTACTCGTCGGTGACAACAGCCAGATGCTGTCTGGCTTTCCGGAGCTGACTGAGCACCGCCGGCAGCTTCATGGTCTTGTAGACATAGCAGGGCGGCATGAGCTGGCTGCGTATATCGGCCTCGCCCCCCTCGGCGACAGCCTTGAGGAAGCGGTTGAGGTACAGCACGCCGATGATGTTGTCTATGCTGCCCTCATAGACGGGCAGACGCGAATAGTTTGCCTCTTCTATCTGGGCAAAGATATCCTCGGGGCTGTCCTCGATGTCAATGGCCGCCACGTCCACACGGGCAGTCATCACGTCCAGGGCGGAAATATCGGAGAAGTCGATTGCGGAGCGCAGCAGCTCCGACTGATCCTCATCCAGAACCTCCTCGTCCTCGGCGGTCTCGATGATGGACTGCAGCTCTTCCACGGCCTCGTCGCCGCTTTCGCCCTCGTCTTCCCTGAGCCAGAAGGTCAGCAGCCAGACAAGCTTGACCACCAGCCACACAAGCGGCCGCAGCAGGACGGTCAGCGCGCGGATCGGATAGGCAAAGCGCAGTGACACGCGGTTTGCGCCCTTCTTGGCGCAGATTTTGGGGATGGTCTCACCGAAGATGATAATGGTCACGGTGAGCAGCGCCGTCCCGACCCAGGTGAGCCTGTCCGAGCCTGACAGCAAAATCACCAGCACCGACACCAGGGACGAGGCCCCGATGTTTACCAGGTTGTTGCCGATGAGGATGGCGCTGAGCGTGTCGTCGAAGCGCTCTAAAATCTTCACCACGGCGGCCGCCCGTTTGCTGCCCTCATCCCGTAGGTTCTCCATGCGCAGGAGATTGCAGGAGGAATAGGCCATCTCCGACCCGGAGAAGAATGCGGACAGGCACACGAGCGCGATAATGGCGATCACAATGAGATATACGCTCATGCCGTCTCGCCCCCTTCCTCTTCGGGCAGCAGCGTCACGCGCAGCTTGAGGATGCGGTTGTGCTCCATGCCCGCCACCGTGACGGAGACGCGGTGATAGCGGAAGCTGTCGCCGGGCTGGGGAATGGCGGTGAACTGCTCATAGGCCCACTCGCCCATGAGCGTGTTGATCAGCTCCTCGTTCTCCTCGGGGTCCTCGTATTCCAGATGCTCGAACACGTCGCTGACCGATTCGTCGGCGTCCACCTCGTAGACCCCGTCGGCGATCTCAATAATGGGCTCCTCGACCACGTCATCCTCGTCCCAGATCTCGCCGACCAGCTCCTCTAAAATGTCCTCCACCGTCACGATGCCGAGCGTTCCGCCGAAGTTGTCGGTGACGACGGCCATGTTGTGCTTGCGCTTGGACATGACGGGCAGCAGCTCGTCGATTTTGGTGCTCTGGTGGACGAAGAGCACGTCGTCGATCAGAGGCCGGATATCCAGGGCCTCTCTCTCCCGGAGCCAGGCCTTGATGTACTTGCGGATCTGCAGCACGCCGATGATGTTGTCGATGCTGCCCTCATAGACGGGCAGGCGGCTGTGGGTGGAGGACTTGATGCAGTCCAGAATCTGTTCGTGGCTGCTGTACATGTCCAGGGCCACCAGATCCACCCGCGGCGTGAGCACGTTCTCCACCGTGACCTCCCCGAACTGCAGGGCCGAGGAGATGAGGTCGCCCTGCTCCTCGTCGAGGCTGCCCTCCTCGGTCATGTCCTCGATAATATCATACAGCTCGTCCTCGGTGACGGACTTCTCCGCGTCGCCCGCGACATAGCCCGCCGCCCACTGTCCGATCGCGGTGAGGGCCCTGGACACGGGGCGGAAGAGCTTCATAAAGAAGACCAGCGTCGGGGCCGTCGAGAGGGCCAGCTTGTCGCAGAATTTCTTTCCGATGCTCTTCGGCAGCATTTCGCCGAAGAAGAAGACCGCGCCCGTGGTGGCGAGCGTACCGACCGTCACCGCGCTCAGTCCCCAGCGGCGCGTGACCGCGAGGGTAACGAGGGCGGCGACGGAAATATGCGTAATGTTTGTGCCGATGAGAATGGCGCTGATGGCGAGATCGAAGTGATCCAGAACATAGAGGGCTTCCTTCGCCCGCATGTCCCCGCGATCCTCGAAAACTCTCATGCGCGCGCGCGTCGTCGAGGCAAAGGCCGTCTCGGCCACAGCGAAAAAGACCGCGCACAAAAGCAGCAGCGCCGCGCAGATAAGCGGCAATCGACTGCCGTCGTCCATAAAGGATCAACATCTCCTTTGTTTCTGAAATATCTTATAGTATACCACGCTCTCCCTTTTCCGTCAATCACTGCCGAGCAGGATCTCCACACAGACGACGCAGGTCTCCCGTGTTTCCATCGTGTGAAAGATCTGATAGCAGAGAAGCTGATAGCTCTGCCTCGGGCACTGCCTGAACGCCTCCTCCACAATCGGCGCGAGCTCTTTTTCTCCCAGCATCATGCCCGCCGGATGGGTGAGGATCACCCGCAGGCAGTCTTGTTCGGCGATCATCTCCGCGTCCGGGTGCGGGCTGTACAGAATGATTCCCTGACGTCCCGGCTTGATCCCGGCCTTCCCGTCCCGCACACTCGCCGTCAGATCGGCCGTGTAGTGAAAATACTGATCCTCGCCGCAGATATCCCGCAGCTCCTTTGTAAAGCTGCCCGGGCCTTTCTTCCATACATACCAGCGCGACGGATAGTGAACACGGCGCAGCCCGCCGCCCTCACTGTGCTGACGAAAACAGTCAAGGTCAATCTGCAGCGCGCGTTCCCGCACCTCCAGCTCCAGGCGCAGCCGCCGCAGATGCCGCAGCTCCGCCTCCACCCCGTCCTGCAGAATGCCGACGTTCCCGTTTTGAAACGCCTCCCGTATCCGGCGCAGCGGGATGCGGCTGTTGGAGAGCATGCGGATCAGGACCAGCGTGTTGAGATCGTCCTCCGAATAGTCCCGGTATCCGTTCTCCCGGCGTCCGGGCTGAATCAGCCCGAATTTCTCATAATAGCGGATCATGTCCTTGGAGATTCCGCTTCGATCCGATGCAAGCTGTATCGTCATGCTATCCCCCCCGCACAGAATATCACAAAACGCTTGACATTGGAAGTGTTCCAATGTTTATACTGAGATTGTATAAAGTTTATCAGTCCTCGAGGAGGACTGGAAAAAAATCATTTAAGGAGGAACCCACATGAGCGAAAAACTTCTTTCTCGCAGGAGCTTCCTGAAGGGCGCGGCAGCGGCGGCGTTCAGCACGGCCTTTGTCGGTCTGGCCAATGCCCCGAAGGTCTCGGCGGCAAGCTATGTCCCCGGCACCTACACCGCCACGGCCAACGGCATCAACGGCCCCGTCACGGTCACGGCCACCTTTGACGAGGCTGGCATTGTGGACGTGCTGCTGGACGTCAGCGGCGAAACCGCCGGCATTGGCGCGGCCGCCGGCGACGCTCTCAGAGAGCAGATCCTCGCGGCCAAGGGCCCGCAGATTGACGGTGTGAGCGGTGCCACGATCACCTCCAACGCGGTCAAGGAAGCGCTGGTGGACTGCATCAACCAGGCCGGCGGCAACGCCGTGATCGTCGAGCCGACCGTGGAGCCCGCCGCGGAAGAGCCCTCGGACATCAAATGGCCCCAGTGCGAACCGGCCTACACCCCGGTCGCTGCGGGCGACGGCAAGATCGCCTATGAGCTTGACCCCATCGACCCGGCCCAGGTGATTGAAGAGCGCGACGTCGACGTACTGGTCTGCGGCCTCGGCCCTGCGGGCTATGCTGCCGCCCTCTCCTGCGCGCAGCACGGCCTCAAGACCGTCGCCATTGAGAAGAACGACACCGGCACCATCAACTCCTCCACCATCGGCGGCCTGACCGACCGCATCCATAAGATGTACGGCGTGGAGTTCGACGCGGAAGAGTGGCTCGGCGAGGCTATGACCAAGAACGGTTACCGCGCCAACCAGGACCTCTACCGCCAGCTCATCAAGATCCAGGAGGAGGCCGTCAACTGGTGGCTCGATCAGCTCCCCTTCAAGGATGAGGACTACAAGCTGACCTTCTTCGGCTACTCCGGCCAGGAGTTCGACTTCCGCGAGCCCTATGACAAGACCGCCCGCGACCACAGCTGGAACACCTCCATCAACATCCCCTTCGCCTCCCCCACGGACTTCCGCGATCACCTCACCAATCGCGTCCTCGAATCCGGCGCGGAGATCCTGTATGAGACGCCCGTCGTCCAGCTCATTACGGACGAGGCCGGAAACGTGATCGGCGCCTATGGCAAGAACGCCGACGGCTACATCAAATTCAACACCGCCAAGGGCGTTGTGCTCTCCACCGGCGGCTATGAGCACAACCTCAAGAAGCTCAAGGAGTGCTGCCGTCCCCGTGACCTCCAGCTCTGCGCCTGGCTGACCTACGCCCGCAACTGCACCGGCGACGGCCACGAGATCGCCAAGGCTGTCGGCGGCATGGAGGACGAGTATCCCCATCCTCTGATGCTCGACCCGATGCAGCTCATGCCCTATGTGCGCGTCAACTTCCAGGGCAAGCGCTTTATCGGCGAGTATGAGACCTACGACCACCTGGCCTCCGCGATGCAGGCCCAGTACGGCGGCTTTGACTACTTCATCACCGACGCGAATGTGATGGAAGCCGTCGACGCCATGTGGTCCCCCTCCTCCTCCTGCTACGGCCCGAAAGAGGTCTGGGCGGGCGCCGCGACGAGTCCGAACGCGCTGGTCGCCGATACGCTCGAGGAGCTGGCCGAGAAGATGGGCGTGCCTGTGGACAACTTTGTCGCCACCATCCAGCGCTGGAACGAGATGTGCGACGCCGACGGAGACGTCGATTACGGCTATCCGAAGGAGCACATGCACCGCATCGACACCGCTCCCTTCTACGCCACCCGCGAGATGGCCGAGTCCCTCGCCACCTCCGGCGGCCTGCAGGTCAACGAGTTCTCCCAGGTGCTGAACACCGCCGGCCTCCCCATTGAGGGTCTCTACGCCCTCGGCAACACCTCCGGCTCCATGTTCTACGGCACCTACCCGCACTCCATGAACTGCCTGTCCCACACCCGCTGCGTCGCCTTCGGCTGGCAGGTCGGCAAGACGCTGTCGCAGAAGTAAACGCCCGGCAGTCTCTCGGCGTCTCAAGGCACAGCGTGTTTTATACCGCCTCATTCGGCGAGAGCAGATTTTGAAAACATAAAGAAAATCATTATCCCTTCAAGAATTTCTCTTGAAGGGATAATGATTTTCTTAGGCAAGAAACTGGCGCAGATTTTGCAGGAAGGATTGGCAGGTATTATACTATACCAGCGCAACGTACCTGGCGTCCTTTACAATCGTGACCTCCGGGTTGGCGGGATGATAAGTCGGCACCATCTCCGCCACGCGGGCGCGGATGTCCTTGGCGTTGCTGTAGGCTGCCGACATCAAGGCATCCATCTCCTCGAGGAAGCGATCCGTATCGAAGGGGATGGGGCAGCCGATGTGGATGAGTTCGTTGTCCGTCCTTCTGAGGCCCTCTTCCGCCATCAGCTTCTCCTCGTAGAGCTTTTCACCGGGGCGAAGGCCGGAGTAGACGATCTTGATATCCACATCCGGTCGGAATCCGGAGAGCTTGATGAGGTTTCGCGCCAGCGTGTCGATCTTGACCGGGCTGCCCATGTCGAGTACGAAGATTTCGCCGCCCTTGGCGTAGGTGCCCGCCTGCATGACGAGGCTCACCGCCTCGGAGACGGTCATAAAATAGCGGATGATGTCGGGGTGGGTCACCGTGACGGGGCCGCCGTCCTCGATCTGCTTTTTGAAAATCGGGATGACCGAGCCGTTGGAGCCCAGGACGTTGCCGAAGCGCACAGCCACGAACTCTGTCTTGACGCTGCGGAAAACCTCGCCGGTTCCGTCCGGATCGGCGTTCTCTTCACCGACATGGGTAAACAGCTGCGGGATCTCCGAGGCGCGGCCTGCTTTGATCTTGGCGTCGAAGCTCTGGACGATCATCTCACACAGGCGCTTGCTTGCCCCCATGATGTTGGTGGGGTTGACAGCCTTGTCCGTGGAGATGAGCACAAAGCGCTCGCAGCCGTTGAGCATGGCGGCATAGGCCGTCTTATATGTACCGATGGCGTTGTTTTTGATAGCCTCGTTGGGGCTGTCCTCCATGAGAGGGACATGCTTGTGCGCGGCGGCGTGGTAGACGATCTGCGGGCGATACTCCGTAAAGACGTCCATCAGACGGCGGCTGTCACGAACCGAGCCGATCAGCGTCTCCAGCTTGAGCTCCGGGAACTTTTTGCGCAGCTCGAGCTGAATGGCGTAGGCGTTGTTTTCATAGATATCGAAGATAATGAGCCGCTTCGGATCATGCGCCGCGATCTGGCGGCAGAGCTCGGAGCCGATGCTCCCTCCCCCGCCCGTGACAAGCACGGTTTTGCCGTGGATGAAGTTGAAGACCTCGGTCATGTCGGTTTTGATCGGCTCACGCCCCAGCAGGTCCTCGATGGCCACGTCCTTCATCGCGCTCACCGATACCTGGCCCTGTATGAGCTGGTACATGCCCGGCAGCTGCATGAGCTTGCAGTCGGTCTCGCTGCAGATGCCCAGGATTTCCTTCTTATCCTCAGCGGACGCGGAGGGGATGGCCAGGTAGATTTTGGTGACGTGGTATTTCTCCACGGCGCTCAAAATGTCGTCGCGTCCGCCGACGATGGGCACGCCCTCGATGATGCGGTTCCACTTGTTGGGGTTGTCGTCGATGATGCACACGACTCTGTCGTGGATCGAATCGGAGGTCTGGATATCGCGCAGCAGAAGCTGTCCCGCCTGACCCGCGCCGATGATCATGACCCGCCCCGCCGTCTCATCCTGTTTTGCTCTTACGGAGCGGTAAAACAGCAGCAGGCGGAAGGAGAAGCGCGGGATCAGCAGCAGCACCAGCTGGGTGCCGCCGCCCCAGATATAGTAGGAAAGCGGCATACGCACGAAGAACGCCGTTATAAGCACGGCGTGAAGCACTGCCGCCGTCATGGAACCCGCGAAGGTGCGCAGCAATTCGTTATAGCTCGCGTATCGCCACATCCCCCTGTACATGCGGAAGAACCAGAACAGTATGACAGAGCATATGGCATAAGGAAAAATAAAGAAGATATACGAGAGCAGGTATTGCTTTGGGATATGCGAATACACGCAGTCAAAGCGCAGCCACAGCGCCAGAAAATACGACAGATGAATGGAGATCACGTCGCAGACCATCAGGCACAGGGCAACGATCTGCCAGTGCTCCAGTCTTTTATTGAAAGATGTTCCTTTATCCTTGTCCATAGCTGTCAAGATCAGCCGTCATGTCAGAAAAGCCGATCTACTCTCCTGTTGAAATACATGGCTGTAAGCCCGGTGCTCATCTCTGCCGCGGAGAAGCATTGTGTTCTTCTCGATTTCAATACCTGTATTCCGCCATATGCAATCGACATTTTGACGCGAATAGATCAGGCGCGTACACCGCAATCGCGCTAAAATTTGAGCTTGTTTTAAGATTATATCACGGTTAAGCGGCGTGTTCAACACAAAAATGAGATCAACGCCTCCCATGATCAGTCCGCGCCGAAATATTGTATCCGTGTTTTATAATGCCGCTCCCCGAAAGAATCGCTCTTCATCGCAGCTCTTACGGCAGGCACGGCGGAAGGCAAATCACGCGGAGCTGATCTCCATTTTTTCAGTGGCGCACAAAACCTGTCCCGGAACGGCGAAGCGTTCCGGGACAGGTTTTGCGGTATATCGTTGTGAGGGTTAGTTGCTCGACCACTCCCAGCGGTCGTTGAGCCATCTATAGGTGCCGTTATAGTCAACATAAGGCCCGCTATCATTAAACCACAGTTTATACAGAGGCGTGTCCCCCGCATACGCTGAATAAAATATCGTCGTCATCGTCGTTAATCCTGGAGTTTGCCCTGCGCGCTCAAGCGCCTCAATCAGCGCTTCTTCCGAGCTATTAACAGGCGTATAATCCGTACCCCCAACCGTGAACGTGTTATTCTCCCAGTCGGATTTGTCGAGACCGCCAAACCCGCTTAGCTTCACGCCGAGTTGACCGCTCGTGGCAATCACATCGGCGCTGGTGAAGCGCACAGCTTCAACCGTCGGCTTTTCCATTTTCATCTCTCGTTTCCTCCTGCATAAACAAAAATACCGCCGATAGAAGTGAAGACGTCTGTGCCGCCGCGCTCTCTACGGACACCATGTATTGAGAATTGTACTACCCCCCGATTTTGTCAACAACATTTCGGAAACAGTTTCATATCAATAAGGCTTCCATAGCCCAGCATGGCGCAGATGCGCTCAGCCTCCGGGTCGGAAAACAGCCCCGGGTAGTGCACGGAGCTCCAAAACGGGAGATATGTTACGACAGCATGGTACCGCTGCGAAAGCTGCTCAGGCTGCCCCGTCCGGGATAAATGCTGTCTGGCGAAAAATGCTGAACAAGCCAAGGAGCTGCGGCTAAACAAGACACTTCAGGAATTGAGGAAAGCGTCTCTTGAGAACATTACGACAGAGCCTGGAATCTATCTGCGTCAATGCCGGTCGATCCAGGTGGAAGGAGCCTTTGGGCTGCTCAAGAACGACTTCGGTTTCCGTCGTTTCCTCACACGGGGGAGAAAGAATATTCGCACTGAACTGTTCTTTCTTGCTCTGGCTTTTGGCCTGAAAAAGCTCTGGATGAAACGTGACAAAGGGCGATTACGAACGCATTTATCCGAAATTTCGGTCGCATAACGAATAATTGAATCTTATTTCAAACAAAAGAAAATCGCCTTGAATCATAACAATTCAAGGCGATTTATGGCAGCGGGAGAAGGATTCGAACTATGGTCGAAAAGAAAATCATAACAAATTAAAGATTATTCAGGCCATTTATTCATATTATTTGTTGATAGATAGAACATTTAAGCAAATCAAAAGTTAGGGCGAAAAATCCGAGTTGGGGCGAAAATGGGGCGAAAAACGGCTTGCCGGTTTATGATCCGGCAGGCCGCTTTTTTTACAATATGGCGTCAAGGAGCTGCTGCATTTTTCGTGACGATTCGTCCCGCATGCTGTCTGTAACATGACCATATCTGTCAAGGGTGAATGCTACAGTTGCATGACCGAGGTTTGTACTAATTGTTTTTATATCGTCTCCGGCCTGAATGCTTAATACTGCATAAGTGTGGCGCAGGTCATGCACACAACTATCAGTAATTCCTATTGTCCCCATAACCTTTTTACAGTGATTGTAAACAGTTTGCGGGCTTAAATTACTCCCGCTCAGGGTAGTAAAAACAAGGGCTGTTTTCCGTTCTTTATCTGTTTGCCATCCTTGCCATAATTCCCCGGCAGAAAATCGCTGTTCGATTTGCTCCCGCTCTCTCTTCTTCAAAAGCTCCATTACAAAGGGAGCGGGCTTAACTATGCGGCTCTTTCCGTTCTTGGGGGTATCAAGGGTAAAGCCGCCGTCAGCAAGTTTGCGCTTAACTACCGCTCTCTCACGGGGGAGGTGTTGAAGATTGAAAAGCAGCGCGAAAAACATAAGTCTGACCTCTCTCGATGATCTATTCTCCACAGAGGAGGAACGGTCAAAGGATGTAGGACAAATTGACGTTGATGACAAATTCGGGATACAGACTGAGAATTTGTTTTGCTGCAAGGATAGACTCCCGGATAATCCATTCACCGAGTTCCGGGAACAGCGGGTCCGACTCCAGGATCGGAATAAACTGATCCGGTGGCACCATACCAAAACGGTCGTTTTTCCAGCGAAGTAAGGCTTCTGCTCCAATCATTTGCTCCGTTTGTGCGTCCACAACCGGCTGATAAAGCAGATAGAAGCCCTCGTACCCGTTCATGATGGAGGCGCGGATCGCATGCAGCTTCTCCAATCTCTGGCGGTTTTCTTCGTTCAGGTCGTTGAAGAACTCTACCATATTTCCGTGCTGGCGGAGCTTGGATTCCTCATCGGCGTAATTCAGGCAGGCGTATATGGTCTGGGAATCCACATCAAAGCTGTCTACCCCGATGGCGCCGCAGTGCAGATCGAGCAGCACATTTCTGCCGTCCGCCTGGAAGCTCCCATGGAGAAAGGTTCGGAACTGATTATAGTTTTCCTTTAGTTCCTCAATCGAAAGGGCACTGCTGATGGTTGCAAACTTTGTCCCGTCGATTCTATAGGTATGTCCCAGGCTTCCTGTCCTCTCTATGAGCTTTCTGGCATAGAGCTGCAGGACACGGTTGCCAAAGTGATAGCCATACATCTCGTTGATTTCGGAGAATCTGCTGATTCCGAACAAAGCGACACTGATCCTCGTATTTCGCTTGATATACTTGTTCAGGTCTTCAAAGAATCCGTACTGATTACGCAGTCCGGTCAGTGTATCGACATGTCCCTGTATGCCGTGGTTGCGAATATTGCCGACAAAATAGTCGGGTTCGCCGGAGGGATCTCTTATCACGACGCCGCGGCAGGTACACACATCGTATTCTCCCGTGACGCGCCGCGCCCGATACTGCATATCATGGTCAGCGGCGACCCCGGAGAAAATCTCGTCTATGCCCTTATGATAAGCTGCCCGATCCTCGGGATGGATCTGGTTTTCCCAGATGTCTCCCGCGCCATACATGTACTCAGACGGCATACCAAACGTATCCACTGCGTTTTTGGACCAGCGTGAAAAGTCATACTTCATATCACAGAGGAACACATAATTGCCTTCCGAAACCACCTTGAACGCCCTGTACAACGTGTCCAGCATGATTCGCCTGTCTTCGGGGATGACTCTGTTCGCCGCCCTCTCCTTCAGAGAATGGCTCTCCTGAATCAGCTTCTGTTCTTTCAGGTGAGTCTTATTCTCATACATTTGGACATCTGCACGGTTGAAGACATCCTCCACCGAATGATCCGCAGCAGGCCGGTATTCCGCAAGGCCTGTGGCCACAACCGGTCCCTCGCCGACACGGATATTCTCCTCTATCTTTCTTCTAAAGCCGGAAAGCAGCATTTGTCGGTTTGTAAAATCCTCCCCTTTGAGAATTACGACGAATTCATCCCCGCCGATACGGAACACGGGACTGTGATGGAAAGTCCGACAGATCAGCATACAGGACGATTTGATATAGTTATCCCCCGCCTTATGTCCCTCTGTATCATTGATCACCTTCAGCCCGTTGATATCGCAGACAACAATGCCGAAGGGCTTACATCCCTCCTGTATCTGCCGCTGGAGTCCGTCCTCCATCTCCTGATAAGCTGTTTTATTCTTCGTATGAGTCAGCTCATCCCGCCGAGCCATCTCATTTGCCGTAGACAGCGCTGTAAGCTGCTCTTTTTCTCTGCGGACATCCTCATCCCGGTTCTCGACGCAAATGATAAAATGGCTGTGATCGGTGGAGTACGTTACGGACATGCGCGTATATTGCGCCTTGCCGCCTTCAAGGATCATACGATAATCTTCAGTTAACTGTCGCCTGCCCTCCAACTGGCTAATCAGATTATCTTTGTCCAGGAAGAGCCGGATTCTCTCTCTGTCTTCCGAATAAATCAGCCGATCCAGGTTTTTTCTGGAGGCAGCGAAAAAGTCCTCGCCCTCATCCTGAACATTGAGTTTTCCGGATTTCTTTTTTGTGGATAACTCCGCATACTGTGAGTTTCGGCAATCGATGTAATATATCAGATCATAATGGGCTGCCAGTCTCTCCGCGATTTGCGTATAGGTGACATTCTTTTTTTGATCCGCTTTCAGGGCGAGCTCCGCCTGTACTTCAGCATCGATATTCTTGATACAGACGATGATGTGCCTGCCGTCTCTGGCCATGATCTCCGTATGCCGGATGTGACTGACCTGACCGTTCACCACCAAACGCCACGCCAACGAGAACGATTCACCGTTTTTCAGATGGTCGATCATCACATCCTTATAATGCAGCCGGAGAACTTTTTCCTGATCCTCCGGATGTACATATTTACGAATGCTTCTTCTGCTTTCGGCAAAAAAATCGTTTCCGGTAGCGGGGACATTCAGCTTCTTGTATGCATCGGTAGATGAGATTTCAAAATACTTGCTCGTTTCAATATCAATGTAATACAGCGTATCATACTGCTCGGCAAGGCTGGCAGTGATCTGGTCGTAGATCTCCTTCTGCCGCGCGATCTCCTCGTCAAGTTCTCTCTGCCGTGCCTGAGCGTCAATATCATTGAGTCCGACAATCAGACGCGGTCCTTCCTCTTCCTTCACCATGGCAGCTTTCATCTGGACATAGAAAGGTTGGCCATCCATCATGACCCGGTACCCCAGCGTAAAGACGCCGCTGCGTTTCACCTCAGCCAATACGTTCTCTTTGGTAAAGGATTTGAGAAAGCGCTCCACATCCTCCGGATAATTGTATTCTCGGGCAGCCTCCCGAACTTTTTCAAAAAAGTTCGTTCCGTCCTTCGCTTGCGCAAAGCTCTCTGTATAATTGTCTGTCGCGGAAAACTCACGATAGCAATCTGTTTCTGGGTCTACCACATAGACGCAGATAAACTTGCCTGTGAGTGCATGGAGGCGGGCATAGATGACGCGTTCTTCTTTGATTCTTTCCTCCGCCTGGCGCTTTTTCATCAGCTCGTCGATATCCGATACCGAGATGACGATAAAATTTTCATCACCATCGGCACGGGAAACCCTCATTCTGACATAGAACGTTCTCCCCTCTTTGATTCTGCGGTATGTCATTTCAAAGAAATTGGAGCGACATAATGCCTGCGTAATAAAATCCCGATCCATGGCTCTCAGGAAAGTCTCCCTGTCCTCAGGGTGCACGAACATGCCAGCTTCCCTCTTGCAGGCAGCGAAAAAACCCGCGTCACGCCTTGCCTCGTTGAGCACACCGAGCCTATCGTCAGTGTGGTATTCAATGTAATCACCGGTTTCCAGATTGACGCAGTACAGATCGGTATAACCTCTGGCCAGGGCCTGTGCAATGTGGGCATAGATACTGTTCTTTCCGTCTTCCGGGAGTTTATTTGTATTCCTGTCCATGTTCGCCCTCCGATTATGATATGAACAATATTGCTCCTCCAATACATTCTTAAATTTGTTGGGGAGCATTTTTGCCATGTTTCGCGGTTGCCCCGTCAGGGGCGAGCGAAACGGCAATTCAATCATTATTGTTACGCCTATCATACCACACCCCGGTACAGCTCGGGAAGTCCCAAAAGAAAAAAGTGTTTCATTTTTCCGAGTCCTGTGGTAGACTTGTAAGTGAAAAAATGGGTCATATACTATTCCTTGATAAGAAGCTTTCATGGATTCCCGGTAACCGCTCAACAATCGCCCGCCCGATGAAAAGGCCGGCGCCGATCATGCGTCGGCCTTTTCATCGGGCGGGCGATTGTTGAGCGCTTACACCCGGTCGCGGATGCTGTTCATCCGCCCGACCCAGGCAAGCTGATGACGCCGCGTCGAATCCGCGCGTTATCATCATGCGGTACTTTATAAGCGCGTATGAGCGTATTCCGAACAGGCCTAACAAATAAGACAGCAAGTCGAGGATTCGGCCTAAATTCAAAAAAGCTATGATTGCCGCAAAAGCCAGGAGCAATTTCCTGGCTATATTTTTTCTGTTGATCAGAGTCTCTTCTATGCCAAAGAATATAAGAAACGACAAAAAGGCCCCGCGAGAACCGAAAAAACATTTCAACCAAAAGAATGAAGGCATATGCTAGGACAGTTACCACGCAAGCGTTCTTTCGGGGGCGTTTTTGTTATTTTCGGGATGGAATTTTTTTCCGAGCTGTGTTATTATAAAGGATAAGGTTAAGAGGGATGATTTCGGGGCGCTTTTCCGTAAACCAGGCAGAAAGAAAGGTTGGTGACATAAGGTGGCAGATAAGCTGAGAAAGAACACGCCCATGCAGCTGCAGGTCAGCCTGCCAAAGAAAATCGTCATAACGGTGTTAATCATGGCTGCACTGATCCTGCTTGTGTTTTATTGCGATATTCCCAATCCGAATATGATTCTGATCGCGGGACTTGTCCTGTGCTCCGCGCTGTTCGGATATGAAGGCGGGATTGTCGCGGCGGCGATCATGTTCGGCTACACATTATTCTTTTTCTCCACGGATCACAGCTTTACGCGCTTTACGCCCCAGAATACGCAGAAGGTCATTGTCTCCATTATTGGCATTGTCGCGGATATGCTGCTTGTCTGCGATTTGAAAAGAGCGGAGATCCGTCAATTCAAAGCCGGTGATGCTCTGAATGCCGCATTGCAGCGCGAAGCCGCTTCTCTCGATACCATTCACGAGATGCTCATGTCGGGCAGATGGGCTATGGACTTTAATAAAGAGGGCGTGATGGTCGGGGTCAAATGGAGCGACGAGTTCCGGAGAATGCTGGGCTACCACAGCAGCGAGGACTTTCCGGACGTTCTGGAATCCTGGTCCGACCTGCTGCATCCCGACGACAAAGAACGGGTGCTGAAGGAGTTTCAAGACACCATCTCCGACTACACCGGTCAGAAGACCTATGACGTGGAATACCGCCTGCTGACGAAGAACAGAGGCTACCGCTGGTACCGGGCTGTGGGCAAGCTCATACGCCGCCCCGACGGCTCTCCCGTCACCTACGTCGGGATCTTTGTCGACATCACGGAACGAAAGGAGACCGCGCAGAATCTCTTTGCGGCCAGGAGGATGGCGGATATCGATTCCCTGACGGGCGTCAAAAACAAGCATGCCTATACGCAATGGGAAGAGATAGTCAATGAGGGAATCAAAGGCGGGACGCAGGAACCGTTTGCAGTCGTGGTTTGTGATATCAATAATCTGAAATCCGTCAACGATCTGTATGGGCATAAGGCGGGGGACAGCTGTATTCAAAGCTGCAGCTCGAAGCTCTGCAATATCTTCACCAACAGCCCTGTATTCAGGGTCGGCGGGGATGAGTTCATCATTTTCCTGTCCGGTGAAGATTATTACCGGCGCAATGAGCTGATGACACGGGTCAACGCAATTCCGAAGGACCCCGCGAGGATCAGAATGGGAGAAACCGTGTCCGCCGGTATGGCCGAATATGACAAGGATAAGCACAGGTCTCTTCTGAATGTTGTCGAAGAAGCCGACAAAGCCATGTATGCGAGAAAACAATATCTGAAAGAGACCGTACTGAAAACTGATGATAAACCTGAAAGTGAAACAGCTTCAGATTACATTCCGGTCATCCATGCCCGCAAGGCCGTTCTGATCGCCGACGATGTTGAAATGAACCGCGAGATCCTCGGCGACCTGCTCGAAGAGGATTATGACATTTTCTATGCCGCGGACGGCGTCGAGACCCTGCAGGTGCTGCGCGACCACGCAGGAGAGATCGACCTTGTGCTGCTCGATCTGATCATGCCGAACATGTCCGGACGGGAGGTGATCGCGGAGATGCAGCTCGATGAAGAATTGGTGTCGGTCCCGGTGATCATCCTGACCACGGATCAGAAGGCGGAGCTTGACTGCCTGCGCATCGGCGCGATGGACTTCATCCCGAAGCCTTATCCGGATATTGAGATCGTCAAGGCCCGCATCAACAAGTGCATCGAGCTGTCCGAGGACCGTGACCTGATCCGCCACACGGAGCGCGACAAGCTCACGGGACTGCTGAACAAGGACTATTTCTTCCGCTACGTCTACCGCCTCGACCATATCTACAAGGACACGACGCTGGACGCCGTCGTCTGCGACGTGAACCGTTTTTACGCGATCAATCAGCAATACGGCAGGAAATTCGGCGACCGGGTGCTGAGCGCCATCGGCGTTGCCATGCGGAAGCTGGCGCGGCTGACCGGCGGCATCGGCTGTCGGCAGGGCAGCGACACCTTCCTGCTGTACTGCCCCCATCAGGAGGATTATGCGTCTTTGCTGCGGCAATTCAACGCCGACGTAATTGCCGAGGAAGAGACGGCGGACAAGGTCAGCCTGCGCTTCGGCGTCTTTGCAAACGCGAAGCGTGAGCCGGATGCGGAAGAGCGCTTCGCCCGCGCATCCGCCGCGGCGGAAAGAATAAAGGACGATCCCGATACGATCTGCGGATACGACGACGAAACCTGAGCGGAGCCTCCGCGGCGCGCATCTGAAACAGGCAGACGAAAATGTGGGAAACGGGGAAGTTTAATGAAAGCGAACAATACGGGAATCTCCATAAAAAGAACGACTCTCGTCATAACGGCGGTTGCGCTTCTGATCTCTGTACTGCTGATTCTGGCGACCTTTGACACCAACGCCCGGTATTCGGAAGTCCACGCGACAACGGATCGGTATATCCAGTGGCAAAAGGACGCATCGGCGCTCCAGGCGGGCTCGGATTACCTTACGGAGCAGGCCAGGGGCTTTGCGGAGACCGGAGATCGCGTCTATCTGGACAACTATTTCACGGAGGCGGAGGAGACCCGGCGAAGGGATCATGCCGTCGCCCGGATCCATGACTATGTTGGCGACGCCCCGGCTTACCGGGCGCTGGCGGCAGCCATGGAGGAATCCCTGGCGCTGATGGACAGGGAATATTACTCCATGCGCCTGAAGATCGACGCCTGCGCTTATGATGTCGACGACTACCCGGAGGCGCTCCGGAAGGTCACGCTTTCGGAGACGGACGCTGCCCTCAGCCCAGAGGAAAAAAACGCATTGGCCCGATCCAAGGTGTTCGATCTGGACTACCGCGGGAAGAAGGAGGCCATCTCCGCCGCGGTTCAGGAATGCCTCGCTTCTCTGGAGGCAAATTTTGAGGGACAGCGGACACAGACGGCAGAGCGGCTGAACAGGCTCCTTCTGATCCAGTGGATCCTGATCGCGTTCTCTATCGCCATCACGGTCCTGACGCTCGTGCTGATCCTCCAGGTGATCGTCCGGCCGCTGAACCGCTCCGTCCACTCCATCCGGGAGGAAAAGCAGTTCCCGGTCAGAGGCGCCAAAGAGCTGCAGTTCGTCGCCGAAACGTATAATACGATGTATGAAAACAGCCAGGAGCAGAAACAGTCGATGGATGCTCTGCTGAACAACATGCCCGCCATGAGCTTTACAAAGGACGCGGAGACCGGCGTCTATCTGGCCTGCAATCAGGCCTTTGCCGATTACGCGCATGTGAAAAGTCCGGAGGACGTCATCGGGCAGACGGACGCGCAGATCTTCCATCCTGAGGCCGCGGCGCATTTTGCGGAGCGCGACCGGAAAGCGCTGTCCATGGACGAGCCCTTGGTTTACTCTGAGGATGTGGCGGAGCGGGACGGCGTCATGCGCCATTTTCAGACGACGAAGCTCAAATTCGTCGATCCCGCGGGGCGCCTCTGCGTTCTGGGCATCTGCATGGATGTGACGGATACCCTCGCCAAGACCCAGGCGGACGCCATGATCACCGCCATGGCGGCGGATTACCGCTGCGTTTACTACGTCAACCTTGACGAAAACGACGGCGTTTGCTATCGTGATGATCCCACGGATCCGAGTCAGACGCCGGTCGGCATCCATTTTCCGTTCCAGGAGCGCATTGCCTGGTATGCCGAGAACTGCGTCACCGATCTGTATCGGGAGGGCTTTTTGGACTTCGCCGACCCCGACAACATTCGGGAGCGCCTTTCCACGCAGCCGATTATCGCTTACCGCTATCTGGCGAAGCGCGGGGACAGAGAGTACTATGAGATGATTCGCGCCGCCGGCGTCCGCCGCGCGGAGGAGCGCGAC
>ONPN01000018.1 GCA_900319695.1 uncultured Eubacteriales bacterium
GTCGGCATCGGCAGCTATACCATCGACTACACAACCGACGGCAGCGATCACTATGAGCTCGCCAGGTTCAGCCAGAGTCACGCGAAGGTGCTCAAATGGCAGAGCGTGGACATCGACTGGATCGTCACCGGCGGCACGATCATCATACGCGGCAGCGGCAACGTCTGGCTGGGCGAGGTCGTCGCGCTGACGGAGGACGGGAAAATCATCCCAGCGCGCGCCAATCCCGCGGAGCTTACGGACGAGCAGGAGCTCTGCCCGGAAAAATATACCTTCCTCAACTCCAGCTACTTCGATGAGATCTACCATGCCCGCACGGCCTGGGAACAGCTCGAGGGCATACAGCCCTATGAGATCACCCACCCGCCCCTGGGCAAGACCATCATCGGCCTCGGTATCCGCCTCTTCGGCATGACGCCCTTCGGCTGGCGCTTCTCGGGGACGCTCTTCGGCGTGCTGATGCTGCCTGCGCTCTATATCCTCGCTAAAAAGCTCTTCGGCGGGAGTATCGTCCCGGCGGCCTGCACGGCGCTGATGGCGACGGACTTCATGCACTTTGTTCAGACGCGCATCGCCACCATCGACACCTACGCCGTTTTCTTCACCCTGCTGATGTACCTGTTCATGTACCTCTTCCTCAGCGAGGGGCGGCTGCGTGACCTTGCCCTCTGCGGCGTGAGCTTCGGTCTCGGCATTGCCAGCAAGTGGACCTGCTTCTATGCCGGGGCGGGCCTCGCGGTGATCTGGCTGTGCTGGGTTGTCGGCGGGCTGCGCACGCGAAGCCTGGACTGGAAGGGCTTTGTAAAAAACGCGCTCTTTTGCGTCGTGTTTTTTATCCTTGTCCCGGCGGCCATCTATTACTTTTCGTACCTGCCCTACGGGGCCGCGCGGGGGATCACAAATCCCTTCTGCCGCGACTATCTGCGCATCGTGCTGGATAATCAGCGCTATATGTTCAGCTATCACTCCGCCCTTGTGGCGACGCACCCCTACGACTCGCGCTGGTATCAGTGGATTCTGGACATCCGGCCCATCCTGTACTATCTGGAGTATCTGCCGGACGGGCGGGTGTCGAGCTTCGGCGCCTTTGTAAACCCCGTCCTCTGCTGGGGCGGGCTGATGGCGCTGTTTGTGCTGGGGTATCTCGCTGTCATGCGGCGGGATCGGGCCTCGGCGTTCATCCTGGTGGGGTATCTCGCGCAGCTTCTGCCCTGGGTCTTCGTGACGCGCCTGACCTTCGCCTATCACTACTTCCCGTGCACGATCTTTCTGGCCCTGGCCCTTGGCCGATGCTTCGACGTTGACGAGCGTAACTTACCCTACGGGAAGGTGCTGACCGCCGCCTTCGTACTGATGAGCTTTGCGGTGTTCGTTCTGTTCTATCCCAAGCTCGCGGGCGTACCCGTCACCAAAGGCATCCTCCGCTCCTGGCTGCCCACCTGGCCGTTTTAAACACAATGAGCCCCTCGGGTTTTCCCGAGGGGCTCAAAATCTTTATGGGGTTTTGTGAAAACTATATTCTCATGCAGACGTCCCAGGCGCGCCAGATGACGGTGCGCAGGTTGCCGATGGCAACGCAGTCGCCGACTCTGTGGACGTGCGGGGCCTTCGGGCCGACGGGCGCGGGAACGAAGCCGATGCCGTTGATGACGGCGTCGCACTCGCAGCGGAAGGTCTCGGTCGGGGTCTTGATGGTGCAGTAGCCGTCGCCGATTTCGGTGATGGTGCTGTGCAGGTAGACGGGGACCTTGTGGTACTCCATCGCGTCGCGCAGGAAGGAGGTGTTGGCAAGGCAGGTGGCCTGAGCGGCGACCAGGTCGTTGCCGTACTCGACGATGACGGGGTGCTTGCCGGCGAGAATGAGGTCGTAGGCCGCCTCGCAGGAGGACTGGCCGCCGCCGAGGAAGACGATCTTGTCGCCCTCCACGCTCTTCTCACGCAGGAGCTCGCGGAAGGAGTGGGTCTTGTCGAAGCCCTTGATCTGGGGCATGGTTCTGGGCACGGAGCCGGTGCAGACGATGATCTCATCGAAGCCGCGGCGGATGGTGCCGAGATCGTTGACCTCGGTATTGAAGCGAACCTCAATGCCGGCCTTGGCGATCTCTCTCTTGTACCAGGCGATGAGCTCCTTGTCGTTCTCCTTGAAGGTCATGGCGGAGGCCGTGAGGAACAGGCCGCCGAGCTGGTCTTCCTTCTCGAAGATCACGGGGTTGTGGCCGCGCTTTTTCAGAACCAGCGCGCACTCCATGCCGCCGACGCCGCCGCCGATGATCGCAACCTTCTTGGGATGCTTCGTCGGGACGATCTTGTAGCGGTTGTGCTGCATGGTGGGCGGGTTCAGAGCGCAGCGGCCCAGGTGCAGGGAGTCGCCCAGGGACTGCATGTTCTCGGTGCCGTTTTGTGGCAGCGGATGCAGGGACGGATGTCCTCCTCGTGACCGGTGCGGATCTTGGTGACCCAGTTCTCATCGACCAGATTCTGGCGCGCGATGGCCACGGCGTCAAGTCTGCCCGCGGCGATCTCCTCGGCGGCCTTGACCGGGTCCATACGACCAGCGCAGGCGACGGGGATGTCAATAAACTGACGGATATGCTCGACGTCCTCGAGGTTGCAGTTGTCGGGCATGTACTGTGGCGGGTGAGCCCAGTACCAGGCGTCGTAGGTGCCGTTGTCGCAGTTGAGGAAGGCGTAGCCGGCGTCCTGGAGGATCTTGACGGCCTTCTCGGACTCGGACATATCGCGGCCGAATTCCTCAAACTCCTCGTAAGGCATCGCGCCCTTGCGCCAGCCTTTTGTGCAGGAGCGGACGGAGTAGCGCAGGGAGACGGGGAAGTCGTCCCCGGCCTGCCGGTGGATCTCCTGGACGATCTCGGTGGCGAAGCGCAGGCGGTTTTCAAGGCTGCCGCCGTACTGGTCGGTACGGAAGTTCATGTTCGCGATGGCGAACTGGTCGAGGTTGTAGCCCTCGTGCACGGCGTGGATCTCAACGCCGTCGACGCCGGCCTCGCGCAGCTTCTTGGCGGTGGCGCCGAAGTGCCAGACCATCTCCTGGATCTCCTCAATGGTGAAGGGACGGGAGTTGAAGTTGTCGGCCCAGCGGTTGGGGGTGGCGGAGGCGGAGGCGCAGGCGTACTGCACGTCGACGACGGGGCTTGCCAGCTTGTTGAGCAGATCGTTGCGGCCCAGGGCTGCCATCCAGGGCGTGACCGCCATGGAGCGGCCGAAGCCGCCGGCCAGCTGGATGAAGAGCTTGCCGCCGGTCTTGTGGTACTCGTCCATGTAGGGCTTGAGCACACGGTACATCTGACGGTTGGAGTCCAGCCACTTGCGGCCCATGGTGTCGCGGATGACCTGCATGCCGGGCAGGACCAGACCGACGCCGTCCTTGGCGCGCTGGAGCAGGAAGTTTGCGGCCTCTTCGTCAAAGTGAGACGGCTCCAGCCAGCCGAACAGGGTCGTGCCGCCCATGGAACACTGTACGATGCGGTTCGGGATCTCTACCTCTCCGATCTTAAACGGAGTAAACAGAGCTTCATACTTTGGATTCATAGTTTAACCCCTTTTTCATTTGTTTTCTGAATTCGGTCGGATTACGGGAGCAGCGCCTTCACAAAGTGGATGGGCCATCCGAGCAGATCACCGAGCAGACGGACCTTATCCAGAATCGCCAGATAGGTGTCTTCACCCAGAATGCCGAACAGCTTCTCCTGCGCCTCGTCGGTGCTCAGCAGCTTGAACAGGCCGAAGCCCACGCAGCCGAAGCACACAAGGACCAGAAACTTCTTGATGATCTTCATATGGAAATTTCCTCCTGCTGTGAAAATTTGATGGTTTTTGCATTTTTGCTGTGAATATTATACTGATTTTGCCCCCATGCGTCAATCCCCTTTGTGCCGATTTGAACAAAAGAGGGAAAATTGTAAGGGGAGGAGAATCAAAAAAGCGGGCGAAATTCTATGTACAAATCAGAGAAAAACTGTTATAATAAAACATCATTTTTAACGATAACCGAGGTGTTTGTATGCGCCAGCCTACCCTTGTGATTCTGGCTGCCGGGATGGGCAGCCGCTTCGGCGGACTCAAGCAGATCATGCCTGTGGACGATGCGGGCCACGCCATCATTGATTTTTCCCTCTTTGACGCCTACCGCGCGGGCTTTCGTCAGGTCGCCTTCATCATCAAGAAGGAGATCGAGGCCGACTTCAAGGCAGCCGTCGGTACGCGCATGGAGAAGTACTTTGACGTGAAATATGTCTTTCAGAGTACCGACATTCTGCCCGAGGGCTATACCCTCCCCGAGGGCCGCGTCAAACCCTGGGGCACGGGCCACGCGGTGCTCTGCTGCCGGGGCGTGGTGGACGGGCCCTTCGCCGTCATCAATGCCGACGACTTCTACGGCCCGACCGCGTTCAAGGCTCTCTACGATTTTCTCGCCGCCGACCGCCCGGAGAACGAGCACGCCATGGTCGCCTATCTCCTGCGCAACACCGTGACGGAGAGCGGCTACGTCTCCCGCGGCATCTGCCGGGTGGAGGACGGCTGCCTCACCGACGTGGTGGAGCGCGTACATATCGAAAAGCGCGGCGAGGACGCGGCCTATACCGAGGACGGGGAGCGCTGGTTCGATCTGCCCGGCGATGTGCCCGTGTCCATGAACTGCTGGGCCTTCGGGCGCTCCATGCTCGATGAACTGTATGCCCGCTTCCCCAAATGGCTGGACGAAAGTCTGCCCGTCAACCCGCTGAAAGCGGAATACTTCCTGCCCTCTGTCGCCAACGCCTGCATCAAGGATGGCAGCGCCTCCGTGCGCGTCCTGCCCTGCCATGAGCAGTGGTACGGCATGACCTACAAGGAGGATGCGGAGAGCGTGAAGGCCGCCATCCGGGCCATGCGTGAAAAGGGCGTCTATCCCGAAACACTGTTAGATTAATTGATAAAGGAGAAACAACATGAATGTTCTTGTTACCGGCGGCGCGGGCTATATCGGCAGCCATACCTGTGTGGAGCTGTTAAACCGCGGTTACGGCGTCGTCGTCATCGACAACCTGGTCAATTCCAACCCCAAGGCCATCGAGCGCGTGGAGCAGATCACCGGCAAAAAGGTGGCCTTCTACGAAAACGACGTGCGCGATCGCGCGGCGCTCGACCGCATTTTTGAAAAGCACGACATAGGCTGCGCCATCCACTTCGCGGGACTCAAGGCCGTGGGCGAGTCGGTGGCCATGCCGCTGGAATACTACGACAACAACCTGTATTCCACCATCCGCCTCTGCGAGGCCATGCGCGACCACGGCGTACACGACATCGTGTTCTCCTCCTCCGCGACGGTCTACTCCGGCGACAACGAGGTGCCGCTCAGGGAGACCAGCAAAACCGGCAACTGCACCAACCCCTACGGCTGGACCAAGTACATGTCCGAGCAGATCCTGCGCGATACGGCCAAGGCGGTGGACGACTTCTCCGTCTCCCTCCTGCGCTATTTCAACCCCATCGGCGCACACGCCAGCGGCCTGATCGGCGAGGACCCACGCGGCATCCCGAATAACCTCATGCCCTTTATCGCCCAGGTCGCCGTAGGCCGCCGCGACCATCTGAGTGTCTTCGGCAGCGACTACGATACCCCGGACGGCACCGGCGTGCGCGACTACATCCACGTCGTCGACCTCGCGCGCGGCCATGTCTGCGCCATCGAGTACATGATGAAGCACCGCGGCGAGAATGTCTTCAACCTCGGCACCGGCACGGGCTACAGCGTGCTGGATATGGTCAAGGCATTTGAGCGCGTCACCGGCGTGAAGATCCCCTATGAGATCGTGGACCGCCGCCCCGGCGACCTCGCCACCGTGTACTCGAGCCCCGACAAGAGCGCGCAGCTTTTGGGCTGGAAGGCGGAGTACACGCTCGACGACATGTGCCGCGACACCTGGGCCTGGCAGTCGAAGAACCCGATGGGCTACGAATCCTGAGTTTGAAGTCTGGAGAGTGAAGGTTCGGTATCCTTCACTCTCCGTTTTTTTGCGGAAAATGCGGGGAAGACTTTCCGGCCGAGAAAAGAGACGCCGCCGGGGATTGGAAAAGATTGCCGATGCGGCGCGAAAAAAGGCTTGTGTTTTCAGGCTGATTCTGCTACTATAGGGGACGCAAGGGAATGAAGTGCTCCCTGGGAAAACCGAACCGCTGTAAAAACAGCTGATGGCTTCTGCCTTGAAGCAGGGGCATCGGCTTTTTTGATACTTACACAGGAGGAATGGCCTATGAATTACACCGCGGAAGTTACGCACATGTGTCCTGTCGCCAAGGGCGCATACCACGGTCCTGCCCCGATCCCCGAGGAGGGAAAATGGGTGCAGGCCAAAGAGATCGGAGATATCTCCGGCTTTACCCACGGCGTGGGCTGGTGCGCTCCCCAGCAGGGCGCCTGCAAGCTGACGCTCAACGTCAAGGACGGCATCATCGAGGAGGCCCTCGTCGAGACGCTCGGCTGCTCCGGCATGACCCACTCCGCCGCCATGGCTTCGGAGATCCTGATCGGCAAGACCCTACTTGAGGCGCTGAACACCGACCTCGTGTGCGACGCGATCAACACCGCCATGCGCGAGCTGTTTCTGCAGATCGTCTACGGCCGTACCCAGAGCGCCTTCTCCGAGGGCGGCCTGCTGGTCGGCGCTTCGCTGGAGGATCTCGGCAAGGGTCTGCGCTCCCAGATCGGCACGATGTTTGCCACCAAGGAGAAGGGCCCGCGTTATCTGGAGATGACCGAGGGCTACTGCTCCAAAATGGCGCTCAACGCCGACGGTGAAATCATCGGCTACGAGTTCATCAGCCTCGGCAAGATGATGGACTTCATCAAGGGCGGCATGGACGCGAACGAAGCGCTCAAGAAGGCCACCGGCCACTACGGTCAGTGGGACGCGGCCGTCAAGTACATTGACCCGCGCAAGGAATAAGGGAGGAGCAGACGATGGCATTATTTGAAAACTACGACCGCCGGATCGGCAAGATCAACGGCGTGCTGGCCGAGTACGGCATCGCTTCCGTTGAAGAAGCCCGCGAGATCTGCAAGGCCGCCGGCTTCGATCCCTACGAGATCGCCAAGGGCATCCAGCCCATCTGCTTTGAGAACGTCTGCTGGGCCTACTGCGTCGGCGCGGCCATCGCCCTCAAGTCCGGGGCGAAGAACGCCGAGGAGGCCGCCCGCGCCATCGGCATCGGCCTGCAGAGCTTCTGCATCGACGGCTCCGTCGCCGACAACCGCAAGGTCGGCATCGGCCACGGCAACCTCGCCGCCATGCTGCTGAGCGACGAGACCAAGTGCTTCGCCTTCCTCGCCGGACACGAGTCCTTCGCTGCCGCCGAGGGCGCCATCGGCATCGTCCGTAACGCCAATAAGGTCCGCAAGCAGCCCCTGCGCGTCATCCTCAACGGTCTTGGCAAGGACGCCGCCCAGATCATCTCCCGCATCAACGGCTTCACCTACGTCCAGACCCAGTACGACTACTTCACCGGCGAGCTGAAGATCGTCCGTGAGATCCGCTACTCCGAGGGCGAGCGCGCCAACGTCCGCTGCTACGGCGCGGACGACGTGCGCGAGGGCGTGGCCATCATGCACGCCGAGGGCGTCGACGTCTCCATCACCGGCAACTCCACCAACCCCACCCGCTTCCAGCACCCGGTCGCGGGCACCTACAAGAAGGAGTGCGTGGAGCAGGGCAAGAAGTACTTCTCCGTGGCCTCCGGCGGCGGCACGGGCCGCACGCTGCACCCGGACAACATGGCCGCCGGCCCCGCCTCCTACGGCATGACCGACACCATGGGCCGTATGCACTCCGACGCCCAGTTTGCCGGTTCCTCCTCCGTCCCCGCGCATGTGGAGATGATGGGCTTCCTCGGCATGGGCAACAACCCAATGGTTGGCGCGACCGTCGCCGTGGCCGTGGCCGTGCAGAACAGCCTGAAAGCGTAATTCGATTCTTCCCAAAGAAATCATAAAAACGGGTATCAAGCCAGAAACCTGGTTTGATACCCGTTTTTTATGCTTCGTCCTGCCTGATCCTGTCCATGATCCTGGCGATCAGGGCCGTGCGGCCGAAGGACGTGACGAGGTAATAGCCGTCCACCCAGGGACGCATACGGCGGGCAAAGTCGACGGAAATCTCCACCGCCAGATCCTCCGCCTCCTCTCGGGTAAGGCCCGCATAGCGCTCAATGATTTTCTCATCCACGCTGATCCCGGCGATCTCATTGTGCATGAAAAGGGCGTTCCGCTGACTGACGATGGGCATGATCCCGCCGAGAATTTTGCCCTTGAGGGTTTCACGCGCAAGTTTGAGATGCTCCAGCGCCTCTTCACTCAGAACTGGCTGGGTCAGAAAGCCCTCCGCGCCGTTTTCCTCCTTCTCCTTTGCAAGGTTCAACTGGATCGGAAAACTGCGGGCGTTGACGTTGAGCGCCCCGAACACCCGGAAGGGCCGCGGCAGCTCTGTCTGCCCGAGCCTGGAGACATAGCCGATCATCTTCCGCGAGTTGAGGTTATACACGCCCTTGACCGCCTCGCGCTCGGCCCGCGGGATGGGGTCGCCCATGACGATCAGGACGTTTTGGACACCCTCGGCGCAGAGACCCAGGAGCAGCGCCCGCGCCGCGTTGAGGTTGCGATCCCGGCACGCCAGATGGGGCAGGGCTTCGACGCCGAGCTCCCTCTGCAGCTTACAGGCCAGAAGGCTCGAGTCCATGCGGGGCCGGGCGACCGGGCAGTCGGCCAGCGTGATGATGTCCGCGCCTGCGTCGCGCAGCGCCGCCGCTTTGCGCATATAGTCCGCCGTGTCCGCAAGCTCCGGCGGGTCCAGCTCCACGGCGAAGGGGCGGCGCGCCGGGTCGCACAGGGCCTCCCAGAAGGGGTTTTGTGTCTCTGTCTCTCTCATCCCAGCACCTGCCTTGCAATCTCCACGCTCTGTCTGGCGTCCTTCGCGTAGTAATCCGCGCCGATCTCGGCGGCGTACTCCGGCGTCAGTACCGCGCCGCCGACCATGATCCTGCAGTCAAGCCCCGCCTCGCGGAGCGCGCGTATGGTCTCCTCCATGCTGACGACCGTGGTGGTCATCAGCGCCGAGAGGCCGACGAGCTTCACATGCTCCCGACGGACGGCTTCGACGATCTCCTTTGCCGGCACGTCGCGCCCGAGGTCAATGACCGTGTAGCCGTAGTTTTCCAGTACGACGCGCACAATGTTTTTGCCTATATCGTGGATGTCCCCGTGTACCGTGGCGAGGACGAGTCGGCCCTTGCTGACGCTCTCTCCGCCGCGCGAGGCGATGCGCCGCTTGATGAGCTCAAAGCCCTCGCAGGCGGCGTTGGCCGCGCTGATGAGCTGGGGCAGGAAAATCTCCTGCTTGTCGTAGCGCTCGCCCACCCGGTCCAGAGCCGGGATCAGAAGCGTGTTCACCACATCCATCTCGCCCATGGTCTCGAGCGCTTTCTCCGTCAGCGCCGCCGTCTCGTCCCTGAGCCCGCGCATGATCGCGTCGGCGAGGGACATGGAGGCGACGGGCTTTGACGCCTCCGCCGGGGCCGCGTCGGCAAAGCGGCGGATGAAGCCTTCCGCGGCCACGTCCTCCCCGGAGAGCACCCGGAAGGAGGCCACCGCGTCCATCACGGCGCGCTGGTTGGGGTTGACGATGGGCAGGTCCAGCCCCGCCTGCATGGCCTGGGTCAGAAAGCTGACCGTGACCTGCTCCCGCGCCGGGAGACCGAAAGAGATATTGCTCACGCCGAGGACCGTATGAAGGCCCAGCTCTTCGGTAACGCAGCGCACCGCGCGCAGGGTCTCGCGCGCCTGCTCCTGCTGGGCCGAGACCGTGAGCGTCAGACAGTCGATCAGCACGTCGCTCTTCGGAATGCCATAAGAAAGCGCCGCGCTTAAGATCCGTTCCGCGATCTCCACCCGCGCCCGCCATGTCTGGGGGATGCCGCCCCGGTCCATGCAGAGGCCCACGACCGCCGCGCCGTACTTTTTGCACAGGGGCAAAACGGCATCCAGCACGTCCTGCTCGCCGTTGACGGAGTTCACGATCGCCTTGCCGCTCACGACCCGCAGCGCCGCTTCCAGCGCCTTCGGATCGGAGGAGTCGAGCATCAGCGGCAGATCGGTCACGCCCTGTAAGGCTTTCACCACACGCGGCAGCAATTCAACCTCATCAATGCCCGGGAGACCCACATTAACGTCCAATATTTCCGCTCCGGCGTCCTGCTGCTCCACACCGCGCTCCACAATGTAGCCCATGTCGCCCTCGCGCAGGGCCTGCTGAAAGCGTTTCTTGCCGGTGGGGTTGATGCGCTCGCCGATCACATGCACGCCGCCAAAAGCCACGGCGCGGGTCCCGGAGCAGACGCCGCTTTGAAGCGGCACGGCGGGTGCGTCCGGCACTGTCTCCGGCAGGGCGTCGTTGAGCGCGCGGATAAACTCCGGCGTCGTGCCGCAGCAGCCGCCGAGGATGTATACACCCAGATCCAGCGCCGGGACAAGCTCGCGCGCAAACTCGTCGGGCGTAATGTGGTATGCGCCGGTGGCGGGGTCTGGCAGACCGGCGTTCGGTTTCAGGATCAACGGCCTGTCCGTCCAGCGCCGCAGCTCCCGCACCAGCGGCAGCAGCTCCTTCGGGCCGAGACTGCAGTTGAAGCCCAGCGCGTCCACGCCGAGGCCCGTCAGCGTCAGAGCCATGGAGGCGACGGTGGTTCCGACAAAGGTCCGGCCGCTCTGCTCGAAGGTCATCGTCACCCAGACGGGCAGCTTCGTGTGCTCCTTCGCGGCGAGGACGGCGGCCTTGACCTCATACAGGTCGCTCATGGTCTCGATCACCACGAGATCGGCCCCGGCCTCCTCACCGGCGGCCATGATCTCCCGGAACACGTCATAGGCTTCTTCAAAGCGCAGCGTGCCGAGAGGTTCCAGAAGCTGGCCGAGCGGCCCCACATCCAGCGCCACCTTCACGGGGAGATCCCCGGCGGCGCTTTTGGCGCAGCGAACGGCGGCATGGATGAGCTCGGCGGGAGAGTGGCCGCAGCGGGCGGATTTGAAGCGGTTCACGCCGAAGGTGTTGGCGTAGATCACGCGGCTGCCCGCCTCGATATAGGCGCGGTGCACGGCGGCGATTTTCCCGGGCTCGGTGAGATTCCAGAGCTCGGGCAGCTCGCCCGTTTTGAGCCCCGCGGCCTGGAGCATGGTGCCCATGCCGCCGTCCAAAAGCAGAATGTCAGATCGTTCCACAGGTTTTCCCGTCCTTTCTGTAGGCGCAAGTGTCATGCAGGCTGCACACCGCGCAGCCCCTGGGCCGCATGGCCTGGGGCCTGTCCGACACGCCGATCAGAGCCGTGACGGACTTCTGCGGCAGCATGAGGCCGCTGTCGGTCAGGGTCACGCCGATGCGCCGCGTCACGTCCAGCGAGGCAAAGAGCTCGCGCTGCTGACTGAGAGGCATGTCCCCGTAGCCGGGGCTGAAGCGGTCGGTCAAATACCGGGGCGCAAATTCGGCGGCAAGGTCGTCGCAGAGATTGTCGCACACGTTCTCGATCGCCGCGCTGCCGCAGGCGTCCAGAATCAGCGCCCCTGCCATGTCGACGGCCTGGGTGCGGCGGATCAGGCGTTCGACGGAATTGCCCAGCGTCGCCGCCATGAGGATGACCTGATCGCAGTCTTTGAGCAGCGCGCGGACCGATTCGCCCTCGAGCCGAAAGCAGGCTCCGGCGAGGGAGAAGTCCGGCAGGAGAGGGAAGAGCTTCCAGACGGCGCGGGGCTCCGCCTCGGCTTTGAGCGCCTCGGCCCGGCGCTGAAGCTCAGCTTCAAGCGCATCGTCCGCCGTGTCCCGGCAGCCCAGATACCGCAATACCTGGCCCCGGTCGATACCGGTGAGTTTCGCGTCCATGGCGGCACCTCCCTATGGCTCCGCGTCCTCGACCCGCAGGCGCACGCAGAACTGGAACAGGTAGCCGGTCTCCGAATAGGTGACGCGGTAGAGATAGGCCGTGGTGTCCGATACCGGGCGCAGCCTGTTTTCCCTCAGGTAGAGGCGAACTTCATCAAGCTGCTCGTGACTGACGGTATAGAGATCCTCCACCTCGAGGAAGAAGCTGAGATAGCGGCCCTGCGGAAAGGCGCGGGCCGTCTCCGGAATTTTGATTTGTTCCTCCTCCAGCACCCGCTCATAGGTTCCGATCCCGATGCGTATGGGGATGCGCCTCGGCAGCTCCTCCATTTCAAAATACGCTTTCTCAATGCAGACGACGAAGGTGAACAGATCCACGTTCTCGACCCAGCGGCTCAGGCCGGGGTTCATGCGGTTAAACTCAAAATAGCAGTCGTATTTGGTTCCGAAGGATTCAATCAGACGGATCTCCCGCGGATTCTGCGCGTCCCGCTCGTAGTGCCGGTAGGTGAGGCGGAGCATCATCTCCCGGCGCTTGAGCTCCTCGATCTGCTTTTCCAGCGCCTCCAGCGTCTCCCGGTAACCCTCGAGCAGCGCACCCGCGCCGTCGCAGCTGTAGGTCTCCCCGATCGTCTCCAGGGAGAGGTTCGCGCCGCGCAGCTTTCGGATATACAGCAGATTCAGAAAATCCGCGTTGGAATATTCATAATATCCATTTTCCGGATTGCAGTAGGGCCGCAGCAGATCCCGGTCCCGATACTTGCGTATGGTCTCGGAACTGACGCCGGAAAGCCCTGACAGTAGGTTGATTTTCATAAACTGCCCGCCTTTGGATTGTGAAATATGTCTATTGACCCTGTACCGGGGGCAGGGTTTATCTTTATAACAGTATGGATTATACCATATTTTGAATGAATTACAAGGAGGAGTGATTTCATGTCTGAACTTTCCAGAAGAGATTTCCTTAAGGGTTCCCTGGCCGGCGCTGCCGCAGCGGCCCTGGCCGGGATCGGCCTCGGCGCGACCGCTTTCGCTGAGGGCGGCATCTACACCCCGGGCACCTACTCCGCTACCGCGCAGGGCATCGGTACCGTTACGGTTACCATGACCTTTGACGCAAACGCCATCACCGACGTGCAGGTTGACGTCTCCCAGGAGACCCCGACCATCGGCGGCAAGTACGGCGCAGACCTGCAGAAGGCCATCATGGACGCGCAGGGCGCCGACATCGACGCCATCACCGGCGCGACCACCACTTCCGCCGCTGTCAAGAAGGCGACCGAAGCCTGCATCGCACAGGCCAAGGGTGAGGCCGTTGTCCTCGGCGGCACCGAGGCGGGCGACTATGAGGTTCCCGCTGAGCTGACCAAGGCAGAGGTCGAGGGCTCCAAGGCCGAGCTTTGGGCCATCACCCCCGACGAGGTCAAGGAATATGACATCGTTGTCGTCGGCGCGGGCGCCGGCGGTGTTCCCGCTGCGGGCGTCGCGGCCGAAGCCGGCGCGAGCGTGGCGCTGCTCCAGAAGGAAGCCAGCGTCGTCTCCCAGGGCAACTGCGCCTCCGCCATCATCAAGGAGAAATCCACCCCCGCCGGCATCCAGAAGTGGGTCCACCACACCAACAGCCTGAACAACTGGCGCTCCAACGAGAAGCTCCTGCGCGCCTACGCCGAGCACTCCGAGGAAGCCCTGCTCTGGTACTGGAACCGCGCCGGTCTCACCACCGAGACCGAGTACGGCGACGGCTCCAAGATCGACTCCAACACCGACTGCGCCCAGCTCCTCAACGACGGCAAGGGCCTGTTTGCCTACATGAGCACCAGCCAGGATCTGACCGGGGTGTGGCAAGATCGCCAGGACACCTACGACTACGGCGATGACCACTGCTACTTCATGGCTCCGTGGATCGGCCCGAAGCCCCAGAACGTCGGCAACGTCCTGCAGAACGTCCTGGACAACGTCAAGGCCAAGTGCCCGAACCTGGAGGTCTTCTATCAGACGCCCGGCGTGCAGCTCGTCAAGGACGGCGACAAGGTCGTCGGCGTTATCGGCAAGACCGCTGACGGCAAGTACATCCAGTTCAACGCAAAGAAGGGCGTCATCCTCGCCACCGGCGACTACATGAACAACGACGCCATGGTCGCCCGCTGGTGCCCTGACACCTTTGACTACGACAAGAAACAGTACCACAAGACCGGCGACGGCCACGTCATGGCCATTGCCGCCGGCGCGAAGATGGAGCCGCTCGGCCACACCAAGATGATGCACGACTTCGACTCCGCCCAGATGTATGAGGAGCCCTTCCTCTATGTCAACATGGACGGCGAGCGCTTCACAAACGAGTACACCGGCTTCGTCTACATGGGCAACCTCACCAAGTTCCAGCCGAAATTTAAGGGCAGCAACGTCGACGCCAACCACCCCGACGGCTCCAAGGGCTGGTACTGCCAGGTCTACGACAGCAGCTACATGGATTGGCCCGCTGAGGACTTTGTCAGCAGACGCTGGGATCCCGATTCCATGCTCAAGTACATCCCCGGCGCGGTTGAGAACCCGCAGGGCGTGTTTGTCGAGCTGATCGACGCCCACAAGTGCGACACGCTGGATGAGCTGGCCGCAGAGCTGGACATCCCCGCCGACACCTTCAAGGCCACTGTCGAGCGCTACAACGAGCTGTGCGAGAAGGGCGAGGACGCTGACTTCGGCAAGCCCGCCAAGTACATGAAGCCCATCAAGACCGCTCCGTTCTGGGCCATCCGCAAGCACATCCGCGTCAGCTCCATCGACTCCGGCGTCATGACCAACGAGTTTGGCCAGGCGCTTGACGCCGACGGCAAGGTCATTGACGGCCTGTACTGCGTCGGCAACCTGGGCGGCCCGTTCTACGGCGGCGCGGATTATCCGTTCCACCAGACCGGCCTGTCCCTCGGCCGCTGCTACACCTTCGGCTACATCGCCGCCAAGCACGCCGTCGAAGGCTGATCGAACGAGATTAACCCCATAGCATAACAGACACCCTCCGGACATTCGCCCGGAGGGTGTTTTGAATGTGGGATAATGCTTACTTCTCGAGGTAGTTGTAGCAGCACGCAGCGAGGGCGGCGCCCACCAGGGGACCGACGATGAAGACCCAGACGCAGGCGAAGGGCGCTGCGTTGCCGGAGATGGCCGCGACGATCGCGGGGCCGATGCTGCGGGCGGGGTTGACCGAGGTGCCGGTCAGGCCGATGCCGAGGATGTGCACGCCGGTGAGCGTGAGGCCGATGACCAGACCGCCGAAGGAGCCGTGGCCCGCCTTGCCGGAGGTGACGCCCAGGATGCAGAGGACAAAGATGAAAGTCAGCACGATCTCAACCAGCAGACCCGCGACAGCAGAGCCGTTCACGCCGCCGAGACCGTTGGAGCCGAAGCCGCCGGTCATGTCCTGCACGCCGCCGAGCTTGAAGATCAGCGCCAGCACGGCAGCGCCGACCAGCGCGCCGACGCACTGGGCGATGATGTAGCCCCAGAAATCCTTCTTGTCCATCCGGCCCGCGAGCAGGACGCCGAGGGAGACGGCGGGATTGATATGACAGCCGGAGATGTTGCCCACGCAGTAGGCCATCGCCACGATGGACAGGCCGAAGGCGAGGGCGGTGAGGATGTAGCCGCCGCCGGCCGCCGCGTCGCAGCCGACCAGCATGGCCGTGCCGCAGCCGAGGACGACGAGCGTGCAGGTGCCGATGCACTCAGCAAGGTATTTTTTCATGGAAAGAACCTCCCCTTATTTAAGATACCAGTATTGTAGCACCGCTGCTCCGGGACTTCAATACGTTAGTTCAAAAAATTATAGCCACTCCACCTCGCCGCTGCGGATGTCGTAGACCGCGCCGCGAACCTCAAGTCCGGGGGCCGGGATCTCGGGGTGCTCCTTAAATTCATGCCGAATGACCTCGACCGCGTGCAGGACGTTGAGACGGCAGGCTTTGTCGGGATCGCGCTCCTCGCCCGCGGCGAGCAGGATCTCGTCCGTGATGTAGCGGATAAAGCCGTCGCCCCCGCCGGAGAGGGCCGCGCCCACCGCGCCGCAGCCGGTGTGGCCCAGGACGATGATGAGCGGACAGTGCAGGTGCGCTGCGGCGTACTCAATGCTGCCGAGCTGGTGGCGGTCCAGAACATTGCCCGCCACGCGGATGGTGAAGAGCTCCCCGAGCCCGGCGGCAAAAATGACCTCGGGGATCACGCGGGAGTCCGAGCAGGCGATCACGATGGCGTGGGGATGCTGGCCGTTGTCGGCGGTGTCCAGACGCGCGGCGGCGGATGTGTCCCCGAAGGCGTCTCCCCTCAGATAGCGGCGGTTGCCCTCGCAGAGTCTGGCGATCATCTCTTTGCTTTCCATGGCGATTCCTCCTGTATCTGTAATGATAGAGATATTATAGATTATCCGGCTCGAAAAGGAAAGAAGAGACGGCATTTATTTTTACAAACTCTATACAAAAAACAAATATCTTATGGTATACTGTCATACATGCGCGAACGGCGCAGGGGAGAGGAAGAGGCGATGATGGACAGATACAGACAAATTTTGGCGCTGCTCTTATGCGCGGCGCTCTTTTTCGCAGCGGCCGTGCCGGGCTTTGCGGAGGATACTTCGGCGGAGAAAGCGGAGCTGCCGGCCGCTGAGGCGCAGGCCGGGTCTGCGGAGGAAGCGCCGGAAGAGAAGCCGGGCCTGCTGGATAACGCGGCGCTGACCGGGCTGGTAGAGGGCTTCCTCCAGGAGCGGGGCATCCCCACGGAGCGGGTCGGCATCGGCCTGTACTACCCCGAGACGGGGGAGGAGTGGTTCTATAACCCCGACACCTGGTTCTACCCCGCGAGCGTATACAAGGTCCCGCTCATGATGATCCTGGCCGAGCGGCTCAGCGCGGGCATGATCTCGGAGGACGAGGTGATCGCCGGTCTGCCCCTGGATACGCTTTTTGACTACATCATCGTCCACTCCAATAACGACTACGCGCATGAGGTGCGCCGTTTCCTCGGCGGGGACGAGGCCTGGCGCGAGGAGGCCAAGCAGTACGCGGGCCTTTCCGACGACTACTACGACCCCGATTACATGGACTACTGCTACTTCACGCCGCGATACATCACGCGCGTGGTGGAGACGCTCTACAGCGATCCCGAGCGCTTTCCCAAGGTGCTCGACAATATGCTGATGGCCGATCCGACCCACTATTTCCAGCAGCAGCCGGAGATGTACGACATCAAAATCGCGCAGAAGTACGGCAGCTACATCGACATGCAGAACACGAACTGGAACCACACCACCGGCATTATCTACACGCCCCATCCCTTCATCCTCACAGTCATGACGGAAAATGTCACGGGTTATGAGTATGTGCTGGGCAGATTCGCGGTGCTCTTCAAGGACTATATCCTGAGCCTTGAGGACAAGGTTGAGCCCTTTGTTGAGGAACGGGCGATCGAGCAGGCGCAGGAGGCGGAACAGCTTGCCGCCGAACAGGCCGCGGCGGAGGCCGCCGAACAGGCCGCGCGCGCCGAGGCGGAGCGTCAGCTTGCGCTGACCGCGCAGGCGGAACAACAGGCCGTGCAGGATCGCGCAGAGCAGGAACGTGCGGCAAAGCATCTGATGTACAGCCTGGCCGCTACCCTGGGCGCGGTGCTTGTGCTGGGGATCCTGGGCGCGGTGCTGGTCAAAGGCGTCAAAAAGAAAAAGCGCTACGAGGGCTACCGCCGCCGCTTCGAGGAGGAGCTGCGTCAGGAGGCTCTTGAGCGAGAGCGCGAGACGCGATAAGGACAGGGATGAACGCATGAAAAGACTGATCTCTCTCCTCCTGGCTCTGTGTCTGATCTTCACCCTCTGCGGCTGCAGGGGCAAATTCCGTTACGGCGTCAACGCGGTGGAGGTCCTGGTACAGCAGGACTATTCCCTCGCCTTCCGCAACAACGACCCCCTCTATTTCTATGTGACCGCGGCGCTGAGCGTCCTGGCCGCAGAGGGACGGGTCGATCAGCTTGCAAACAAGTGGCTGGGCAGCTCCGCCCTCAACTACGCCAAGCAGGCGGACGCGCTGGAAAAGCTCGTCTCGCCGGAGCCGCAGGATCTCATTGTCGGCATGGACATCAACGCCTTCCCCTTCTCCTATCTCTCCAACGGCGAGTTCTGGGGGTTGGACGTGGAGCTTGCGATGGCGGTGTGCGAAAAGCTCGGCTGGACGCTCAAGATGCAGGCCATCGAAAAGGAAAACGTGTATGTGGAGCTCTCCTCCGGCAACATCGACGTGGCCTGGGGCGGCATCGCCCTGGACCCCGCGGAGGCCGCGGAGGGCAAGTACACCCAGTATGGGCCCTATATCCATAACGACATTGTGATCGCGACAAGAAACGGCTCCGCCGTGTGGAACAAAATGCGCCTGGGCGGGCGCAAGATGTGTATGCCCTCTACCCCGGAGGCCCTGCAGGCGCTGGAGCAGGACCCGCGCCTTGTAAAGCGCCTGGGTCAGATCACGCGCCTCGCCGGCGGCACGACCGAGTGCTTTGAAAATCTCTACGCGGGCAAATGCGATGTGGTGCTTACCGACAGTACCGCCGTGGATTACTTCAACTGCCATTGATCGGAGGACAGCGTATGACCTATGAAGAAGCCAAAACGGCGGTCACGCCCGGACGCTACCGCCACTTCAAGGGCCGCGAGTACGAGGTGATCGGCATTGTCCGCCACTCCGAGACGGAGGAGCCGCTGGTGCTGTACAGAGCGCTGTATGGGGATTTCGGCCTCTGGGTGCGCCCGGCCGATATGTGGAATGAGAAAGTCGAGCGGGACGGAAAAACCTTTACTCGCTTTGAGAAAGCGCCGGAAAACCGACAGACGGAACAGGGGACACACTCAGAGCATAAAGCCGAAGAATGAAATGACGAAGGATCTATCCCGGGGTCTTTAGCAAACTTTCCGGTAGAGATCCTTTTGAAAAGAGGGATGTCATGGAGAAGGTCAAGCACGTTCTGTTTCACTCCTGGTATGTCCTGGAGACTTTGGAGGATCGCATTTACCATATCATTCTGGACGTCGCGGTGTTTATTTCGGTGATTTCCGTTGTGGCGGGGTTGATTCAGTCCCTGCCGCCCGTGTCCATGGTGATGACGGTTCTGATCCTCATCTATCTGATCATCATACAGTACATCACGATACGCCATCCCAAGTATTCCAAATACTGCCGGGTCGCGCTGCTGCTGGGCTTCAACCTGGTGCTGTTCCCGATCTGCTTCTTTGCCTCCGGCGGCGTATACAGCGGGATGATCCTGTTTTATCTGATCGGCTTGAGCATGTGCGCGATGCTGGTGCGCGGCAACACGGGAGGCATCCTCTTTGTGCTCTCGCTTCTGGTGCTTGAGTTTTCGATTACGATCTCCGGCCTCTTTCCGCAGTGGGTGGAGCCGATGACGCCCAAGCAGCATCTGAGCGATATGAAGATCACCCTGCTGCTGACCGCCATGGCGCTGTACGCCATCTTCGTGCTGATCCTGCGCGCCTATGACAAGGAGCGCCGACAGAACGAGGCTCTGGTGGAGAAGCTGCGCAACATGTCGGTGAAGGACGCGCTCTCCGGGCTCTACAACCGGCGGGAGCTGTTCCGCCGCCTGGAGCTCATGTACAGCGGCGCCCCGAAAGAGCGGACGGAGACGCTCAGCCGAGCGGGACACTATATCGCCATGTTTGATGTGGACGACTTCAAGAGTATCAACGACACATACGGCCACAGCGTGGGCGACAGAGTGCTCTCAACAATATCCCATGTGCTTTACGATATGGTCAATCCCCGAAACGGGGAGCTCAGCGCCCGCTACGGCGGGGAGGAGTTCGTCAGCGTCCTGGCTGCGCAAAGCATGAACGAGGCCTATGAGCGGGTGAACCGCGCGCGAGAGCGGGTTTCCGAGCTGCGTTGGGAGGGACATACCGGGCCTGACCGTCAGCATCAGCGGCGGCATCCTCTCCTGCGAGGATTACACCGACCTGAATCAGACCATGCACGATGTGGACGAGCTGCTGTATAAGGCTAAGGCAGACGGGAAGAATCGGATCTGCTGCGAATAAAGACACCCGCACGGCTTTTGAGCCGTGCGGGTTCGTTTTTCTCATTTCCTCGTTATGCGTTTTCGGCTGGAGCTGATCGCGTGCTCCGGACAGACCAGAAGACAGAGGTGACAGCCGACGCACTTGCTCCCGTCGAGGATCGGTCGGCGGTCCGCGCCGAGGCGTATGGCCTGATGGCCGCCGTCCGCGCAGGAGATGGCGCAGCGGCCGCAGCCGATGCACTTTTCGCGGTGAAACTTGGGGAAGAGGATGGTATCCCTCTCGAGAACGTCCGTCGTCTCGCTGACAGAATCGAGGGCGAGACCGCGCGCGGCCCCCACGCTCTCCAGCCCCTTTTCGGCGAGGTAGAGATTGAGACCGGCCTTGAGATCGTCGATGATGCGGTAGCCGTACTGCATGACGGCCGTCGTGACCTGCACACTGCCCGCGCCGAGAAGGATGAACTCCAGCGCGTCCTGCCAGGTCTCCACGCCGCCCATGCCGCTCAGGTGCATCCCGGCGAGGGACGGATTCTTGGCCAGTTCCGCGATGAAGCGCAGGGCGATGGGCTTGACGGCATTGCCGCTGTAGCCGCCGAGCGCAGACATGCCGTGAACCGCCGGAGAGGAGACATAGGTGTGGGGATTGACGCCGATGATGCTCTTGATGGTGTTGATGGCGGCGATGCCGTCCGCGCCGCCGCGCCTGGCCGCCTCGGCGGCCTCACTCATCTTTGCCACATTCGGCGTGAGCTTGGCGAGGATGGGCAGATTTGTGCCGCGCCTGGCGGCGCCGGTGAAGCGCTCCACCAGTGCGGGGACCTGACCGATGTCGGAGCCGAGCCCCTCGTCCGCCATGTTCGGGCAGGAGAAATTGAGTTCGACGGCGTCGGCGCCGTTTTCCTCGCACAGGCGGGAGAGCTCTTCCCACTCCGTCTCGTTCTGACCCATGATGGAGGCCAGAATGACTTTGTTCGGGTAGTTTTTCTTGAGCTGCCGGAAGATCGCCATATTTTCCGCCACGCTGTGGTCGGAGAGCTGCTCGATATTCTTGAAGCCGATGATGCTGCCGCTCGGGCCGGTGAGGGCGGAGTAGCGGGGCGAGGCCTCATGAATCTCGAAGGAGCAGATCGTCTTGAAGGCGACGCCCGCCCAGCCGGCCTCAAAGGCGCGGGCGCACATGTCGTAGGTGCTGCCCACGACGGAGGAAGAGAGCAGGAAAGGATTCTCCAGCGGCACGCCGCAGAGCTCCGCGCGCAAGCGTTCGTCGTCGGTCGGCGCGGGGAGCTCCAGGGCCGGCTTGACCTCGTCGCGCAGACGGGCCATCAGCGCGCGGATCGGGACCTCGCCCGGGCGCACACAGGCCGCCTCGCAGGGGACGGGACAGCCGGGACAGGGATTGCTTTCCGGAAAGCGGTAGGCCGCTGCCTTTTCGTTGTCAAACCAGATGCTGCGCAGGAGCGAAGCAATGTCGAGTTTACCGCAGGCAGCCGTACAGGGCGCGTCCTGGCACAGCGCGCAGCGGATCATGTCCGAGCGGAGCAGGATTCTTTCAAACATAGTATTCCTCCTGTGGAACAAGGCGGATGTGTTTCCTGTGCGTCAATAATCGAAACCGGAGTGAAGAACCTCTTTTGTGTTCACGTCAATGATGTAATGATATTCATGCTCCCAGGTTTCAAAATCCACCTCATAGACGCCATGCTCGCGCTCCACATCCACGTCGTAGACCTGGGACCGGGTCAGCCCGGCATCATTGAGGGCAATTTGTAAAATGGCATTGCGCCGATGGACAAGAAAACCGACGAGGGAGGCGACAAGGATCAGAATGACGACAAGGCTGATGATGATTTTCTTTTTCATTTCGTACTCCTTATAAAGAACATGGATAATACTATTTTTCAATAAAAAGTCGACACTTTTTATTGAAAAGATGCCACTTATGAGACGGCCGGCCGCCTCTTAACACCCCTGAATAAAGCAAGAAGGTCTGTCGGGAGCGTATGGATGCGCTCCCGACAGACCTTCCTTTGGGATCAGTACATGACCTTGACCTGCTGCCCGGCCTTGAGGGCGTCAGGATTGGTGATGCTGTTCCACTTCATCAGCTGCTCCTTCGTGACATGGTACTTGTCGGCGATGGACTGGACGGTGTCGCCGGGCTGAACGAGATAGCGCAGAATGGTGCCGCCGGAGACCTGCTCCAGAGCGTCGTCAGCGAGTTTGGTCATAGACATGGTAGTTACCTCCAAAAAATTGTTTTTATTTGTTTTATTTGTTTGTTTTCCCTGCTTGCGGGATCATCTTATCACAGCTTCTGTCACAGAAGTGTCACACAGGTGTCAGAGCCAGTGGCCGCACACCGGGCACTGATCCATGGCCAGCGAGACCTCCGCGCCGCATTCCGGGCACCAGACGGCCTCGTAGGTGCTGCCGTCGAGGTTGAAGGAGACATGCGTGCCAAGATAGCCGTCGCTCTGGGAGAGAACGTAATTGTCCGTCTCGTAGCCGTAGACACTTATGGCCGTGGAGAGCTCGTTCTCCCAGTAGTTGGAGCCTGCCCAGCCGCCCTGGTCGTAATAGTTGGAACCTGCCCAGCCGCCCTGGTCGTAGCTGCCGTAGATGTCGACCTGGTAGATGTTGGCGTTGCTCAGACTGCCGTTGTAGTATACGGTGCAGCGGCTGCCGTCGACGAAGGTGCCGCTCACATTGCAGAGCCAGCTGTCGGCAAAGACCTGCACGCCGTTGTCACAGTTGATTGCGTATCCGCCGCCGCCCTCGTAGGCGGTGCCGCTCACCGATCCGGAGCTCGGCTGCTCGTAGCCGTACACGTCGATCTGGTAGACCGTGGACTCGCTCGGGTAACCGCTATAGTACACCGTGCAGCTCGCCCCGTCAAGGACGCTGCCGGAGACCCAGTTGACGAGCCAGGCGCTCAGGTGCAGGCCTGTGCCGTTCTGCAGGACCACATACACGGTAGAGGCTGTGTCGCTGTAGATCGTACCGCTCATCGCGCCGCTGCTCGGCTGCGGGGCGGCCTTGTTGCCCTGAATGTAGCAGTAGGTGATGTTGCTGCCGTTCCAGGTGACCCAGGCGGGCGCGCCGTAGTAGAGGTCGCCCACCACGTCGCAGATGTCCCAGGAGATCGTGGCGTTGACGCCCTCAATGCTGAGCGTCACGGTGCTGAAGGCCCAGTCGACGACGGTGCCGGAGTAGGTGCCGCTGGGGATGGTCTTGGGCTGCGCCTTGCCGCTGACATACATGTAGGCCGTGGAAGTGCGCGCGGTCTGGCCCTTGTAGTAGAAGGTGCAGTAGGCGCCCCAATTGTTCATGTCCTTGTCCACGTTGCCGATGTTGAGCGTGGTGCTGTACTCACCGCTGATGTTGGCGCGCGGGAAGACGTTGCGGAAATTTGCCACCGTGTACTCGCCGCCGTTGGGTGCGACCAGGGTCCAGCTCAGGGACTCAAAGGCGTTGGCACAGGAGACAAAGACCGCGGTCCCGCCTTCGTTCTTGCTCTCGTTGGTGGGGTTCTTCGTGACACTGAGGTAGAGGGGCTGGGTGTTCTGCGCGGGCGCGGCCGCAGAGGCGGGCGTCAGCGTCGGAACCGGCTCCGCAGGGGCCGCGGGCGCTGCGGGCTGATCCACAACTTCAATCTTCGGAACGGGGAAGACCTCAGTCGGTTCTTTCCGGCCGGTGAACACCGCGTAGCTGTCGGCCAGGCGGGACAGCTGTCCCAGGTCCTCGGCCTTGATCCAGTCGAAGCTGGTATTGCTTCTCTCGGCCCCGGCAAAGGCCTCAACGCCGGCGGCGTTGTACTGCTCGGGGGAGATGGTGATGCCGTTTGCGTCCGTGTGAGAGACGTTTCTCACGCCGTTTTCGGAGACGGTGTGTTCCACAGCGTAGGCCGCGTAGCCGACGACGCCGTCCTTGAGGTGGTAGGCGCTCTTGCTGGTGTAGACCTCACGCGGGGAGAGCATGATGTTGTCGTAGAACATATACGACCAGGTGTCGGTCACGGGGTCGTGATAGGTGTCGGTGCTGTCCGTGAGGATGTCGGGGAAGGACTCCTCGGGGTCCTTGTCAAGGGTGCACTCGTTCAGCGTACTGCCGTCCGCGCTGACCTCCCAGACCTTGAGGTTTGCCGAGCGGTCAATCTTATGCTGGTGCGCCGCGATGAACTCCAGGCAGCCGTTGTGGTTGAGATCTGCGACGGTGTAATACCAGGTGCCGCCGTCGTTCTGCTTGAGGGTATCCAGCTTCGACTGGATGAGGCCAAGCTGCGCGTCAATGTCGGGCGTCTCCGCGAGGGCCGCGCCGCTTCCGCAGACGGCCAGGGAAAACAGCATCGCCGCCGTCAGAAGAAAGCACAGGAAGCTCTTCTTGTTCATAATCTTCTCCTCTCAAATTCTCTTCCATGCAGGCCTGCCGGGGGCGCTCAGGCTCCCGGCAAGCTCCTGTGAAATTCAATCAGTCCCATTCCTTCTTGTACTTGAGGACATTGCCGTTGCCAGCGTCGATGTCGAACTCATACTCGAAGCCGTCCTTATAGAACGAGACCTCGAAGATCTGCCGGCCATGCTCGAAATCGGGTTCGACCTTTTTGATGAAGTCAAGCTGTTCTTTCTTGAGACCGGCCTTCTCCAGCGCCTTGGCCAGTGCCTCCTCCTGCGTGATGGTGCCGCCTGCCACGGTTTCCAGTTCCTGATCGTTAATCTTGTCGATGCTGCTCATGATGAAATCTCCTTTCGTATATCGTGAAGTTTTTTGTTTTCTCTTGCTTACGGGCCTATCATAACACAGCTTTTCTCACACAACTGTCACACAGTCACTCTTCCATGGCGTAACTGATCTCGTCCAGCTCCGCATGCATATACTCCGGCCAGCTGTATTGGTTCATGTAGTCGCCGAGGTAGTGATATTTGGAGTCGCCCTTGTTTGCAAGCCAGTCGTAGAGATCGCACTCGATCCTGTCCGCGGCGATGGCAAGGCTGCCGCGCTGCTTGAGGATGATCCCGTTCAGGCGCAGGCGGGTGAAGGTGTTCTGCAGGTCCTGGCGCAGGTTGCTGAGATAGGAGGCCTTTTTGTCGGGGTCGCCGTCGTCCTCCCAGAGGCAGGCGATGATCTCGCCGTTCGTGGTCTGCGCGCCCCGGTTATTGACCAGCACGGCCACAAGCTCCTTGGTGCGCGAGTATTTGAAGGCCACGGGCTTGCCGTCCACAAAGAGCTCAAAATTGCCGAAGGTCTGCGCGAAGACGCGCCTCTGCTTCTTCTGTACCGCAGGATGGCGGAGGTCCTCCAGCTCCCGCTTCATCAGCGCCTGAGACGGAGGGGAGAGAAGGTAGCCGCTCGCGTGCTGACGCATGGCGTCAAAGCTCCTGTCCGTGTTCTCTGAGAGATAGATCAGATTGACGAGAGGGTAGAGCTCCTGGAGATACTGGCCGAGATCCAGTCCGTTCAGCTCCGGCAGCTCCGTCTCCAGCACGGCGACGTCGATCTCCTTTTCGCGGGCCGCCGCCAGAGCGGGCAGGCCGTTTTCAAAGGACAGCAGCTCCGCCTCCGGGGCGAGACCTGTCACCATCTGACCGACGGTCTGCAGAGATTCTGCGTCCTTGAGTACGTTCAGAATGGTCATGTCTCGTCTCCTCTGACGGGCAGGGCGGAATCGGACACCCTGCGGACCTTTTGATGCTGCCGCTCTTCACTGCTCATCGTCAGGGGGTTGAGTCCTCCGACGAGGAGCATCTTGTCCCCGTGCGCGGCGGCCTCATGCAGGGGCCCGGCGCGCAGGTCCGCGATGACCAGGGCGGCAAAGCGGTCATAGTTATCCTCGTCGATCACAGGGAAGTGGTGCTGCATACGATACCAGTGCTTGGGGTCGAAGCGGAGCTCCCCGACATAGAGGCGATCAGCGGTGGCGGCCACGTCCTCGGGGCTCGCCTTCTGGCCCGCCACCGCGCCGATGTCGTCGCAGAAGAGCATGGCGTAGGCGCGCAGGATCTGGTCGCGGACGGTGTAGGTCCTGCCGTTGCGCTCCACGGACGTGTCCATAATTCTATAGTATGTATCCTGCGCCTCGTCGCTCTCCTCAAAACGGAGGATAGCCTCATAGAAGCGCCGGTCGATCAATGACTGTGTCATGCGAAATCTCCTTGCTGTGTGCTGCGCTCATTATAACACATTTCTTTCCGGCCTCATACCCATTTAAGAAAAATTAAGGCAATACCGCATAATGCGGCAAGAGCAGATTCCGAGAAAAACCGGGTTCTGATGAAGGCAGTTTTTCGCTGGAATACTTTGTGTATTGCAAGAAAAAGTGACGAGATCAGGGCACGGTTTTTCCGGAAGATGCCGCAGGCGTATTGTGCGGTGTTGCCTTAAGCATCATTCGGCGAGAGCGAATGCGCGGGGCTGCCTTACTGTCCCGTCAGCCGCTTGGCGTAGCGCCCGTCCCCTTGCAGGACAAAGCCCATTTTCTCAAGATACTGCGCGTGCTCCGGACTGCCGCCGGGGCAGGAGAGTTCCCTGATCCCATGGGCGGGGAGCTGCGCGTAGAGAAAAGCGCCGACGGAGCTGTCCCGAAAGTCGGGGGAGGTATAGTCCAGGATCGCGTCAAAACGCCCGCCGTCCCGTCGGCCCAGGAGCAGGCCCGCAGCCCGGTCGTCATAGAAGACGGCCCAGCCCTCTGCGGCCTGTGCGCCTTCGGGCGTGAGGGCGGGAAAGTAGCGCTCGATGTCGTGCCGGTACTTGGCGACAAACCAGGCGGTGAAGCCCTCCCCGACGCCAAGCGGCTGGATCTCGTAGCTTTTTCCGGAGGCACGGCGGAGCTTGAACAGATGGTAGAGGTTGACGCACACCAGACAGCCGTTGAGCAGGGCCGTCGGATAGGAGCGGATCAGGATCGCGTAGGTCGAGAAGACGGCGCTGCCGATCAGGTTGATCACACGCAGCCGCACCACCGAGGTCATAAGCATGGATACCAGAACCAGGAACGAGCCCAGATATCCGAACAGTTCCAGCATCATGGCACCGCTCATTTCATCGCCTCCTTGTCATAGTGCGGTAATTACAAAAATTATATCATACTTGTCCGGAGAGCGCCAGTCCTGTTGTAAAAAGTTTCGGACTGAACATGGAAGGGAGGTCGCGGCCGCTTCATAAGTTCTCCGGGGAGTTCAGAGGGGCCTCAGCCCCTCTGATTTTTCGCCTCGCAAGGCGAAAAATCAATTTAATCCGTTTTTTCCGGGGGCGTGTACCTCGGAAAAAACTCTTCTCAGCCTGCAAGTGTGCGAGCGTCCCCCACAAGCGAGTGCGCGCAGCAGGCTGCAATCCTTCTCGTTTCACAAAAATGCCCAATGGCATTTTTGTGAAACGAACGTGGAAGGGAGGTCGCGACCGCTTGTGTTTTGAGGCGAAGTGTGTTATACTGCGCCGCGCGGTTTTGGTGGAGCCGAAAACTACGAAAGAGTGGGGGAACGGAATGAGCGGAGTATCCGAACGAAAAGGCCTGCTGGCGGCCACGATCTGCCAGCTCTTCTGGGGCCTGAGCTTTATGGCCTCGCGCATCGCCCTGAATACCGCGCCCGTGATTGTGCTGCTCAGCCACCGTTTTCTCACGGCCTTTCTCGTGATGAGTCTCTTCGCCGTGACAGGCATCGCCGACTGCCGTCTGCGGGAAAAGCCGATCCGGCCGCTGCTGATCCTGGGACTCATGGAGCCGGTGATCTACTTCTTCGGTGAACAGTACGGCATTCTCCATTCGACGACGATCTTCTCCGGCGTTATGATCTCCATGATCCCAATCTTCAGCATTTTGGCTGCCGTGCCGGTTTTAAAGGAGAAGCCCACCATGGGGCAGACGCTGTTCAGCCTTCTTTCTCTGTGCGGTGTGATCGGCATCGGCCTTCTCAACCGCAGCAGCGGGACGCTGGACTGGATCGGCGTGCTGGCGCTGCTGGTGGCGGTCTTCTCCGCCGTGGTCTATACGCTGCTCAACCGCGGCATCTCCCGGAGCTACACTTCCTTTGAGCGCAGCTACAGCATGCTCGGGATCGGGGCCGTTGTCTTCACCGCCCTGGCGCTTATCTCCGTGCGCGGGGATATGGCGGCCTATGTCCGACCTCTGCGCTCGCCGGACTACACGGCGGCGGTGCTGTATCTGGCAATTTTGTGCTCCGTGGTCTGCTATTTTCTTTCAAGCTACAGCCTGTCCGTGCTCAGCGTGGCGCGGGCGACGGTCTTCGCCAATCTCACCACCGCGGTATCGGTTCTCGCCGGGGCGCTCATCCTGCATGAGCCTCTGCCTCCGCTCGGTGCGCTGTGCTGTGTATTGATCCTGACCGGCATCTACGGCGTGCAGCGCACGGCAAATACTTGAACGGGACGCCTGTCTATGGTATTATCAGTAAAGACTGAAACCTTTTGCCAGATCTATTCGTCGTATGAATGAATCGAACAGTCGAGGTGATACCATGAATACGAAACGCGCTCTCTGTATTCTTTTCATTGTGGTTTTGGCGTTCTCCCTCTGCGGCTGTCAGGAAAAGACCGTGACGCCCATCCCGGCGGGAGGCGCCCAGACGCAGCCGAGCCCGACGCCCGTGGACATCTTTCTGACCACGCCGGAGCCCACGCCCGCTGTCATCCTGACACCCGCCCCAATGCAGACCGCCGCCCCGATACAGACGGCGGCCCCGGTCTGGACGGCAGCGCCCGTACAGACGGCAGCCCCGGTGCAGACGGCCGCGCCTTTCCAGATGCCGGTCTCGACGCCCGCCCAGACCCAGACGAGGACCAACCTGCCTGTTATCACCAAGAACCCCACAGACGAGATCGTGGAGGCGGGCGGCTCCTGCTGGTTCGTGGCCAAGTATGACAACGCCAAATGGGCGGTCTGGCACTTTGTGAGCCCCAGCGGGACGGACTATACCTACGACCAGATCAACACGGTTTTCCCGGGGCTGGAGGTCACCAAGGGCTACGCCAGCACGACGCAGCTCAAGAACATCCCGGCCGACATGAACGGCTGGCGGACCTACTGCCGCTTCAGCAATGACTACGGCTCGGTCGATACGAGCTCCGCCGCCATCACCGTCAAGGGCTCGAGCGCGCCGACGGGCTTCGCGGCGATCCCGGCAAACACCACGGCGGCGGCGTCCGCACCCGGCGCGCCCACTGTGACCAAGAGCCCCACGGATGAGACCGTGGAGCCGGGCGGCTCCTGCTGGTTCGTGGCCAAGTATGAAAACGCCGTCTATGCCGAGTGGCACTTCGTCAGTCCCGACGGATTGATGGATGTGGACTACAGCCGGATCAACAGCCTTTTCCCGGGGCTGGAGGTCACCAAGGGCTACGCCAGCACGACGCAGCTCAAGAACATCCCGGCTGACATGAACGGCTGGAAGGCCTACTGCCTGTTCACCAACAATATCGGCACCACCAAGAGCGGCGCGGCGACCATCTATGTCAGGAGCGCGGCAAAGACGACCCAGACCCAGACACCGCCGAACCTGAGACAGACCGGCACGGGCCAAACCACCTTTAATCAGACGCAGACTTTGACAAGCGCCGACCCCTATGCGGGCACCTATGTCTGCGGCCGCGCCGCCATGATTATCCGGGGCGGCCCGCAGGTCTACAGCGTGGAGGTCAACTGGGGCAGCAGCTATGCCGAGCACAGCACCTGGAACTTCTCGGGAAGCTTCGGCTCCAACGGCGTTCTGAACTACACCGGCGCCAGCCGCATCAACGTCCTGTATACCGACCAGACCCACCACAGCGACACCCTGGTCTACAGCGACGGCAGCGGCAGCCTGGTTTGGTCCAACGGCGTGATCATCTGGATCGACAACAAGGAAAACGCCGCGGACGGGATGAGCTTTGCCAAGACCTGAGGGTGTGACACTTCTGTGACATCGCGTTTGCTATGCTTGCCTCACAAAGCATGAGACAACAAAATCAAACATAAATATAAAAATATAAAGGAGGATTTATCATGTGGACAATTGCAGAAATCAAAGAGAGAGGAAAGAGAGCCTTTAAGGGCAACTACTGGCTGTGCGTACTGGTGGCGTTCCTAATGGCAGTTTTCACTACCGGCGCCTCCGCCGCGACCTCGCGCAAGACCCAGGAGATCGACATCGAGGGAACCTTCGGCAGCATGAGCCCGGAGGATCAGCTCGCTGTCGCGCTGGTTGTCCTCGGCGTGATCGGCGTCGTTCTGGTGATCGGCCTGCTGATCCGCGTCTTTGTGGCCAACCCCATCAACGTCGGCGGCAATGCCTTCTTCATGAGCAACGTCGATGAGACCCCCGCGCCCTTCGGCATGATCAAGCTCGGCTTCCAGCACTACTGGCACAACTTTGCGACCCTGTTTCTCCGTGACCTCTACCTCTGCCTGTGGTCGCTGCTGTTCATCGTCCCCGGCATCATCAAGGGCTACTCCTACCGCATGGTGCCCTACATCCTCGCGGATGAACCCGAGCTCTCCGCCAACGAGGTCATCACCAAATCCCGCCAGATGATGGACGGCAACAAGTGGCAGGCCTTCCTGCTGGATCTCTCCTTCATCGGCTGGATCCTGCTCGGCATCCTGACCCTCGGCCTCGGCCTCATCTTCTGGACGGCCCCCTACATGTACAATGCCAACGCCGCCCTCTACCTCAAGCTGAGAGACGAGGCGTAAGCACAGCGCAGTGAAAGGAAAACAGCGCCCGCCGCATCGGAACATGATGCGGCGGGCGTTTTTTGTTCAGCGCAAAATACGGCTTCCCATTGCTTTTGAGCCGCTTGTTGAGTATACTTATACTGGTCTCCCATAAAACGGCTTAAAGCCGCTTTATAGGAGACCAGTATAAGCGGGGCAAGCGCGAAACATGGCAAATTGCTCCCCATAAATTCGAGAATTTATTGAGAAGCGATAAAAAAACCTACAGGGGAGGAAAACGCGCCATGATGAATCGACTGGAAGAGGCCATAATTTACGCGACGATCATGCACCAGGGGAAGATTCGCAAGTTCAGAGGCAGCCCGTATATCCTGCATCCGATCGAGGTGGCGCAGATCCTGTCTACCATCACGGATGACGAAGAGGTCATCACAGCCGGTATTCTGCACGATATTGTGGAGGCGACGGACGGTACGCTCGAGGAGATCAAAAAAAGATTCGGAGAGAGAGTGGCCTTGCTGGTCAATTCAGACTCGGAATTGGAATATGCGGAGGAAGAGCGCAGCGCCAGTTGGAAACGGCGCAAGGAGGAGTCTTTGCTGCTGCTGAAGAACAGCCAGGATATCGGCGTACAGATGCTGTGGCTTGCGGATACCCTTTCAAACATTCGCTCCCTTGCCGGGATTTATTCCGAGCGCGGCGACGCCCTGTGGGAGGCGCTCAATCAGCGCGACCCCGACATACAGCGCTGGTATTATCAGAGCGTCGCGGAGCTGCTGGAGCTCCAGCTCAACAAGACGGGCGCGTTTAAGGAACTGGTCAAGCACATCAACTTCATGTGGCCGGGAACCTTTGATTCGGACAAGGCCAGATATAAAAAATATAAAGAGGTCTCTGTCGAGGGCTGTATGCTCATCGGCCGCGGCGCCAAGGGAGAGGTCTACCGCTACGACGACGAGCTGGTCATCAAGGTCTTCAACCGGCGCAACACCTATCACGACGTGGAGCGGGAGATCGCCCTCAGCCGCAAGGCGTTTGTGATGGGTATCCCGACCGCGATCTCCTTCGGCATCGTCTCCGTCGGCAATCGCTACGGGGCCATGTATGAGCTGGTGGATTCGGACACCATTTCCAAATACATCGCGGCAAACCCCGGACAGGTGGAGACTTATGCAAAGATGATGGCGGAGCTGGCCCACACGATCCACGCCATTGAGGTGACGCCGGAGGACGGCTTCCCGGATGCCGCTGAGAAGCTGCGCGATTATATCAGGAGCGGACTTGAATATGACAACGAAGCCCTCGCCGAAAAGTGCATGCGGCTGGTCGACACGCTTCCCGCGGCGAATACCATGATCCACGGCGATTTTCATACCAACAATGTGTTCCTGCAGAGGGGAGAACCCCTGCTGATCGACATGGACCGCCTCTCTATGGGACACCCCATGGCAGAGATCTGTTCCCTGTATTATTTCTATGTGGTCCTGGGGGAGGATGATCCCACGGTCGTTGAGGACTTCATGGGCTTTTCCTATGATATTGCCAGACAGTTCTTCGACCTTTTCCTGCGATATTATCTGGATACGGAGGATGAAAGCAGACTGCGGGATGTGAAGGATAAAGCGGCTGTTTTGGCGTATATGCGCATGATACACAGAATACGCAAAAAGGGAAAGCCCTCCGGAAAAGAAAAGAGAGCAATTGAACGCTGTGTGGAAAAGATCGGAGAGCTTGCCGCCCGCCTGGACAGCCTCGCGTTTTGAAGGTGCTTTTGATAAGTATTGTGTGTTGCTTTTGTGACAGAAGCAGTGCTATAGTGTAATCACAAAATTGAAAGGAGACAGAACCATGTCTGACAAAGAAATCATCATCGATCAGGAGCTTGAAAACGTAAGCGGCGGCGATTATCGCATCGTCAACACCGGAGACTACAGAAACGCAGCGATCAGAAGCGAACCCAGTCTGAGCGCCGCGGTCATCGGCTCGCTTCCGAACGGCACAGCCGCGAATACGACGGGGAGATTTGTGCGCGCGGACGGCCGCAACTGGGCCGAGATCAACTACCCGATGTGGGGATGGATCAAAGGAAGCATCCTCGGATATGACTACTGATACTGAAACCTCATGAAAGGCGCTGCCTCTCAATAGCTTGTTTTGCTATTGAGAGGCAGCGTCTTTATTTAGGCAACACCGCACAATCCGCCTTCGGCGCCTCCTGGAAAAATTGTGCTCTGATTTTGTCACTTTTTCTTGCAATACACAATCCGATTCGCTTCGCTCACATGTATAAGTTCGCGTAGCCAAATCAAAGATTTGGACGCTCACTTAAGTATTCCGACGGCGATGAGCCGCCTGGCGCGCCTCATCCTCGTTGGGGGTGATATAATCCACCAGCGGCAGGTGATGCGCAGCCCCCTGTCGTTTACCGGAAAAAGAGTCCGGCGAAAAATCGTCGGACTTTTGTCGGCTCTGTGAACCATCAGGTCTCTTCCTGCATGCGGCGCTGAAAAATTTTCTTCAGCTCCAGCATATCGATTTTGCCGCTTCCCAAAAGCGGAAATTCCCGAAAAACCTGGAAGCGGGAGGGGATTTTATATTTTGACAGCCGCGTCGCAAGTCTCGCTTTGGCCGCCTCCTCCTGAAAACGCATGCCCTGCCTGATCTTTACGCAGGCCCCGACCTCTTCCCCGAAAAAGTCACTTGGGTAGCCGATCACCCGCACATCTTCGATTTCCTCCAGCTCAGACACGGCCATCTCCACCTCCTGCGGCATGATGTTCTCTCCGCCGCGGATGATGAGGTCCTTGTACCTTCCCTCGAAGCACAGATAGCCGTCCTCGCGGAAGCGGCCGATATCCCCCGTGTGCAGGAAGCCGTCCGCATCCATGCTGTAGTCTGCCAGCGATACATTGTAAAAGCCCAGCATCAGATGCTCGCCCCGGGTCAGGATCTCCCCCGGTACGCCCGGCGGGCACAACGCGCCGGTTTCATGGTCCACGATTCTGACCTCCGTATCATACAGCGGCATGCCCACCGTATGCAGCAGGTTTTCCCGGCTCTCTCCGTAAACCGTCACACTGACGGGGGCAATCTCACTCAGGCCGTAGGCAACCACAAAATGGTTTTGCGGAAGTGTTTTTATGAACATATCCATCTGCTTTTCCGCCGCGGTGGCCCCGGCCAGGAAGGTGCAGCGAAGGGACGCAAAGTCCGCAGGATCAAAGCTCCGGTTATTCAGCAGCGCGATAAACATGGTGGGGACGGAATGCAGCAGGGTGCATTTTTCCTCGCGCATGATCCGGATGAGCGTAGCCGTGCGGATATTTTCCGGTATAAACAGCAGCGCCCCGGTCAGCATGCAGGGAAACAGGCACACCACCAGTCCCATGATATGGAACAGCGGCACGATCAGCAGATTCCGGTCCCGCTCGGTCACATACTGGCAGACAACCTGTTTTTCCGATGCCTTCAGAAGTGAGCGGGAGGAGTGGATCACACCCTTCGGCTTTCCGGTCGAGCCGGAGGTAAAGAGCATGGCGCAGGGCGCGTCCGCATATCCCGGCTCCCGATACAGCTCTTTGATTGCAGCATATTCCCCGAAGCGCTCTTTGAAATTCTGCGGCTTGCGGAAGGAATACACGCCCTTTACAGCCAAGCCGGGTGCCTGCCGGAGCTTGTTGAGAAAGCTGTCCTCCTCGTCCAGATCAGCGATCTCCCCGTAGCACAGAAAGCACATGTCGCCTATGACGGCCGTGGCGCCGATTTCCCGCGCGATCTGCCCGGGATTGATCAGCATTGCGACCGCACCGAGCTTCTGCAGGGCCAAAAAGGTCAGCACCCAGTTGACGCTGTTTGCGCCGCAAAGCCCGACATGCGCCCCCGCCCCGACGCCGAGAAGCGCGAGATCGTGGGCGATGATCTGCGAAGCCATATCCATTTCGCGCCAGGTATAGGTCGTACCGTCCTCCTGTTTCAGCACAGCCTGATCTGGCCTTGTGTTTACCTGCCGCTGCAGAAGCTCCTTTACGGAAAGCTCTGTAAGCTCACTCCATTCGTTTTTTCCGGTGCCGCCGTTTTCATTTCCGCACAGAATCGTTGCTGTCATATGGAAAAAGCTCCTTTATTCATGTAAATGCCGCTGCCGGCAGCGATACCGGCGTTAAACGTTGGCCCGGTCGAGCAGGACGCCGAGTTCCTTTGCCGCCTTTTCCGCATCGTCGGTATAAATTGTATGGTCGCAAAAGCCGACCGCCTGTTTTTCCTGCGCGGCCACGTCCATGCGGGCCGAGACCTCAAAGGGGCTGCGGGCCGTCGCCTCGTAGCGCCTGCGCAGCACGGCGTCGTCAGATGGGGCCATGTACACGCAGACTGCCTCCGGCATGTTCGCCTTGAGCTGGGCGGCGCGCGGGACCTCGAGATTCAGCACCACGTTTTTCCCCGCGTCGAGCTGCTCCCGCACTAGCCGACGGGAGGTGCCGTAGTCGTTGCCGGCAAACTCGGTGCACTCCAGAAGCTCGCCGGATTCTTTCATGGCGTTCCAGCCCTCGAGATCGTAAAACCAGAAGCCGACGCCGTCCTGCTCGCCGCTCTTCCTCTTGCGGGCGGTGACGGGAACCACGCTGCCAATATCGGTCCGACCGTCGAGCACCTGCCCGACGATCTCTTTCAGTCCCGCACCGGAGGGACCGGAGATCACAAACACTCTGCCCATAGCTGCCTCCCGTGAAATTCATAGTTTAATTATTATACTGGATTTGCGGGCGCTTTGCAAGTGAGAAGGGCAGAATATGTGTGAACGTTTCGGTAGTGTTACGATTATATTCATGTTAACGATGGCGAAATGTGGGTCACCGCCTTGCGCGTTCGTACCGCTTGCCTTATAATGAACGTATGCGAAGACGCAAACCCGCTTGAGAGGAGTTTTGGACCATGATATTCTATTTTACCGGCACGGGCAATTCGCTGTACGCAGCGCAGAAGCTCGCGGATGAAGGCGAGGAAATCATCTCTATCATTGACGCTCTGCGCAGGAAAGCCTTTCACTATGTCCTGAAAGAGAAGGAGAAGCTCGGCTTCGTGTTCCCGGTCTATTTCTATACCGTAAGCGACCCCGTTCTGGAGTTCGTCCGGAATCTCAAGGTAGAGAACGCGGGCTTTGTCTATGCCGTCATTCCCTGCGGGGCGAGCATCGGCCCGGCCGGCGGCTTCCTCAAACAGGAGCTTAAACAGCGGGGTCTTGAGCTTCAGCGGGTGGACGCGCTGGTCGTGCCAGACGGCGCGCTGATCTTTTATGACATTGACTCCCCGGAGAAGATGCAGGCAAAGCTGGAAGACGCGACACAGGAGCTTGCCTCCATCAAGCAGGCGATCGACCGGCATAGCGGCAATAAGATCACCGGCAGCGCCGCCCTCGGGAAAGCGGGCCTTGCCGCCTATCACGCCTGTATGAGCACCAGAAAATTCCATGCGGAGGCCACCTGCATAGCCTGCGGAAAGTGCGCGGCAAACTGTCCCAGCGGCGCCATCAGCATGGTGGACGGCCGCCCGGTATGGACGAAAAGCAAATGCCTCAAATGCTGCGCCTGCATCAACCGCTGCCCGGTCTCTGCCATTCAGTACGGCAGAAAGACTGTCAAACGCGGCCGCTATGTGAATCCGGTTTTGAAATAAGGAGATGAAGACTGTGCATGTTGTCGCGGCTGTCATCCGGGACGGCGACAGGATCTTTGCCACCCAGCGCGGATACGGAGAGCAGAAGGACGGCTGGGAGTTTCCCGGCGGAAAGATCGAAGCGGGGGAGACGCCGCAGCAGGCGCTTGCGCGCGAGATTCGGGAAGAGCTGGACACCGGCATCACGGTCGGCGATTGCCTTACAAGCATCGAATACGACTATCCCACGTTTCATCTGAGCATGCAGTGCTTCTGGGCGACGATCTGCGACGGGGAGCCCGTGCTGAAGGAGCACGAAGCGGCAAAATGGCTCTGCGCGGAGGAACTGGACAGTGTGGCCTGGCTTCCGGCAGACTTGACGGTGATACCGCTTGTGAAAGAGAAGCTGACGACGCATTGTGCATGAAGGAGCGACGCACCATGATTAAACCCATTATGAAGGACCCGATCTTTCTCGCACAGAAATCCGCTGAGGCGGGACCGGCGGACGCGCCCGTCGCGGCGGATCTGCTGGACACGCTGCGCGCCCATGCAGATGGCTGTGTGGGCATGGCAGCCAATATGATTGGCAGCGCAAAGCGGATCATCGCCTTCGACAACAACGGACAATACATGATGATGTACAATCCCGTGATCGTCAAGTGCTCCGGTCCGTATGAGGCGGAAGAGGGCTGCCTCTCGCTGACAGGCACGCGAAAGGCAAAACGCTGGCGCTCCATCAAGGTACAATATCAGAACGAGGCGTTCCAGACCCGCCTCAAAACCTTCACAGGCTGGACGGCCCAGATCATCCAGCATGAGATCGATCACTGCAACGGAATATTGATATAATAAAACTCCGTACACCCGGCACGATTTGCGTACCGTCTGTACGGAGCTTTATACTTTACCTGGACTTGCGGAACATAAAAGCACGCGCGGCCCGAATGGCGATCTTGTAGGGGAGGGGCCGCAGCGCCCGGTCGGCCTCCTGCAGATTGTCCCGGATCGGGATATTCTGCGGACAGTGCTGCTCGCATTTGCCGCAGCGGACGCACTGAGAGGCAAAGGCCGGTTCCTTTGTCAGGCCCACCGTCTGGATAAACTGGCTGCGCCCGGCGGACTTGGATTCGGAGAACATGGTGTTATAGCTGCGGAAAATGCCGGGGATGTCCACACCCTTGGGACATGGCATACAGTACCGGCAGCCGGTGCAGCCGACCTTCTCCTTCTCACGGATGGCACGCTTGACCTTTTCCAGCGTTTCAAAATCCGCCTCCGTGAAGGCGCCCGCTTCGGCCTCGCTTGCCGTGCGGCAGTTTGCCTCCACCATCTCAACGGAGTTCATGCCGGACAGAACGACGGTGACCTCCGGCTGATTGTACAGCCAGCGAAGACCCCATTCCGCCGGGCTCCAGCTGCGGGCGCTCTCCTTCATGGCCTGCTTTGCCGCCTCGGGCAGCATGTTGACCAGCTTCCCGCCACGCAGCGGCTCCATGATCATCACCGCAAGGCCCTTTGCCGCGGCGGCCTGCAGACCGGCCTTGCCGGCCTGGGAGACCTCGTCCAGATAGTTATACTGGATCTGACAGAAATCCCAGTCATAATCGTTCAGTATTCTCAGAAAATTTTCGGTGTTCCCGTGATAGGAGAAGCCGATGTTGCGGATCGCGCCGCTCTGCTTCTTCTCTGCGATCCAGTCCAGAATACCGACCTTCTTGAGCTTTTCCCACATGGCCACGTCGGTCAGATGGTGCATGAGGTAATAATCGACGTAGTCCGTGCGCAGGCGGCTCAGTTCCTCATTGAAATAGCGGTCCAGGGCCGCGCGGTTTCCAACCAGGTACTGGGGCAGCTTGGTCGCCAGCTTGACCTTTTCGCGGATGTGGTTGCGCTCAAAGATTTCGCCCACAGCGGCCTCGCTGCCGGGGTAGATATAGGCGGTATCATAGTAGTTGACCCCGGCCCGGTAAGCGGCCATGAGCTCCTTCTCGGCCTTGTCGACGTCGAGGCCGCTGCCCTTCCTGGTAAAGCGCATGCAGCCGTAGCCCAGAATGCTCAGTTCGTTTCCTTTTCGATCTTTTCTGTATTGCATCTGATTGCCTCCCTCGGTCAAAGCAGCGCCATCACCATGTCGCCGTGCCTGTGCTCATCGTTTTTGACGCTCTCCACTTCGGAAAAACGCGCCGCCGCGGAGCTGTACTTTTTCTCCGCGTCATATTCTCCCTTCGCAATCATCGGGTACAGCTTCTTCCTGCCGATGACCCTGTACAGGAGCGGAAGCAGAACCGCTTTCGTGCTTTTCGGCTTAAGCACCTCGCCGGTCATGGCTTTGAAGACAGCGGCGTGCCTGCCTTCTTCGGCGGCAAGCTGACGAAAGACATCGGCGTCTTTTTCCTCGGTCACCGTTTTCGCCAGCGCGTTATACATTTTCACGGCGTCCAGCTCTCCCTGCTGCGCTTTGAGAAGTACTTTTCTCTCTTCCTTTGAAATGGACATCTTGATCCCTCCTGCATGTTGAAACGGGTGAAGGGGCTTCCGTTTGCCTTCCGCTAAAAGTCACTTTAAACGGAAAATATTGTAATTCTTATAACTATTTATAGTATATACGGCAAGCAAAGCTGTGTAAAGCAAAATTTTTAAGGCAATACCGCATAATTCGGCAAGAGCACATTTTTTCCGAAAGATGCCGAAGAAGGATTGTGCGGTGCTGCCTTAAAATGATACCCGCACTTTGTTTTAGCGTGAGCCTGTGAAATAATGTGCTTATGGTAAATCTGACGGCGGCGTCGTCCGCGTCACGATCAAACTACAGGAGGCTTGAGACACAGATGCAGGAACTTGACAGGGAGCTGCTTTCCTGGATCAAGCAGGCCTATATGTTTTCCGAGCGGAAATAACAGGGAAGCGAGAAAGCGGCACTGACGGACATTTTGTGCCGGGCGGCGGAAAAGAATATGATACGGACATCAGAAAACATGAAGGCGCGGGCCATGAACGACGCGGAACAGAGAAAAGCGGCGAGGAAATTTGTACAGGACTGGACAGGCAGGGGAGACGAGAAGCAGGACACGCAGCGCTTCTGGATTCAGCTCCTGCGCGAGGTGCTGGGCGTGGACGCGGCGGAACAAGCTGATTATGGACTACGGCGGGATAGAGACGTATTATCGGTAGCTTCGTATAACAAAAACTCCGTACTCTCGGCACGATTTGCGTACCGTTTGTACGGAGTTTTGTATATTTCTCTACACGCTCAGCAAATTGTTTTGCAGGGACAGCGCGAGCTTCCGCACACCCTTCTGACCGAGCTTTTTTATCGTTTCAAATCCTCGCTCAGATCCTCCGGGACGCCGCGCGGGCCGCGGACGGCGAAGATGCGGTAGGTTTCGTTCAACACCTCAAAGGTGAAGCGCCTGGGATCGTAGCGCTTCAGCAGGCGGATCTTCATCAGGCTCCTGATCGTCAACCCCTCGCGCCGGAACTGATAGGGGATGTCCGTCTCAGTCACCCTGCACTTATACAGGATCGCCGAAACAGGCGCGCCCACATACATGAAAACAATGTCGCCCTTCTTGATGCCCGCGCCCTGCTTCCAGTCGATCTCCTTTTTGTCGTCGAAAGCGTGGACAATATCAAAGTACTTCGGATTGGAGGGGATCAGCCACTCCTTCGGCGGACGGGTCGCCTGTTTCGTTTTGGCGGAGGCGGTGACCTGATAGCTTTTGTCGATCCAAGCGCATATCTCCTCAAGCGCCACCGTGCCGTCGAGCAGAATGGAGACCCAGCTGCCGCGGCTGATATGATAACCGGGAAAATACCC
>ONPN01000092.1 GCA_900319695.1 uncultured Eubacteriales bacterium
ACCGCGTCTTTGAGCACCTGCGTTCCGCTCTCCACCGGATGCACCTTCGCGCCCAGCAGCTCCATGCGGTAAACATTGAGCCTCTGCCTCTCACAGTCCAGCTTCCCCATAAAAACTTCGCATTCCATACCCAGAAGCGCCGCCACTGTCGCAGTCGCAACGCCGTGCTGTCCCGCACCGGTTTCCGCGATCACCCGCGTTTTACCCATTTTTTTGGCCAAAAGCACCTGTCCGATGCAGTTGTTGATCTTGTGGGCTCCGGTATGATTGAGATCTTCTCTCTTGAGATAGATCTTTGCTCCTCCGAGGTCTTTTGTCATTTTCTCCGCATAATAAAGACGCGAAGGCCTGCCCGCGTATTCATTCAGAAGCTTTGTCAGCTCCGCGTTAAAAGCGGGATCATTCTTATAAAAGTTGTACTGCTCCTCCAACCGGATCAGCTCGTTCATCAGTGTCTCCGGAACATACTGACCGCCGAATTTTCCAAATCTGCCTCTGGACATCTCTACCTCCTTGTCGAAGCGCCTTCTCTGCCGGCTTCTCTCACTGCCTGCACGCACCTTGCCATCTTTTCCGGATCCTTCCATCCGTCCGTTTCTGCTCCGCTGCTCAAATCCACCGCAAAGGGTCTGAACCTCCGCACGGCCTCCGCCACATTATCGGGCCCCAGGCCGCCTGCCAGGATCCACGGCTTTGCGGCTGCTCCGCGCTTTAGTGCCTCTGCATCTCTGATCAGCGACCAGTCAAAAGCTTCACCTGTTCCCGTCCCATTATCGAGCAAAAGATAGTCCGCTTCACTCTCCATCGCCCTCTTCAGATCATTAGCACATCTTATGCGGAACGCCTGGATTAACAACCGACCTCTGGGGTCATTTGTTGTCATCAATCGACCTCTGAGGTCTCTTATGTAGGCGTTGTCTTCTTTGCCATGCAGCTGGATCAGATCCAGAAAACCGGCTGCGCTCGCAACTCTTTCGACACTTTCATTGACGAAAACGCCGACTTTCAGGATCCCCGGCGCCAGCCTCCGGGCCAGCCGCTCTGCGGCTTCCGGCGTCACTGATCTCCTGAATCCCGGAGACAGGATAAACCCTATGAAATCGGGCCTGCAGGCGTTCGCCGCCTCGATATCTTCTATCCTGCGCATCCCACAGATCTTGATCCCTGTCTCACACATCACTTCCACCTCTGGGTACCTTTACACTTCAAACGACCTCTGGGGTACCTTTACACTTCAAACGACCTCTGGGGTACCTTTGCGCCCGCTGCACCGCACACCGCATCCGACCTCTGGGGTACCTTTGCGCCCGCTGCGCCGCGCGCTTCATCCGACCTCTGGGGTACCTTTGCACGCCAAACGACCTCTGGGGTACCTTTAACCTCTGAGCTCCCTCAGCGCCGCCGCCTTGTCCGGGCTCCTCATCAGCGTTTCGCCGATGAGGACCGCGTCAGTTCCGTTCTGCCGCAGGACCGCGATGTCCTCCGCCGTCCGGATCCCGCTTTCCGACACAAAGAGTCTGTCGTCAGGGACCATTTTCCTGAGCCGCACCGAATTGCCGCAGTCCACGGTGAAAGTCTTCAGGTCTCTGTTGTTGACGCCGACAATGCCATGCTCTACGCGCAGCGCCCGCTCCACTTCTCTCTCGTCGTGCGCCTCCACTAAAGCGGAGAGGCCGAGGGCGCGCGCTATTTTGCCATATTCGAGGAGCTCTGAGTCCGAAAGGATCGCGCAGATCAGCAGCACGGCCGAAGCCCCCAGCACTTTCGCCTCGTAGATCATGTAAGGATCCACCGTGAAGTCCTTGCGCAGGACGGGGATCTTCACCGCAGCGGCGATCTCGCGCAGATACTCGTCGCTCCCCAGGAAGAAATCCGGCTCCGTCAGGCAGGAAATGGCCGCGTGCCCGGCGCGCCCAGCGCCTTCTCAAACGGATATCCCGTGTCCGCGTTCATGGAAAGCGCCTGCTTCTTCATCTTGTCAAAAGATACCCACCCCTTATTCCGTTCCGTTCTGGCCCTCGCGTGGTCGGCCAGCGTGTCCAGGATCGTCATTTATGCCACCTCGTTCGACACGCGGATGAACTTATCGAGCACAGCGAGCGCTTCCCCGCTGTCGATTTTCTCCGCCGCGATCCGGACGCCTTCCGCGATGTCCGATGCTTTGCCGGCCGCATAGATCGCGCAGCCCGCGTTGAGGAGCACCGCGTTTCTCCTCGTGCCGGTGACCTCTCCGCTCAGGATCGCCCTTGTCAGCGCCGCGTTCTCAGCAGGCGTCCCGCCGACGATCTCCTCTTTCGCCCCTCTGACCATGCCAAAATCTTCCGGCTTTATCACGATCGTCCTGTAGAAGCCGTCCCGCAGCTCGCACACCGTCGTCTCGCAACTGGGCGAAACCTCGTCCATCTTGTCCCTGCCGTACACCACGAGCGCATGCTTCACGCCCATCGAAGCCAGAACCTTCGCCACCGGCTCGCACAGATACTCGTCATACACGCCCAGCATGAAATACTCGGGCTTAGCGGGATTCGTCAGCGGTCCCAAAATATTGAACACCGTCCTGAATCCCAACTCCCTCCTGATCGCTCCTACATACTTCATGGAAGTGTGATATTTCTGGGCGAACATAAAGCAGACGCCAACTTCCTCGAGAAGCTTCCTGCACATCTCCGGGGACTGCTGGATATTGACGCCGAGCGCCTCAAGACAATCGGCCGCGCCGCTGTCGGAGGAGGCCGCGCGGTTTCCATGTTTTGCCACCTTGATGCCCGCCGCCGCGGCGATCATCGCCGAAGTCGTCGAAATATTGAAAGTACGCGCATTATCGCCGCCCGTTCCCACGATCTCGAGAACCTCCATTCCCTCGTGCGCCACCGGCGTCGCGTGATTTCTCATCGCCACCGCGCAGCCCGTGATCTCATCAATGGTCTCGGCTTTGGTGCTCTTCGTTGACAACGCCGCCAGAAACGCCGAATTCTGCGTCGGCGTAGTCTGCCCGCTCATGATCTCGTTCATCACAGTGTTGGCCTCATCGAATGTAAGGTCACCCTTGTTCACGATCTTGATAATGGCTTCTTTGATCATTGCTTTTCCTCCTTTTTGATCGCATCCGTTCTGCCCTCACAAGGATTTCTGCCATAACACAGAAAATCCCTGGCAGGACAATCACATCCTGCCAGGGACGAATCTAACGATACATACTTTGATCCGCGGTGCCACCCTGGTTCGCACAGCATACGCTGCACACCCTTGTCGGAATTCCATCAAATTCCCGGCAACTGACGTATGCCTTCACGTCGCATAATACTCAGCCTCAGCGGCCTTTGAATGCGCC
>ONPN01000016.1 GCA_900319695.1 uncultured Eubacteriales bacterium
AACCGCATGGACGATCTGCCCTTCACCATCTACGCCTTCCTGATGGCCGACTACTTCACCGGCTCCTACGTCTGCCGCGGCTTCAGCCATGAGATGAGCCTGAAGCTCCAGACCAAGTGCGAGGAAAACGGCGCGCAGTACGAGTTTAACCAGGAGGTCGAGAAGATCCTGGTCCGCGACGGCAAGGTCTACGGCGTCCGCACCGCCCGCGGCGACGAGATCCACTGTGACTACGTCATCTCAGGCGCCTATCCCAACCGCGTCTACTCCCAGATGATCGAGCCGCTGAGCGAGGTGCCCGAGGGCGCGATCCGCATGATCAATAACCGCAAGCTCTCCGTGGTCCCTGTGTCCGTCATCATGCTCATTGAGGGCAGCCCGGAGTCAAACGGCATCACCGACTACTCCACCTTCTCCGGCTCCACCATGGACACCAACAAGATCTGGGAGAACTACTCCAACATCACCGAGCCCTATAACTACATCACCACCATCTGCTTAAACTATGCCAATCCCGGTCTGCCCAAGGACTACACCCAGCTCTCCATCACGGCTCTCGTCCCCTCCAAGCCCTTTGAGGGCGTCAAGGAGGAGGAGTACTTCGACCTCAAGCGCCGCCTCGCCTCCGAGATGATCGACGAGTGCATCAAGATCACCAAGGTCGACTTCCGCAAGCGCATCACCGAGATCGAGGTCACCACGCCCATGACCGTCTCCCACTATGTGGGCGCGTGGAAGGGCAACATCTACGGCTACCTCCACTCCATGGAGGATCACGCCGTGGCGAGACTGCAGATGAAGGAGAAGGATCACTTCATCGAGGGCCTTGAGTTTGCCGGTGCGCACGGCATGTCCGGCGACGGCATGGGCCCGCAGATCACCAACGGCCGCGCCGCGGCCAAGGCTGTCAAAGAGGACATCGAGAAGAAAAAGGAGGCGAGGAAATGAGCAGCATCAAGGTCAAAGGCTTTCTGCAGGACGTAGGCGGCGCATCCCGCGTCGTCAAGCTCCGTGAGGAGAACTTCGCCAAGGGCTCTCCCATCCCCGATCCCAAGGACCCCATCCGCGAGCTTGCCGATCTCCTGCACCCCGAGCATATGCTCTTCAAGGTCGTGAGCATCCGTGAGGCGTCCCCCTCCTCCCGCGTCTTCCGTTTTGAGTCCGCCGACGGGCACATCCCCCCGTTCCAGAGCGGCCAGTACGTGAACTTCCGCCTCAAGATCGGCGACAGCCTGCTGTCGAGACCCTATACCATCTCCTCCGCCCCCTTCGAGGCGAGAGGCGAGCACCCCTTCTTTGAGATCACCGTCCGCCGGAACGTGCCCTATCTCGTCCCCGATTACCTCTTTGAGAACGTGAAGATCGGCGACATCCTTGAGGGCGCGCTGCCCTTCGGCTTCTTCTACTGGGAGCCCCTGCGCGATTCCAGAGAGCTCGTGGCCCTGGCCGGCGGCTCGGGCATCACGCCGTTCCACTCCATGGCCAAGGAGATCGCCTACGGCAAGATGAAGGGCGTCAAGCTCACCATCCTCTACGGCTCCGTCAAGGCAAACGACATCGTCCTGAAAGACGAGCTCGCCAAAATCGAGGCCGACTGCCCCGATGTGAAGGTCGTCCACGTCCTCTCGGATGAGCCCGACTGGGAAGGGGAGAAGGGCTTCATCACCCGCGAGATCATCGAGAAGTATTCCACGCCCGACTGCACCTACATGTTCTGCGGCCCCCTGCCGATGTTCCGCTTCGTCAAGAAGGCCCTGGACGACATGGGCGTGCCCGTGCGCCGCTTCCGCCATGACGTGGTCAACAACCCCGCCGACGTCTCCACCCTGCCGGGCTACCCCAAGGGCACCGAGACCAAGACCTTCAAGATCACGGTCGTGCGCGGCATCCACGAGGACGTCATTGACGCCAAGGCCAGCGAGCCCGTGGCCGTCGCCCTGGAGCGCGCCGCCATCCCCATCGACACCCACTGCCGCAACGGCGAGTGCGGCTTCTGCCGCAGCCACCTGCTCGAGGGCGAGATCTTTGTCTCCCCCGTGGGCGACGGCCGCCGCATGATGGACAAGGAGATGGGCTGGTTCCACGCCTGCTCCTCCTGGCCCCTCACGGACCTCAAAATCAAGATCCCCATCATGTGATCAAAAACGAGATAAACAGCCTTTGGGCGGATACGTACACGGTACGTATCCGCCCAAACATTACCACACACAGGGGATGATCCGGTATCTCACGCGGCGCTTGTAGTCAGCATAGCCCGCGAGACCCTGCTCCAGCACCTGCTCCTCGTTCCGTATGCGTTTGGCGATGATCGGGACATAGAGCAGCATGAGGAGAAAGGAATACAGCGAGCCCAGGATCAGCGGCATCGAGAGAAAGAGCAGCAGCGTGCTCATATACATCGGGTGGCGCACAAGGCCGTAGAGCCCTGTGTCGATAATCTTCTGCCCCTCCTGCACCTCGACCGTGCGGGAGAGCCAGACGTTTTCCCTCAAGACCTCCGCGTACAGTACATAGCCAAGCAGGAACACAAGCGCCGCCGCCCAGGAGACCGCGTCCGGCAGGATCAGCCAGCCGAAGCGCCAGTTCAGCCCGGCCAGGACAAAGGCCGCGATGAACAGCAGCCCGCTCAGCGCGACGACGGTCCGCTGTTCGCCTTGTTCCTCCTTCGCGCTCAGCCGCTTTCGCAGAAGCTCCGGGCTCTTGAACAGCATCACAAAGCCCGCGGCCAGCATCGGCACAAACAGCACGCCCATCAGCAGCCACGCCTGCCGGTAATGAAGGCTTCCCGCCGGAAGAAAGAGCAGCAGCCCCACCAGCAGAATACCGCCCAGTACCTTGACCATCGCCTGCCTGAAAAGCTCCCGGTCCATACGTTTCCCTCCCGCAATTCATTTCTGTATAAGAGAGTATCACGCTCTTTCCGCGTACGCAAGCCCAACGTGCGCAAAAATCGAAAGGAAAGGCTCAACAAAAAAGCAGAGACAATTTTAACAAAAGAAGGGGCTTGATTTTATCGACAGTTTGGTATATATTACAACATGCCGCGGGGAAACTCGCGGTAATATTTACGGGGTTATACTATTCCCTGATAGAAAGTACAATTAGATTTCCGAACAGAATTTGCGCCAGACAAGGCGCCTTCCGCAGAGCATAATGGAGATATATGGTCAAGGAAGGCAACGCAGTATGGCACAAATCTGTTTCTATTAGGGGATAGTATGAAACCCCAAAGAGAGAAAGAATAGGAGTCAGACATGAAAAAAGCAAAGATCGGTCTCGTCCCCAAACTCATTATCGCAATCATTTTGGGTATCCTGATCGGACTGTACACCCCCCTGTGGTTCTGCCGCATCATCGTTACAGCGTCCAGCCTCTTCGGCACCTTCCTCAAGTTCGTCATCCCCCTGCTGATCCTCGCCTTTGTCACCATGGGCATCGCGGATCTCAGCCAGGGCGCGGGCAAGCTGCTGCTTATCACGGTCGCCATCGCCTACGCCTCCACTCTGATCGGCGGCACCTGTTCCTTTATCGTTTCCAGCAATCTCTTCCCCAGCTTCATGAATGCCGAGGCGCTTGAGAAGATCGCCGCCACCGCCGGCAACAGTGTCGACAGCTACTTCTCCCTCGCCATTCCGCCCGTGCTCGACACGCTCTCCGCGGTCGTCCTGGCCTTCATTCTCGGCCTGTGCCTGTCCGCCATGAAGGGCAAGACCATCGGCATGACCCTCTACAACGCCATGAAGGATTTCAGCGGCATCGTCGACGCCGTGCTCAACACGGTCATCGTCCCCCTGCTGCCCCTCTTCATCTGCGGTACCTTCGTTGACATGACCTACTCCGGCAAGACCTTCACCATCCTGAGCATCCTGTGGAAGGTCTTCCTCACCGTCATCGTCATGCACCTGATCTTCATTGTGCTCCAGTTCCTGGTCGCCGGCTCTGTCAGCGGCAAGAACCCCTTCAAGCTCATCAAGAACCAGATCCCCGGCTACACCACCGCCCTGGGCACCCAGTCCTCCGCCGCCACCATCCCCGTCAACCTCCAGTGCGCCGAGGCCGACGGCGTGTGCGAGGAGATCCGCAACTTTGTGGTTCCCCTGTGCGCCAACATCCACATGTGCGGCTCCATGATCACCATCACCGCCTGCGCAACGGCCGTGTGCCTGATGAATCAGCTGCCCATCTCCCTCAGCACGGTCATCCCCTTCATCATGACCCTCGGCGTCGCAATGGTCGCCTCGCCCGGTGCGCCCGGCGGCTCCATCATGACAGCCCTGCCCTTCCTGTACATGATCTTCGGCCAGGAGGCCGGTGATCCCAATGGCCCGATCTGCGCGATCATGGTCGCCCTCTACATCACGCAGGACTCCTTCGGCACCGCCTGCAACGTCTCCGGCGACAACGCCATCGGCGTCATTGTCGACAAGATCTACAACAAGTGGATCAAGGCCTGAGTATTCTGCAAGGGAGTACCTATGAACGTATTTGACATTATCGGCCCCGTGATGATCGGCCCGTCCAGCTCCCACACCGCGGGGGCCGTGCGCATCGGCCGCGTGGTCAACAAGCTGATGGACGGGCAGACCCCGGAAAAGCTGGAGATCGTCCTCTCCGGCTCCTTTGCCCAGACCTATCGCGGCCACGGCACGGACCGCGCTTTGCTGGCCGGGATCATGGGCTTTCGCAGCGACTCGGCGGAGATCCGCGACGCGCTTGAGATCGCGAAGGAGCGCGGGATCAGCTACGAGTTTATCAAGAGGGACATCCCCGGCGCGCACCCCAACACCGCCCGCATCACCTACACCCTGGCCGACGGCTCGACCGGCTCGGCCCAGGCGGCCAGCGTCGGCGGCGGCAACATCCGTGTCGACCTCATCAACGGCATGAAGGTGGATTTCAGCGGAGAGAGCAATACCCTGCTGGTCATGCACCTGGACCGCCCCGGCGTCATCGCCGCGGTCACGACTCTGATGCGCTGGGAGTACGCCGATCTGAACATCTGCAACTTCCATCTCTCGCGTGAGCAGCGCGGCGGCAACGCCATCATGACCATCGAGATCGACAACATGCCCCCGGAGACCCTGATCGAGGACGTGCGCAAGCTGGACCATGTCACCAACGCCATGCTGATCCGGCGGCTGTAAGAGGGGAGGACGCAGTATGCTGAAATATCAATCCATCCAGGAGCTCGTGAGCGCGGCCGAGGAGCGCGGCCTCAAGATCAGCGAGCTTGTCATGCTCGACCAGGCGGAGGCTATGGAGCAGACCCCCGAGGAGATTTACGAGCGCATGCGCAAGAGCTTTGAGGTCATGCGCGAATCCGTCGCGGAGGGCCAGAAGAAGGACCTGCGCTCCATGTCCGGCCTCACCGGAGGCGAGGGCTATCTGATGAAGCAATACGCCGAGAGCACCAACGGCGGCCTCTGCGGTGATTTCCTGTCGAAGGCCATCGCCCGCGCCCTGGCCGTGGCGGGCTGCAACGCCGCCATGGGCCGCATCGTCGCCGCCCCGACGGCGGGAAGCTGCGGCATCCTGCCCGGCTGCCTCGTCTCCCTGTATGAGGATCGCGGTATCCCGGAGCGGGACATCGTCATGTCCATCTTCACCGCCGGCGCCTTTGGCATGGTCATCGCGGCCAATTCCAGCATCGCGGGCGCCCAGGGCGGCTGCCAGGCCGAGTGCGGCAGCGCCGCCGGCATGGCGGCGGCCTCGCTGGTCGAGGTGATGGGCGGAACGCCCTCCCAGTGCGGCGACGCCTGCGCCATCGCAATTGCAAACCAGCTCGGCCTGGTCTGCGACCCTGTGGCGGGCCTCGTGGAGATCCCCTGCATCAAACGCAACGTCTCGGGCCTGATGATCGCCTTTTCCAGCGCGGACCTCGCCCTCGCGGGCGTGGGGCCGAAAATCCCCGTGGACGAGTGCGTCGACGCCATGCGTGAGGTCGGCAACGCCCTGCCCGCCGCTCTCAAGGAGACGGCGGGCGGCGGTCTCGCCACCACCCCGACGGGCGTTAAGCTGCGCAAGCAGGTCTTCGGAAAGTAAATACAGACAGCAAAAACTACCGCCCCGGGCTATTGCCCGGGGCGGCGTCTGTTTTCAGTTCGGCGTGAGTAAGCGCGGCTTATGACTCCAAAAACGCCATGATCTCGTCGTAGGACTTGCCGCTCTTTTTGACCGCCTTAAGGATGGCCGCCAGTTTCTTTTCCTCCTCGGCCTTCTTCTCGGCGCGGAGCTCGGCCTTTGTAGCCGCCTTCTTCGGAGCGGCGGCCTTGACCGTCCTCTTTTTCGGCGCGGTCTTCTCGGCGGAAGCGCTCTTCGGCTGCGTCCAGTTGAAGGCAAAGGCCGTCACAGAGTAGGGCGGCACATCAAACTCCACAGAGTATTCCTTGTTATCCCAGGGGATGGGGTCGGCCTTGACATTGTGGGAGGGGTATGCGCCGGTGCCGCCGAAAACGGCGTCGTCGCTGTTGAGAACCTGGCGATAAGTCCCTGCGCACAGCGCGCCGATGCGGTGCTTCGGATAGGGCACGGGGGAGAAGTTGAAGTGGAAGAGCAGGCACTTCTTGTGGTCGGTGCTGATGCGGCAGAAGCTGAGCATGTTGTGGTCGGCGTCCGCACCGTTGATCCACTCAAAGCCGACGCTCTCACAGTCGTTTTCATAAAGGGACGGATAGCTGCGGTACATCTCCAGCAGGGCGCGCGTGTAGTTGTTGAGCGCGCGGTGGGCCGGCTCGTTGTCCAGCAGGAACCAGTCGAGGCTGCGCTCCTCGCTCCACTCACGGAGCTGGGCAAAGTCCTGGCCCATGAACAGGAGCTTCTTGCCGGGGTGGGCCATCATCAGGCCGTAAGCCAGGCGGAGGTTTCCAAACTTGGCGTCCATGTCGCCGGGCATCTTGTTGATCATGGAGCATTTGAGATGCACGACCTCGTCATGGGAGAAGGGGAGAACGTAGTTTTCGCTGAAGGCGTAGGTGAAACTGAAGGTCACGTTGTTGTGGTTGTATTTGCGCAGATAGGGATCGGTCTTGAGGTATTCCAGAACGTCGTGCATCCAGCCCATGTTCCACTTGAAGGTGAAGCCGAGGCCGCCGTCCTCGGGCGGTCTGGACACCATCGGGAAGGCGGTGGATTCCTCCGCAATGACCATAGCGCCCGGCACGCGCTGGCCGACGATGGAGTTGAGGTGCTTGAGAAACTCGATGGCGTCGTAGTTGATGTTGCCGCCGTCGGCGTTTGCGACCCATTCGCCGTCCTTCTTGCCGTAGTCGAGGTAGAGCATGGAGGCCACGGCGTCTACGCGCAGGCCGTCCACGTGGAACTTCTCCAGCCAGAAGAGAGCGTTTGCGATCAGGAAGTTCTTGACCTGCGGGCGCTGGTAATTGAAGATATAGGTGCCCCAGTCGGGGTGCTCGCCCTGGCGGGGGTCGGCATGCTCATACTCGGCGTAGCCGTCAAAGCGGGCCAGGCCGTAGGCGTCGCGCGGGAAGTGGGCCGGGACCCAGTCCAGAATCACGCCGATTCCGCGCTGGTGCAGATAATCCACCAGATACATGAAGTCCTCCGCGTCGCCGTAACGAGCGGTCGGGGCATAGTAGCCGGTGACCTGGTAGCCCCAGGAGCCGTCAAAGGGGTGCTCCGCAATGCCCATCAGTTCCACATGGGTGTAGCCCATATAGTTGACGTAGTCCGCCAGCTCCGGCGCGAGATCGCGGTACTTGCGGAAGCCGCAGTTTGCCCCGCTCTCATCCTTTTTCCAGGAGCCGAGATGCACCTCGTAGATGGACAGCGGGCGCTTCTTGGGATCGCTCTCCGTGCGGGAGCCCATCCAGCTCTCGTCCTGCCAGACGTAAGACGAGAGATCCGCCACGACGGAGGCGGTCTCCGGACGCAGCTGGCACTGGTTGCCGTAGGGGTCGGCCTTGAAGAGAATGTCGCCTTTCTGCGTTTCCACGGCAAACTTGTACAGCGTATGAGGGCCGAGTCCGGGAATGAACAGGTCGAAGATCCCGGATTCCTCAAGCGGCTGCATCCAGTCCCGCCCCGGCGTCCAGCCGTTGAAGTCGCCCACCACGCTGACCGAGCGGGCGTTCGGGGCCCACACGGCAAAGTAGACGCCGTCTTTCCCGTTCTCCGAGGCCGGATGCGCGCCCAGCTTTTCGTAAACGGTGTAATGCGTTCCTCTTCCGAAGAGGTAGATGTCCAGATCTGAAATACGGTGACGCAGCATGTTGTTCCCTCCATTGTGAGTAAATAATATTCCGAAGTATAGACGCAGACGGCCAGGGGCTCCACGAGGTTGGATTCCTGTATCTCCCTGCGACCAAATCATAATTTTAGTATAACATGAAATCCTGCGGATTGCTATAGGCAAGCGCCGTAAAAACGTCGAAATAAAATAGGATTAACGCAGGCGTTTTCTCTCCCAACAGCGTCCGGCCGGTCATAACGGACTCAACACTCGCGTTAAACCCAAACCGGAGGACCCTCGTGGGTCCTCCGGTTTGGAAAGGAAGAAGGAGACTGTGGATGTGGAGCTTTCCCGGTGCTTACGCAAACCGGGGAAGCGGAACGGAACAGACTTCTTCTGACGTTGGTACGGATGTTCATAGCGAACGCGAACACCCGTTAAACCCAAACCGGAGGACCCTCATGGGTCCTCCGGTTTGGAAAGGAAGAAGACTGTGGATGTGGAGCTTTCCCGGCGCTTACGCAAACCGGGGAAGCGGAACGGAACAGGCTTCTTCTGATGCGGTACGAGTGTTCATAACAGACTTAAAAACTCCCGTTTAAACCAACTCGGAGGTCCCCCGTGAGACCTCCGAGTTGGAAAGGAAGAAGGAGACTGTGGATGTGCGGTTTCAAAACCGGCTTAGATAGTATACACCAGGAGGGACGCCAGCGCAAGAAAAACTTTTGGCAGCAGCGTATTTTGGCACATTCCGCGTGTTTGATGATTGATGTTTTCCCTTGCTTGTGTTATCCTATATTCTTAGGAGTGTGATATTCTTTGAGAATGAGAAAAAGATCAAATCTGGACACGCGCATGGAGCGCTGTGCCGCTTTTTTGGATACAGAACCCGAAGCCCTGCGCGGCAAGTGGCGCGAGGTCTATCCCGGTCATGACCGACTGTACCTCGAGCTCGGCTGCGGCAAGGGCCGCTTTACCGCCGATACTGCCGAGACCATGCCCGATACCCTGTACATTGCGCTCGAAAAGGTGCCGGACGCGATGATCCTCGCCATGGAGAAGATTGCCCGGCGCGGCCTTGAAAATGTGCGCTTCCTCGACGCAGACGCGAAAAACCTCGGCGAGATGTTCGCAAAAGACGAGGTCGACCGCATTTACATCAACTTCTGCGATCCCTGGCCCAAAAGCCGGGACGCAAAGCTGCGGCTGACCGCGCCGTCCTTCCTGCGCCTGTATGCCGACGTGCTGAAGGATGGCGGGCAGATCCATTTCAAAACCGACAATACCCCGCTTTTTGACTGGTCGATCGAGCAGTTTGAAGCCGAGGGCTGGCAGCTCTCCGAGGTCACACACGACCTGCACGAGCGCGGCCCCGTCGGCGTGATGACCGACTACGAGGCCAAGTTCTATGAGCAGGGCATGAAGATCAACCGCCTTGTCGCGACGAAGACGGCGGCTGCGAAGACCACTGCCGCGGGGCCTGTGCCGAGACTGCGCAACGCCTCGCTCACCGACGCGCGGGGCTATGAGGAGAGCCAGGAGGCAAACCGGAGGAACAACGCATGAGATTTCTTTCCTGGAACGTAAACGGCCTGCGTGCTGTAAGAGGCAAGGGCTTTGAGGACATTTTCCTCTCCCTCGACGCGGACTTCTTCTGCCTGCAGGAGACCAAGCTCCAGGCGGGGCAGATCGACCTGAGCTTCCCCGGCTATGAGAGCTATTGGTGCTATGCCGACAAAAAGGGCTATTCCGGCACGGCGATATTTACGAAGCATACGCCGCTGTCCGTTACTTATAATATCGGCGTGGAGGAGCACGACCATGAGGGCCGTGTCATCACGCTGGAATATGACAATTTCTACCTCGTCTGCGTCTACACCCCGAACGCGCAGGACGGGCTCAAGCGCATCGACTACCGCATGCGCTGGGAGGACGATTTCCGCGCCTATCTCTGCAAGCTGGATGAGAAGAAGCCCGTCATTGTCTGCGGCGATATGAACGTGGCGCACAACGAGATCGACCTGAAAAACCCCAAGCAGAATGTGGGCAACGCGGGCTTTTCCGATGAGGAGCGCGGCAAGTTCACCGAGCTTCTGGCCGCGGGCTTTACCGACAGCTTCCGCTTTCTCTACCCCGACAAGACGGACGCCTACTCCTGGTGGAGCTACCGTATGCGCGCCAGAGAGCGCAACGTCGGCTGGCGTATCGACTACTTTGTGGTGTCCGACCGCCTGCGCGAGAAGATCAGGGACGCCTATATTCTGCCCGAGATCATGGGCTCCGACCACTGCCCGGTGGGACTGGACGTCGCATGGTAAAGATCGGAGACGTTGAACTCAGGGGCAATCTGACCCTTGGCCCGATGGCGGGGGTGACGGACTTTGCCTTTCGCGGGGTGTGTCACCGGCTCGGCGCGGCCCTGACCACGACGGAGATGGTGTCCGCGAAGGCCCTGGTCTATCACGACGAGAAGACGAAGGAGCTCCTGTACATCCCGGATGACGAACACCCGAGCGCCGCGCAGATCTTCGGCCATGAGCCGGAGGTGATGGCGGAGGCGGCGGGGATGGCGCTGGAGATTTCCGGCGCGGACATGCTGGACATCAACATGGGCTGCCCCGTCGGAAAGATCGTGAAGGCCGGGGACGGCTCTGCGCTGATGAAAGACCCGGAGCTTGCCGCGCGCATTGTGGAGAGCGTCAAAAAGGCGGTGGACAAGCCCGTGACCGTGAAGTTCCGCAAGGGCTGGGACAACGGCAGCGCCAACGCCGTGGAGTTCGCCGGGCTCATGGAGCAGGCCGGAGCGGACGCGGTGGCCGTGCATGGTCGGACACGCGCGCAGATGTACGCGGGCCGCGCCGACTGGGACATGATCCGGGAGGTGCGCAGGGCGGTCAACATTCCCGTGATTGCAAACGGCGACGTCTTTACGCCGGAGGACGCGGCGCACATCCTGCGCTACACCGGCTGCGAGCTCGCCATGATCGGGCGCGGCAGCTTCGGCAATCCCTGGCTTTTCGAGCGGGGACAGGCCATGATCGAGGGGCGCGAGCTCCCGACCCTGCCGCCGCTTGCCGAACGCATCACCCTGGCCGAGACACAGATCGAGACCCTGGCCTCGCGCATCGGGGAGCGCCGTGCCTGCATGGAGGCGCGGCACCAGCTGCCATGGTATCTCCACGGCGTACCCCATTCCGGCGTGTACCGTCAGGAGCTCGTGCAGGTGAACACGCTGGAGGACATCCATAGAATCTGCAAAGGCATCAAAAGAGATTTGAAATAGGCACTATACTTGCCTCTCCCACTGGGGGCGGAGGGGGCCGCGCGAAGACCCTCTCAGTTACGGCGCTTGCGCGAGACGCGCCGTCGGAGGGGGAGCCATGACCAATACTTAAAGGTGGTGATAGAGCTTGACAAGAGAACAGGAGGCCATGATTGTCCGCAAGGTCCTGCAGGGCGACGTCAACGCCTTTGAAAAGCTGGTCACGGAGTACGAGAAAGGCGTGTATGCCATCGCGCTGCGCATGACCGGCAACCCCGAGGATGCCTCCGACATGACGCAGGAGGCGTTCATCAAGGCGTACAATTCCCTGCAATCCTTCCGCGGCGACAGCAAATTCTCCGTCTGGCTCTACCGCATCGCAAGCAACGTCTGCCTTGACTTCCTGCGCAGCCGGAGCCGAAAGCCGACGGTCTCGCTCTCGGTGGAGGACGACGAGGGGGAGGAGACCCAGCTCGACGTCGCGGACGAGAGCCAGTCGCCCGAGCTGCTGCTGGAGCGCAGCCTCACGCGCGACGCGGTACAGAGAGGCCTGCAGTCCCTGGCGCCGGATTACCGGCAGATCCTGCTGCTGCGAGAGATACAGGGCCTGAGCTACGAGGAGATCGCCGACGTGCTGCAAATCGAGGTCGGTACGGTGAAATCCCGTATTTTCCGGGCGAGGAAAAGATTGTGCGCGTTTTTGGTGGAAGACGGGAACATTCCCGACTTTGCTTCGTCAGGTAGAATGAAAGGCGGTGAGAAGCAATGAATTCGTGTGACTACTATCAGGAGCTGATCAGCAGGCTCATCGACGGTGAAATCAGCCGGGAAGAGCATGAGGCCCTGATGGCGCATATGAACACTTGCTCCCGCTGCAACGCGATGTACGCGGTCTTTCACGACCTGTCCGATATTCTGTCCGAAGAGCCCGAGCCGCTGCCGGAGGGCCTGCATGAGAACATCATGGCAGGCGTCCGCCGCAGCGAGATCATCAAAAAGAACCGCCGTCTGCGCACGTTCGGCCTGCGCATGGCGCTGAGCGCAGCGGCCTGTGCCCTGCTGGTCCTGTTCGCGGCCAGCGGTTTCGGCCCCGGCAAACATGCAGAGGACGTCAGCCTCCGTACGCAGGAGGCTGCCGAGCAGCTCTATCAGGCCACGCAGGCGCCGACAGTGGAGAACTTGCCCGCGCCGACGGAGAATGTCTTTACTCTCTCCGTGCAGACAGCGGCCCCGACGCCCGTCTGGACGGCCCCGGCAGAGACACCCACAACGTATGCCTCCCCGGACGTCCGCCTCGCGGCGGGAAACAGCGTGAACGAGACCTATAACACCCTGCAGCCTGAACAATACAATCCATATCAAGATGACCGTTATGCCGCCCAGGTGACGGCGCAGACGCCCGCCCCGGCACAGTACTATGAGCCCTACACCGCGGTACAAACGCCCGCTCCCACTGTGGTACAAACGCCCGCTCCCACTGTGGTACAGGCACCTGCTCCCGCTGTGGTACAGACACCCGAGCCTGAAGCGTTACAGGCACCCGCCCCGGCGGCGTTACAGGCGACCAATCCGGAAGCGCTGCAGATGTCCGCGCCGGTCGAAGCACAGACTTCTGTGGAGCCGCAAGCTCCGGCGTCTGTTCCGGAACAGAGCCTGACGTCTGTCCAGGAGCAGGTCACGGAACCCGCGGTGCTTGAAAACGCCGAAGTTCCCATGCTGAGAATGACAGCGCCCGCGCCTGCGGTCTCTCAGGACGAAGCGCTTGCTTCGGCGGAGATTGACGTTTCCGAGCCGGTCGTGGAGCTCGCTCCCTTCTCCATGAGAAGCAACACGCCTGAACTGCTCGAGAGCAAGACCTCCGTGCCGGAAGCGGGGGAGGATGTGAATCTCATGCTCTTCAGCGGGCTTGGCATCGGGCTTGCCTCCGACCAGCCGGATGAGGAGAAGGGTGAAACGATGGATGCGGAGAATGCAGTACAGCTCCGGAAACCGGCGGAGAGCGGCGTCCCCGAATTGAGGACTGCGAATCTGACGCCGGACGCCGCTGCGCCAATGCCGGAAGAGATCGAAGAGAAGATCGAAGAGAAGATCGAAGAGAAGATCGAAGAGAAGATCGAGGAACTTCCTGCCGCGACGCCGGAGAAGAAGGCCGAGGAGCACAACGCCAAAATCTACGGCAAGGGAGGGCGTGACAGACTGTTCGCCCTGCTGGGAGGCAGCGAGAGCGAGCTGCCCGCGGAGGCGGAGCTCACGCGGGTGGTGCATGTCACACTCGTGCCGGACGACGCCTACGGCGGCGAGGAGAAAATGGACATCAGCATCTACGGTGATTTTGTCTATTACAGCCTCTACCCCGCGGGGGGCGCAGCTAAAAGCTGCCGCGCGGCCTGCGCGCTCAGAGATCTGGACAGTCTCCTGAGAGAGCTTACGACCCAGAGCGCGACCGCTTCGGAACCTGCTCCGACGCCGACCATCGACCCATACGCCGTTGAAACGCAGAAGTGAAAAATGTGCGGCAGACCCGTGCCTTTGAACCGGGTCTGCCGCACTGTGTTTACGCTTGCTATTTATTTCACTATATGCTATACTTCACAACATAAATGCTATCTGCCTTCCCACTACATATAAGGAGAGTACAAAACAGTGAAGCAAGTCAAGGTGTCCAACAACGTCATCCGCCGCCTGCCGCGCTATCTGCGTAAGCTGGACGAGCTCAGCGAAAATGGCGTCGACAAAATCTCCTCCCGCCAGCTGGGAGAACAGTTGGGCCTCACATCCTCGCAGGTCAGACAGGACTTCAACTGCTTCGGTGAATTCGGACAGCAGGGCTACGGCTACAATGTCCTGGCCCTTCGTGAGCAGATCGCGGGCATCCTCGGCATGGACCGTGGCTTTCGCGCGATCCTCATCGGCGTCGGCAATATCGGGCGCGCCCTAATGGAAAATTTCTGCTTTGACGACTGGGGCGTCAGGCTCGCCGCGGCCTTCGACATCAAGCCCGCGCTCATCGGGACCGAATACAAGGGCGTCAAAATCTACAGCATGGAGGAGCTGGAGAGCTACCTCGAGAACAACCAGGTCAACATCGCGGTGCTCACAGTCCCAAAAGCGGCGGCAATTCCGGTGACCGAGAGACTGACGGCCGGCGGCATCGATGCCATCTGGAACTTCACCAATGTTGAGCTGACCGAGCCCAACAGCAGCACCATTGTGGAAAACGTCCACTTTTCCGACAGCCTCCTGTCGCTGAGTTATTTTGTGGCTGAACGCTGTGATGAAAAGGCGGCCAGAGAGGAACAGTAAATCCCCATGCGCATGGGGATTTTCACGCATGCCATTCGGTTGCCCCGCAGGGGCGAGAATGGCGCGTTAGAATCAATTATTTACTATGGAAGCGACAGCTTCCATAGTAAATCCCCATGCGGCAAGCCTCGCCGCACTCAAATTACTATAAAGGCGTCAGCTTTTATGGTAAACAAGCCGTCATCCCGAGGGATGAAACGACAAAGGATCTTTCCCGTTTTCAGCGCTTCGGGGAAAGATCCTTCACTTTGCTCAGGATGACAACTCATTAAAGGGAGACGCTATGAACATCGACGCCATTATTCTTGATCTTGACGGCACGCTGTGGGATTCCTGCCGCGTGGTTGCCGAGAGCTGGGGAGAGACCCTTCGGCGGCTGGGCTGCACGGACTGGGAACCGAGGCCCGAGACGGTCAAAAGCATCATGGGCATGACGGCCGAAGAGATCGCCGCCGCGCTTTTCTCACAATATGGCGCAAAAAGCCGGGAAATATGCCGACAATGTATCCATGAAGAAAACGCCTATATCGCCCGCCACGGCGGAGATCTCTATCCCGGCGTGGGGGAGACGCTCGCGGCACTGTCGGAGACCCTGCCGCTGTTCATCGTCTCCAACTGCCTGGAGGGCTATATCGAGTGCTTTCTTACGAGCAGCGGCCTTGGCCCCCTGTTCCGGGATCACGTCTGCGAGGGGGACACCGGCCTTAAAAAAGCGGGCAACATCGCGCTGCTCGCCCGCCGCCACGGCCTGCGCTGCCCCGTCTATGTGGGCGACACCGCCTCTGACGAGCGCAGCGCCCGCGAGGCGGGCTGTGCCTTCGTTTTCGCTTCCTACGGCTTCGGAGGGGCGGAGCGGCCGGACGCGGTGATCGCCTCGTTTTCGGAGCTGCCCGCCGCCATTGACGCATTGAAAGGGGGCTTTTCCCATGTCTGATACCATTGCCGCCGTCGCGACCGGAGCGCAGGTGGCCGCCATCGGCATCGTCCGCCTCTCGGGGGACGACGCCCACCGGATCGCGGACGCCCTGTTCCGCCCCGCCTCCGGGAAACGGATGACGGACTATGAGGACAGAAAGCTCGTCTACGGCGGGCTGCACGATAGAGAAGGAAACCTGTTGGATCTCTGCCTCTGCACGCTCAGCCACGCGCCGAAGAGCTATACCGGCGAGGACACCGCGGAGTTTCAGTGCCACGGCTCGCCGACGCTGCTGCGCGCGGTGCTGGAGGAGTGCTTCCGCCTCGGCGCGCGCCAGGCCCTGGCGGGAGAGTTTACCAAGCGCGCCTTTCTCAACGGCTGCCTGGAGCTCAGCGCCGCCGAGGCTGTGGCCGACCTCATCGACGCCGAGAGCATGGAGTGCGCGCGCAACGCTGCGGCCCAGCTCTCCGGGGCCATCGCCAGAAAGACGGAGGCCGTCTATTCGGCCCTTGCCGACATCAGCGCCCACTATCACGCGGTGCTGGATTACCCGGATGAGGATATCGAGGACTTCCGCCTCGCCGATTATAAAACGCGCCTGCGGGAGGCGGAGCGCTCGCTTGCGGCCCTGCTCGGGAGCTTCGAGCGCGGCAAGCTCATGACCGCAGGCATCCCCGCCGCCATCGTCGGCAGGCCGAACGCGGGCAAGAGCTCGCTTTTAAACGCGCTTTTGGGCTACGAGCGGGCCATCGTCACCGATGTGCCGGGCACCACCCGCGACACCATTGAGGAAAAGCTGCGCATCGGCTCGCTGCTGCTGCGCCTGACCGACACCGCCGGCATCCGCGACGCCCGCGACGCGGTGGAGCGCCTCGGCGTGGAGCGCAGCCGCCTCGCCATGCGGAGCGCCGCGCTTGTGATCGACGTGCTGGACGGCAGCACCGAGCCCGAAGCGGAGGATCTGGAGCTGCTGCGGGAGGCGGAGCGCTGCCCGAAGGCGGTGCTGGTGCTGTCCAAGTCCGACCTCGGCAAAACGATCGCGCCGCCGGAGACCGCGCTGCCCGTCGTGGTGCTCTCCTCGCACACCGGGGAAGGGCTTGACGAGCTGGAGCGCGTGATCCGCTCGCTCTTTCCTCTGCCCGAAGCCCCCGCCGGTGAAATCCTCACCAACGCCCGCCAGGCCGAGACGATCTCCCGCGCCCTCGAGAGCCTGCGTGCCGCGCTCTCCGCGATGGAGCAGGGCCTTACCCCGGACATCGTCCTCACCGAGAGCGAGACCGCCATGGCTGCCCTGGGCGAGCTCAGCGGAAAAAACATCCGCGAGGATGTGACCGCCCGCATATTCAGCCGCTTCTGCGTGGGAAAATAGAGCGCGCGAAGATTAATACTATTTTTCAATAAAAAGTCGACACTTTTTATTGAAAAGATGCCACCTGCGGCGGCATACAGTTGCTGACGCAACTGACGTCTTATACGATTTTAATCAGTATAACATGAAATTGGCTCTTTTGGATTTGGATAATCCTTCTGCAAAATACAAAACACTGACGGAGAGGAGGCGCTGCCGTGCAGTTCAATTCCTATGAGTTCATCCTGATCTTTTTCCCGCTGCTGTTCGCGGGCTATTTCCTGTTGAACAGATGGAGCCGAACGCTGGGACGGCTCTTCCTCACCGGCATGAGCGCATGGTTTTATCTCTGGTACGGTCTTGCCTCCGCGCCGGTTCTGCTCGTGAGCCTTGCCATCAACTACGCCGCTGCGGCGCTGATCGCCCGGAACGAGAAGCAGGCAAGGCTTGTCCTCACGCTGGATGTCGCTGCCAACATCGCGCTGCTGTTTTACTATAAATATATGCCCTTTGCGCTGGCCAACGTCAATTACTTCCTGAACACGGATTTTCGCGTCAGCGTGGTTTTACCCCTCGGCATCAGCTTCTTCACCTTCCAGCAGATTTCCTACGTCCTGCATGTCCGCAAAACCGGCAGAAACGAGAGTTTGCCGGACTATCTGCTGTACATCCTGTTTTTCCCGAAACTCGTCATGGGCCCGCTGGCCGAGCCGGGCGAGCTGATCCCCCAGCTTCGCGACGAGGCGCGCGCCCGACCGGACGCCGCGAACATCGCCTGCGGTCTGAAGCTCTTCTGCTTCGGCCTGTTCAAGAAGCTGCTGCTCGCGGATGTGTTCGCCTCCGCCGTCAACTGGTGCTTCAGCGATCTCGCCTCCGCGACGGCGGCGGATATTATGCTCACAATGCCCGCCTATGTTTTTGAACTCTATTTTGATTTCTCCGGCTACAGCGACATGGCGACCGGCATTGCCAAAGTGCTGAACATTGATCTGCCCATTAATTTCGATTCACCCTTCAAGGCTCTCTCAATCCACGATTTCTGGAAACGCTGGCACATCTCGCTCACAACGTTTCTGACGCGCAATGTCTATATTCCCCTCGGCGGGAACCGGCGCGGGACGCTGCGGCAGTATCTGAATATGATGACCGTCTTCTTTGTCAGCGGCGTATGGCACGGCGCGAACTGGACTTACATCCTCTGGGGTTTGCTCAACGGCGCGCTCAGCGTGGCGGAGCGAATTGTTGACCGGGCGCAGATCCGTGTCAACAAAGCGTTGGGCTGGCTCGGCACTTTCCTCGCAGTCAACGTCATGTGGCTGCTCTTCCGCTCCAATTCCGTCGGCCAGTGGCTCGCCATGCTGAAAACCATGCTGCGCTGCGAGAGCCTGAGCGTGTCGCCCGCGCTGCTGGGCTGCTTTGAGATACAGGAGACCGCGCTTCTCGCACGGCTGCTGCACATCCCGTCGGCAGGCGCCGCTTCTGCACTGCTGTTTTACGCGGCGGCGCTGATCCTGTGCCTGATCCCGGAGAACAATTTCCGCAGCCGCGACCGCCTTACCCCGGCGAACGCCGTCCTCGCAGCGCTGGCTTTCTTCTTCGCCTTCCTCCACCTGGGCGGCGAATCCGTGTTCGTGTACTTTAACTTCTGAAAGGAGGGCCGCCATGAAAGTAAAAAGCTGGCTGAGACTGTTTGGCCTGCTGACTGCCGCCGTGTTCCTGTTTGCGGGCGTGCTTGTCTGGTATGTCGACCCCTTCTTCCACTACCACGCCCCGCATACGGAGCGCTTCTTCTACCCCCTTGACAACGAACGCAGCATGAACGACGGCCTCCTGCGAAACCTTGATTACGACGCGATCCTCACCGGGACCTCCCTCGCGGCCTGCTTCAAGACCAGCGAGCTGGACGCGCTCTTCGGCGTTCACGCAATCAAGATCCCGGCCTCCGGCGCGTCGTATTTTGAAATCAACAAGCTGATCAACACCGGCCTCGACACGCACCCGGACACGAAGCTCGTCATCCGCAGCATCGACCGGCACATGCTGCTCTACGGGGCGGAGGAGCTGCGCGACGATCTGGGGGAGTACCCCGACTATCTCTACGACCGCAACCCGTTCAATGATTACAAGTACCTCTTCAACGCCGACGTGCTGTTCACGCGCTGCCTCCATATGGCGCTCGACGCCGCGCGTTCCGATTCTGTCCCCGGCATGACCTCCTTCGACGATTACTCCAACACCATGGCGGAGTACAGGGGCGCTTTCGGCCTGCCGAACATTGAAAACATGTTCCACTTTGACCTCGACGCCGTGGGCGAGCCGATGCACCTCAATGAGTACGACCGGCGTGAGGTGACGCGAAAGATACAGGAGAACGTCATCGCGACCGCCGAGGCTCACCCGGATGTGACGTTTTACTGCTTCTTCCCGCCCATCTCCCTCGGCTACTGGCGTGACAGGATCGCCCTCGGGGATATTTACGCGCAGATCGAGGCGGAACAGCTCGCCGCGGAACTCATGCTGCGTTGCCCCAACATCCGCCTCTTCGATTTCACCGGGCGCGAGGATATTATCTCCGACGTGAACCAGTACCGCGATCTCATGCACTACGGCGAGTGGATCAACAGTCTCATGCTCAAGTGGATGCGCGGCGATCAATACCGTCTCACGGAGGAAAACTATAGGGACTTCTTTGCCGACCGCCTCGCGTACTACCTCGCGGCGGACTACAAGGCTCTGCTGACCCAGGAGCGCTGGCACTGCGACTACTACGCCGCCGCGCTTTTAAATGAGGAGCTGACGGGAATCCCCCCGCGCCCCCTCGGAGACGACGCGCTCCGGGACGGCCGCCTGAGCCTCCCCGACGCCGGGGCGTATTCCTACCTCTGCTTTGAGGCCCGCGGCGGGAAACCGGGCGACACGCTTGTGATCTCCGTCTATGACGAAAACGGCGCCTGCCTGAGCACTGCGGAAGAGACGTATCAGGTCGACGACTGGCAGCGCTTCGCGGTGGATTTACGCACAGCGACCGGCCCGGCGGAAGTGGTGATCGACGGCGGTGAGGAGCTGAGAGGGTTTGGGCTGTATTGACAAAAATAGATGATGGAGAGACAAAGTACGTCTCTCCATCATTTTTACCCTTTTTTTATTTTACAACCGTAAACTCCGCCCGCCGCACTACAGAAATATACAAGAAGATCGGCTAAGACATTGCCCTTGCCCAGCGGCTCTGACACCACAGCAGCGCGGCGGTCATTACAGGCAATAAACAGGAGGGGTTTCATACCCGATCGTCGAATGCGGTGGTGTGTCGTGACGGCACGGCTCACCGCACGGCGTGCTTTCTCTTGAGGCTGAGATTGTCAGCGATCATCGCGATGAATTCGCTATTCGTCGGTTTTCCCTTGATGCCGCTGACGGTGTAGCCGAAGTAGCGCTGGAGGGTCTCGACGTCGCCGCGGTCCCAGGCGACCTCAATGGCGTGGCGGGCTATCGCCCTTCTGGGGGGCGGATGGCTTGGCTCTTTTGCGGGCGGCTTTTCTCTATGAGAGTGAAATGATTTATCGGCTTGTTCATTGGCTTCACGGCCTCTGTTCATTGCCTTGCTCTAATGATAGCAAAAGTAAAGAGGAAAGACAAGGCCAGCAATCCAATGAACACAGCATTATTTTTTTCCGCCAGCTTTGAGGATTATTAAGGCCAGTCTCACGGAGGAACGAAGCATAGCGGGACTGTCCCAGGAATCCGCGAGGCTGGCCTTTATGACCGTTTAAGAGCATTCTTGAACATCTTTGAGCATCTACGAACATCTTATAGCGTGATGGAGAGACTTTGAACATCTCTCCATCATCTTTTTACATCTTGTATTGAAAATACACTTTCAAAAGCAAAGCACGCCCGCCGCGCTGGGGATGGAGCGCTTTGCTCAGTCGTTGCCGTTTTTGATGAAAAAGTTATGAAATGCAGCAAATTAGGAATTGCGATTGTAGTAATCCTATGGTAATATAAGGGTGCTACACAAATCAAATAATGCAATTCAGGCAAGGAGCGTGTTTTTACTTCGGTAAAAACGCACTCTCCATTTTGGCGTTCCTTGTTGAATTGCTAAAGATTTGTGTAGCAGCAAACGGAGCTCTGCGTTTTTCGTGCGTGGTTCCGTTTGGGGCTGCGCACTTTTTTATTATCAAAAAGAAGGGAGAGAGAAAATGGCTGACACAATGGGAACAAAGGAAGCGTCAGAATTATGGGGCATACCACAAGCAACAATTGCGACGTTATGTAGACAAGGGAAAATACAAGGTGCTGAACAGTTCAAAAAGGGAAGCCCTTGGCAAATCCCTAAAAATGCTAAGCGCCCCGATGTTAAAGTGAGGAAAAGGAAATGAAAAAAGGAATTAGCATCTTTTCAAATTTTAAAAAGAAACTATACGTGATTATCCTACTTCTTTCGTGCTGCTCATTTCTAACTGCTTGTGAGAATAATGAAAATACTACAGCAATCGTTGGATATGTTGACGTTTCTGATTTAGGCCGTGGTGATATTTATGCTTGTTCTATAAACGACAAAGATAAAGTAATGCTTGACTATTATGAAGTGGTTTTTTACAAAACTGGTGAAGATGCTATTTATCATCACGACCAGTATGAAGGGGTAAATATTTCTGGATATAAATATAGTGAAGATAAGAAAACTATTACGACATATTCAATGGAAAATAAAGAAAAAATTAAAAAAGACAAGCCAAGTTACACATACACTTTAATTGAGACCAACAGTAGAGACCGCTATAATCACACGAAGAAGGATGTTATTAAAGTCACTGAGGATTACATTAAGTCAACTGTTTCTTCCATGTCAGATATTACCTTTGAGAAAGATAAATATACTGTTTATGCGTTTGATAATACTTGGCTTGTTATTGGCGTATATAATGCTATGCCTAACGCTGGAGAACTGAATAAATATTGGTATTATCTAACTGTTAATTATTCAAACGACAGTAATTATAAGGTAGATATGGAATTTTGGGGCGAACTTTCAACATAAAAGAAGACACTATATCAACTCCGCGTGGCCCTCTATCGCCCTCTCTATCCGCTGTGGCTCTATACCGATATATCTTTGCGTCACGGCGGCGGAGCTGTGCTGTAGAAGCCGCTGGACAAGGGCAATGTCATAGCCGTTTTTCCTGTAAATTTCTGTCGCATACCATTTCCGAAAGCTATGTGTGCTGATACCCTCATAGCCCAAGTAATCGCAGACAAGGGCAAGTTGTTTCTGTATTGCCCTCGTGGTCAGAGGAAACATCAACTCATTACGCCTTATCCCATTGCGCAGGCAAAAGATTTCAATATATTGATAGATAACAAGGGGAACAGTGAAAACGCGCTGTTTCCCTGTTTTCTGTTCTGTGATGGCAAGTCTGGTTCTTCTGCTGTCGCTGACTAAGGTAATCAAAATTGGTGTTGAACATACAAAACCCCTCCTGTTCATTGCTTTCATTACAGGCAATAAACAGGAGGGGTTTCATACCCGATTGTCGAATGCGGTGGTGTGTGCTGTGACGGCAAGGCTCACCTTACGGCGTGCTTTCTCTTGAGGCTGAGATTGTCAGCAATCATCGCGATAAACTCGCTATTCGTCGGTTTTCCCTTGATGCCGCTGACGGTGTAGCCGAAGTATCTTTGCAGGGTCTCGACGTCGCCGCGATCCCAGGCGACCTCGATGGCGTGGCGGATGGCGCGCTCGACCCGGGAGGGCGTGGTGCCGAAGCGTTTGGCGACCTCGGGGTAGAGCACCTTGGTGACGGCGTTGATCATGTCCATGTCGCGGATGGTGAGAATGATGGCCTCGCGCAGATACTGATAGCCCTTGATGTGCGCGGGCACGCCGATCTCATGGATGACCTCGGTCACCACGGCCTCAAGGTCCGTGTCCGGGCGCTCCTCCGCGCCGCGGCGAAAGTCCACGCCCACGCCCGGTGTGCGCGGCAGACCGAAGGTGAGCTGCCGGATGCGGGCGATCAGCGACTGGATGTCGCAGGGCTTGGGGATGAAGTAGTCCGCGCCGCTTTCGGAGCACTCGGCGATGACCTTGCCATTGACAAAGCCGGACAGCACGATCACGTGACAGTCGTTGCCCTGCTCCCGCAGACGGCGCAGCACCTCCAGCCCGTCCAGCTTCGGCAGCACCAGCTCCAAAAGAATCAGATCCGGCTGGAGCTCCGCCGCCCGTTCCAGTGCTTCCGTCCCGTCCGCCGCCGTGCCGACGACCTCCATGTCCCGCTCGGCGGCGACAAGCTCCGACAACTGTCGGCAGAACTCGCGGTTCGGGTCGGCGGTGAGTATACGAATCTTAGTTTCCATAATATAAATCCTCCCATGTTGCGATAGCAGGTGAAGCGCTTTGTCAGAAAAGCCTTGTTCATCGCGTTTGTCGCATTAAATTTACCATAAGGGCAAGTTTTGCGACAACAGAAAGCTGTCGAACAATCGGGATAATCTGTTGACATAATACTACAAGATAAGGCGCGCTTCAACAGTATTTCAGAGATTTCTCCCTGTTTTTTGCAACGGTCTTGTCGAATTATGTCGAATGGAAACGGACTGCGGAGGCAAATCAGGAGCCGGTGTCGTCGTACAGCAGCTCAAAGCTCTCGTAGTGGTCGGGCGTGTAATAGATCAGCCCGTCGTTGGAGAAGACGATGCGCTCTGCCCCGCGGGATTTCGCGCCGAGGGTGTTGATGTCGCACTCCGTCCACTTGCGCCCCTTGGCCTTGGGAAGCTGCCCCTCGTAGTTGCCGAAGTAGCTGCCGCCGATGCACATGCCGGGCAGCACGCGGTCGAGCGGGCCGCCGCTCCAGCCGGCGGCCTCGGCCTCCTTCTTGGTGATGAAGTTCGAGGGCAGGTGCCCGTAGGTGTGGATATAGAGGGCCACGTCCTCCTTGCTGGTATAGCTGCCGTCCTCGTCGAGCGTTTTCTCCGTCGAAGCGGACGCGGCGGGGGAGGGGGCCGGGGCCTTCGTCGGTTTCGGCGTTGCTGTCGGCTTCGGCGTCTTGGTCGGCGCGGGCGTGACAAGACTGAGCTCGGCCGCGGGGGAAGCCTGGGCGGCCGCCGTCGGCAGAACCGCGCCGCCCATATCGGGCAGCAGATACCAGGCCAGCAGCAGGATCAGCGCCAGGATCGGAAGCAGTTTTTTCATTCTCATATTGTATCATCTCCTGACATACAGTTTACCATGTGTCGCTGTGCTTGGCAACGGCTGCGCATTTTTCCTTCAAAAGCTCTTGCAATCTATGACAGCATGGTGTATATTGGTTACAACATGTTACGGAAAGAAGGCGCCTCTCTATGGCTGAATCCGCAATTGCCCTCTGGCTGGACAGCAATCTGGCCGGTTTTGACCATCTGTTTTTATCTTTTCAGCACTTTTTCGCCGATAAGGCCGGAACCGTGCTGACGCCGGTGATGCGCGCGATCACCTTTCTGGGAGAGAAAGGAATCATCTTTTTCATTCTCGCCCTGTTGTTCATGCTCCTGGCGAGCAAGCGCGACCTCGGCGTCTGCATTTTCGGCGCGGTCTGCTGCGGCGCCCTGATCACGAACATCATCCTCAAGGACACTGTCGGACGGCTGCGCCCGTTTGAGAATGACATCGAGTATGAGCTCTGGTGGATGGCGGTCGGCTCCCCGGCGGAGGACGGCTTCTCCTTCCCCTCGGGCCATGTCACGGCCTGCGCCGCCGGCATGACGGCCATCATGCTGATGCGGGGTAAGAAGTGGATACTCCCGTCGGCTATCGCCGTGGCGCTCATGTGCGTATCACGCAACTACCTCATGGCACACTATCCCAGCGACGTGCTGGCCGGGGCCATCATCGGTCTGCTCTCCGGCATCGTCGCCTGGCTCATCACCCAGCTCATTTTCCGTTTCCTCAACCGCGGCCGCAACAAATCGGGTCTGTGCGCGTTCATCCTGGACTTCGATATCGGGGACTTCCTGCCCTTCCGTCGCTCCGGGAAGGAGAAGGCTGCCCCTGCGAAACCTGAGCGCGGCGCCGGGAGCGGGGAGGAGGATGTGAAAACCTATTCCGCCAGACGCAAAGCCGCGCCCGCTGCGGCTCCCGTAAGCGAGGAGGAGCCCGCCGCGCCCGCCCCTAGAGCGGCGCGGGTACGCCGCGCCGCGCCTGCTGAGCCTGCCGGGACGGCAGAAGAGCCCGCCGTCCCCGTCCGCAGAACCGAGAGCGCGCGTCCCGCCGGGCGGCACGCCCTGCCCGAGAAGGACGCCGGAAAGAAGCCCGCGCGGAGAGCGCCCGGCGGCTATCAGGGCAAGCACTGAGTTATATGACGCAAACCGTAGGGGTCGATCCCCTGATCGACCTGCCGATCAACTGACGTAAGACGGCGGGCCGATGAGGGCATCGGCCCCTGCGGCATTCTCTGTCCTCCGCCATGTGCGGCGCAGATTGTTATCAAACGGTAAATTCCTGCCCGGGCGCGGTATCGGCGGTTGAAATTCAGGATTTTTGTGATATACTTCGTTTTTATGGAAATATTTAATTGTACGGAGGATAATTACAAATGTCCAAGAAACAATTCAAAGCGGAATCCAAACGACTCCTCGATCTGATGATCAACTCCATATACACCAACAAGGAGATTTTCCTTCGTGAGATCATCTCCAATGCGTCCGACGCCATCGACAAGCTCTGCTACCTGTCCCTGACCGACGAACAGGTGGGTCTTGACCGGGCCGACTTCCGGATCGAGGTCAGCGCCGACAAGGAGGCGCGCACCGTCACCGTGAAGGATAACGGCATCGGCATGAGCATGGCTGAGGCTGAGAACAACCTCGGCGTCATCGCCAAGTCCGGCTCCGGCGCCTTCAAGGCGGAGATGGACCCTGGCAAGGCTGAGGACCTGAGCATTATCGGCCAGTTCGGCGTCGGCTTTTACTCGGCCTTCATGGTCGCCGACACCGTCACGGTCCTCTCCCGCAAGTACGGCGAAGAAAAGGGCGTCAAGTGGGAGAGCAGCGGGGCCGACGGCTACACCGTCACCGAGATCGACCGCGACGAGGTCGGCACCGAGGTCATCATGCACATCAAGCCCGACACCGAGGAGGAGATTTACGGCAGCTACCTCGAGGTCTGGAAGCTCAAGGCCCTGATCAAGAAATACTCCGATTATGTGCGCTGGCCCATCAAGATGGAGCTCGAGCACAGCGAGAGCTTTGACACCGGCGAAAAGAACGACGACGGCAGCCCCAAGATGGACTACCGCATGGTCAAGGAGATCGAGACCGTCAACTCCATGATCCCCATCTGGCAGCGCTCCAAGAGCGAGGTCACGGACGACGACTGCATCGCCTGGTACAAGGAGAAGCACCACGACGTCAAGGACCCCTGCGTGCTGGTGCGCATCAACGCCGAAGGCCAGGTCAGCTACAAGGCCATGCTCTTCGTCCCCGGCGAGGAGCACGGCAGCCAGTTCTACGGCGAGACCAAGGGCGGCATCACCCTCTACTCCAACGGCGTCATGATCATGGAAAACTGCGACAAGCTGGTCCACGACTACTTTGAGTTCGTCAAGGGCGTGGTGGACTCTCCCGATCTGTCGCTGAACATCTCCCGCGAGCTGCTGCAGCATGACCGCCAGCTCAAGCTGATGGGCCAGAACATCGAAAAGCGCATCAAGGGCGAGCTGGAAAAGCTCATGAAGGAGGACCGCCCCAAGTACGAGGAGTTCTTCCGGAATTACGGCATCCACATCAAGTGCGGCGTCTGCGACGAGTACGGCCGCTACAAGGACTTCCTGCGCGATCTGCTGCTCTACTACACCTCCGAGGATCACCAGTGCACCCTCAAGGAATACGTCGAGGCCATGCCTGAGAGCCAGAAGGTCATCTACTACGCAAGCTCCGACTCCGTCAAGCACGCGCTGAGCCTGCCCCAGTGCGAGGACGTGAAAAAGCGCGGCTATGAGATCCTCTGCCTCACCACGCCCATCGACGAGATGGTGCTCGAGGCCCTGCACGATCAGGACGGCAAGACCTTCTGCAACGTCGTGACCGACGACCTCGGCTTCGAGACCGAGGAGGAGAAGAAGGCCGCCGAGGAGCGGGATATCGAGAACAAAGACTTCCTTGATTTCGTCAAAGAATCTGTGGGCGACGCGGTGAGCAAGGTGAAGCTGAGCCGCAAGCTCGCCTCTCAGCCCTGCTGCCTGACCACCGAGGGCGCGCTGACGCTCGAGATGGAGAAGTACTTCCGCCGCGGCCCGAGCCCCGAGATGCGCTCCATCCGCGCCACCCGCGTCCTGGAGCTCAACCCCGAGCACAAGGCCGTCGCCGCGCTGAAAGCGGCGTGGGAGAGCGGCGACAAGGACAAGGCGAAGAACCTGTCCCTGATCCTCGCCCGCCTCGCCGAGCTGATGGCCGGGGCCGAGATCGAAGACCCCACCGCCTTTGTCAGCGAAGTCAGCGAACTGTTTTAATCAGTGTGGAGAGTGAAGAGTGGAGAGTGGAGTTATGGAGTCCCCTTCGGGGACGGATTAGAATTCAATGGAAAATGATCATTCCAAATATGATGAAACCGCCAAAGGCAAAAGCAAACGCTTTGCTGTGCGGATTGTAAAAGCATTTCAGTATCTCTGCGAAGAGAAAAAAGAATATGTCCTTTCCAAGCAGCTTCTCAGAAGCGGAACAAGTATCGGGGCCAACCTGGCTGAGGCGGAAACCGCAATCAGCCGGAGTGATTTTCAAGCCAAGATTTATATTGCGCTGAAAGAATGCTCAGAGACGTTGTACTGGCTGGAGTTATTGAGAGATACCGACTATCTGACACAAGCAATGTTCCAATCCTTGAACTGTGATTGTGAAGAACTGAAAAAAATCCTGTCAGCTACAACAAAAACCCTGAAGGAGCACAGAGAGTAATTTTTCAATTGTCGCGAAGCGACACCACAACTCCACTCTCCACTCTCAACACTCCACTCTTTATTAGGAGCCCGCTATGAATCGACCAAGACTCGGTATCTACATCCACATCCCGTTCTGCGCCAGCAAGTGCAGCTACTGCGACTTCTACTCCCTCGCGGGCTGCGACCATCTGATGCCCGAGTATCAGACGGCTCTGCTGGAGCACATCAAGGAGTCGGCCCATTCCATCAAAAACTATGAGGTGGATTCGATCTACTTCGGCGGCGGCACGCCCAGCTTCTACGGCGCGGACCGCCTGGTGCAGATCCTTGACCAGCTCAAGTATAACGGCAACGTGCGCCTCGACGGAGAGATCAGCGTGGAGTGCAACCCGGACTCCATCAGCCCCACAGCCTTAAAGCTGCTGCGGGAGGAGGGGGTCAACCGCATCTCCATCGGTGTACAGGCATCGGATAATAATTTATTAAAACTCATCGGCCGCCGCCACAGCTTCCAGCAGGCCCAGAAGGCCTTCCGGGACGCGCGCGCCGCGGGTTTTGACAATGTGAGCCTCGATCTGATGTACGGCCTGCCGAGCCAGACCCGGCGCGACTGGGCCGAGACCCTGGCGAAGATCGTGGAGATGCACCCTGAGCACATCTCCTGCTACGGTCTCAAGCTGGAGCCGGGTACGCGGATGTACAAGGAATATTACGGCTCGCCCATCCTGCCGGATGATGACGAGCAGGCGGATATGTACTCCTACGCCGCCGAGATGCTGGAGCGCTACGGCTACCGGCAGTATGAAATTTCAAACTTCGCCGCCCCGGGCTTTGAGTCGCGCCACAACCTGAAATACTGGAATATGGACGACTATATCAGCTTCGGCCCCGGCGCGCACTCCTGCGTGGGCAGCGTCCGCTACAGCTACATCAAGGACCTGCGCGAGTACATCTCCGGCGTTCACCGCAAGGTCAGCATCGTCGACGAGTATGAGGAGGTCAGCCCCCTTGAGCGGGCAGTGGAGTACATCATGCTCAGCATGCGCACCGCGCGCGGCATCTCCCGCTATGACTATGTGACACGCACGCAGTGCGACTGGCGGCCCATCGGCCAGGTGATGGAGGCGTTCAAGCAGAAGGGCTGGGTGGCCCAGACAGAGGATCGCTATCACTTCACGGTGCCGGGCTTCCTGATCTCCAACACCCTGATCGGTATCATGCTCGAGACCCAGGCCAGCGGCCGGATCGAGGGCACGCCCTGGATCAGCGACGCGGAGTACGCCGCAAAACGGGTGGAACTCCCCAAGGGGGAGGAGGAGCTCTTCGCCGAGCTCTATGAACAGAAAAAGAAAGCAGAAGAGAAATAAATCAGAGCGATAAGCAAAAACTGAGGGATACGTATTGAGCGACAACTTTGACAAGCTGATGAACAGCAAAATATCCGCCTCGACCGAGAAGAAGGCCGTCCCGCCTCCGCCGAAGCCGAAGCGCAGCAAAGCCAAGCGGGCGCTGCTTTGGATCGTGATCGTGCTGTGCCTGCTGGTGCTGCTGGTCTGCGGCACGGCGGTCTGGGGCTATACCGTGTCTGTGGACGAACACATCCTGCCCAATGTCTACGTGGGCAATGTCGCCATCGGCGGCATGACCCGGGAAGAGGCCGACAAAGCCCTCCGTGACGCGGGCTTTGACGCCCTCGCTGGGCAAAGCCTCGCGGTCCGGCTGCCGGCGGGCGCAAAGTTTGCGGTGGATTACCTGCGCTCCGGCGCGGTGATGGGCCGCAACGAGGCCGTGGACACGGCCTATGCCCTCGGCCACGGCTCCAACGTGTTCTCAAATCTCTGGGGCTGGGCGGAGAGCCGCCTCGTCCCGGTACACATTGAGCCAGATACCCAAAACCTGGATGAACAGTATATCCGCGCCTGCATGGACGAGGGGATACTGAGCCTGGACGGAAAGCTCAACCAGACCGCCTGGGTGGCCGACGTGCCGACCGAACGCCTGCTGATCTTCAAGGGCGCGGGCGGCGTCGAGCTCGATACCGACGAGCTGTACAGGGCTGTCGAAGGGGCGCTGAGGGCCGGGCAGACCGAGCTTCGCTTTGACACGCTCAAAAAAGAGCCCGCCATGCCGAATCTGGAGGACATCTACAGCCAGATCGCGGTGGAGCCCGTCAACGCCTGGTACAGCGAGACCTTTGAGGTCATGCCCGAGGTCGTCGGCGTCAGCTTCGATCTGGAGCAGGCCGCGCAGCTCTGGCAGGAGGCCATGATCGGCGAGCAGGTCGTCGTGCCGCTGATCATCACACAGCCGCAGTACACGGCCGAGCAGCTCCGGTCCCTGCTGTTCCGGGACCTGCTGGGCGCGCAGATCACCTACTACTACGGCTCCACGGCGGAGCGAATCAATAACATACGCCTTGCCGCCTCCAAGCTGGACGGCCTGGTCCTCCTGCCCGGACAGACCTTCTCATATAACGACGTGGTCGGTCAGCGCACGGTCGAAGCGGGCTTCCAGGTCGCCAAGGCGTACAGCGACGGCCAGGAGGTCGACGAGCTGGGCGGCGGCATCTGCCAGGTGTCCTCCACGCTCTACGGCGCGACGCTTTACGCGAGACTCAAGATCGTCTCCCGCCAGAACCACTACTTCAAGGTCGGCTATCTCGACTACGGCCTCGACGCCACGGTGAGCTGGCGGCAGCCGGACTTCAAGTTCCGCAACGACAAGGACTTCCCGATCAAGCTCGCCGCCTACCTCAACGAGGATGATCAGTCCCTCGTGGTGGAGGTCTGGGGCACGGACATGGACGGCATCAAGGTCAAGCTCTACTCCCAGGTTGAGCCGATCTATGACAGTGAATACTGGGACGTGCAGATCGGCAACAGCGTCAAGACCTTCGGCGATCTCTACGATGCAAACGGCGATTATCTCGATACCACCTACATCAACTCCGGCATCTACTACTTCCACGATGAGGACATCGAATGGCCCGACGGCGTGGAGAAGCATTTGAGCGACGCCTTTGCCCCGCAGGAGAAAACCGACCCCTACGCATTCTGATACGGTTTAAGCAATTTTACGATACAGGAGAAAAGAGTATGGAAAAGAAGCAGACCTATTACATCACCACCCCCATCTACTACCCTTCGGATAAGCTGCACATCGGCCACACCTACTGCACCGTCGCCACCGACGCCTTTGCCCGCTACAAGCGGCTGCGCGGCTACGACGTGATGTTCCTCACGGGCACAGACGAGCACGGCCAGAAGATCGAGGAAAAGGCCAAGGCCGCCGGGGTCACGCCCCAGCAGTTTGTCGACAAGATCGTCACCGGCGAGGGCGGCATCCTCGACCTGTGGAAGCTGATGAACATCTCCAACGACCGCTTCATCCGCACCACCGACGACTACCATGTCCAGTCCATCCAGCGCATCTTCAAAAAGATGTACGACAAGGGCGACATCTACAAGGGCTCCTACAAGGGCAAGTACTGCACCCCCTGCGAGAGCTTCTGGACCGAGAGCCAGCTTGTTAACGGCATGTGCCCCGACTGCGGCCGCCCCGTCCATGACGCCGAGGAGGAGGCCTACTTCTTCCGCCTCTCCAAGTACGCAAAGCCCGTGCAGGAGCTGCTGGAGACCGGCACCTTCCTGGAGCCCGCCTCCCGCGTCAACGAGATGATCAACAACTTCATCAAGCCGGGCCTTGAGGATCTCTGCGTCTCCCGCACCAGCTTCACCTGGGGCATCCCAGTGGACTTTGACCCGGGCCATGTGGTCTATGTCTGGGTGGACGCCCTGTCCAACTACATCACGGCCCTCGGCTATCTCAACGACCGCTATGACGATTTTGACAAGTACTGGCCCGCCGACTGCCACATCGTCGGCAAGGAGATCGTCCGCTTCCACTCCATCATCTGGCCCGCCATGCTGATGAGCATGGAGCTGCCCCTGCCCAAGAAGGTCTACGGCCACGGCTGGCTCGTCATCGACGGCGGCAAGATGTCCAAGTCCAAGGGCAACGTGGTTGACCCCTATGTCCTGGCCGAGAAATTCGGCGTGGACGCGCTGCGCTTCTTCCTGCTGCGCACCTTCCCCTTCGGCTCCGACGGCAACTTCTCCAATGAGCTGCTGATCTCCACGATCAACACCGACCTTGCCAATGACCTCGGCAACCTTGTCTCCCGCACCACCGCCATGGTCGAGAAGTATTTCGGCGGCGCGCTGCCCGCTGACCGCGAGGCTGACGCCCTGGATGACGAGCTCATCAATCTCATCAAGGCGACGCCGGAGAAGGTAGCCGCCCAGATGGACAACTACCAGCCCCATCTCGCGCTTGAGGAGATTTTCCGTCTCATCCAGCGCGCCAACAAGTATATCGACGAGACCATGCCCTGGGCCCTCGCCAAGGACGAGAGCAAGAAGCCCCGCCTCGCCTCTGTCATGTACAACCTCCTGGAGGCCCTGCGCGTGTCTCTGGTCATGCTCACCCCCTTCATCCCCGAGAGCTGCGCCAAGGCCTTCGACCAGATCGGAGCGGACGAGAGTCTCAGAACCTGGGAGTCCGCCCTCAGCTTCGGCGCTCTGCCCGCGACCGTTCAGGTCCACAAGGGCGAGACCCTCTTCCCCCGCATCGACGCGGCAAAGATGCTCGAGGAGCTGGAGCAGGCCAAGCAGGCCGCCAGCGGCCCGAAGGTGAAGATCAACCCCGTCCTGCCAGAGGTCACCATCGACGAGTTCGCCAAGTGCGACATGCGCGTGTGCAAGGTCCTGGCCTGCGAGGGCGTCAAGAAGAGCGAGAAGCTGCTGAAATTCCAGCTGGACGACGGCAGCGGCACGCCCCGCCAGATTCTCTCCGGCATCCGCAAGTTCTATGAACCGGAGCAGCTTGTCGGCAAGACCGTCGTCGCCATCCTGAATCTGCCCCCGCGCAAGATGATGGGCCAGATGTCCAACGGCATGCTGCTGTCCGCCGTGCGCGAGGTCGACGGCAAGGAGGAGCTCAAGCTCATCATGCTCGACGACTCCGTCCCCGCCGGCGCCCAGCTCTGCTGAGGCAACGATAACAACAGCGCCCCCTGTATGTGCAAGTCCGCACATACAGGGGGCGTCAGCTTTATATTTGCTATAATCAGGATACGGTGGCTCCGGCCGATGCTTCTCGTTCCGGCTCCAGAACGGAGCAGGAGGGCAGAAAAGGGCTGCTGCCGTTCATCTTGTAAAAGCCCCGGAAAATCCTGTCGGTGGCGATCTGAACGCTCGTGGAGTCGGCCCCGAGCAGAATGACAAGGAACTGCTGTCTGCTGTAGCGCGTCAGAATATCCACGCTACGTATGGCCTGCTGTATGGCCTGCTCCATATAGAACATGGCTTTTTCAAGCTCTTCCGGGCTCGTCTCATCTCCCGGCGGCACGTCAAGCGAGATCATGATCAGCTTGAAGTGGTGCGCATAGCGCTTTTCCAGATTGCTGACATACTCATACAGCTTTGCGAACTGGCGGTATTCCACATCCAGTGCGCCTTTGTAGTTCCCGCTGCTGTGAATGCCGCTGACAAGACTGTTCAGATCCGGTAAATCGCTCTCGGCGGCGTCGGATTCGCTGCTGTAGAAGCTGTAGCCGTGCTTGCCGTTCTGCTTGACGTGATACAGCGCCTTGTCGGCACGGCTGTACGCCTTGGAATAGGTGTCGGCGGGCGTACACATCACAAGCCCGGCGGAGAGCGTCGCAGGTGTGAGTCTGGCGTCGCTTGCCTTCTTTTGGTCAAAGTCCGAGAGTATCTTCTGAACCGTGGCCTCGGCCGCCTCTGCCGAGACGTTTTTCAAAAAGAGAAGAAATTCATCTCCGCCGAGACGGCAGCAGAGCGCATCCGGACTGCTTTCCCGGAGCGCCTGCCCGATGAGAGACAGCGCCTTGTCTCCCGCCTCATGGCCGTTGGTGTCGTTGATGAGCTTGAGATTATCCATGTCAAAGAAGACAAAGCAGCCGCTCTCCGTCTGCATGGTCCTGGCAATGAGAGCCTCTCCCGCCGTCCGGGTCATGACTCCGCTTGTCAGATCAAGATCCTCCGCCGCACTTTGGGCCAGGAAGGTCTCCATGACTTCGCGCAGGAGGGCCGAGGAGGCCTCCATGCTGTCGTCGTCCTCTTCCATGTCGTTGTTCATGATCGAATCCAGAAGACCGCGCTCCCACAGATCCAGAAAGCAATCTGTGATATGCGGATCAAACTGCCGCCCGCGCCCCTCGATCAGCTCATGCATGATGTGGCTGCGGCTGCACGCCCTGCGGTAGACGCGCGTGGAGCTCATGGCGTCGAAGGCGTCCGCGATGGCGACAACTCTCGCCGCCTCGGAAATCGCCTCCCCCTTGAGCCCGAGGGGATAGCCCGTGCCGTCGTAGCGCTCGTGATGGCTGCGGGCGACGTCCTCCGCCGACTCGATCATAATGTGCTTGTGCAGAATTTCGCCGCCCATGGTGGTGTGGGATTTGATGATGGCGTACTCCACATCTGTCAGGCGCTTGGGGTTGTTGAGAATGGAATCCGGGACGCCGATTTTCCCGATGTCGTGCAGCATCGCCGCGTAGCGCAGATCGTTGATGCGCTCCTTGTCCCAGCCCAGCGCCTCGGCGACGATGACCGAATACTGGCTGACGCGGGTGGAGTGGCCCTTGGTGTAGGGATCCTTCGCGTCGATGGCATTTGCGAGGGCCTGAATGGTCTGGAAGGACATCTGCTCAATTTTTTTAGCTCTGGCCTCGGCGACCGCCGTCTGGCTGGCAACCTCTTCGTGCAGCCTCTCCGTGTATTCGTTTTCCAGCAGGATGCCGCGGTGGTACTGTATCATGGAGATGGCGGTAAAGCCGGACATGCCCAGATAAAACAGCGGGAAGCGCAGCATGAAGGCCTCTGAATAAAGGCCCTCAATGTGTGAGCGCAAAGGCGTGTAGAAGGTGAGGAAGAAAAGAACCGTGTAGTACAGAGAGACGATGATGCCGTTTCGGACGCTGACAAAGTAGCACAGTCCCAGCGGTGCCAAAAGGGACCAGAGTATGCCCGTACCCTCGGCAAACCCCGTAAACGTATACAAGCTAAAGGCGACGATGCAGAAGGCCGTCGGGATCAGGGCTGCAAGCTCACGGTTCTGCTTCACCTTTGCGCAGTAGGCGCAGGCCACGCCGCCGAAGAAGGTGGCGCCTGAGGCAATGAGATTTGTCGGCTCCTGCTTTACCAGATTGATGATAATAAGCACGAGTCCCAGCCCGGCGGTAAAATAGCTCACCGCGGTGAGAGCCCGCAGATTTTCCTGCAGGCGCTTTCCCGTATAAATCGGCGTGTTCAGGAGTTTCCAGATTTCCAACAGTTTTTTCATTTGACCACTCCTCGTCAGGTCGGGAAACGGTTTATCTCATACCAGGGATCGTATCAGAGCATGGACGCGAGAAGGGAGCGCTGCTCGTCGCTGCTGTCCTGGAGCTCCGGCAGGTTGTCGCGCAGGAGGATATCGCCGGAGACGGCGGTGCGGGCCAGAACCATCTTCATCGGCTCCACCGAATGGGTGAGCCATACGCTGCCGCCGATGACGCAGCCGCTGCCGATGCGGGTATTGCCGCCCAGCACCGTCGCGCCCGCGTAGATGACCACGTTGTCGCCGATGTCGGGGTGGCGCTTGATGCCCTTGACGAGGCTGCCGTCTTCTTCGACGGCGAAGCTCTTCGCGCCCAGCGTCACATGCTGGTAGAGCTTGACATGCTCGCCGATGGTGGTGGTCTCGCCGATGACGACGCCCGTGCCGTGGTCGATAAAGAAGTAGTCGCCGATGGTCGCGCCGGGGTGGATGTCAATACCGGTCAGACGGTGGGCGTACTCGGTCATGACGCGGGGGATCAGGGGCACATGCTCGGTATAGAGCACATGGGCCAGGCGATAGGTGGAGATGGCCGTGAAGGCCGGGTAGCAGAGGATGACCTCGTCCTGGCTCTTGGCGGCGGGGTCGCCCTGATAGGCGGCGACGAGGTCCGTGCCGAGCTGACGGCGGATCTCCGGCAGCGCGGCCAGGAACTTCGCGACAATGCCCTCGCACGCCTCCCCGTCCGTCAGCATCGCCTCGAGGCAGCGCTTGAGGTGGCCCATCGCCTCGTGCAGATACTGCTCCCGTGCAAGGCGGGCGGGGATGTTCAGACTCTTCAGATGTCCCGCGTGCTGGGGAAAGAGCGCCGCGATCAGCAGATCAGTCATGCGCTCCACACGGCCGCGAAAGCCGGTGAAGTCCATCTGCTCGACGGCGCAGTCGGATTCGGTGCGCTCGAGACCGCGGACGGTCTCAGTGATCATAAGCTCAAGCTGTCTGTCCATATCACACCTCGAAAAGGGGAGTGGAGAGATAACGGTCGCCCGTGTCGGGCAGGAGGACGACGATGGTCTTGCCCTCATACGCCGGGCGTTTGGCAAGCTCGATCGCCGCGTGCAGGGCAGCGCCCGAGGAGATGCCGACCAGCACGCCCTCGGTTTTGCCCAGAAGCCGCGCGGCTTCATAGGCCTCTTCGTTCTCCACGGTGACGACCTCATCGTAGACCGCCGTGTCCAGCACCTTCGGGATGAAGCCCGCTCCGATGCCCTGAAGCCCGTGGGGGCCGGCCTTGCCGCCCGAGAGGACGGCGGAGGTCGCGGGCTCGACCGCGACGACCTTCACGCTGGGCTTCTTCTCCTTGAGATAGCGGCCCGTGCCGGTGATGGTGCCGCCCGTGCCCACGCCCGCGACGAAGACGTCGACCAGACCGGTCGTGTCGTCCCAGATCTCGGGGCCGGTGGTTCTGTAGTGCGCCTCGGCGTTGACGGGGTTTGTAAACTGGCCCGGAATAAAGCTGCCGGGCAGGGAGGCGGCGAGCTCCTCGGCCTTCTCAATGGCGCCCTTCATGCCCTTCACGCCCTCGGTCAGCACCAGCTCCGCGCCGTAGGCCTTCATCAGCACGCGCCGCTCCATCGACATGGTCTCGGGCATGACGATGATAACGCGGTAACCGCGCGCCGCCGCCACACAGCAAAGGCCGATGCCGGTGTTGCCGGAGGTGGGCTCGATAATGACGGAGCCGGGGCGGAGCCTGCCCTCGCGCTCGGCGGCGTCGATCATGGCAAGGCCGATGCGGTCCTTGGAAGAGCCCGCAGGGTTGAGATATTCGAGCTTGGCAAGCAGTTTTGCCTTGAGACCAAGATCCTTTTCAAGGCGGCACAGCTCCAACAGGGGCGTGCTGCCGATCAGCTGGTCGACGGCGGTATAGACTTTAGACATTCTGTAAGCTCCCTTCGCAGAACAAAACATAATATACTATTTATATGTCAAGTCTGCGCGGCTGTCAACAAAAATCGCATGTCCCGGCATAGAAATACATCTTTACAAATGGACTGTACTTGTCATATTGCGCTTTGCCTTAGAATAGAGTACTATACAATGTTAGATTTTGAATCGCTTATATCGATAAGTTTGGCAAAAGGACATGTCTGTCATGGAAAATACGAACGAAAAAAACGGCGGGTTCATGATGACGCTGGCGGCGTTCATCGTGGACAAGCGAAACCTGGTCTTCCTCCTGATCGGCATTATGATGATCTTCTCCGTTATCTCCCGCAACTGGGTCGAGGTGGAAAACGATCTGACGGCCTATCTGCCCGCGGGCTCGGCGACAAAAGAGGGCCTGGAGGTGATGGAGCAGCAGTTCATCACCTACGGCTCGGCCAATCTGATGGCGGCAAACCTCTCCTATGAGGAGGCGGAGGGCTTGTTTGAAAAGCTCAAGGCGATCGACGGGGTGCAGAGCGTCGCCTTTGACGACACCACCGAGCACTACAACAAGGCCTCGGCCCTGTTCTCCGTGACCTTCGACTACCCCGAGACGGACGAGCAGTGCCTTACGGCTCTCGACGAGGTAAAGAAGGCGCTCGAGCCCTACGACACCTATGTCTCCACCACCCTGGGCGACACCAGCGCGGAGCTCATCGACCAGGAGGTCAGCATGATCACGGCCTTTGTCGCGGTGATCGTCGTGGTGGTGCTCACCTTCACCTCCCAGACCTATGCGGAGGTGCCCATCATCGGCCTGACCTTTATCACGGCGGCCCTGATGAACCTCGGCACCAACTTCCTGCTGGGCAAGATCTCCTTTGTCTCAAACTCCGTCACCACGATTCTGCAGCTGGCCCTGTCGCTGGACTACGCGGTCATCTACTGCAACCGCTTCAAGGAGGAGCGCCAGACGCACGAGCTGCGCGACGCCGTGGTCATCTCGCTGTCCAAGGCCATCCCCGAGGTCGGGGCCTCCAGCCTCACCACCGTCGGCGGCCTGATCGCCATGATGTTCATGCAGTTCAAGCTCGGCCCCGACATGGCCATCTGCCTTGTCAAGGCGATTTTCTTCTCCCTGCTGTCCGTGTTCACGGTGATGCCGGGCCTGCTCATGCTGATGGGCGAGCTGATGGAGAAGACGCGGCACAAGAACTTTGTCCCGAAGGTGCCCTTCGTGGGGCGCTTTGCCTACGCCACGAGAAAGATCATCCCACCGATCTTCGCGGTCGTCCTGGTGGCGGCTATCTCTTATTCCAACAACTGCCCCTACGTCTACGGCTACGACACCCTGGTCACGCCCAAGCTCAACGAAATGCAGATCGCCGAAAAGATGATCGCCGACACCTTCTCCTCCCGGGCAATGGTGGCCGTGGTCATCCCCGGCGGCGACTACAGCGAGGAGCAGAGTCTGATCCGCGATTTTGAGGGCTACAGCCAGATCGACTCCGTCACCTCCATCGCCAACGCCGACGCCATCGGCGGCTACAAGCTGGCCGACAAGCTCTCGCCGCGCCAGTTCGCGGAGCTGATGAAGCTCGACTATGAGACGGCGGAGCTTCTGTACGCGGCCTACGCCTTCAACGGCGAAAACTATGCCAACATCATCAGCGGTATCTCAAAATACAATGTCCCGCTGGTCGACATGCTGCTTTTTGTCGTTCAGATGGTGGACGAGGGCTATGTCACCCTCGACGCCGACCAGGCCGACACCCTCGCCGACGCCAAGGCCCAGATGCTCATGGGCAAGCAGCAGCTCGAGGGCACGGACTACGACCGCATGCTGGTCTATCTGACCCTGCCCGAGGCGGGGGACGAGACCTATCACTTCACCGACACCGTCCGCGACGTGGCCCAGTCCCACTATCCCAAGGGTCAGGTCTATGTCGTCGGCAACTCCACCAACCAGTTTGAGTTTGAAAAGTCCTTCCAGATCGACAACGTCGTGGTCAACGTGGTCTCCATCCTCATCGTACTGGCGGTGCTGCTGTTCACGTTCAAGTCCGCGGGCATGCCGGTGCTGCTGATCCTGGTCATCCAGGGCTCCATCTGGATGAACTTCTCCTATCCGACCCTTGCGCACAAGGACGTGTTCTTCCTGACCCAGCTTGTGGTCAGCTCCATTCAGATGGGCGCGAACATCGACTACGCCATCGTCATCGCCAACCGCTACACCGACGACACCAGGACCATGAGCCCGAAGGACGCCATCATTGAGGCCATGAACTTCGCCTTCCCGACGATCCTGACCTCCGGCACCATCCTCGCCGTCAGCGGCATCCTCATCAGCTTCATGACTACCGAGTGCACCATCAACGGCATCGGCGACGCCCTGGGCCGCGGCACCATCATCTCCATCGTCCTGGTCATGTTTGTCCTGCCTCAGATTCTGATCCTGGGCGGCAAAATCCTGGAAAAGACCTCCTTCTCCATGCCCACCGTCAACCGCGAGCGGCGCGGCAGCGGCATGGTGGCGGTGGACGGACTCGTCACGGGCGAGATTCACGGCAGCGTCAACGGCCTGTTCCGCGGCACCATCGAAGGCGACGTGGATCTGCGCCTGCTCTCTGGCAAGGCGGATTTTGCGGAGGCGGCTCCCGAACCGGAGCAGCCGCCCGCAGAGCCGGGAGCCGAAGCGCCCACAGCTCCGGCGGACGGGAAGCAGAGCGAACGGAAGGGGGCGGGCACGAATGAATAAGCGTTTGATGGTTTCCCTGGCCCTTCTTTTGGCGCTGGCGCTCTGCCTCGGTTTCCCGGCTCTGGCCGAGGAGACGGAGACGGAGACGATCCATATCCGCACGGCGGACGATCTCATGCAGCTCGCGCGGGACTGCTCCCTCGACACCTGGTCCGACCGGAAGCGGATCGTGCTGGACAACGACCTGACCCTCACGGAGGTGGACTTCGACTCCATCCCCATCTTCAACGGCGAGTTTGACGGCGGCGGCCATACGATCTATGACCTGAACCTCAGCTCCGCCCAGTCGCCCTGCGGCTTCTTCCTCGAGACGGGGAAGGACGCCTACATCCACAACCTGAACATAAGCGGCTCCGTTTTCACCGACGGCGACGACAGCATGGTCGGCGGCGTCGTGGGCCGCAACCGCGGGCGGATAGCAAACTGCGGCTTCAGCGGCGAGGTCAGCGCGCGCTCCCAGGTGGGCGGCATCGTCGGCAAGAACGAGGCCACCGGCTTCGTGACGGGCAGCACTGCCACCGGCAGGATCCGGGGCCTCAGCCAGAGCGGCGGTGTCTGCGGTGAAAACGCGGGCACGCTCACGCTGTGCGAAAACCGCGCCTTTGTCAACACCGAGAGCGTGGACCCCTCCCTACGCTTTGACGCCATCGACACCAGCTCCATCCTGAACTTCATCCGGAGCCTGCGCAGCGACAACGTCGGCATCACCACCGACACCGGCGGCGTCTGCGGCAAAAGCATCGGCTATGTGGAGGGCTGCGTCAATACAGGCACCGTAGGCTATCTGCATTTGGGCTACAACGTGGGCGGTGTGGTCGGCCACTCCAGCGGCTTCGTCAGCGGCTGTCAAAACCACGGCGAGGTCTACGGCCGCAAGGACGTGGGCGGCGTGGTCGGCCAGGCCGAGCCTCTCGTCGAAACCGAGGCGGCCGAGAATATGCTGGCCGGGGTGAGCTATCGCCTGTACGAGCTCAACCGTTCCTTCAACGACGCCATTGCGGACGCGAGAACCGCCTCCGGGGACCTCGCGGAGCGTTTTAAGACCATCGCGTGGTTTCTCAGCCCGGTGGGCGACGCAGTGCAGAACATCGACGTGCTGGACCCGGACAGCGCCTGGTATCTGCAGAGCGTCATCTCAGACTCCATGTACAACGTCACAAACGAGATGGCCGCCCTCGGCGACGGCTTTGATCAGCAGTCCGCCATCCTTTTGAGCGACATGGAGCGCATCAACCAGAACGCGACGGCCCTGTCCGGCGCGGCCATCCAGGCGGCGAGCACGATCACCGGCCTGAGCGGAGCCGGGGACGAGCAGATCCTGGTGGACGTCTCCGAGACCGCGGATGAGGAACAGCTCACCTTCGGCAAGGTGGCCGACAGCAGCAACGACGCGGACGTCTACGGCGACAGCAATGTCGGCGGCGTCGCGGGCAATCTCTCGGTGGAGGACGACTCAAACCCCGAGGGCGAGCTGAGCCTTCGCAGCTCCGGCCTCGCCCCCGACCAGATCAACCTCAACGCCATCGTCACCGGCTGTGTCAACCGGGGCGCCGTCACCGCCAAGCGCGAGTGCGCCGGCAGCATCGTGGGCAAGATGGACTTCGGTCTTGTCTCCCACTGCGCGGCCTACGGGTCGGTCACGCTGGAGGACGGCAGCTATGCGGGCGGCGCCGCGGGCCTGTGCTACGGCGCAGTCAAGGACTGCTGCGCCAAGTGCAGCCTCGGCGGCAAACGCTATGTCGGCGGCATAGTCGGCAACGGCGGGGACGTGCGCCGCGGCGGGGAGAGAACCAGCTCCGTCTCCGGCTGCTATGCCCTCGTGGAGATACGGGATGTCCCGCAGTTTGCCGGCGCGATCTCCGGCGGCGGGGACGGCAAATACGAAAACAACTTCTTTGTCCCCTCCGGCTTTGCCGGGCTGGACAGGCTTTCCATCCACGGCCAGGCCGAGCCCATCAGCTTCGAGGACTTCGCGGCGGTGGAGGGACTGCCTGCGGAGTGCAAAACCTTCACGCTGCGCTTCGTGGCGGACGGCGCGGTGATCAAGCAGCTCCGCTTCGACTACGGGGCGAGCTTCGACCGCTCCGTCTACCCCGAAGCTCCGCAGCGTGATGGGGCCTACGCGGTCTGGGACAGGGGAGAACTCAGCGATCTGTGCTTTGATACCACGGTGACGGCGGAATACCGCACGGACGAGACGGTCCTGCGCTCAGACGAGAAGCGCGGGGACGGGCGCTCCGCCGTCTATGTGGACGGCCGCTTCCAGCAGGGCGACACGCTGACGCTGACGGTGATCCCCGTCGGGGAAAATGACATCGACGCTTTCTCCTCCGACTGGAAGGACACCGTGCGCGAGCAGCTGCGCTCCATCTTCCGCGACCGGGACCCGGACTACTCCATCCCCGTCGCCGTGACCGAGCGCCTGCGTGTCTCCTTCCCGGAGGATGGGCTGGAGACGCATGCGCTGCGCTATCTCACACCCGACGGCCAGACAGGGAACTACCGCCTCTATCTCGCCGACGGGGAGGGCTGGCAGCGCATACGCCCGGCGACCTTCGGCAGCTACTTCATGTTTGAGGTTCCCGGGGACGGGGCGGAGTTCTGCCTTGTCGCCACAATCCAGTCCTGGTGGATCGCGGCCTATATCGCGGCGGCGCTCCTGATCCTGCTTCTGCTGATCCTCGCAATCCGCAAGCTCTCGAAGCTCCTGCGCGCAAGACCGAAGAAGCAGCGGCCGCCGCGCGCGGAGCGCCCCGTGCCCCGCTTCCTCAAGGCCCACCGCAGGGCGGTACTCATTATCACGCCCCTTTTGATTCTCGCGGCGGCGGGTACTGTCGCGGCGATGCGCTTCGGCAGCATAGGCTCGGCCTTCTCCGCCTATCGTGTCATTAAAGATTACTCGAAGCGGGAGTCGGATGTGCAGACCGAGATCAGCATCCGCATGGACGACAGAGAGCTCGCCATGAGCACCACCGTGCACCGCGTCGTCAAGGACGGCCGCGTCATCCGCTGCACCGAACAGTACGGCGTGCCGCTCTATATCTCCGACGGCTTGGTCTGTCTGGAAAACGGCCGCGTCTTCCGCCTCGCGGGCGGCCGGCTCAGCCAGGGCAAGGCGCTGGATCTCGCGCTGGACGTGTTCCTGCATGAGCAGGTGGAGAAGACCACCGACGGCGATTCGGTCCGCTATGAGGCCGTGATCGGCGGCGAGACGGCTGACCGCATCCTCCAGCTCTTCGTCCCGGCGGGCGGGGAAGAACTGCTGCGGACTGAGAGTATGACCGTCACCATGGATACGCTCGGCGGCGAGCTGCGGGGAATCACGTTCACGGGCACAGGCTCGGCGACTGGCGGACAGAATTTCAGCTTCGATGTGAGTCTCACGCCCCAGGCCGTGGCCGAGCGCCCGGCCATCCCGCAGGCCGTGCTCGACGCCATCGAAAGCGGCGGCGGAGAGGACGCGCTGCTCCTGTCGGAGGATCTGCTGCGTCTGCTGGCGGCCTGGATCAAGAACGAGAGCGCCGAGAGCGTCAGCGCCGACATCAGCGTCAGCGCCGACTGCGGCTCGCTGACCCTTGATCCGCGCTACCGCTATTCCCGCCAAAACGTGGACGGGACGGACATCCACTGCGTCAAGAGCGCGCTGTTCAAGCTCTACTTCACCGACAACGCGGCCTGCACCGCCTCTGGCGCAGACCTGAGCGAGGCCCAGCAGCGCGTGCGGGACGCGGCGCGGCTCATCCCCATCGCGCGCGAGCTCTGCCTCGAGGGGCAGTTTGCCTGCACGACCGCCGGGGAACGCTCCGTCTATACGATCACACTCTCAAGCGAGAGCGCGGCGGACATTGTCTCCCGCGTTCTGCCGGAGCTTGAGCGCGCGAACGTCAGCTATGACGACTGCCGCCTGCGCATCACTGTGGACAGCGGCGAGCTCGCCGCCATCGAGCTCGACTGCGGCGGCAGCGTGCGCGTCGTGTCACGCGACGTGGACGCCTCGGTGCGCGCCGATGTGCGCTTCAACGACAGCGCCGCCGAAAAAATCCCCGTCAAGGTCCGCGAGGCCCTGCTGGGGTAATTAAAAAAACCGTAGGGGCCGATGCCCTCATCGGCCCGCCGTACAGCACCAGTGCGCGTTGATCGGCGGGTCGATCTGGGGATCGACCCCTACGGTCGTTTATCAAGGTATACTTTAACGAAACCGGTTCTGCTCCGGGTCGTAGACGAAGCCGACGGCTTCGAGCTTCCGCTCCAGCTCCGCACGGTCTGCGTCCTGATCCTCGCAGAGGGCGTCGAGACTGGCGTATTCGTCCCGCAGGCGGGTGTTGACCCAGCTCAGCAGGATCATGGGGTCTTTTGGCAGCATAGGATAGTACCTCCTCAAGTTTTATTCAAATCCCGCCGAAACAGGATGAGCAGCGCGCCGTATACTGCAATAGGACACCACGCGGCGCGGACGCTCAGGGCCTTCGTGACCCAGTAGCCCACCAGCACCGAGCAGGCGAACACCACATCGATGCCGTAGTATTGCAGGCTTACGCGCAGGGCCATGCGATCTTTTGTCGCAAAATAGCGGTTGAGGTGCTCGGTCGCGATGCGGAGATTGCCGGTGCACATGGTGGAGGCAAAGCTGTTGTCGCCGAACTTGCGAAAGCTCTCCACCTGTAAGGCGCAGACCAGCGAGACCGTCACCGTGGCCAGCACACTCAGGCGGTCAAGCGGGATGAGCCCCACCAGAAACAGCAGCGCGCCCATGATATAGAGCATGATGCGCTCCCAGTCCTTGCGCAGCCGCCGCAGCTGCAAAGACAGCGTGACCCCCGCCATAAAGGCCAGCACCGGGACAAAGTATCGCAGGGTCTTCATCAGATCGCCCTGGGCGAGATACAGTCCCATGCGGGCGATGTTGCCGGTCTGGGCGTTTGCAAAGACGCCGTCGCGCGTGACATAGGTATAGGCCTCCAGAAAACCGCCGACGGAGGCGAGGGCCAGAGAGACCCTGTAACGGCGAAAAAGCGTCGGCTGTTGTGTCATAAAGTGGTACCGCCTTTCCAAAATGTTGTGCCATTGTAACACAAACCGATTGATAGAGCAACGGATAAATTGTGCAAAATGTGAAAAACCCGCTTGACAAGGAGGACTTTTGTCCCTATAATGACCGCATAGAGAAGAGTCGGGGCGCTGCCTCGGCTCCTTACCATTTGCCATGTATCTCGGGAGGCTGCCATGACACTTGCATCTTATTTGAACAGCCAGTTTTCTCTGCTTCAAAATGCGGATTTCTGCTTCCGCCTGCTGCTGGCGGCCTTCTGCGGCGCGACGATCGGCATGGAGCGCAGCAAGCGCTTCAAAGAGGCCGGCGTGCGCACGCATATGGTGGTGTGCTTTGCCGCTGCCATGATGATGATCATCTCCAAATACGCTTTTGCCGATCTCACCATGCCGGACGGCGGCAACTTCCCCGGCACACGCGGCGCGGATTCGGCCCGTATCGCGGCCCAGGTCGTCAGCGGTATCAGCTTTCTGTGCGCGGGCGTTATTTTTAAAAACAGCGGCACGGTCAAGGGCCTGACCACCGCCGCCGGTATCTGGCTGACGGCCGGCATCGGTCTCGCCATCGGCGCGGGCATGTTCGTGGTCGGCGTGTGCGGCACGGCCATGATCATGGTGATCCAGTACATTCTGCACCGCTTCACCGTCGGCGGGGACGCCTACTCCGGCAACCATATCCAGTTTACAGTCCAGAACGGCTATGACTTTAACCAGGCCCTGGAGGATCAATTGAAGGAATGGAAGGCCCAGGTGACGGAGAGCAAGGTCACCCGCCGCAAGGACGGGACGACGGATTACGATCTGATCCTCCGCCGCAGAGAGGCCCTGACCTACTCCGAGCTCAAGGCATTCATGGTGACGCGCGAGGACGTTCTCTCTTTCAGCAACAGCGCCCTGCAAACGCAGTTTTATTGATTGTCAGCGCCCCTTTTCCGATCCAAAGAGGAAAAGGGGCGCACGCATTTTAAAGGACTTCGTTGATCTTGGCCTCGATGGTGCGGGCCACGTCCTCGGGCAGGATCTTCTTGCTGACGACGAGATCGAAGATCTCACCGCAGGTTTTTCTGTTGAAGAGCTTGATGGGGTACTTCATGATCTGGGGCGCGTACTGCTCGATGATCGCCTTGCACTGGGGGTTGGCAAAGCAGTCCTTGACGGTCAGGTGTCTGAAATCCATGGGATGGCCTCCTTACAAAAATTGCCCGTTTGGGATATTCCGATTTTACCACGGGCCCGGTTCTCCGTCAACCGCTGCGGAAAGCACCGATGTTTTACAAAGCCGTAACAAAATCTGCATGGTTTGTGAAATATCTTCCTGCTATTATAATCCTGCAAGCAGCAAAGAACTTCATTGTTTCAAATACTTCTCCTTAAACCAAAACAGAGCGGTCAGGCGCTCTGTTTTGGTTTTTATTTGGTTTTTAAACATATTGGCAAGGGCTATGGATTATGCTATACTCAGGCAAACAGAAAAGCAGGGGGAACACCATGGAGAAAAAAGCGCTGATCGAGGCGGGACGCATCGTCAACACCCACGGCGTCCGGGGCGAGGTCAAGATCGAAAACTGGCTGGACTCGCCGCAGTTTTTTAAAAACTTCAAGCGCCTCGTGCTCGACACCGGAGAGGAACGGAAGGTGGTTGAAGCCCGGACGCACAAGGACTTTGTGATCGTGCGCCTGGAGGGCGTGGAGGATGTGAACGACGCCATGCGCCTGAAAGGGAAGACGGTTTCCGTTCACCGCGAGGACGCAAAGCTGCCCGCAGGCGCGTTCTTCCTCCAGGACATCATCGGCGCCCGCGTCGTGGACGAGCTGGGAAACGAGATCGGCAAGCTCGCCGAGATCATGGAGACCCCGGCCTCCAACATCTATGTGGTGCGCGGCGAGAAGGAGCACCTCATCCCCGCGGTCCCGGCCTTCATCCTCAAAACCGACGTGGACGCGGGCGTGATCGTCGCGCGTTTGATTGAGGGCATGTAATGAGAATCGACATTTTAACGCTGTTTCCCGATACGGTCAGCGCCGTCCTGCATGAGAGTATCATCGGCCGCGCGGCCAAAAAGGGCATCGTGGAGATCAACTGCGTGCAGATTCGGGACTTCACCGAAAACAAGCAGAAGCAGGTGGACGACTACCCCTACGGCGGGGGCTTCGGCTGTGTGATGATGGCCCAGCCGCTCAAGTCCTGTCTTGAGCATGTGACTGCCCAGACGGAGGGCCTGCGCCGCCGCGTGATCTATCTCTCTCCCCAGGGCCGGCCCTATACCCAGGAGACCGCCAAGCGCCTCAACCGGGACTATGACCAGCTTATCCTGGTCTGCGGCCACTACGAGGGCGTGGACGAGCGCTTCATCGAAGCCTGCGTGGATGAGGAAATCTCCCTCGGCGACTTTGTGCTCACCGGCGGCGAGATCGCGGCCATGGCGGTGGCGGACTCGGTGTGCAGGCTTGTCCCCGGTGTCCTCGCGGACGAGCAGTGCTATACCGGGGAGAGCCACTGGGACGGCCTTCTGGAATATCCCCAGTACACCCGCCCGGAGAGCTGGGAGGGCCGCGCCGTGCCGGAAATTCTGATCAACGGCAACCACGCCCATATCGAGCACTGGCGCAGAAAGCAGCAGCTCATCCGCACGCGGGACAAGCGGCCCGACATGTTCGCCGCTTTCGAGCCGGAGAGCGACGAGGATCGCCAGCTCCTGCGAGAGCTTGAGAAGGAAAAAGACCGCAAAAAGCTCACCGCCCCGGTGACGTACCGCCCGGCAAGGAATGAGGACATCCCGCGTATTCTGGAAATCGTAGAGGATGCGCGGAAGAGCCTTGCCCGCCATCACGTCGACCAGTGGCAGGGGCCCTACCCGGACGCCGCCCGCTTTGAGGAGGATATTCGTCTGGGCGAGTGCTTTGTTATGGAGCACATGGGCGACACCGTGGGCTTCTTTGTCCTCAGCACCGCCCATCAGGCAAACTACGACGCCATCACCGACGGCAAGTGGTCGAACGACAATCCCTACTGCGCCCTGCACCGCTGCGCAATTGCGAAGGAGTACCGGGGCAGCGGCGCGTCCCAGGCGCTGATGCGCTGTACCGACGAGCAGACGAAGGCCTACGGCCTCAAATGTATAAGAGTGGACACACACAGAAAAAATAAATCGATGCAGACCCTGCTGCGCGAGAGCGGTTACCGCTACCGGGGCAACATCCTCGTGGAGGCGGAGCCGGGCCACGACCCGCGCCGCCTGGCGTTTGAGAAAGTTTTGAAGGACAAGAAATGAACCTGACCGATTATAATGAAATCCGCGCCCTGCTCGCAAGGCACAAGTTCCGCTTCTCCAAATCCATGGGACAGAACTTTCTGACCGCCGCCTGGGTGCCGGAAGACATCGCGGAATCAGCAGCGCTCTCGGAGGAGGTCGGCGTGCTGGAGATCGGCCCCGGCGTCGGCTGCCTGACAAGGGAGCTGTCCAAACGTGCGGGCAAGGTTTTGAGCGTGGAGCTGGACAAGAGCCTCAAGCCGATCCTCGCGGAAACCCTTGCCGACTGCGGCAACGTGGAGATCGTATACGGGGACGTGCTCAAGCAGGACATCCCGGCCCTTATGGAGGCGCACATGCCCGGCCTGCGGTACGCCGTCTGCGCAAACCTCCCCTACAACGTCACGACGCCGGTGCTCACCGCCCTGATCGGGGCGGGCTGCTTCGAGCACATCACCGTCATGATCCAGCGCGAGGTGGCGCGCCGCATCTGCGCCGGAACCGGCAGCCCCGACTACGGCGCGTTCGGCATCTTCGTCCAGTGGTACATGGAGACGGAGCTTCTCTTTGACGTGCCGCCCTCCTGTTTTGTGCCTCAGCCGAAGGTGACAAGCTCCGTCATCCGCCTTACCCGGCGCCTGTCTCCGCCCCTGCCGGTGAAAGACGAAGGGCTTCTTTTCCGTGTGGTGCGCGCGGCCTTCAACCAGCGGCGCAAGACCCTGGTCAACGCCCTGAGCGCCCAGATCCCCGGCCTTGACAAGGCGGAGCTTGAGCAAATGCTCACCCGTCTGGGCTATGATCCCCGCGTCCGGGGCGAGGCGCTGGACATCGAGGGCTTTGTCCGGATCACGGATGAAATCGCGGCGGCACAAATTGCACTTTCATGACGAAAAAGTATTGCGAAATTACCCCTTGATGTGATAAACTATACAGAGGTAATCAATTCAAATAAATCATATTTTTTTCTACAAATGGAAAGGAAAGACAGCATGAGCAAAAAGTACGTTTATCTCTTCTCCGAAGGCAATGCAAGCATGCGTGAGCTGCTCGGCGGCAAAGGCGCCAACCTCGCCGAGATGAGCCACATCGGCCTGCCCGTCCCCCAGGGCTTCACCATCACCACCGAAGCCTGCACCCAGTACTATGAGGACGGCCGTCAGATCAACGACAGCATCATGGCGGAGATCATGAAGAATGTCGAGATCATGGAGCAGATCAACGGCAAAAAGTTCGGCGACCTCCAGAACCCCCTGCTGGTCTCCGTCCGCTCCGGCGCCCGCGCCTCCATGCCCGGCATGATGGACACCATCCTCAACCTCGGCCTGAACGACGACGTCGTCGCAGCCATGATCGCCGGCAACCCCGATCCCAAGTTCGAGCGCTTTGTCTATGACTCCTACCGCCGCTTTATCCAGATGTTCTCCGACGTCGTCATGGAGGTCGGCAAGAAGTACTTCGAGCAGCTGATCGACAAGATGAAGGAAGAGAAGGGCGTCACCTACGACGTCGACCTCACTGCCGCCGACCTCAAGGAGCTGGCCGAGCAGTTCAAGGCCGAGTACAAAAACCAGATCGGCGAGGACTTCCCCTCCGATCCCGTTGTCCAGCTCAAGGAGGCCATCCGCGCCGTCTTCCGTTCCTGGGACAACCCCCGCGCCAACTACTACCGTCAGCAGAACGACATCCCCTATTCCTGGGGCACCGCCGTCAACGTCATGCCGATGGTCTTCGGCAACCTCAACGAGAACTCCGGCACCGGCGTCGCCTTCACCCGCGACCCCGCCACCGGTGAGAAGAAGCTCATGGGCGAGTTCCTCACCAACGCCCAGGGCGAGGACGTCGTGGCCGGCGTCCGCACCCCGATGCCCATCTCCATGATGGAGGAGAAGTTCCCCGAGGCTTACGAGCAGTTCGTCAAGGTCTGCGCCCTGCTCGAGGATCACTACCGCGACATGCAGGACATGGAGTTCACCGTCGAGAACGGCAAGCTCTACATGCTCCAGTGCCGCAACGGCAAGCGCACCGCGCAGGCC
>ONPN01000021.1 GCA_900319695.1 uncultured Eubacteriales bacterium
GGGCACGCCCGAGGATCTGATGGGCCCCGCGGTCTTCCTCGCGTCCGACGCCTCCAACTTCGTCAACGGCCACATCCTCTATGTCGACGGCGGCATCCTGGCGTATATCGGAAAACAACCTTAAACTCCGAAAGGATTGATGCAAAATGAAAGCGGCAGTTTTGAAAGACTGGTTTGAGCTTGAGCTCACCGATATTCCCGTCCCGACTCCCGACGAAAACGAGGCCCTCATCAAGGTCCGTTACGGCGGCGTCTGCGGCTCCGACATGGTGGTCTACCGCCATAAGCACATGACCGCCACCATTCCCCGCGTGCTCTGCCATGAGATCCTCGGCACCATCGAGACCCTGCCCGCAGGCTACGACGGCCCCCTCCATCTCGGCCAGCGCGTCCTGATGAATCCTGTGGTGAGCTGCGGCCACTGCTCCGCCTGCAAGCGCGGTCTTGGCCACGTCTGCGAAAACCTGGAGCTGCTGGGCATCCACCGCGACGGCGGCTTTGCCGAGTACACCAAGGTCGGCGTCGACAAGATTGTCCCCATCCCCGATGACTTCCCCGATGAGGTCGCCATCCTGGGCGAGCCCTTCGCCGTCGGCTATCACGTCATGGTGCGCAGCCAGCTCCAGAAGGGCGACACGGTGTTCATCTCCGGCGGCGCGGCGGTCGGTCTCTACATCGCCATCTTTGCCAAAGCCTACGGCGCGGGCCGCGTCATCATCTCCGAGATCAACGAGGCCAGACGCCAGTTTGTCGAGTCCATGGGCATTGAGACCATCAACCCCGCCCAGACCGACCCGATGGATCTCATGCGCGAGGTCACCGGAGGCGGCGGCTTTGACATGGTCTACGACACCTCCGGCGCCAAGTCCGCCACCCTGCAGATGCCGGATCTGACCCGCTGCGGCGGCAAGATGATGAGCCTGAACCTCTCCGGCGACAAGTATGAATTTATCATCGGCAAGGTCTCCTTTAAGGAGATCACCCTGATCGGAAACCGTCTGTACACCCAGGAGGACTTCGAGGGCGGCGTCCGCTTCGTCGAGGAGAACTGGCGCAAGCTGCATCTGGATCGTATGGTCACCGATATTCTCCCGCTGCGCGATATCGACAAGGCCATCAACATGATGATCAACGGCGACAACCTCTGCAAGATCATCATCGACTGCCAGAAGATCTGACATAAATCCCAAGAAGGGGAGCTGTTCCAATCTCAGCTCCCCTTTTATCCATTACATGCTCAGGAGGACAAATCCATGTCTCAGAAGCTCTATCCCTCCGCGCATATCCTCGAGATGTTCATGCCCTACCTGCACGACGAGAAGCGCCTGATCGGCGTCCTGCAAAAAATCATCGACAAGGACTTTTACCGCAACGTGGAGCTGCCGTCCTTCCCGACAAAGGATCGCCGGGACGAGGTGAGAAAAATCCTCGCGGACAGCGGCCTGACCGCGATCACCTTTGTCGCCCCCTTCCTCAACGAGCAGAAGATGTCCCTCTGCGACCTGGACGACAAGCGCCGCGCGGAGGTTCTGGCTTTCCTGAAAAAACACGCGGACTGGGCTGCCGAGTGCGGCTATATGACCTTCGGCGTGCCCAGCGGCCCCTATCCCGGCGACGCCCTCCACGATGAGGCGATGGCCGCCCAGGCGGATACCCTCGCCCAAATCGCGGACTACTGCGCGTCCTTCGGCATGAATTGCAGCATCGAGCCGCTGGACCGTTACGCCCACAAGAAAGCGCTGATCGGCCCGATGGACGAGGTGGTCGAGTGGTTTAAGCCCCTGCACGGGGCCCACCCGAATCTCTTTCTGCACTGGGACAGCTCGCACGAGCAGCTCGGCGGCCTCGGCCTCTTCAACACCCTGGAGATGGCAAAGCCCTATCTGAGCCAGATCCATCTGTGCGACTGCATCGACGATCCTACCCACCCCTGCTTCGGCGACCTGCACATGGACCCCGCCGAGGCCCCCGACTGGCAGACCGAGGGCTTCCTCACCCCGGAGATCGGCGCGGAGATCATCCGCCGGGCCGCGTCCTTCGACGCCCCCGCGGGCGTCCGCCGCTTCTGGATCTCCATCGAGGTGCTGGGCCACAGGGGCGACAATCTCTGGCATAAGGAGAAGATCGCGCGCGAGTTTTTAACCCGCTGCTGGGAGCTCTCGGGCGTCGAGATGAGCCGATAAAGGAGACACGGGATGCATTATTTTATCGGACTGGATAACGGCGGCACCGCCACCAAGGCGGCGCTGTTCGACCGAAACGGAACGGAGATCGGCAAGGCCGTCGTTGCCACGGCCTCCATCACCCCGAAGCCCGGCTTCGTGGAGCGGGACATGGAGGAGATGTGGGACGCCAACTGCGCGGTGATCTCCCGCGTCTTAAAAGAGACTGGCGTAGACCCCAAAGACGTCGCGGGCCTCGGCATCGCGGGCCACGGCAAGGGCCTCTACCTCTGGGGCAGGGACGGAAAACCCGCCCGCCGCGGCATCATCTCCACCGACAACCGCGCCTGGGCCTACCCGAAGAAATGGGCCGAGGACGGCACGGAGGCGAAGGTTTTCGAGCGCACTGCTCAGCACATCCTGGCCTGCCAGCCGGTGTCGCTGCTCGCCTGGCTGCGCGACAACGAGCCGGAGAGCTATCACAACATCCAATGGGTCTTCGAGTGCAAGGACTATGTGCGCTTTCGCCTGACTGGCGAGGCCAAAGCGGAGATCACCGACTGCTCCGGGGCAAACCTCATGAATCTGCACACCCGCGCGTATGACAGCGAGTTATTAAAACTTTTCGGGCTGGAGGAGATCGGGAGCGCCCTGCCGCCCCTCTGCCGCGCGACCGAGATCTGCGGCGCGGTGAGCGAGGAGGCAGCCGCCCGCTGCGGCCTTCTGCCCGGCACCCCGGTCATCGGCGGCATGTTCGACATCAACGCCTGCGCGCTTGCGGTGGGCGTGACGGACCCGACGCGCATCTGCATGATCGCCGGGACCTGGAGCATCAACGAGTATGTGCGCGAAAGCCCCGTCACGGACGGGAGCGTGCTGATGAACTCCCTCTTCTGCCTGCCGGAATACTACCTCATCGAGGAGTCAAGCCCCACCTCGGCAGGCAACAACGAGTGGTTTATCCGCGAGCTGCTGCCGGAGCTGAGCAGGGAGGCCAGGGCGGCGGGGGAGAGCATCTATGAGCTCCTCAACCGCTGGGTGGGGGAGATCGCGCCGGAGGAATTTGTGCCGGTCTTTCTGCCCTTCCTCATGGCGTCGAACGTCCACCCGAACGCGAAGGGCAGCTTCGTCGGCCTGTCCCTCAGCCACACGCGCCGCCATATGGCGAGAAGCGTCTATGAGGGCATCGCCTTCTGCCACCGTATGCACCTGGAGCGCCTGCTGAAAAGCCGGGCGGAAAAGCCGCAGTGCATACGCCTCGCGGGCGGCGCTGCGAGGTCTGAGGTCTGGGCGCAGATGTTCGCCGACGTGATGCAGCTGCCGGTGGAAACCGTGGAGGCCAATGAGACCGGCGCTCTCGGCTGCGCGGTGGCCGCGGCGGTCGCGACGGGGGAGTACCCCGATCTGCGGTCGGCGGTGGAGGGAATGACGGCGGTCTCCCGCCGCTTTGAGCCGGACGAACAGCGCGCCGCTGTCTACGACCGGAAGTACGCCCTCTACTGCAAAACCGTCGACTGCCTGGACGGACTCTGGACCGAGATGCAGAGCCTGATCGACGCGGACCCTCGCCGAACCGAAAACGACTAAAAATCTAACTGTGACAGGAGAATACTGACGTGAAAAAAACTGTACTGGTACTGAGCCCCGTTGAGGCGAGACACAAGGCAAAATTGGAGGCCGCTGGCGCAGGCTGCGAGTTTGTCTACAGCAGCCCGAAGGACGTGACCAGGGAGCAGATTCAGGCGGCGAACGTTATCATCGGCCAGCCCAACGCCGCGCTGATCGAGGCGTCCGAAAAGCTCGAATGGCTCCAGCTCGAGTCCGCCGGAACCGACGCCTATATCGTCCCCGGCGTGCTGAACAAGAAGACCGTGCTCACCAATGCCACCGGCGCCTACAACAAGGCCGTGGCCGAACACGCCTTCGCCCTCACCCTCATGCTGATGAAGAAGCTCTATCTCTACCGGGACGAGCAGAAAAAGGCTGTCTGGAGCGATCACGGCACCGTCTCGTCGCTGTCCGACTGCACGGTCGCGGTCGTCGGCCTCGGCGACATCGGCCAGTCCTACGCCCGCATGGTCAAGGCCATGGGAGCGACGGTCATCGGCGTCAAGCGCCGCGCCACCAACAAGCCCGACTGCGTGGATGAGCTGGTTATGACCCAGGATCTCGACACCGTCCTGCCCCGCGCGGACGTCATCATGTCCGTCCTGCCGAACACTGCCGCCACCCGCTACATCTACACCGACGAGAGCTTTGACAAGATGAAGGACACGGCGCTCTTTATCAACTGCGGCCGCGGCAACGCCGTCTCGTCCGAGGTGTTGTACCGCGCCCTCTCGGAGAACAAGATCCAGGCCGCCGCCATGGACGTGGCCGAGGTGGAGCCCCTGCCCGCCGACAGCCCCCTCTGGGCGCTGGACAATCTCGTCATCACCCCGCATATCTCGGGCGGCTTCCACCTGCCGGAGACCTTCGAGCGCATCATCGACATCGCGGCGAACAACCTCGCGGCCTTCCTCAAGGGCGAGGAGCTGCGCAACGTCGTGGACTTTGCCACCGGGTACAAAAAGTAAAAAGCAAAACCGCTCTGCTGAAAGATGCAGGGCGGTTTTTCCGTGATGACACGGGGCGGAATGGGGTATGATTCGGAAAGCCATACTTGCAATGCCGGGATTCCTGGTATAAAATACAGCATATCCGCGGAACCAGCGGCGCGGACAGACCAAAAAAGGAGTGACCAGTGATGATCGATCAACAGCTTGTCGCGTGCGGACGCAGCGGCAACATCATCCGCGAGATCGCGGAGTACGGCGCGGAGCAGGCCAAAATCGTGGGACCGGAGAACGTATATAATTTCACCATCGGCTCGCCGAGCATTGACCCGCCGCCCTGCGTGGCCGAGAAAATGGACGAGCTGAGGGCGAGCATACCCGCGGCCCAGCTCTATACCTACGCCCCGGCGGCGGGCCTGCCCGAGGTGCGCGCAAAGGCGGCGGCCTATCTGACCAAAACCTTCGGCGTGAACTACCGCGCGCAGGATGTCATCATCACCTGCGGCACCTCCACCTGCCTTGCCGCAATGACCCGCGTCCTGCTCTCCGGCGGCGGCCGGGCCATGACCTTTACGCCCTATTTCATGGATTATAAATACTATGCCGACGCCTACGGCGAGGGACTTACCGAGTGCCCGACCGATCCCGATACCTTCCAGCTCGACCTGGACGCGGCGGAGAAGGCGCTGACGAGCGACACGATGATGCTCATCATCAACTCCCCGAACAACCCCTCCGGCGTCGTGCTCAAGCGTGAGGGACTGGAGGGGCTGGCGCGGCTTCTCGAGCGCAAGCAGCTGGAGTACGGCCACCCCATCTACATCCTCGCGGACGAGCCGTACCGCGAGCTGGTGTACGACGGGCAGGAAGTCGTCTATCTCCCGTCGATCTACAAGAACACGATCTACTGCTACTCGTTCAGCAAGTCCATGTCCCTGCCGGGCGAGCGCGTGGGCTTCATGGCCCTGCCGCCGGAGCTGGACGACTACGACGACATTTATTCCGCCGCCATGGCCACCATCCGCGCCTTCGGCTATATCTGCGTGTCGAGCATGTGGCAGCGCGTCGCGATCGACTGCCTGGGCGAGACCAGCGACATCTCCGTCTACAAGGGCAACCGAGACCTCCTCTACGGCTCGCTTACCGGGATGGGCTACACCTGCGTCCACCCGGACGGGGCCTTCTATCTCTTTATGAAGACGCCCGAGCCGGACGCGACGGCCTTCTGCCGCCGGGCCATGAAGGACAATCTCCTCGTCGTCCCCGGCGACAGCTTCGGCACCCCGGGCTACGTCCGTCTGGCCTACTGCGTCAGCCGCGCCACGATCGAGCGCTCCCTGCCCACCTTCCGCAAGCTCGCGGAGGAATACGGCATCGCAAAGTAAATGCGAAAATAACGAAAACCTTCGGATAATTGCGTATCCGAAGGTTTTCGCTTTCGCGCACCCGGCGACCCACGTTCTAATACTGTTTCTTGAATAAAGAATATAATCAAGAAACAGTATCACTTGCCAAAATAGTCCTCCTTCGGCCTTTTGCGCAGGGCGGCGTCGAGCAATACATCCTCCTCCACCACGGGGACGAGGCCGTTTTGGCGCAGAATCTCCTTCGCCCTGTCCACATCGTCCTCGGCGACCTTGACCCAGTAGATGTCCCGGTCGATGGTGCCGTGACCGCCGAAGTTTCGCGGGTCGAGCTTTGCGCCGCAGCCCCCGCCCATGACGGTCTCCTGCAGATAGTGGCCGGAGCGCATACTGGCAAGCCCCGCCTCTTTCAGCGCGTCCCTGATCTGCTCCCAGGTCTCGCGGTCGCGCTTTTGAAAAATATACACGCGCTTTTCAAACAGCTTTTCAAACATGACCGTACCTCCTATATGTGATCTGGCGTTTTCAAAAACATCTGAATCTCCCCGAGCCGCCGCAGCCCCTCGCGCCGTCCGATCTGGTAGACCCGCTCCAGCTCCTCCGGGTCCTTCTCCGTGCGGGAGACGCCCAAGGGCTCAGGCGGGCGCAGCACCAGGATTTTGCCCGCCGTCTCGTCCCGGTCGATCTCATCCATCAGGCGGTTGTACTGCTCATGCCGCAGGGACATGGCCTCGATGGCCTTCGGGTACTTGCGCAGGGCGAGGCGCATGAGCGGCATGGCCTCCGCGCGGGTCTTGCGATAGCCCCTGGGCTGGGTCAGAAGGAGCACGTTGCGGTTATAGCCCAGCTCCCGCATATAGCGGTAGGGGAGGGCGTCCACCATGCCGCCGTCGAGATACAGGCGGCCGCCGATCTCCACCGGGCGCGACACCGCAGGCATGGAGGCGGAGGCCCGCATCCAGTCCATGTCCAGCGCCCCGCCGTCGGTACAGCGGTGATAGACGACCTCGCCGCTTTCAATGTCGGCCGCGCCAATGTAGAAGTCCATGGGGTTATCGCGGAAAGCTCTGCGGTCGAAGGGGTCCAGCACGTCCGGCAGCTCCCGGTAGCAGAAGTCGGCCCCGTAGAGATCGCCGGTTTTCAGCAGGGAGCGGAAGCTGCAATAGCGCGGATCGCGGCAGTAGCGCTTGTTGTAGCGCAGCGGACGCCCGTGCTGGCGGGATTTGAAGTTGCAGCCGAACACAGCCCCCGCCGAGATGCCCGCCGCGGCGTCAAAGCGAATATCGTTTTCCAGAAACACGTCGAGCACGCCGCAGGAGAACAGCCCGCGCATCGCGCCGCCCTCCATGATAAGCGCCGTTTTCATCGCTATCCCTCCCTATCAAGCTGCTTTATTATATCACCGCCGACGCTACGATACAACAATAAAACGGCACAGTCCGAAGACCGTGCCGTTTTATTTGGAGACTTAAGCGATCAGCGAATGCGGATGACCCAGCCTTCCTTGATAACGTCGATGTTCTTGATGAGCTGGCTGTTCAGGGACTGAATGGCGTAAGCGTTGGTGCCGAATCTCTGAGCGATCTGGGAGAGGGTGTCGCCGCGAACGATGCGGTAGTAGGTCGCGCCGCCGTCAACCCAGGAGGGGCCGTCAGCACCCTTGCCGCCGGAAACGCTATCCATTGCTTCGTCGTTGAGCTTGGTAATATCAGACATGTTTGTAATCTCCTTTTTGTTTTTTTTCCTTCATCAGGATGGCTGTAGTATAGCACAGCTTTTGCCATTTGTCCACATAACGGTGAGCGGTTTAAGAGTTCTTTAGATTTTAATACTTATAACAGCAAATAGGGGCGGTTTCTGAAAAAAGACCGGGAATCAGGCAATTATTAAGAGATCTTAAGAAGCGTAACGCTGACTTGAAATCATTCGATAAACATACGGAATATGTCTGCGTCCGCTTCCGCTCCGGGCTCCGGCACGGGCAAAAACGGAAGGCGGGGAAGCGCTGCGGCCGACGATCAGAGAGGGGATATACGGTCTGACGCCAGCTCCCGCGCAAGCATGTGTGAGAGGAAGAAGGCGGCGGCGCACTCATGCTCCTGCCAGATGTGCAGGGTGTGAACCTCCGGACAGAAGGCGAGAAAGCCGAAGGACTCACCGGCGCAGGAGAGCTCGGAGAGAAGGACGGAGTCAAAGCCGAGACCCGCGAGTATGGCGCTGAAGCTCGGACAGCAGCGCGACAGCTCATCAAGCCCGCACGCGGCGAAAAGCCCGTTGCGGATCAGCGCTTCGGGCGGCTCAATGCGGGCGAGCTCTTCTCCGCTCTGCGCGTCAAAGAGACGGTTTTCCGCATCGATATGGAATAAGCCGTACATGCGCAGGTTTTCCCGAATGGGGACGAAGGACAGGCGCAGCTTTTCCCAAATGTCGGCGCCGCCGTCAAAGCTCTGGCCCATGGCCCGGAAGGTATCGTAGAGGTTGCGCCTGGCAAGAGACGGTATCTCAAGACGATCGTGCTTGGCGGGCACATAGAGGATAAAACAGTTGCGGCCCTTGGATTTGCCCCGGTAGAGCAGCTTGTCGATCAGGGCGAAGAGCTCGTCAAAGCTGCCGGCGTCCTTGGGATAGACGGCGCAGCCGACGGTGGCGGTGGAGAAGATGGTTCTGCCCCGGATCAGCCGGTCGCGCCGGAAAACGTCCCCGTCAAAGAACATGGCGTCGAGAAAGGCGTGAACGCTGTCGTAATCCAGGCGGCCAAAATATACAAACAGAAACTCGTCCCCGCCGTAGCGCCCGACGACGCCGCGCTCTCCGACATAGCGCGTGAGATCGGCGGCGACGCGGCTGAGCATCTCGTCGCCGGTGCGGTGGCCGTAGTTGTCGTTGATGCTCTTGAAATTGTCCAGATCGACAATGGCCGCGGCGAAGGGGCGGCCCTCCGCAATGAGCGCCTGGATGAAACGGAGGATAAAGGGGCGGGCGATGAGCCCTGTCAGAGAGTCGTGGATGGACGGGAGGGACATGTTCTCCAGCAAATCCGAAAAGAACGGATAGCGGGAAAGATATTCGGATGTATACATGGGCCGCCCCTCCTTCTGCTTTGTGTTACGATTTTATCAGAAGAAAAACAGAATTACAAGCGCCGTCAGGCATTTTCAATGTTTTCAGTCTCACTCTTTTCCGGATAGTCGCGCCGGAAGCGGCGGATCACCACGGCGGCGGCCAGGGCGGCGGCGACGGCGACGGAGATGTTGCTGACCATCATCACGATGCCGACGCTCTTTTCCCCCACGTCGGTACAGTGCTGCAAAAACCAGAAGAGCGGGATACGGAAGACAAAGACGCGCGAGAAATTCAGAATGAGCGTGAGGCGGGTCTTTCCCAGACCGTAGAGCAGGGCCATCACCGCGGCGTTGAGACCCAGCGGCACCGCGCCCCAGACCTCATAGCGGTAGACCATGACGATCATGCGGCGAAAGTCCTCGCTTCCGCCGTCAAACAGGCCGGACAGGAAGTCGAGCTGCCACAGCTCGAGCCCGGAGATCACGGCCCCGAGCAGCATACTGAACGCCGCGGTGGCGTAAAACGCCTCCAGCACGCGCCGGAACCGGCCCGCGCCGAAGTTCTGGCTGATAATGGCGGCGCTGCCCTGCTCAAAGCCGTTCTGCGGATTCGTGGTGATGCCGCCGAGATTGTTGGACACGCCCATCGCCCCCACCATCAGCGGGCCGTAGAGCGTACACATGGAGTTGACGATGGTCTTGCCGAAGGCGAAGAGCGCCTTCTCGGCGATGACCGGCAGAGACTGGCGGATCATCGGCGGGGCGACGCGGCGCTCGGAGGAGACTGCCCGCACCGAGAAGCTGAAGGCGTTGTCCCCGACGAGACTGAAACGGATGGCGAAGACGAACATGGTCAGCTCCGAGGCGAGGGAGGCCACGGCGATCATATTCAGCCCGCCGCCCAGCACATAGACAAAGTACGCTGTGAGCGAGAGCTTGACGAGGATCACGGCGATGTTGAGGACAAAGATGCGCCTCGCGTTGCCGCGGGCGCGCTCCACCGCGATATAGACGCTGTTGAGAAAGTTCACGACCATCACGAAAAGCTGGATCGTAAAAAATTCCTCGCCCACGGCGATGAGCTCCTCCGGCGTCCCGGCCAGGCGCAGAAAGCGCCCGGTGAAGGGGAGAATGGAGAGGAGGATCAGCAGCCCCAGGGCGAGACTGAGCGCGTAGAGCGTGCTCACACGCCGACGCACCAGCGTAAGATCGCCCTCGCCGTAGGCGCGGCTGATCTGGATGCCCGCTCCGACCGCGAGACCGCCGCCCACGGAGGACAGGATCAGATTCACCTGCGCGAGATAGGCGACCGCGGAGACGGACTCCTTACTGATATGCGACGCCATCATCGTGTCGAGGATCGTAAACACGATCGCAAGCCCCTGATAAAGCGCGAGGGGAGTTCCGATGTAGAGAACCACCTTCCACATCGGCGCGTTCAGACTCATGTCCAGAAAGGACCGGTCTCTGCTGTTAAGTTCTGCTTTGATTGCCATAAAATCGCCTCTGTCATGTGCTGCGGTTTTTCCTGTACTCCCGCGGCGTGACGCCGTATTTCTTCTTAAAAGCGTCCTTAAAATAATTGCTGTCCGAAAAGCCGCTGCGAAGCGCGATGTCCGTCACGCTGTCGTCGGTGGACAGCAGCTCAAAGGCGGCGCTGCGCAGGCGGATGAAGACCAGATAGTCGTGCACGCCGATACCGGCGGCCTCGCGGAATTTGCGGCTGAGATAGTTCGGGCTGAAGCCGGAGGCCGCCGCGATGTCCGGCGCGCTGATCTGCTGGCGGAAATGCTCGTTGATAAAGCGGGCGGCGGACAGCACCTGGCGGTCCGTGGTGTGGATGTCGGCGGGGCTGTCTTCCAGAAGATGGCAGACGCGGCTGCACAGCAACAGAAGCTCCTGAAGGCGGAGACGGAGCATGAGAGCCGACCGCTCGTCGGGGCTGCGCTCCTCCTCGGCCATGCGCGCCGTGAGACGGCCAATTTCTCGCCTGTAATCGGTCGGCACCTGCCAGATGCGCATCTGGGAGAGAAAAGCCTCGCCGCCTTCAAAATGAGAGATAAGCTCGCCGCTGAGATCCTCGCGCCGGAAATACACGCCGCAGCGCAGACAGGAGCCGAACAGATAGCGTGTGAAATGGAGGACCTGGGGCGGAATCAGCAGAAAATCCCCGTCGTGGAGATCGTACATCGTATCGTCGATAAAATACCGGCAGGAGCCGTGCTCGATGTATCCAAGCTCAAAATAGGGGTGACAGTGATGCGTGCTCATCACACAGCCCGCCTCGCGCATCTGGCGATCCGCGTGTACCCGTGTGATTTCGCCGCTCACGGTCCGAACTTCATGCAGCATGTCTGCCCGCCTCCTTGTCTGTATGTTGGAAAATCAGTAAAATCAAAGAATGGTCGTGGATAATCTGTATTAAATAGAGCTGGGATCATGTAAAATACACGATAAATAGAAGGAGCCATGCATCTGGATTAGAGCACAATGAACAAAATACGTCTGCCGTTTTGGAGAAGGAGGACGAGACATGCAGCTTGGTATCCGTTTGCACGATGTAAACACGTCAGCGCCGGAGGCGGAGCGGACGCTTGAGGCCAGGGCCGAAAAGGCACGGGCGGAGGGCTTTCGCTGCGTTCATCTGGCGCTTTCCAAATGTATCTCCGGCGTCAGCTTCGACGGCGCCGCGCTGACGGAGGGGCTCGCCGCCTATGTGCGGCGCGTGTTCCGGGAGCGGGAGCTGGATGTGGCGGTGCTGGGCTGTTATCTGAACCTGGCCCACCCGGACGCCGCAAAGATCAAAGACTTTCAGTCGCGCTATATCGGCTCTCTGCGTGTGGCGGCTCTCGCGGGCATCGGCATGGTCGGCACGGAGACCGGCGCGCCGAACGCGGCCTATCAGCTCGACGCCAACACCCACAGCCCCGAGGCGCTGCGCACCTTCATGTGGAACCTGGAGCCGGTGCTGGAACAGGCTGAGAAGTTCGGCGTCATGTTCGCCATCGAGCCGGTGTGGAACCATATCGTCTATAATGCCGACCGGGCCCTCGAGGTGATCGAGGGGATGAAGAGCCCAAACCTGCGTATCATCTTTGACCCCGTGAACCTGCTCGGCATGGAGAATGTCGATGCCCGCGATCAAGTGATCGGGGAGGCGATGGACAAGCTCTGCGATCACATCGCCATGGTGCATCTGAAGGACTTCGTCCGCGCGGACGGCAGACTCGTCAGCGTCGCGGCCGGAACAGGGGAGATGGACTATACGGAGATCCTCCGCTTTATCAAGGCCCGAAAGCCCTGGATCCAGGCGACGCTGGAAAACACCACGAACGACAACGCCGTACAGTCAAAAGAGTTTATCGAAACGCTGTACCGGAGCGTGTAACGTCACGGTTCACCTATCCTGTTGCACCATGCGACCCGGCCGGGCACGGCGGGCGTTTCAAAAAACCTTGCCGTGCGGTCGCGGCCGGAATCCCGCCAGGGATTGAAGCCCTCGGGCTTGATGTGCGCCTCGCAGCGGCAGTCCTCAAAGCGGGCAAGCCCATAGTCGCGCCAGGGCCTTGCCAGAAAGACGGAGCTGTCCGCGACGCCCTCGCCCCGCAGAAAGGCGCAGCGCCGGAACGTGAAGCCCTCCCGCTGTTCGAGCGCGTGCGCGGGCGCCGCCACATAGCCGTGATCGCGCCCGTCAAAAACGGAGACGATCTCGCAGTTTTTAAACAGCGCCTCGCCGCAGCCAAAGATGAAATCGACCGAGCCCTCGATCCGGCAGTCCGTAAAGCGCTGGCACAGCAGACGGTCCTGCCGCAGCTCGTCCGGGAGAAAGCCGTCATAGCGCTCGATCAGATCCTTCGGCAGGGGACCGAGGAAGAGCGTGTCCTGGGTCGAGCGCAGCAGGCAGCGCTCCATCGAAAAGCAGTCGCCGTAAACGCTCAGCGCGACCTCCTGGCCCTTCTCGGCGGGATTGAGCGCGTCGTTGACGATCGCAAGATCCGCCATGGAAACGCCGTCGGCGCAGACCGCCAGCGTCCAGGTGCGGAAGGTGTTGTACTCGCGGCCCTCGGCGTCCGGCTTTTTGGCGTAGTCGTCCCAAATCAGCACGCTCATGTCGCGGCCTGCCCCGACCAGGCGCAGACCCGGGGTGCGGATCGTCAGCTTCTGCCGCCACACGCCGGGTTCAAGGCGGATGACGCCGCCGGGCTCGCAGCCGTCGATCACGGCCTGCAGATCCTCTCCCTGCCGAACGAAAATCTCACGCATAAGAAAAATCCCTTCTCTCTTTTCTCCGCAGAAGCCTGTCTTTTATATATCGTAAACGAAATTGAAAATTGCGTTTACGATATTGCCGTGTCTTTCGGTTGCCCCGCCAGGGGCGAGAAAAACGGCATCAAATCTTATTTAAAGTAAACGAAAATTTTTCGTTTACTTTAAATAAAGAAGACGGCTGCGGAGCTCGAACGGATTATAGCACGATGACAGGGGAGGGGCAACGCATTTGCCAAAGGGGCCTGTTTTGTCCATGCAAGTTCTCCGCCGAAGACATGTCGGAAGCGGAGAGAAGCTGGTAAAATGGAACTGACAATAGGGACAGACCCATGTAATACGGAAAAAACAAACAAAACCAACTTGAAGGAACGTCATGAAACGACGAATCAGTTTTCGGCAATACCGCGCCATCGACCTTGCGCTCTTCGCGGCGATGCTGTGCGTGTCGGAGTGGCTGCTCGTCACCGCTGCCACGCGCTGGTTTCCCGATCAGCTCTACACCGTCTCGCTCGTCGGCGCGCTGACGGCGATCGTGATGCTGCGCTGGGGGCCCTGGGCAGCCATCCATGCGGCCCTGGGCGGCCTCGTCTTCGCCATCGCCTCCCACGGAAGCGGGAAACAGCTCCTGATCTACGCGGGCGGAAACCTCCTCTCCCTGCTGATGCTGCTGCCTTTGCGCAGGCTCGGCGGAGAGAAAATCCGGAGCGACGCTTTTTTGAGCGTGTGCTTCGGCCTCGCGGCGCTTCTGCTGATGCAGCTCGGGCGCATGCTGCTCGCCATGGCCTTCGGCGCCTCGCCCCGCAATGCCCTCGGCTTTTTTACCACGGACACGCTTTCCCTCCTCTTCACCGGGCTGATCCTCTGGATCGCGCGGCGGGCGGATGGAATCCTTGAAGATCAAAAGCACTATCTTCTGCGCATTCACAAAGAGGAAAAAGGAGGATTTTGATGAAAGCAAAAGCGGCAGATTTTCTCATCTACGACGAGGTGTCGGGCCTGTACCGCGAGAGCCCGGAACAGGCCGTCCGCGACGACGTGGAGAAGCACTACTGGCTGCACGTCGGTCGCTCTATCCTGAAGGACTGGCGGCTCTACCTCATGCTGATCCCCATGCTCTTGGTATTCCTGTTCTGGCGTTACTTCCCCATGTACGAGCTGCTGGGCTGCTTCAAGGTATCGGACGAGGTGCTGCCCGTTTCGGAACAGCTCTTCTCCGGCTTCTCGTACTTCAAGCGCCTGCTCATCGGCGGGGACGATCTGTCCGCCGAGTTCTGGCGCGCCATGCGCAACACCTTCATCCTCAGCTTCTACGGCCTGTGCTTCGGCTTCCCCATGCCGATCATCCTGGCCCTGTTCTTCAATGAGATCAAGTCCAACATCGCCCGCAGCGTCTATCAGGTGCTGACCTACCTGCCGAAGTTCATGTCCACGGTCGTTATGACCTCCCTGGTCGTGATGCTGGTCAAGCAGGGGTCGCTGACAAGCGGGATGGGCATCGTGTCCCAGGCGCTTGCCAGGCTCGGCTGGATTAGTCAGGATGTGGCAAACGCGGGCATGCTCAATAACCCGGCGTTCTTCCGGCCGATCTATATCATCAGCGGCATCTGGGAGAGCGCGGGCTATGACAGCATCGTCTTCTTCGCCGCGATCATCGCCATCTCCCCCACAAGCTATGAGGCGGCGCAGATCGACGGCGCGGGCAAGTGGGCCCAGATGCGCTATGTGGTCCTGCCGAGCATCCTGTCCACCATCGTCATCATGCTCATCACCCGTATCGGCTCGCTGCTCAACATCGGCTATGAGAAGGTCCTGCTTCTCTACAACACCAACACCTATGTGACGGCCGACGTGGTCTCCACCTTTGCCCAGCGCTACGGTCTCGCGGGCGCGGCCAAGGGCATCGCCTCCGCGGCTGAGATGATGAACAACGTGGTCGGCATGCTGCTGGTCATCGGCGCCAACACCATCGCGCGCAAGGCGTCGGATGTTTCACTCTACTGATAGGAGGGGACGGCAATGAAAAGAAAGCTGGAAGTGTCCGAGCTGATCTTCAAGATCATCAGCTACACCCTGCTCACTATCTTCGCGCTGGCCTGCCTCTACCCCTTCGTCTACGCGATCTCCGCCGCGATCTCCGGCCGCGCCGCCGTTGACTACGGCCAGATCGTCCTCTTCCCGAAGGATATCCAGTTCGACGCCTTCAAGCGCATGTTCAACGACAACATGTTCTGGAACGCCTACTCGAACACCCTCTTCGTCACCTTCTACGGCACGGTTTGGGCCCTGTTCTACTCCATTCTCGGCGCCTACGCCCTGAGCAAGAAACGCCTGCTGTTCCGGAAGTTCTTCAACTTCTTCCTGGTGTTCACCATGTGGTTTGCCGCCGGCATCGTGCCGCAGTATCTCAACTACCTGGACACCAAGCAGGTCTTCAACGCCATCGGCATCATGGACGACAAGTGGCTCGTCGTCATCGCGATGGGCATGGCCGCCATGAACATCATCCTCCTGCGCAACGCCTTCGAGGGCGTCCCCAGCGAGATCGAGGAGGCCGCCATCGTCGATGGGGCGAGCGAGTTCCAGGTGCTGACCAAGGTCTACCTGCCCATGTGCAAGTCCACCATCGCCACCGTCGCCCTGTTCTTCGGCATCTCCCGCTGGAACGGCTACTTCTGGGCGCGCCAGATGATCTCCAACTCCAACGAGCACCCGCTGCAGGTCTTCATCCGTCTGCGTCTGGAGGAGTTCACGGACGCCGAGGCCATGGCCGGCTGGAACCAGCCCTACGCCTCCGACTCCGTCATCTACGCGCTGATCGTCTGCTCCATCGTCCCGATCCTGATCATCTATCCCTTCATCCAGAAGTACTTCGCCAAGGGCACCAACGTCGGCGGCGTGAAGGAATAAGAACTTTAACCGGTTTCCGGTAAAACATAAGAAGTATTATTTGAGGAGGATATCCATGAAAAGAAGCAAAACCGTGATCGCGCTGCTGCTGACCCTCGTGATGTTCGCTGGCCTGCTCGGCGGCTGCGGCAAGAAGATCGACATTGACCAGTTCTCTCAGCCTGCCGCCACCGAGGCGCCCGCTGCCGCCGCTCCTGCTGCGGAGGCTCCCGCCGCCGAGGCGCCCGCCGCGGCCAAAGAGCTGACTTACGCCCCCGGCACCACGCTGCGCATGGCCACGGGCTACAACTCCACCAAGACCGGCCTGAGCCTTGACGCCGAGGTCGCGGGCGAGGGCATCACCCTGGCCGACGGTGTGACCTACCACGCGGGCGACCTCAAGCCCACCTGGGTCGAGGTTGAGAAGCGCCTCAACATCAAGTTCGAGGACAAGTACCAGGGCAACACCGCCACCAACGAGTTTGACTACTGGAAAGAGCGCATGGGTGACGTGGACATGGTCTCCGGCACCGCCGCAAAGCTCACCGAGTACGGCGAGCAGGGCGTCGTCGTGAACATCGGCGAGTACCTGGATATGATGCCGAACTTCAAGGCCTATCTCGAGTCCAACCCCATCGTCCGCCTCTCCATCACCGGCAACACCAACACCGGCGCCATCTACTTCAGCCCCTACTTTGACGGCGTCAACGATATTGAGCGCATGCCCCTCATGCGTACCGACATGGTGCAGAAGCTCCTTGACGGCGAGGGCGAGTTCACCGCCGACAAGTGCAATGATACCGCCGCCCCCGTCTACGAGCCCTACATGCCCACCTCCGGCAAGATCGAGATCGACGTCGTCACCCCCGACGGCACCGCTGTCGAGACCATCGCGAAGGACTATGACGCCGCCGGCAACATCGTCGCGAAGATGAACGAGGCCGGCTCCATCGACGGCGTGACCGCTGTCAACATGCTCCGTGAGTACATCGACAAGGCCTACAACGGCTATTACGGAACCGAGCGCTCCAATCTCTTCATCGGCCAGAACGCCGCGTGGGACGCGGACGAACTCGTCGCGCTGCTGCGCTGCGTGGTCGCCAACCCCCAGACCCTCAACGGCACCGACTCCATCCAGGGCCTGTTCTCCCGTGAGGACAACAACAACCAGCGCCGCGTCGACGTGATGCGCTTCGCCGGCCACCTCTTCGGCATCCGCGGCCTCGAGTCCCGCCAGGATTACCTCTACTTTGACGTGGACGGTTCTCTGAAGGACGCCCGCCAGAATCCCGACACCTACAAGGCGCTCGAGCGCATGACTGCCATGGGCAAGGAGGGCCTGATCTCCGTCAACTTCATGAACAACGCCGACGGCAAGACCGCCCAGTACCTCGAGAACGACTCCGGCTTCATGCACTACGACTACAACCAGACCCAGACCCTGCTCAACGACCCCAGCCAGGGCAAGCTCCAGGACGGCGAGAAATACATGGCCGTCATGGTCCCCGTGGCCCGCTGGATGGACGGCACCGAGGGCGGCCGCTACATGCGCTTTACCGAGTCCTGGCGCTCCGTCAAGGTTGACGGCTGGGGCATCTCCGCCGCCGGTGTCAAGGGCAATGACGACAAGCTGTACGCCGCGCTCAAGATCATCGACTACGCTTACTCTCCCGAGGGCATGATCCTGATGAGCTACGGCCCCGACGCCTTCATCAAGACCAATCCCGACGGCAGCTATGTGACCTTCATGTTCAACGGCCAGGAGATGCCCGAGATCGCCGACGCCACCCGCGCCGAGCTCTGGGAGAAGGCCAGCGGCAACTACACCAACTACGCGCGCCAGTACCTCGGCTCCACGCTGAGCTTTGCCAAGAGCCAGGCCTTTGAGTTCCAGTGCACCACCGACGTCGGCCGCGAGGGCGCGGGCTACATCTCCAACGCGATCGCCCTCGGCACCATCAAGCACCCCATCCTCGCCGTGACCGACAACCCCTGGTACATGTCCGTCCCGACCGTCCTGCCCACCACCAAGGCCGAGAATGACATGATCAACACCTACACCCAGCTCACGCCCAACGGCAGATTCTCCCAGAACAAGGACGGCGAGAACCTCTTCGTCAACCAGATCGTCTCCGGCTACGCCGAGGAGGGCATGGGCAGCGCGGACGCCTCCGCCTCCAAGGTCGCGGACGAGTGGGGCGGCAAGCAGTACCTGGCGCTCAAGACCGACGCCTGGAACCGTCTGCTCGGCTATTACAAGACCCTCGGCTGATCGAGCAAGCGGTCTTTGATCCCAAACAAACCCGGAATTTCAGGGCCCGGCACGGAGGGGGCGGCTTCCCCCTCGTGCCCGGGGCCGAAGCAGGGAGGCTAACATGTATAAAAAACAGTTGAAACTGCAAAAGATCCTTTGCTTTCTGGCGCTTGTCTCGAGTGTAATTATCTTCCTCTACGCCCTCGGCATCATGACCGATCTGTACGACACCCTGTATTCGACGATGCGCAACCCCGCCGACCTCAACCAGACCGACGTGCCCGGCTCCATCGTCTATTACAACATGCAGGCATGGAACTCCTATTTTCTGCACTGGTCCATCGGCATGATCCTGCTTGCGTGCCTGCTGTTCATCACGAACACGCATATCCGCCGCCGCTATTACATCGGCAACTACATCGCCGTGTGCGCCTTTGCCGCGGCAAACTGCTACCTCGCGTTTGATTCTCACTATTATATCGAAGCCTTCAAGGAGCGCTTCCTGCGCGTGGATTTCGCGGCGCTCAAGGCCCACGCGGAGCTGTGGAAAACCGCCTATACCGAGTCGACCTTCTGGTTCGATATCCACTACGCGGTCTTCGCTTTCGCCATCCTTGTGTCGCTGGGCCTCGTGGCCTGCACCGTCTGGAAGATCAGCCTGATGAAGGAAGAGAAACGGCTCCTCGCGGCCGGAAAGGGGGCGACGGCATGAACGATGAGAAAACCGTGCGGCTTGACCGCATGCGCTATACCAAGAACAGCATGGCCTCCGGCCTTGCGCTGCTGTCCATCCTGTTCGACGTGATTTTCTTTATCAGCATCTATGAGTCCAATGTCGGTTCCTGGTACTACAACATCCTGATGGGCGCGTCGATCCTGTATAACCTGATCTTCCTGCTCGCGGCCTTCCTCTGCTCCGAGGGCATCAAGAACTACAAGATCGGCTACTCTTATGTGATGATCGCGCTCGGCCTCGGCCAGCTCGCCCGCATCTTCATCTACCCGGTGAAAGCCCACGCCGCCACGGTCACCATCCAGGAGCAGGCCGTCACCGTCATGGAGACGGCGCAGTTTACCCGCTGTGTTGCCTATCTGGTCCTGTCCGCCGTATGCCTGTTCATCGGCGCCTACGTCGGCATGACGCGCAGCAGACAGCTCAAGGCGCACCTCGAGGCGCTGGGCGTCGCCGCATAAGGGAGGGGGAGAACGTATGGCACAACTGAATGTTCAGCATGTCGATAAAATCTACGACAACAACGTGCAGGCGGTCTTCGACTTCAACCTTGACGTGAAGGACGGCGAGCTGATCGTCCTGGTCGGCCCCTCCGGCTGCGGCAAATCCACCACCCTGCGCATGATCGCGGGCCTGGAGGACATCTCCGCCGGACACCTTCTGCTCGACGGCAAGGACATCACCCAGACCCCGGCCAAGGACCGCGACATGGCGATGGTTTTCCAAAACTACGCCCTGTACGGCCACATGACCATCTATGAGAACATGGCCTTCTCCCTGACGCTGAGAAAGGAAAACCCCAACGTCATCCACAAGAAGGTGCTCGCCGCGGCGGAGATCCTGGGCCTGACGAGTCAGCTCAACAAAAAGCCCAGCCAGCTCTCCGGCGGCCAGCGCCAGCGCGTGGCCATGGGCCGCTCCATCGTCCGAAACCCCAAGGTCTTCCTGTTTGACGAGCCGCTTTCAAACCTCGACGCAAAGCTGCGCGGCGCGACCAGACGTGAGATCCTGCTGCTTCACAAGCGTTTGCAGGCCACCATGCTCTATGTCACGCACGACCAGACCGAGGCCCTGACTCTGGCCGACCGCATCGTCTGCATGTCGATGGGCCATGTTCAGCAGGTCGGTACCCCGCTGGAGCTCTATGACGATCCGGCCAACCGCTTTGTGGCGAGCTTTATCGGCCTGCCGCCCATGAACTTCTTTGACGCCACCGTGCGCGAGGGCTTCCTCGAGGGCCGCGGCTTCAAAGTCAGGCTCAGCGAAGAGGAGAAGGGCATCCTGCTTCCCTATGCGGGCAAGGAGATCGAGCTCGGCGTCCGGCCTGAGGATGTGCAGGAGGGCACGGAGACCGCGCTGAACGTCTTCTTCAACGAAAACCTCGGCATGAACACCCTGGTGCACGGACATATCGGCGACAACAACCGCATCTCCGCCAAGCTGCGCGGCTGGTACGACTACAAAGCCGGCGACAACGTCAACGTCGCCTTCGCCCGCAAGCACTTCTTTGACAAGGCGAGCGGCCAGGCGATCAGAAAGGGGGGTAAAGCATGAGCGCAAAAGAGAAAAAATCCTCCGGTATGCCTGAGTTCCTGCGGCGCTTTTTCGTCGCTCTCAAGCGTCAGCCCTCCATCATTGCGCTGGTTGTGCTTCTGATCGCTTTCTTCTACTACTCATTGAACCTCACCCACATCTCCGACACCACGGCGAAAATCCAGGGCCCCGGCATGGGCCTGAGCGGCTTTGCCACCATGCTTTTCTCCATGCTGTCGCTGGTGTGCTTCCTCAACGCCTTCCCGAAGCGCAAAAAGCCCGTGATCCCCATGGTCATCCTGATGTTCGTGATGTTCGCGGTCATTATCTTCTGCGACGTCCGTTACTCCGGGCTCATCATGAACGCCCTCACCCGTGAGGTAAACCCCATCAAGCTCGACGCCTCCACCATCTACATCGCCCAGGCCTACAACGTCCTGCAAAACCACATCATGCTTGAGGGCGTCGGCGTGGCCCTGGTGCTGCTGCTGCCCGTCTACACGAAGCTGCTGCGCAAGATCAACACCTCCATCACCGTGGAGGACAACGGCAAGCTCGACGTGATCGACATCTCCGGCGAAGACTAATTGAACAGCCACGGGAGCTTTCATGCTCCCGTGGCGAAAAGAGGAAACACGATGGCACGCGACAAAAAAAGGCGCGTTACCCCCGAAGAAAACAAAACCACCGCCGATTACTACAAGCTGCACACCCGGGCGGTCAGCGACCTGGTGGACGCCGACGAGAGCAATTCCCCCGAGGTGCCGCAGGAGGAGCTGGACAAGTACCGCTCCGGCCCGAAGCTGCGGCTTTCCGACTGGGCCAAGGCGATCCTCATCAAAATCTGGTTTGCGGGCTCGGTCTGCTTCTTCATCTTCTGGGGGCTGAGCGCCTATATCCCGGCGCGGCTCGATCTGCTGCTGGTCTTCGCCATCGCCCTCGGCATCGTGACCGATATTCTTACCAACAATATCCTGCGCTACTACGCGAAGACGCCCGGCGCGAACGACCGCTGGATGATGTTTCCGCAAAAGCGCTACCTCACCTTTGTCTTCAACATCCTGTACGCGGCTGTTCTGCTGATCTGTACGGATTTCTTCTACACCATGCTGAACCTCGCCATCTACGGCGTCACCGGCGAGGGCGGCTACACCCTCGGCGTGGGCCCCATCCTCTTCGGCGTCTTCTATACAGCCTTTGATCTGCTGTTCATCACCATGAAGCGCATCCTGCGGGATATACTCGCGGACGCGAAACAAAACGCGAAAAGGCATTGATTATGATGAATGTGAAGCTTCTTTTCTCCGGCGTGTGCTCGGCCTGTTTTGAGCTTGAAAACAGCGAACCCTATTTCGCCCCGGAGAAATTCAAAGTCCTCCTGAACGATCAGGAGCAATATGAATGTGACCGTAACGTCTTCTCCCTGTACGGTCTCCAGCCGGATACGGCGTATCGCCTTACAGTGCGCGGCGAGACCGGGGAAGGGGAGATCGGTTTCCGGACGAGGAGTGAGAGCTGCGCCGTCGACGTGCGCGACTTCGGCGCTGTCGGCGACGGGGTACACGACGACACGACCGCCATCCAGACCGCCATCGGCTGCCTGCCGGAAAACGGCCGCCTCATCTTCCCGACGGGGACCTGGCTCAGCCGCCCGCTGATGCTCAAAAGCCATATCACCCTGGAGCTGCGCGAGGGCGCAGCCCTGCTCGGCTGGCCGCAGCGGGAAGATTATCCCGTCATCCCCGGCTATATCACGGACACAAAGGGCGAGGAAGTCCATTTCGGCGGCTTCGAGGGAAACGCCGTGCCCATGTACCAGTCCCTGCTCACCGCGCAGTATGCCGAGGACATCACCATCGTCGGCCCCGGCACGGTGGACGGCAACGCCCGGAATACGGACTTCTGGACAAACTTCCATAATTTCCCGACCGCGAGACCGCGGCTCCTGTTCTTCAACCGCTGCCGAAACATCAACGTACACGGCATCCACGCCTGCAACTCGCCCTCCTGGCAGCTGCACCCTTATTTTTCCGAGAAGCTGGGCTTCTACGATCTGCTGATCTCCGCCCCCAAGAACAGCCCCAACACCGACGCGCTTGACCCGGAGTCGTGCAGCGGCGTGAACATCATCGGCTGCCGCTTCACCGTGGGCGACGACTGCATCGCCATCAAGTCCGGCAAGATCGAGCTGGGCCGCAAATTCAACAAACCCGCCGAATACCACACCATCCGAAACTGCCTTATGGAGTTCGGCCACGGCGCCATCACCCTCGGCAGCGAGATCGGCGCGGGCGTGCGGGAGCTGAGCGTCAGCCAGTGCCTGTTTCGCGGGACGGACAGGGGCCTGCGCATCAAGAGCCGCCGCGGCCGCGGCAAAAACTGCCGCATCGACGGCGTGAGCTTTGAGAATATCCGTATGGAGGGCGTGCTGACGCCCGTCGCCGTCAACCTCTGGTATAACTGCTGCGACCCCGACCGCGAGAGCGAATATGTCTGGTCGCGCGAAAAGCTGCCCGTGGACGACCGCACCCCCTATATGGGCTCCTTCCACTTCAAAAACCTGTTCTGCACGGACGCAGAGGTGGCCGCCTGCTACATCGACGGCCTGCCCGAGGCCCCGATCGGCGAGGTCAGCTTCGAGAATGTGGATATCCGCTTCTCCCCGAACGCAAAGCCCGGCGTCCCCATCATGGAGAACTTCGCCAAACCCCGCTGCCGTCTGGGACTGTACCTGGACAACGTCCGCCGCATCCGCCTCAACAACGTAAGGCTCGAGGGCGTGGACGGAAAAAAGCTCCTCGTCGGTCATGTTGAGGAGCTTGAGACAAACAATTTTTGTGAGGAGTAAAGGATGTACGAAGAAATTGACGCCTATGTACAGGGCTTGATCGAGAAATCCTCGCCGTCCTGCACGGCCTGGAATATCGAGAGCGTACGCGAGGGACGCCCGGCGAGCTGGAACTACATCGACGGCTGCATGATCACGGCTCTGCTCGCCATGAGCGACATCACCGGCGATCCGCGCTACTTCAAGTTTGCCGAGAGCTTTATCGACTGGTTTGTAGAGGAGGACGGCACGATCCGGACCTACGACCGCAAGAAATACAACCTCGACGATATCAACGAGGGCCGTGTCCTCTTCCCCCTGTACGCGAAGACGGGGAAGGAGAAGTACCGCAAAGCCGCCGACACTCTCTACCGCCAGATCTTGGAGCAGCCGCGCACCTTTGAAGGGAACTTCTGGCACAAAGCCATCTATCCCAACCAGGTCTGGCTGGACGGCCTGTATATGGCCCAGCCTTTCTACGCTCTGTATGAGCTGAACTTCGGCTCCGGCGACATCAGCGACACGCTTAAACAGATCGAGAACGTGCGCCTGCACATGTTCGATGAGCGCAAAAAGCTCTGCTATCACGGCTATGACGCGAGTCGGACCGCCTTCTGGGCCGATCCTGTCACGGGCCTCTCCCAGAATTTCTGGCTGCGCAGCATCGGCTGGTTTGCCGTGGCGCTGGCTGACCTCTGTGAGATCCTGCCCAACGGCGCGGAGAGGGACAGACTGTGCGAAATCTTTGCTGAGCTCATTACCGGCGCCGCTCCCTATGCGGACGAGGAGACCGGCCTTTTCTGGCAGGTGGTCGACCAGGGCGGCCGCGAGGGCAACTATCTCGAGACCAGCGGCAGCTGCATGCTGGCCTATGCGATGCTCAAGGGCGCGCGCCTCGGCGTTCTGCCGAAAAAATACGCCGCGCAAGGCGAGAAGACCTTCCACGGCATTGTGAAAAAATATCTGTCTTTCAAAGACGGGGAGCTCAACCTCGGCGGCATCTGCCTGGTGGCGGGTCTCGGCCCGGAGAACAACCGCCGCCGCGACGGCAGCTACGAATACTACATCTCCGAGCCTGTCGTCGAAAACGACGCCAAGGGCGTGGCGCCCTTCGTCCTCTGCTACACGGAGATCAAGCGTCTGGGCGGAGCTTGATGCTCTCGCCGTCCCGCAGCAAATTGAGCGCCTGCCGCTTCTCCTCCTGATAGCGGGAGGGGGAGACGCCGTACTTTTTCCGAAAAGCCTTGGAGAAGTACAGCGGTTCCCGAAAGCCGCAGAGATGGCAGATCTCCGAGATATTCCGGCCGTTCTTGTCGCTGCGGCACAGACGCTCCGCCGCGGCCTGCAGCCTCGTATCGCTGAGAAAGCGGTGGGGTGTGACGCCGACCTCATTCTTGAACAGCTTGCGCAGATAGTCGTAGTTAAACGGCAGAGAGTGCAGGTATTGATCCAACTCCAGATTCTCGTCCGGGTAGTTGCGGATGATAAAGCCCGCGATCTCCTCCACGACGGGGTTCTGCACAGGCGCGTGCAGATGGGCGGTGACCAAGGCGAGGAAGAGATTGGCGTAGGCCGACAGCAGAAAGCTCTGCTTTCCGGGATCGCTGCTGAAGTGATAGAAAATCGCGGTGACGGCGTCGAGAAGGAAGTGGTTGCCGTCGTCATGCAGCACAGTCGGCATCTCAAGATGAAGGGCCGGGTTTGCCATATTGAAATGAATATTGGTAAAGCCCGTGCTGCTCTCGTTGCGGTGGTAGACCATAGGCGGGATCAGCAGCAGATCGCCCTCCTTATAGGGGAGACATTTCTCGTTATAAATCAGCTGCCCCTCCCCGGAGGTGCAGTAAATAAATTCCCAGTTCGTATGCGCGTGTGTTGAGACGGAAAACGTGATCAGATGTTTGCCCGCATAGATGATCTCATTCATGTCCGCTCGCTCCTTTCCTGTTCAGTTTATCAAAAAAACTCCGTTTTGTCCATATCGAATATCCGCTTAGTCCATGCGGAAGAAAAAAAGGGGGATTCAGGAATGGCCTATTTAACGCTGAAAAACATCAACAAGATCTACCCGAACGGTTATCACGCCGTCCACAACTTCAATCTGGAGATGGAGCGGGGCGAGTTTATCGTCTTCGTCGGCCCCTCCGGCTGCGGAAAATCCACGACGCTGCGCATGATCGCGGGGCTTGAGGATATCTCCAACGGGGAATTTCTCATCGACGGCAAGCGCGCCAATGAGCAGGGCCCCCGGGAGCGCGGCGTGGCCATGGTCTTTCAGAGCTATGCGCTCTACCCCCAGATGAGCGTCTATGACAACATCGCCTTCGGGCTCGAGCTCCAGGGCGCGGACGACGACTATATTGACGAAAAGGTGCGCAACACCGCCCGCATCCTCGGCCTGACCGATTATCTGGATCGCCTGCCGAGAGCCCTGTCCGGCGGCCAGCGCCAGCGTGTGGCGATCGGGCGCGCGCTCATCCGCAAGGTCGGTATCTTCCTCATGGACGAGCCGCTTTCCAACCTCGACGCAAAGCAGCGCGTCACCATGCGCTCGGAGATCACCCAGATCCACCGGGAGACCGGCGCGACCACCATCTACGTCACCCACGACCAGACCGAGGCCATGACCATGGCCGACCGCATCGTGGTCATGAAGGACGGCTATGTCCAGCAGGTCGGCACCCCGCGCGAGCTGTACTTTAACCCCGTCAACGTCTTCGTCGCCGGCTTCATCGGCGAGCCGCCCATGAACTTTATCCGCACCCGCGTGCAGGGCGGAAAGATCGACATCGCCGGCAAGAGCCTTGATCTCAACAGGCTCGGCAAGAAGCTCGGCACGTATGAGGGCAAGGAGATCGTCTTCGGCTTCCGTCCCGAGGCCATCCGCCTCGGTGAGCAGGAGAAGGCCTTCGTCCTCTCCGCCTCGGTGGAGCTGACCGAGATGCTGGGTGACAACACCAACGTCTACATCACCATGGGCGACATACACTCCATTCTCAAGGTCGACCCGCACGACACGCCCGAGGTGGACAGCGACATCGTCTTCTCGATCCCGTTTGAGAGCGTCTATCTCTTCGACGGCGAGAACGAGATGGTCATTGATTGATTTGCCTCCCCCGGCAGTGACGAAAATTGACAATTCCCAAAAACCAAGCTGATTTTTATACAGGAGGAATACAGACATGGACATGAAAGCATTTTCCCTGGAAGGCAAGGTAGCCCTCATCACCGGCGCCGCCTACGGCATCGGCTTTGCCATCGCGGAGGCCTACGCCGCCGCAGGCGCAAAGATCTGCTTCAACTGCCGCGGCGAGCACCACATGGAGGCCGCCATGAAGGCCTACGCCGACAAGGGCATCGAGGCCCACGGCTATTACTGCGACGTGACCAAGGAAGAGGAAGTCAAGGAGATGGTCGCGAAGATCGAGGAGGAGGTCGGCGTCATCGACATCCTCGTCAACAACGCGAGCATCATCAAGCGCATCCCGATGATCGAGATGAGCGCCGAGGACTTCCGCCAGGTCATCGACATCGACCTCAACGCCCCCTTCATCGTCTCCAAGGCCGTCATCCCCGGCATGATCAAGAAGGGCCACGGCAAGATCATCAACATCTGCTCCATGATGTCGGAGCTCGGCCGTGAGACCGTCTCCGCCTACGCGGCGGCCAAGGGCGGCCTCAAGATGCTGACGCGCAACATCTGCTCGGAGTACGGCGAGTACAACATCCAGTGCAACGGCATCGGCCCC
>ONPN01000050.1 GCA_900319695.1 uncultured Eubacteriales bacterium
GCTCAAGGGTCATTGGACGTGAAGTCCGACATAACCTTGAGCTGGTCGATATATGTTAAATATAGATTGTTTTTTGAAACCAGTGTGACTTTTTCAATTTCAAAAGTATTACAGCGCCTCCCGAAAGTGCGGGAGAAGCCAGTCTCTCAGCAGGCGGACTGGGGCGTCTGACTCTCCCTCTCTGGTCAGGAAGCTGCTGCATAGGGGCAGATCCTCCCGAAACGGGACGCTACGTACACGGCTGTGGGCCTCCTCACGCGGATCGTAGCGGTTCAGCGCGAAGCTCCCCTGCTCCATCACGTGATAGAGCACCTGATAGAAGCCCGTCATCGGGACAAACTCCGTCTCAGCCCCCGCCTCACGGCAGGCGCGAAACAGCGGCGCAAACTCATCGCCCAGGCCGGGCAGATACAGAGACAGGCCGTCCAGATCCCGTGCGCCGACAAACTCCCGATGAACGAGCGCCTCCGAGTTTCGCATCAGCACGGCGGCGGGATGCCGGGAGAGCTCCGTGCGCTCTAGTCCGGGCCGGACAGCGCCCATGTCCATGACCAGGCAGGCGTCCAGCACACCCGCTAGCAGCATGGAGACGGTCTCGTCGTTAGTCAGCTGCATTTCGTTCACCCGCAGCTTCGGATAGGAGGCGCCAAATGCCGCAAGGTATTTTTTGAGCGAGGGCAGATAGTCCGGAACCAAAGACAAACTTACGCCGAGGCGCAGGGGCTTCTCGCTGACCATATCGGCGTTCATCGTCTGCTGCAGGCTGTGAAAGGCTTCCACGGCTTTCTGTGCGCCCTCCCGCAACAGCCGTCCCTTCGGCGTCAGGAAGAGATGGTTTTGTCTGTTCTCAAACAGCGGGCCGTTCAGCTCCCGTTCCAGCTCGGCGATGTTCTGCCGCACGGCCTGACGGCTCATATAGACCTTTCCCGCCGCCCGGGTATAATTCAGTTCTTGACATACGGCGAGGAAAATCGTCAGTTGTTGAATCGTCATAGCAGACCGCCCCTTTATCAAGATGGGATAAACGCAAGCTGAGCTTGCGCCCCATGCAAGATTTTACCGTATTTTTCTGAAGATGTAAATATGTTATAGTGCAGACAGCAAAACAATTTTTATTATTTACAGGAGTGATCAAGATGTCCAATGAAGTAAGTCGTCGGCAATTTCTGAAGGGCTCCCTCGCAACCGCGGCCGGCGCGGCGCTGTTCGGTCTCGGCTTTGCGCCCAAGGCCAAGGCGGACGGGATCTACACCCCCGGCACCTACAGCGCGGTGGCAAAGGGTAAGGTCAGCGACATTACCGTCACCATGACCTTTGACGAAAACAGCATCACCGATGTGAAGGTGGATGTCTCCGGGGAGACCCAGGGGATCGGCGCCGCCATCGGCGAGAAGATGGAAGGCGCCATCAAGTCCGCCCAAGGCTGGGATGTGGACGCCATCACCGGCGCCACCGAGAGCAGCGACGCCGTGCGCAAGGTGGCCGCCGCCTGCGTCGCCCAGGCCACCGGCAAGGAAGTCGTCATCGAAGACAACACGCCCACTGCCAACAGCGATTGGCTCGGCGAGGAGCCTGTCATCGACGAGAGCGCCATCACCGCCGAATATGAGTGCGATGTGCTGGTGGTCGGCGCCGGCACCTCCGGCTCTTTCGCGGCCTGCGCCGCCGTCGAGGAGGGCGCCAGGACCATTCTGATCGAGAAGTTCAACCACGATATGGCCTCCGGCATCCGCGACACGCTGGCGGCCTGCCACTCCAAGCAGCAGCAGGAGGACGGGGACGATGTGGACAAGAACGTCGCCGTCAACCACCTGTGCAACTGGAGCCAGGGCTATACCCGCCGCAGCCTCGCCAAGGTCTGGGCGGACAACAGCGGCGAGGCCATCGACTGGTTTGCCGAGCGCCTGGCCGAGGGCGGCATGCAGTTTTTGCATGAGATAGACAACCACGAGCTGCCCTCCAACTATGAGTTCCTTGACGTGGGCCACTCCACTCAGTACTATGACCAGTACTATGAGCAGCTCACCATGGACAAGCTCTTCGACTACGCCGTGCCCAAGGGGCTGGACATCCACTATGAGACAGAGATGGTCAAGCTGGAGAAGGATGGCGAGCGCGTCTGCGGTCTGATCGCCAGGACCTCCGCCGGCGACTATGTGCGCTACAAGGCCTCCAAGGGCGTCATCATGGCGACCGGCGGCTACGGCAGCAACATGGAGATGGTTGCCACCCTCCAGCCTTGGACCCTGGAGCAGATCTGCGTCAATTACAACAAGTCCGGTTCCAAGGGCGACGGCATCAAGGCCTGCCTCTGGGCCGGCGCGGTGATGGACACGATCCACAGCGCCATGATCTTTGACCGCGGTGCGGTCAAGCCCAACGAGGAGGGCATCCCCGGCCAGAGCGTGCCCGGCGGCTGGTTCTGGATGGGCAGCCAGCCCTTCCTCAAGGTCAATCTCAAGGGCGAGCGCTTCATGAACGAGTACCAGCCCTATGACTACGTCCTGCATCAGGCGGCCATGCAGCCCTCGCACACTTACCGATAGAGACCATCATCGGTATGAACGCCGGTCTTGAGGCGGAGGGCTACATTGTCCGCGCCGACAGCATCGAGGAGCTGGCCGAGAAGCTGAATCTGCCGGTAGAGACCTTCGTCAAGACGGTTGAACGCTACAACGAGCTGGCCGTCAAGGGCGAGGACGAGGATTTCGGCAAGGAGGCCTACCGTCTCTCCACCATGGACGCTCCCCCCTACTTCGGCACGCGCCAGTGCGGCGGTTACTTCATCTGCACCATGGACGGCATCCAGATCGACGACAACATGCACGCCGTTCGCGCCGACGGCACCGCCATCGAGGGTCTCTATGTCGTGGGCGACTGCTCCGGCAACTATTTCGCAAACAGCTATCCCAACCTGATGGGCGGAGCCGCCGCCGGCCGGAGCACCACCTTTGGCCGCGTCGCGGGCAAGAACGCTGCAAAAGGGATCTGATGATTTCTAAAGCGTAATATATAATGGAGCTGCAGCTTTTCTCTCATTGGCTGCAGCTCCATATTAACTGTTAGTCCATTGTATATCCGGTTATCGAGCTCTCTTTTCACAAGAAAAAACGGTCGTAAATTGGTCGTAAGTTTCAATTGACACGATCTCAAAGCATTGATTTAACAGCATTTTCACCCTCAAACATTCAGTTTTGCCGAAGATTTGAATATTCATCTCTCATAACCTCGTAATTCTTGATAATCCTCTGCCTAAATACGGAGAACATCAAAATCTCTGCCTCGCAGCTTGCTTGAATCAAGTATATTCAATCAAGTACATACTGTCAAATTTTTCTTTGTTCGTTTCTGTTTGTCTTGAGTGAGTTCTTATGTTCACTGAATGCCTCTTGAAACCGGAGAATCGCGGAATTATAATGAGACAATAAGTATGAGTGCCTGTCCGGGCGAACAAACGGGGCTTTCAGAAATATTTAAGGCAACGCCGCACAATCCGCCTTCGGCGCCTTCCGGAAAAAATGTGCCCTGACTTTGTCACCTTTTCTTGAAATGCACAAAGTATTTCTGTGAAAATACTGCCTTCCTCAGAGCCCAATTTTTTCAGGATTCGCTCTCGCCGAATTGTGCGGTGCTGCCTTATGGCTTGGAGCAACTGAACATATGAGCAGGAGGGTTTGGGACATGGAAAAGTTTCGGGAGATCAGTATAGAAGGATGTACAGAGATCGGACGAGGTGCGCATGGAATTGTCTATCAGACCGCACCGGATATGCTGGTAAAGGTTTATAACAAGAATACCTCTTTAGATTCCATACGGAAGGAAAGAGAATTGGCCCGCTGGGCGTTTGTGAAAGGAATCCCGACAGCGATCCCCTTTGACATTGTGCGTGTCGGCGATCGATACGGAATTGTGTTTGAACATCTGGAGGCGAAATCCTCTGCTGATTATATAAGGGAATCTCCGGAGCATTTTGAGAGTTACCTCAAACAATCCGTCGCTTTAATGAAGCAGATCCATGCTGTTGCGGCAAAGCCGGGTGAACTCCCGGATATGAAACAGCAGACCTTGAGCTGGCTGCCGAAGGTTTATAAATATCTGCTTGAAAATCTCTGTTCAAAGCTCAGTAACTTTGTGGATGCGATACCGGACAGGAATACCATCATTCATGCGGATTTTCACATGAAGAACATCCTGATATGCGGCGACGAACTGATGCTCATTGACATGGATACGCTCAGTACGGGAGATCCGATTTTTGAGCTTGCAACCGTGTTTGTATCCTATCGTCAATTTCCTTCCATAGAACCAAAAACTGCCTATATGCTGGGTATTGATGTCGAAACGGCTGCAAAAATCTGTGACCGGTTTTTTGAGCTGTATCTTGATCAGGCAGATGAGGAGATGCTTCGTGATACCAGGGATAAAGCGCAGCTTTTGGGCTGTATCCGCATTATAGACTATATGGATCGACATGCAGAAATACCGGATCGCAAGAAATGTACCGAACGTTGCGCAGAGGATATTACAAAACTCCTTCAGATCGCAAGGTAAGAATATCATTTGATTCCAGTTTTATTTTTGTCTTCTGTGTGGCCTGGATCTTTTTCCAGGACGCAGACAGCACAGACATTCTTTCCGTGGAGTCCGCCGCGGCGGGCATGAACAGGATGCGGCAGGAGATGCTGTTTTACCGCCCGGCCTATGAGGATTCGTCCCAAAACGCGCTATGGCAGTATATGCTGGAATACTTTGCGGAGCGCTATACCCGACTTGCCAAAGAAAAGCTGGGCGCTGATACGCTCGACACGCAGCTTGTTTACAGTATTCGTTTTTATTGTATGGGTTCCGTCGGCATGACGAGGGAACGGGTATTGTACGACAACATCACCCCCGCCGAAGTGATTGTGCGGATGATATTTGCCTCCATGCCGGAGAGCCTGCGGCAGCTCTACGGCCTGTAACGGCGGGCGCGATCAGGAAATACAGCCGGAACGGTGTATCTGAAAAAAAGGAGTCAGATTTATGAGCTATTATCTTTTGGCGGAAACTGTGCAGCCCTGTTCAAAGGCGGACATTTTGAGCAAGAAGGACATGCAGTACGCTGCGATTTTGACGACGCCCGAATGGGAGCGCGAACGGGAGAGCTTCGACATGGGCATTGAGCTGGATCTTGACGTCCGGAACATCCACAACACGAAGGCCGAGGTCAACTTTGACTCGCTGACCGGGTCTTTTCAGATACCGGATCGGAACAATCTGAAAGAAAACGAATTCTGCTTTGCCTTTGCCCTGGACGAAAAGGGCATCGTTTTCATCGACGACAGCGGCAAAGCGGAACAGATGGTTCAGGCCATCCGCCGCACGAAACGCTGGCGGGTGCCGAGTCTGGAACGTTTCCTGCATGATTTTCTGGAACAGATCGTGGATCACGACCTGTCGATCATGGAGCGCTATGAGGATGAGCTGAGCCGGATTGAGGACACGATCCTGTCCTCTCAGGGGCAGGGAGATTTGGCGCGTGTCAACGAGATCCGCAGCGATCTCCGCAGGCTGCTGGTACACTATGAGCAGATCATTGATATGACGCAGGAGCTGGAAGAGAATGAAAACGGTTTCTTCCGGGAAGAGAATCTGCGCTATATCCACCTGTTTATGAACTATATGACGCGGCGGCACAGCACCGCGGCCTCACTGTGCGATTACGCGGTGCAGGTGAGGGATCTCTACGACGCGCAGCTCGGCGTGCGTCAGAACAGGATCATGACGCTGCTCACGGTCGTCACGACGATCTTCATGCCGCTGACGCTCATCGCCGGATGGTACGGGATGAATTTCCGCTATATGCCGGAACTGGAATGGCGTCTCGGCTACCCCGCGGTCATTGCGCTGAGCGCCGCGATCGTCGTTTTCTGCCTGATCCTGTTCAAAAGGAAAAAGTGGTTATGATGAAAAAGACTGTCAGTCTTCTCTTGACGCTTGCCGTCATGCTGATCGTTTCCCGCTTTATTGTGCGCATTGTGGACGCCACCGTACAGATCGACGATGATATCGGCATCCTGCTCCTGCTTCTGCTCTTTGTGAATGCCGCCATCGGGTGGATAGGCTATAAACTGTACCGGGCCGCGAGGAAAAAATAAAGGCAACACCGCATAATTCGGCAAGAGCAGATCCTGAGAAAATTTGGGTTCTGATAAAGGCACTTTTTCGCAGATGTACTTAAGTGAGCGTCCAAAAAGAAAAAGTGACGAAATCAGGGCACAAATTTTCCAGGAGATGCCGCAGGCGGATTGTGCGGTGTTGCCTAAAGTTTCGTGATGTCTCTTTTATGGCGGCTTTCTCTCTCCCACGGATTCCGCTCCGGCTTCTCCGCCCTGTGTGTTCTGCCGCCCGCTCTGTTTCTTCTGCGCCGAAGGAATCGGAGCGAAAAGCCGAACAGCAAAAACAGAAGTGTCGGACAAAATAATCCTTGACAGAAAACCGCAGCTTCGGTATAGTGTTTGTGAACACTTCACCGTTTCATTTCTTGTAGGGAGGGATTCTATTGAAGAAGCTTACTTCCGGTATCCTCATGTCCTGTTTTATTGTCCTGCTTGCAAAAAGCATGTGGGAGTTAGACCATATCAAATTCTGATCGGGGGAAAACACAATGAGTGAAAACATCATCTACTGCTACTCCGGCTCCGGCCATTGCCTGAACATGGCCAAGAGCATTGCCTCACGCCTGGGCGATACCGATATCGTCCTGATGCGCTCCTTCCCCGAAAAGACCGACGCCACCGAGGCGAAGCGGGTCGGCTTCATCTTCCCCTGCTACGGCGGCGGTCTGCCCGGTCATGTGGAGGAATATGTCAAAGCCATCAAAATCGCTCCGGGCGCCTATAAGTTCGCTGTAGAGCAGTTCGCGGGCTATATGGGCTGCGGCCTGCACAAGATTGACGAGATTGTCGGGCTCGACTACTGGAACCTGATCTCCAACCACTCCACCTGCATCTGGCTCATGCCGCATACGCTGAGTCTTCCCCCCACGACAAAGGAGGAGGCGCAGGCCCGGATCGACCGCAAAGCCATGGAGGTTGCCGCCGCCGTCAAGGCCGGAAAGCGCAGCGAGAAGAAGCCGCCTGAAAAGAAGCTCTTTGCGCTGGAGGACAGCGTTTTTTCCAGGATGCACCCGAAGCGGGTCAAAAAATTCTGGGTCAAGGATAGCTGCATCGGCTGCGGCACCTGCGTGCGCATCTGTCCTCAGGGCAATATCACACTGCAGGACAAGCGGCCCACTTTCGGAACCGACTGCATCGGCTGTCTGAGCTGTGTGCAGTTCTGTCCGAAGGAGGCGATCAACGTGGGCAAAACCACCGAGAAGCGCGAGCGCTTCCCGAATCCCAGCGTGAAGGCCATGGATCTGACGAAAAAGATCATCCATATTGATTGATCCATGCTCACCCTTGAAACACTTTTATAGAAATGTTAAAATAAGCAGGACAGTTTCCAGAAAACTGACCTGCTTATCGTTTAGGAGCGCTCTATGAATCTCAACAAAATCTCCGTGCGCGAGGAGTTCGTGCGCGCGATTGAGAATAAAATTCTGTCCGGCGAACTGAAAATCGGCGACCGTCTTCCGAGTGCGCGGGAGCTGTGCACGCTGATGGGCGTGAGTCTCACCTCTGTCAGCACCGGTATCACGGAGCTTGCCAACAAGGGCTTTCTGGCGGTCAAGCCCCGCCATGGGGTCTATGTAAAAGATTACCGCAAGGAAGCCACTCCGGAGACCTTTTTTGCCATTCTGCGCTACAACGGCGGAAACCTGAACGCCCATGAGATTCGTTCCTTCACCGAGACCCGCATTGCCGCCGATCCGCTGGTGGCAAGGCTTGTGGCGGAGCGGGCCAGTGACGCGGAGCTTGCGGAGCTCCGCACCCTCGCCGGACGCTTTGCCGTGTGTAAAGAGCTCCCGGATGCCTGCGAGGCCATCACCGCGTTTTGCTATCGGCTGTATCAGCTCAGTGACAACTCCATTTTTGCCATGCTTTACAAGACAACGATGGAGGCCCAGAAGGGCATGTACGCCCTGTATTTTAAGAAAAACGGCCTGCGCACTGTGAAAGAGACCATGTCCTCCGTTGCCGAAGCCATGGTCGGGCGTGACTGGGAGACGGCCGGGAAGCTGCTGCTCAGCTCTGTGGAGAGCGTCATCTCCGGGGAAAGCTCTTTGATCTGATTTTCTCTCTGGTGCTTTGTAAAACGATATTGCAAGAACAGAACTTGGGCTGTAGATTGCCGCACTCGCGGCATTTTAGAACACATTTCGGATGGTCAGCAGCATATTCTGACCGTCCCGATTCTCATAATGCACATCGTCCATTGACTTTTTCAGCATATAGATGCCGAGGCCGCCGATCGGGCGCTTTTTCAACGGCAGTCTTGTATTCGGATCGCATCCTGCCAGCGGATCAAAGGGCTTTCCCCGGTCGGAAAGCATAATAATCAAAGTCTTTGGGTCCTCCTGTATGTCGATTTGAATACATATCTGACCGCTTTCCGCGCCGTAGGCATATTTTGCGATCCGGACGGCTCCTGCATCGTTTTCATTTCTCCGGATATATGCTCGACGGTCTCAGCAGCATGTCCGGCAGCTTCGGGTCTGCCCGCTCCAGAAACCGCACCATGCCTTCGGGCACGGGTATACTGTATTCCATGCCGGTATCGCCGAGGGCGATCAGCTTATTCGTTCCGTGATAATCGCTGCCCGCCGTCACATAGAGCTCATAGCGCTCCGCGCATTTCAGCATCTCCCTTTTCAGCTTTGGAGAGAAGCCCGAGTAAAACGCCTCGACCCCCTGCAGGCCGAATCCGATCAGTCGCTTCAGGCGTTCATCCATCTCCTCGCCGACAATCAGCTCATCTCCGCTGCCGAAGCACGGATGCGCCAGCACCGGGACGCCGCCGCTTTTCAGGATGCCGCTGATGGCCTGCTCCGGGCGTACAAACTCGTTTTTAAAATGCTTTTGGTCGATAAATTGTCGGATCGCTTTCTCTTTGGTTTCCGCGTATCCGTACTTCACCATCAGATTGCCGATATGCGGCTTGCCTGGGTTGTCCAATGCCAGGAGCGTCTGTATCTCCTCCTCCGGAAAGCGGAAGCCAAATTCATCCCGAATGAAATCCAGCCTCTCCCGTACCTTTTTCATGCGCAGACTGTGTCCCAGAGCGACAAGCTCCCGCATGGCCGGCGCGTCGGGATCATAGGCATAGCCGAGGATATGATACTTTCCCTGCTCGTCTTTGCAGGAAAACTCCGCCCCGTTCAGAAAAGCCGGATCGCCCTCACGCAGAAGCCCGCGCACGATGCGGCAGCCCTTCACCGCGTCGTGATCGCTCACCGCGAACAGCGAAAGCCCGGTATGTTTCACCGCTTTCAGAAGCTCCTCCGGCGAATCGCTTCCGTCGGAAACCGTGGTATGTATATGCAAATCAATTATCTTTTTTAAAAACATGGACTGTCTCCCGCGCCCCATACCGCTCACTTTTCTGCACAGAGAGCATACAGGGCAAACGCCCGGCCTGACTGTGCGTCAGGAAGGACGCCCCTGTCTCAGTCAAGCGTTGATGTTCTATCTCACTCGATGGTCAGAATGTCGCTGAAGCCGGTCACATCAAAAATCTCCCGGACGGTGTCGTTGACGTGGATGAGCTTCATCTCACCCTGCTTGTTCATGATCTTCTGGGCCGAGAGCAAGACACGCAGGCCGGCGGAGGAGATATACTCCAGCTTTTCCAGGTCCAGAACAAGGGCACCGACGCCGGGCAGCGCGTCTTTCAGTTCCCCCTCAAGCCGAGGCGCGGTGGTGGTGTCCAGACGGCCGGACAGCTCTACGGTAAGCGTCGTATTCTCCAGTTTTTTGTTGATGTTCAGCATGATCCGTTCTCCTTTTCAGATTGATCCGGTGTTGTCACTTGCGGCGATTTCATTTCGATAAGCGATGATACAGCCAACTTGCACATTTGTCAATCTTGTTCTGCCGGATTGCGGCAATGTCCTTGACAGCGACGCACACTTGCGGATACAATGACATTCACGGGCCTTATCCACTTTTGTGAGCATGGGACATGTTTGTAAGAAGCCCGGAAAACGCGGATATCAAAACTGTCTTAAGGAGAACAAACATGAAAAAGTACCTTTCCTTTTGCCTGGCGCTGCTTATGGCGCTGGGCCTCTGTCTCTGCGGCGGCAGCACAGCCTTCGCGGAGGAGGCGTATGCGTACGAAGAAGTTTTCGCCGACTGGAACGACGGCGCACCCGCGCTCGGTGCGCTGATCGACTATGTTGAGGCCGTGACGGACGTAGCCTCGCCGGACTATATTCCGCCTGCCGACCGCATCGCCGTCTTCGATATGGACGGCACCCTCTGTGCTGAGCTCTGCCCGACCTATCTGGAGTATTATCTGCTGGCCTGGCGCATCCTCAAGGACCCCACCTATACGCCGGACGCCGAGATGCTGGCGTTTGGGCGCATGCTGCGGGATCATGCGATGGACAAGTCCTTTCCCGACCATATGGACATGCTTCACGCCACTCACGCCGCCAAAGCCTACGCCGGGATGACGCTGAAAGAGTTTGCCGATTTTGTGACCGGCTGCCTGCTGCGCGATGCGGACGGCTTTGAGGGCATGCCCTGGGCGCTGGCCTTCTACACCCCCATGATTGAGGTCGTGGACTATCTGCAGGACAACGACTTTAAGGTCTATATCTGCTCCGGCAGCGACCGTTTCATCTGCCGCACCTTCGTCGAGGGTATCCTGGACATCCCCTATGAAAACATCATCGGCATGGATGTGGAGCTTGAGGCAAGCGGCCAGCAGGGTGAGGACGGTCTGGAATACGTCTTCAAGGCCGGGGACGATATTATCCGCACGGACAGGCTGCTCATCAAGAACCTGAAAATGAACAAGGTCAAGCAGATCGTTCAGGAGATCGGCCGCAAGCCTGTGCTCTCCTTCGGCAACAGCAGCGGCGATGTGAGCATGCACATGTACACCATCAGCGGCAATCCCTACCGCAGCGCGGCCTTCATGCTGGTGGCGGACGACGACGCGCGCGACTACGGCGATCCCGTGAAGACCGAGTCCCTGAAGCAGAAATGGGCGGACAGCGGTTTCAACGTGATCTCCATGCGCGACGACTTCCGCACCATCTACGGCGACGGGGTGGTCAAGACCGGCGTCTTCCACTGGCTGGAGGACCTGGCGGAGGATCGCAGCGCCGTCCCGTCCGAGCCTGAGACGAACAGCGGCACGCAGTATATCCTCTACCTCGGCACAAATGACAAGGACACCAACAAGCCTGTCTTCACCCAGGCCGAGGCCCAGGCAAAGGCCAAGGAGATCCTGATCCGGCACTTCGGCGGCTACACGCTGCAGGAGGCAAACGGCGGCTGGATGGACGGCGACACGCTCTACCAGGAGTATACGCTGGTGATCTATCTGAGCGACACGAACGAGGAGGCCGTACATGCTGCGGCGGACGAGCTGGTCGAGACCTTCCACCAGAACTCTGTCCTGATCGAAGCCATCCCCACGCAGGCCGAGTTCTACGCTGGCGCGTAACAAGCCATCTATCTAAAACAGCGGGAGCCCTTTCTATTGGGCTCTCGCTGTGCTATACTGTGGATAAACAGTTCGACGATGAGGTGATCCCATGGACGACTCCCTTCTCAATCCCGCCCAGCTTGAGGCCGTCACAACGACCGAGGGCTTCGTGCGCGTCATCGCCGGGGCGGGCTCCGGCAAGACCCGCGCCCTGACGCGGCGCTTCGCCTTTCTGGTAAACGAACTCGGCATCCTGCCGGGGAACATTCTCTGCGTCACCTTCACCAACAAGGCGGCCAATGAGATGCGCCGCCGCATCCACTCCCTCACCGGCGACAACGACACGGGCTATATCAACACCTTCCACGGCTTCTGCGTGTCGGTTTTGCAGGAGGACAGCTTTGCCGTCTCGTTCCCGAAGAGCTTTCTGGTGCTGGACAATTCCGATATTGACGACATGCTCCGTATCATCTACGACGAGCGGGGGCTTACCCTGCGGGACATGACCTTCGCCCAGGCCCGGGATATGATCGAGATTCAAAAGCTCTTCAAAAAGCCCGAATACTATCTTGACCTCATTGGCCTCTCCCTCGAGGCCCTGCGCGAGAAATATGAGAAGGCCGAGGGCGTGAAGGACGTGATCTTCTACGGCTATCTCTACCAGGCGAAAAAGTGCTTCGGTCTGGACTACAACGACCTCATCAAATTCACGCTCTACATTTTCCGCGAAAATGCCGACATCCGCCTCAAGTGGCAAAAGCGCCTCGAGTACATCATGATCGACGAGTTTCAGGACATCGACATGCTCCAGTATGAGCTGATGGAGGCCCTGTGCGGCTACCACAAAAACCTCTTTATCGTCGGCGATCCGGACCAGACCATCTACACCTGGCGCGGCGCGGACGTGAAGTATCTGCTGGACTTTGACCGGGGTCACCCCGGGACGAAGACGATCATGATGATGCAGAACTACCGCTCCACCCCGCAGATCATCAGCGCCGCCAACAGCCTCATTGACAAAAACCGCGCCCGCATCAAAAAGGACCTGATCCCCGTCCTCCCCGACGGCGAGAGCGTCCTGTGCCACCACGCCAAAAACGCGGAGGCGGAAGCCGAGTGGATCGCGTACCGGGCCCATGAGCTCCACGATCGGGGCGTCTCCTACCGCGACATGGCGGTGCTCTACCGTGCGCACCACGTCACCCGCAGCCTTGAGGAGGTCTTCCGCAGGCGTGAGCTGCCGTACGCCATCTACAGCGGCGTCCAGTTTTTCGGCCGCGCAGAGATCAAGGACGCGCTGAGCTATCTACGCATGGCGGCCTATAAGGACGATCTCTCCTTCCGCCGCGTGGCGAACGTCCCGAAGCGCAACCTCGGCGAGCGGCGCATGCGCTTTCTTGAGGACTATGCCGCCCGCGAGAGCTGCACCCTGTACGACGCCCTGCGCCGGAACCTTGAGGGAGAGCTTTTCAAAGGCACGAAGGCCGCGAAATTTGTCCGCCTCATTGAGGACTTCTCCGCCTCCTGCGCCGAGCGGCCCGTGTCGGAGCTGCTGGCCGACATTCTGGATAAGAGCGGCTATGAGGCCATGCTGCGCACCGAGGGCAGTCAGGAGCGTCTGGACAACCTCGCCGAGCTCAAGCAGTCCGTCTATGAGTATGAGACGAGCTGCGGCGAGGAGGCCACGCTCGTCCACTACCTCGCCCACGTCGCCCTCTTCACGAACGCCGACGCCGAGACGGAGGGCGAGCGCGTCAAGCTCATGACCGTGCACGCGGCCAAGGGCCTGGAATTTCCCTGTGTCTTCCTCTGCGGGATGAACGAGGGCACCTTCCCTACCCGCCGCACCGGCACCCTCCCCGCCATGGAGGAGGAGCGGCGGCTGGCCTTTGTCGCCATGACGAGGGCGGAAAAGCGCCTCTTTCTCTCCGAGGCCGAGGGGCGGGATCTGGACGGCTCGCCCCGCTATCCCTCGCGCTTTCTGCTGGATATTGACCCCGCCCTGCTCAGCTATGACGGGACGCCGCGCGAGGATCTGATCAGCGACGCGCGCGGCTATATCGCGGCGAACGAAAACCGCCTCTCGGCCGGCGAGTTTCAGCCCTTCCCCGTCGGCCAGCGGGTCAGTCACGCGATACTTGGCCCCGGCACCGTGGTGGAGATCGACGCCGACAAGGGCGCGCACCTCGTCAAATTTGACGCGATGCCCACGCCCCGCGCCATCTCCTTCCGCGCAAAGCTGGAGAAGAGCGAGGAATAAAGAATAGATGTATAAAGGACAGGAGATCGCTTTACGCAGTCCCCTGTCCCCTTTTTTAAATTTTGATCAGCTCGTAGTCCCTTGAGCCGAGGCCGATCTCCTCGGCGTGGATGAGGCCGGGCTCCCACTCGGCGTCCGGGTGGTTGAGATGGAAGTACTCGTGATTCGGGTCCTCGTCCCAGAAGGACTTGATGTGCCTGTCCAGGCGGCTGCCCTCGATGACGGGCATCTTGTTGCAAAGATCGACGCAGGCCTGATCCAGGGCCACGGGGTCGAAGGAGGCGAGCATGCCAATGTCCGGGATGATGGGCACATCGTTTTCGGCATGGCAGTCGCAGAAGGGCGACACGTCGCAGATCAGGGAGATGTGGAAGTTCGGGCGATCCTTCACCACGGCGTAGGCGTATTCGGAGATTTTGCAGGAGAGAATGCCGGCGGAGTGCTCCACGCTCGGCTCGATGGCGTCCTTCGGACATACCGCGAGACAGCGCCCGCAGCCGACGCACTTGTTGTGGTCGATGCTGGCCTTGCCGCCAACCACGCGCGGGCCATCGTGGGCGCAGATGCGCACGCAGGAGCCGCAGCCGATGCAGAGCTCGGACTCGACCACGGGCTTGCCCTCCCAGTGCTGCTCCATCTTGCCGGAGCGCGAGCCGCTGCCCATGCCGAGATTCTTGAGCGCGCCGCCGAAGCCCGCTTCCTCATGGCCCTTGAAGTGGCTCAGGGAGATGATGATGTCGGCGTCCATGATGGCCTGGCCGATCTTGGCCTCCTTGACAAGCGGCAGATTGATGGGCACCAGGGCCTCGTCGGTACCCTTGAGGCCGTCCGCGATAATGACGTGACAGCCGGTCTGCAGGGGTGAAAAGCCGTTTAGGTAGGCGGTATCCATGTGGTCAAGGGCGTTCTTGCGGCTTCCGACATAGAGGGTGTTGCAGTCGGTCAGAAACGCCTTGCCGCCGAGCTCCTTGACATAGTCCACGACGACCTTGGCGTACTGCGGCCGCAGATACGCGAGGTTGCCGAGCTCGCCGAAGTGGATCTTGATGGCGGCGTAGCGGTCGGTAAAGTCGATGCTTTCAAAGCCCGCCTTTTTCAGCAGACGGTGCAGCTTCTGGGGCAGCGTCTCGTTGGTGACGTGAAAATCGGTGAAGTATACGGGGGATTTTGCCATGTTGTCAGCTCCTTTAAGATAATGGTTACAGCCCGTCGCCGGGTCCTCTCTCCTGCTTCTTTCGTACATTGTTTCTATTATGACAAAGAAGCCCCCGCATTGCAAGGGCCGCTTATGAATAAACAATGAACTATTTGCGGATCGCCGGTGCGCGGGTTCGTCAGCGGCCCGGTGTTCGTCACCCGCACGGGAAAGCCGCTCAACCGCTCCAACGTCTGGAAGATGCTCAAGCGCCTCGCAAGCGCGGCAAAGGTACTGGCAAAGAAGGTCTTTCCCCACAACCTGCGGCACCTCTTCGCCCGGACGCATTACGCGAAATTCAACGACATCGCGCGCCTCCCGGACATCCTCGGCCACAGCAGCATGGACACCACCCGGATTTATACGGCCTGAAGCGGAAAAGAAGAGAGGCGGCAGCCAGGGCGGCGACGTTGTGTTCTACAGCGGCGGCTTCGTATACTCTGCGAAGCCGCCGCACGTTCTGTTTGACAGCCTGTGCAAGCGGGGGCTGCAAAGCGCGGATAAGCACTTGACGCGCCGGGGAAATCGGGATAAAATATAATGAAAAGTTTTAAGGATCGGGGGCGATTTGATCGTGAGCGGAAAGAGCAAAGCCTGGATCTGGGCGCTGGGGTCGGGCTTATTCGTCAGCCTGTGGATTATCGCGGCGCTTCTTGCGGGAATCAAGGGTTGGCCTGCTTTGTTGTATATGATGATCGTGCTCACGGCTGGCGGTATGACGGCGGGCCTGGCGGCGCTGATCGTCCGGGGCCATGAGAAGCGCAAGGCCCGCAAGCTCGAACGTGAATTGCGCAGGCAGGCCAGAGAGGCAGGGCAGAATCCGTCCGCGGCGGCTCCCTTAAAAACCAAGGTCACCAAAAAGAGCTATGGCCCGGAGATCGACCCCGTGATTACCGAGGGCAACCGGGCGCTGAGCGAGATGGGCAGGCTCTACATGTCCATCCAGGACCCGGAGGTGCGCCAGAAGATCAACGAGATCATGCGCATCACCGACAAGATCACGCAGGACGCCATCTCCGATCCCTCGGACATTCCGCAGATCAAGAAGTTTATGAACTACTACCTCCCCACCACCATCAAGCTCTTAAACGCCTACGACCGCATGAGCGCCCTGGGCGTGCAGGGGGAGAATGTGGACAAGAGCATGAAGAGCATCAACGATATGCTCGACCAGGCCATCGAGGCCTACAAGAAGCGTCTCGACTCCCTGTTTGAAAACCAGGCCCTGGACATTGAGACGGACATTGAAGTCATGAACACCATGCTCGCCAGAGAGGGACTCTCCGGCGATAAAGATTTTGATATTTGAGAAAGGAAGCAGACAGCATGAACGAAGAAAGCCGCATTCCCTCTCTGACGCTGGACCCCGCGCCCGCCGAGACGGCCGCCGCCGTCCAGGAAGCGCCCCAGGAGGAGGTCAAGGAAGAAGCGCCCGAGGTCAAGGAGTTTGATCTCAGCAGTCTCTCCCCCGCCGAACAGGCCGCCGTGCGCAGCTTCTCCGAGAAGATCGATGTCATGAATACCGAACAGGTCATGCACTACGGCAGCAACGCGCAGAAGAACATCTCCGAGTTCTCCGGCGCGGCCCTCGGCACCGTACGCACCAAGGATCTGGGCGAGGTCGGCAACATGCTCGGCGATCTGGTGGTGGAGCTCAAGGGCCTGAACTTTGAGCCCGAGCAGAAAAAGGGCCTCATGGGTCTGTTCAAAAAATCCGGCCAGAGCATTGCGGAGCTCAAAGCCTCCTACGACAAGGCCGAGACCAATGTCGACAACATCGTCGAGTCCCTGGAAAAGCACGAGATCACGCTGATGAAGGACATCAGCATGATGGACAAGATGTACGACAAGAACCAGGAGTATCTCAAGGAGCTGACCATGTACATCCTCGCCGGCAAACTCAGGATCGAGCAGCTGCGCAATGAGGAGCTGCCCAAGTACAAGGCCAGGGCCATGGAGACCGGTCTGCCCGAGGACGCCCAGGCCGCCAACGATTTCTCCAATATGATCGGCCGCTTTGAGAAGAAGATCCACGATCTGGAGCTGACCCGCACCATCTCCGTGCAGATGGCCCCGCAGATCCGCATGATCCAGAACAACGACAGCCTCATGGCCGAGAAAATCCGCTCCTCCATTATGAACACCATCCCCCTGTGGAAGAGCCAGATGGTCCTGGCCCTGTCCCAGTACCACTCCGATCAGGCCATGAAGGCCCAGCGCGAGGTGACCGACGTGACCAACGCCCTGCTTATGAAGAACGCCGAGGCCCTGCACCAGGGCAGCGTCAATATCGCCAAGGAGGCCGAGCGCGGCATTGTCGATATTGAGACGCTCAAGAAGACCAATATCGAGCTCATCCAGACCCTGGACGAGGTGCGCCAGATCCAGGACGAGGGCCGCGCCAAGCGTATGCAGGCCGAGCGCGAGCTTGCCCAGATCGAGGGCGAGCTCAAGCAGAAGCTCCTGTCCATGAAGGGCTGATCGCCCTTATCGTCATTCTGAGCGCAGGCGAAGAATCCTTCCATAAGATCCTTCGCCGCGCTCAGGATGACCTTTTTATTTTTGCACAGAAAGCAGGGATTTCCATTGTCCATTGAAAAAGGCCGCGCGTATTTCCGCGCCCTCGGCATCGAGGACCGCGTGCTGGAGTTCGACGTCTCCTCCGCCACGGTGGAGCTCGCGGCGAAGGCCGTGGGCGTGGAGGGCGCGCGCATTGCGAAGACGCTCTCCTTCAAGACGCCCGAGGGCTGTATGCTCATCCTGGCCGCGGGCGACGCGCGCATCGACAATCACAAGTTTAAAGAGCGCTTTCACATGAAGGCCAAGATGCTCACGGCCGACGAGGTGCTTGAGCTCGTGGGCCATCCCGTCGGCGGGGTCTGCCCCTTCGGCTGCAATGAGGGCGTGCCCGTCTACCTCGACGAAAGCCTCAGACGCTTCGAGACCGTCTTCCCCGCCGTCGGCAGCGCCAACAGCGCCATCGAGCTGAACCTTGACGAGCTGTACCGCTATTCCAAAGCCCTCGACTGGGTGGACGTCTGCAAGCTGCCCGCGTGAAAAGGTGAACAATCCCGGATCAGCTTGATCCGGGGTTTTGCTTTTTGGTAAATTCTTAAGTTGCCAAGCGGGCGGAACTGTTGTACTATGTTCTCATACTGGTCTCCCATAAAACGGCTTAAAGCCGTTTTATAGTGCCAAAGGCACGTCGGAGACCTATGAGACGTGTTTTGTGCCCGAGGGCACAAAACTGGTGTTTTCCATGAAAAAGAAAACCACTGTGATCATTTGTCTGGCCCTGTGCGCGCTTATGCTCTGCGCCTGCGGTCACGGCAGCGCAAAGGACGCGCCGGCCACGCCCTCACCGACGATGACCGCCGCGCCGACCCCAGTCGTCCTGACCCCGGCTCCGATGTCGACGCCCATGCCTACGTACACGCCTGCGCCGACCTACACGCCGATGCCGACCTATACGCCCGCACCGACGCCGGCCTCTTCCCTGCCGCTTATCACCAAGAGTCCGACCGGCGAAACGATCAACGCCAACGGAAGCTGCATGTTCATCACGCGCTACGAAAACGCCGACGCGGCCGAGTGGCACTTTGTCAGCCCGGACGGCTGGCGTGATCTCGACTACCGCACCGCCCAGAGGGAGTTTCCTACCCTGAAGATCAACGGCGGCAACACCAAGGATCTGAGTCTTGAGAGCGTCCCGGAGGATCTCAACGGCTGGAAGGTCTACTGCCGTTTTACAAACAGAAACGGCTCGGCGAGCTCCGCCTCGGCTCAGATCACAGTCCTGCCCGTGCCGGATGATCAGCTCACCGGGAAGACCATGACCGTTTATGATGATAACGGCTCGTCTCTGCTGGTCGCGGAATTTGGCGACGGAACCTGGAGAACCTGGGAGGGCGCGGTCTACTATCTCGGCACGGACGGTATCCTGCGCGGCAGGAACAATCCGGACCTCTACACCTACGTCCCCTCCGGCACTTCTTCGGACTCTTCCGCTGACGCCTCACAGTCCACCGGCCGAACCATGACGGTCTACTACAGTGACGGAACGTCTGTTCTTGTCAGGGAAGCGGCCGACGGAACCTGGCTCACCCCGAGCGAGGAGGTCTACTACCTCGGTGAGGACGGCACCCTGCGCTGCACGGGCGAGGCTGATCTCTACACAAGCGATCCCTCCCCCGCCTCTGAACCCTCTGTCTACACCCTCACCGCCTATTATGCCGACGGCACACCCGAGCTCATCACTCAGAACAGCAATGGCACCTGGACATCCTCGGGCGGTACGATCTATTACCTGGGCGCCGACGGCGTCATGCGAGCGAGCGGCGCAGGCGATCTCTTTGCCTACAATCCCGTGTGGTAAGCCGTCCGATAAAGCCTATGAAGATCAACAAGAATTTGTTTCTTGTTCTGCTCGTCGTCCTTTCCCTCCTGCTCTCCGCCTGCGGACACGCCCAGGCCCTCTCCCCTGCCGTCCCCTCCTTTCCGCCGCTGCCGGAAAAAACGGGGCTGCGGATCGCGGTGGCTACGGACCTGCATTTTAACCCCGATTACCGACCGGACGGCACGGACGAGCCGGTGCAGGCCATGTACAGTCTGGAGCTTGCCGACGCGCTGCTCTGGGACGCGAAACGTCAGGACGCGGATTTTATCCTGCTCACCGGCGATCTCTGCAACGGCGGCAAGCCCCACCGGCATGAGGGGCTGACAGAAAAGCTCCGCGCCGCTGAGGAAAACGGCCTGCCCGTCTATGTCGTGCCGGGCAACCACGATCTCGCTCCGATCAAGCAGACGGACTTTGCCGCGTTCTATGCCGATTTCGGCTATGACGAGGCGTACAGTCGTGACCCCGCGTCCTTGAGCTACTGCGTCGTGCGCGACGGCCTGATGCTCCTGATGATGGACACCGCGGGCTACAGCACCGGCGCGATCGACCTGCCGGGCGCGCCCGGCTATGACGCGGAGAATCCCTTTTTTACCGAATCCACGCTCCGCTGGGCGGAGGAAATGCTGCGCAAGGCCTCTGAGCAAAAGCTGCGCGTGCTGGCGGCGGGGCACTATAATCTGCTCCCTGAGATCAGCAGCGACCCGGCGAGCACCGGGTATTACCTTGAAAACGGCTCTCGCTTCGCCGCCCTGCTCCGCGCCTATCACGTCCCCCTCTATCTCAGCGGCCACATGCACATGCGCGCGGTGTATCAGAAGAACGGCCTGACTGAGCTTCTGACCGAGTACCCCCTCGCCTATCCGACGGCCTACAGTGTCCTGGACATCACCGACGACGCCATCACCTATACCCCGCGCCGCGTCGATGTGGAGTCCTGGGCGGCCGAGAGCGGACAGACCGACCAGCGCCTGCTGAACTTCGCCCAGTGGCAGCAGGACGGGCTTTGGCAGTATTCGGTGGAAAACGTCGACTACATGGCAAAGAAAAATCCGCTGAGCGCCAGAGAGAGATCCCAGGCCGTTGAATTTTTCTACCGCGTCATGGACGCCTTCTGGCGGGGCGAACTTGCCAACGAGCGCGAATCCCTTGTGACGCTCCCCGGATATGCGTCTTTCTTCCGCTGCGCCGAGGGCTACGCCTACGGCTGGTGGCTCAGCGAGCTGATCGACACGACCACGCCGCTTGTAAAAGGTTTTACGATACCTTGGCAATAATACTATTTAAAAAAGAATGAGCTGTTCCTCACGAACGGCTCATTCTTTCATATTGCGGCTTATGCCGCCCTGGCGTAGAGAATCTGATCGGTCGGCATGTACTGCTCATCCAGCGTCGGGATATTGACGGGCAGCCTGCCCTCAGTGGAGATCAGGCCGAAGCAGGCCAGCAGACCCGCCGGCAAATTGGCGGACCAGGAGCTTCCGTCCGCGGGCATCTCCCGCATGGCGCTGCCCCAGTAGGTCAGCAGCACAGCGTCCGCCTCCGGGAAGCGCGCCGCGTCATAGGGCAGCTGGCAGCTGACAACGATCACGGTTTTTCCGTTTTCATGCACAGCGTCGATCAGTCTGTCGAAGGTTCCGGAGGAAAAGCCGTCCCCGGTGGACGGATCCAGGCAGGCTGCCGCATAGACTCTGTGCACCAGGATCACATGGTCGGCCTGTGTCGCCGCCTCGATGCACGCCGCTTCGTTGTCGCTCGTGTTCTTCATCACGGTAATCTCCGCTCCATCGGGCAGCGCCTGCCTCTCCTCCAGCAGCTTACCGGCCAGATCGCCCGCACCCGCGCGGCTGGCACAGGAATCCGCAAACAGGATCAGCGTCTTCTCCCCCGGTTTTACGGTCAGCGGGAAGGCGTCGTTCTCGTTTTTGACCAGCGTCAGCGCTTTCTCGGCGATCTGCCGCTCGGTCTCCCGGTGCGCGGCCGAGCCGATCCCGTCCTTCGCCGCAGCGATCTTCTCCTCCGTCACCGCAAAGTCCGTCTGATTCAGCAGACCGTATTTCTGCTTGAGTCTCAAAATCCGCAGGACCGCTTCATTGATCCGTGCCTCCTCGATCTCACCGCTCTCAACCAGCGCCGTCACCGTATCCACAAGCCTGTCCAAAGAGTGAAACAGCTTCGTATCCTTTACCGTGGGCAGGATCAGCAGATCGACGCCCGCGTTGATCGTCAGCTTCAGCATATCCTCCTCGCTGAAATGATCGGCAATTGCGGCCATATCCAGCGCATCGGAGACGATCACGCCCTCAAAGCCGAGCTCTCCCCGCAGAAGCTCCGTCAGGATTCTGCGGCTCATGGTTGCGGGCAGATACACCTTCTCCCCCGTCGTGAGGGAGGTACAGGTCTCCGTCTCGATCTGGGGGTATTGGATATGCGCGGTCATCACCATGTCAGCCCCCGCGTCGATCGCGGCTTTGAACGGGATCAGCTCAAAGGATTTCAGCTCCTCATAGCTTCTGTTGATGGTCGGAAAGCCGGTATGGCTGTCCGTATTGGTGTCTCCGTGGCCGGGAAAGTGCTTGACTGCGGCGGCGATCCCAGTGTCGTGCAGGCCGCTCAGAAAAGCGCAGCTGAATTTTGCGGCGGTCTCCGGATCATCTGAGAAGGAGCGTATCCCTATCACGGGATTGCACGGATTGTTGTTGACGTCGACCACCGGCGCAAAATCCGCCTGAACGCCGAGAAGGCCGAGCTCTTCCCCGTAGACGGCGGCCATTTTCCGCGCGTTTTCCGGGTCCCCCGTCGCCGTGAGCGTCATGCTGCTGACGCCGATTGTGCCGTAGCCGATCCGGCTGACATTGCCGCCCTCCTGATCCACGAAGATCATTTGGGGCAGTCCCCCGCCCTCCCGGTTCGTACCCTGAAAATCGGAGATCAGGCGCAGCGTCTGTTCCGCATCCTGAAAGTTTTCACTGAAAAGGAGGATGCCGCCGAAATGTGTCCGGCCGAGCAGCTCACGGATCTCATCGTTGAGCTCGGTGATTTTAACGGATGGCGCTTCCTCTGCCCGCTCCTCGCCCTCGTTCTCAGGCACCTCTTTCCAGACACGAAAGGAGGCGATCATCATCTGGGCTGCCTTATCCCGCAGCGTCATCTTTGACAAGATGCGCTCAAGCGGGTCTCGGTTTCTCACTACCAGGATGAAGGCGAAGCCCAGAATCATCACAGCGGAAACGAACAGGCAGACAAGTCTCTTCGCTTTTCCATTCATTTTGTTCATTCTCCCATTCAAACTCTTTTTACCGTGCCTCTGCCGTTCCGAGCAGGGGCTGCGCAACATGCCTGTTGAAGAAAGCGATCAGCGGGCCCATAAAAAACGCGGTAATGATGGTTCCGACGCCGACCGAGCCAAAAATCTGTACGGCGTCCATCCCGGAGATCAGACACAGTGCGACGCCCGAAGCGACACAGACGCTGTCCGTTATGATGCGGCAGAACTGAAAGGGAATCCGGCTCTGACGCTCCGACCATACAAGGGCGATGGCGTCGTAGGTGGAGACGCCCAGGTTTGCCGTGAAATACAGCGCGGAGGCAAGGGACAGGATCACCAGCCCCGGCAGAAACAGGAGCACGCGCGTGACCAGTCCCGGCTCCGGAAACAGACGCACGCACACAGACTGCGAGAATTCCACAATATAGCCGAGCAGAAACAAATTGATAAAGGTCGCGATCCCGATTTTGCTTCGATCCGTCAGCAGGGAGAAGCACAGCAGCAGAAGATTGACGATGACATACAGCGTCCCGAAGCGAATCGGGATCACCGCGTCAAGCCCGCTCATAAGCGTCTGGAAGGGATCGACGCCGAAGGCCGCATGCTTGAACATGCCGACGCTCAGTCCGCAGATGACCACGCCGAATACGCTCATCAGAATCCGTTTTGTATAGGTTTTCATGTCAATCTCTCCCCGGATGCAGATTTTTTTCTTTCAGGTAGTCCCGCAGAACCGCAAGGCCCGGCTTCGGTACGCAGAAGCGCTCCCGGCTGTTCTGTATCTCATTCCACACGGCTTCCAGATCGAACCAGCGCACCTCGGAAACCTCGCTCTTCTGGAGCTTCATCTCTCCGATCGGCCCGTCGTACAGATAAACGTTTGCAAATTCATTGTCCCGGAAGAGCCGACCGTGAAAGGCTCTCTCATACTGTATCCGAAAAGTGCCGATAAAATGCAGCTGTCCCGGCGCTGCCTCAATCCCAAGCTCCTCGCGCAGCTCGCGTAAGGCGGAGGGGAGCGGCTCGTCCCCGGCGGGGATATGTCCGGCGGAAGAGGTGTCATACAGGCCGGGGAACGAATCCTTCTCCTCGCTGCGCTTCTGCAGGAGGATCTCGTACCCATGCTCTGAGGATCTCACGATCCAGACATGGCTTGTCCGGTGAGGGAGGCCCTTTTGATGCGCCTCATCTCTGGATACCATTTTCCCGGTCGGCTGACCGTTTTTGTCTACAACGTCAAAGTATTCCATCCGCCGCTTCACCCTGTCCTTTTTCGGGCACCGATTCTTCCGTTTTATACTGGTCTCCCATAAAACGGCTTAAAGCCGTTTTATAGTGCCAAAGGCACGTCGGAGACCTATGAGACGTGTTTTGTGCCCGAGGGCACAAAACGTATTACTCTTCAAAGTTTTTCGTCCTTCATTCAATTGCACAGCACCGTGATGATGACCGGTGAGAGACCGGCGCTTTTGATTTTCTCAAGATCGGCCTCCATCACGCCCTGCCCCGCCGCGACGGTATCTCCCTCTTTGATCAGAGGGGTGAGGCCGTCGCCGCCCAGCGTAAAGGTATCGAGACCCACAAGAAGCAGAATCTCCGTGCCGTCGGTCGTGCGGAAGGTCAGCGCGTGGTTTGTGTCGGCGATTTCCGCGACGACGCCGTCGCAGGGAGCGAGGATATGGCCGCTGTCGGGCATGATGCCGATGCAGCTGCCGATAACACCGGAGGAGAACATGATGTCCGGGATCTGCTTCATGGGGACGGTCTCGCCCCCCACGGGGGCAGAGAGCGCGAGGCTGGCCGCGCCGCGCCGGCCAACTGCCATCAGCCGCTCGCCGGCCCGGATGGTCCGGGACTTTTTCCGGCAGAGACGGGCAAACGCCGAGGAGCGCACGGCGGCGGCCTGATCGGCAGACAGCGCCGTCTCGAAGTTCAGTTCCTCCCGATAGAGCAGATCGGTGATCACATAGCCCCCGACATAGCTGATGGCGAGGGCCAGCAGGTAACAGAGAACGCTACGCACCGGTCCGCCCTGCCCCGCCGTCATCAGGAACGCGCCCAAAAGGCCCGAGGAACCCCAGTTGACAGCAGCTACCTGTGTGACCATGACGAAGGCGCCGCCGAAGCCCGCGCCGAGCCCCGCCGTCAGAAAGGGCTTTCCGAGCGGCAGCGTAACGCCGTAGATGAGCGGTTCTCCCACGCCCAGAATGCCCGCCGGCAGCGCGCCAGCAATGACGGAACACAGGTCGCTGTTGCCGGCCTTCTTCGCTTTTTTCCACAGCGCAAGCGCCGCCCCAACCTGTCCCGCTCCCGCCATGGCGAGGGCGGGATAGAGCGTGACATAACCGAGCTCCTGGAGCTGGACACTGTAGAGCGCCACCAGACCGTGGTGCATGCCTGTCGCCACCAGCGGGAGAAAGGCGGCCGCGGCGAGGTAACCGGAGATTGCCCTGACAAACATGTTGCTGGACAGACACGCTCTTCCAAAAAGCCATACGATGCCGCCCGAGGCGTAGCCGAAAAGCGGCATGATGAAAACGACATAGGGGATCACGCACAGCAGCATGGTCAGCAGCGGCGTAAACACCACATCAACCGACTCCGGCACGACGCGGCGTATCGCCTTCTCCACATAAGCAATCAGAAGCGCGCCCGCGATCACGGCCAGCACGCCGCCCTTTCCGCTGCACAGGACGGAATCGAGGGGGATTTCGCTGTTGTACAGGCCCATGATGGAGGCGACCTTATTGATCCCGTCCAGGGAGCTGAGCATGCCCAGCATGCCGCCCAGAATGGGCGTGCCGCCGAAGCGCCACGCCGCGCGGTAGCCGGCCCAGGCGCTCAGGCAGCTCATCATCGAGGAATTGATCAGCGACAGAATCTGGTAGAGAAAAGCCCAGGCACTGTTGCTCTCATAATCCGGAACCATCTGCGCGATGAGAGAGGCGGACGCCCCGCACAATCCAGCGCAGATGATGCCCGGGAGCAGCGGGATAAAGATTTCCCCTATGATTCTCAGAATATTTTTGATCCTGTACCTTTTCATAGGTCAAGTCTCCTGTATGCAGTGTGTTTGTCCGTTCACGACGGCCCCATATAGCGAAAGCACAGCATGGTGATGTCGTCAAACTGTTCCGCTCCGTCCACAAAGGCATGGATGTCGTTCATGACGTTGGCCAGAATCTGTCCCGGCTGCGCGTCCGGCTCGCTGTTGAGGGCATTGAGCATGCGATCGGTACCGTAAAGCTCGTTCGCCCCGTTCGTGGCCTCCGCGACGCCGTCCGTGTAGACGAAAACGCTGTCGCCCGGATTCAAGCGGAACTCATGCTGTCTGAACGGGATTCCTTCCATGGTGGCGACCGGCATGGAGTGCCGGTAGATCACCAGCTCATAGCTGCCGCCGGCCCTGCGCAGGACCGGATGCTCATGCCCAGCATTGGCCGCTACGCCTTTCCCGGTGGAGATTTCGAGCACAGCCACCCACATCGTCACGAAAAAGCCGGCGTCGTTGCTCTCGCAGAGCTGGTTGTTCACGCTCTCGAGCGCTTCCGCCGGACTTTTGCCGTTCTGCAGTCCGGATTTGATCAGCACGCGCGCCACCATCATCAGCAGCGCAGCGGGAACACCCTTGCCCGACACGTCCGCCATGACAAGGCCGATATGGTCCTGATCGATCATGAAGAAATCGTAGAAGTCGCCGCCCACCTCCTTTGCCGGCGTCATGCTGGCGTAGAGGCTGAACTCCTTGCGGTTCGGGAAAGCCGGGAACAGGCGCGGCAGCTGGCTTGCCTGGATCTGGCTTGCCATGTCGAGTTCCGCGCCGATCCTCTCCTTTTCCGCCGTGACCCGCTTGATCTGGTCTATGTACAGCATGGTACGGGCGGACTGCTTGGCGAAGGATTCGGCCAGCACCTCGATCTCGTCCCCCGTGCGGTAGACGTTCTCCATCTGAAACTGCCTGTTGCGCACGCCCAGCGAGGCCACGCGCCGCGTGATGGTGTTGAGCGGATCAATGATGTGCCCCGTGATGGAATACGCGGAGATCATGCCGGCCGCTACGATAAAAACCACCAGCAGGATGAGGATGTTTCTGGCGTGAAACATCTCCTTTTGAAAAGCGGTCACGGCTTCGCTCCGTAAGACCTCGTACTCGTCCTCCATCCCGTTGTCTATATAGATCTGTTTCTGGGTCTCGTAGGTGTCGCTGACGAGCTGCGACACTCTCGCGGACTGGTAGTAAAAAACCGCCGTGTAGGCCGCAATGACCAGGATGATCGTGACCAGCAGCATACCGAATATTTTTTGCCGGATACCGCTGTTCAGATTGCTTCTATGCTTCTCCATGGATATCCTCCCCGTGATAATGCGTTTATCTCCTATGCGGAAGGCCCTGCCCTTTCTGTGCGCAAAGACCTGCCTTGTGTTCAAAGCCGCGAAAGCCCTTCGATTTTCTCTCATTCCGAATGCCGGGGTCTCCCGCGGCGGTCGGCGTTCTCCTCATTCACGGCTCTCCGGCGGCAGGCTTTCTCCCACGGCACGCAGAGCCCTTGAGACGACCCGGATGCCGATTAGCTGTACCGCTGTCAGGATCACGCACTGAACAACTCGGGCAGCTAAAAGCGGGCCGTAAGGCGAGCCATACAGGATAGAGATCCAGAGCGTGTTAAGAAACAGACTGAGGACAAACTGATTGATGCCGACGGCTGCGATACACTGCGGCCAGCCCTGTTTTTCATGCAGAAAAAAGCCGAAGACGAAGCCGGTCAAAAAGGCCGTCAGCGTGAAGCCGGGGAAATACGCGCCGATCGGAAAAAGGATCGCGCCTATGAAGTCGCCCAGCGCGGCGACCACGCCCGCAGCGAGCGGCCCGCAGAGGATGGCGGCCGCGACGATCGGTACAAAGCTCAGGCCGATCTTCATGTTCCAAGCGCTGATGGAGAGAAAACGCGAGAGCACGATCTCCATAGTCGTAAGCAGCGCAAGGGTTGTGAGAGTTCTGGTGTTGAATTTGGACATAACGGCCCGCCCCTTTCATCATCGCCGCCATTCAAAAGAGCCATGTGATTGTTCCGCCGAAGCCCGGGATTCCGTTAAGGCAACACCGCACAATCCGCCATCGCCGAATTGTGCGGTGCTGCCTTAAAGGCAGTTCTGTACCCCTCCTCTCGGGAGCACAAAGACAGCAAATGAATAACAAGAATATTTTATCACATATTGCCGCGCGGCGCAAGGCGGTGAAGCGGACACATGGCACGAAAAAAGGAAAGCCGCGGGACACTGAGATCCCGCGGCCAGTATTACTCCAACAAATTACACGGCGCGACCGGCGTCGTTGCCGCCGCGGATCGCGAGAGCAATATTGAAGGGTGCGGCACAGTCGCCGATGGCGTAGGTCTCCTTGACGGAGACGCCGTCCAACAGACTGGTATCCGGCAGCATGTCGGCCGCATTGACAATCGCGTCGCAGGGGATAACGGTATCTATCCCGGTATCCATTGTGACTGTTGCCATTCCGTCCTTCACGCTCTTGATGGAAGACTCGGGGAAGGAATTGAAGCCAAGGGCGTACAGCGCAGTCGTCATCATGCGCTTTGCGTGCTGGGACTGCTGGATATCAAAGTCGTCAGCCACACTCGGTGTCACCATGGTGACGTGCTTTTTATGAACCGTAAGCCAGAGCGCGGCGTCAAACGCCTGCGCATTGGAACCATATACGATCACATTGTCGCCCATCTTCTCAAACATGAACCTCTCCATTTCGATCACCGGGACATCCGCATCGACCTCGAGCGCGGCACGCTGACCGCCGGTCGCAAGGATCACGGCGTCGGGCGCTTCGGCCTCAATGAGTTCCTTTGTGACCTCGGTGCCGGTCTTAACCGTGACGCCTGCAAGCTCCATCTGGCGTATGAGGTACTTCTTGAGATCCGCGAGGTTCTCGTGCGGGCCCTTGACCATTGCGGCAAAGTCCAGCATGAAGCCGAGAGAACCGCGCTTTTCGTAGAGAGTCACGTCATGTCCGCGCAGGGCGGCGACACGGGCCGCCTCCATACCGGCGGGGCCGCCGCCGATGACCATGACCTTTTTCTTTGTCTCAGCCGGGGGCAGCTCATAAGTCGCAGGGCCGCCCTCACGCATGACGCGCTGGGTCAGGGCGTTGACACGGCAGTAGCAGAACATGGCGTTCATCTCATTGGAGCCGGAGTGGCAGTGCAGGCAGCGCGTGCAGGGGGCGATCTCGTCAAGTCTGCCCTCGCGCAGCTTGTTGACATACTCCATATCGACGGTCAGAGGGCGGTTCATCAGGAAGAAGTCGAGTTTGCCGTCCTCCAGCGCCTTCTCAAAGAAGTCGGGCGCGTGGGCCGGGTCCATATAGGTGACAGCGCCGACCGGGATCTTGAGCTCCTTCTTGTACATAGCCGCGATATTGAGCGCAATGCCGCAGCCGCTGGTGTTGCCGATGGCCTTGCCCTGGAAGTGGCGTGTGAAGTCGTACTGCGTACCGAAACCGGTGCAGCCCTCCACGCCGTTGAGGATGAAGTACAGGTCGGAGCCAAACTGCGCGACATGGTGCCCGAGAGGCCCGATGCGCAGGTGCATGGAGTCGCAGCCGGCAGCCTCAAAGAGCTTTGCGGCGGCGATGCCCTCCTCGATCGTCAGGACCTTGGTGTGCGGCGTGGTGACGTCGGTGTCGAGGGTCATAATGGTGGGGTTATTGGCGATGTTGTCGTTTTCCTCCACACAGTCGATGAGGCACTGGATCGCAAGGTCCGGGCACTCGGCCTTGAGCTTTTCAAGAATCTCGGTGACGAAGCGGGCGCGGTTCTCGATGCTCTTGCCGCCGTACTCGTCTGTGCGGGTGTTGTGGAAGCGCGACAGGAAATGCGCAGGCATATTGAAGCCTGCGCAGTTGAACTCCACGACCTTGAAGCCGACCTCGTAGAGGCCCTTGGCAACCTGGACCATGCGGGCCTGTTTTGCGTGGATGTCGTCAACCGTCATCTCGTTCTCGCCCATGCCGAAGCCGGAAATCTGATAGCCCAGCGTTGCGCCGTATTCGGCGCAGCCCTTGACGAGTTTTTCAAGATAGGCGCGGTTTTCCGCCTCATATTCACCGCTCTCGGGGACCTCAAGGAAGTCGACAGATTCGATGAAGATAAGCTCGACGCCGCCCTTGGCGAGGTGGAAGTAGTATTCAAGGAACTCGTCCGTCATACCGGCAAGGTAGGCCGCCGAGCCGGCGGCGGACTTCACCATGCGGTGGTGAAGCTCGACATTGCCGATTTTGAAGGGGGAGAAAATCGCCTTGAGTTCCATGTCATGGGTGCGGAACTCCTCCTCCGGGAGCTGGGGATTGAGATAAGCCTGCGGGATCATGTCCAGGGATTTGATTGCCTCCGTCGGGGTCTGTGACGCTGAGTCGGCAAAGGCCATTGTGGGAATCGCACTCATTGCGCCGACGCTGACCGCGCCTGCTGCGATCCCCTTGAGAAAATCTCTGCGGGAAATGTTTGCCATTTTTATCGTCCTTTCTGTGAAATATTACCAGAAACCGATAAGTAATTATACCACCTGTCTGGCAGTATTGCAAGAATTGCGCAAACGTTTTTAATTATTTTAAGTTTCCCACCATGGCTCGCTGCAAACGGCAATCAGCGCCCAACCTGAACAGGCCGGGCGCTGAGATCATTTTTTTCATCTGTCGAAGGATGGGTTCACCGCGTAGAAGTTCTTCTCGTTCAGCTTTTCCGACGCAAGGCGCAGGCCCTCGCCGAAGCGCTGATAGTGTACCACTTCCCGCTCCCGCAGATAGCGCATGACGTTATTCACGTCCGGATCGTCCGACAGGCGCAGGATATTGTCGTAGGTGACGCGGGCCTTCTGCTCCGCGGCCAGATCCTCGCTCAGATCGGCGATCACATCGCCCTTGACGGCCATGGACGCCGCGCTCCACGGGAATCCCGAGGCCGCCGTCGGGTAGACGCCCGCCGTGTGGTCGACGAAGTAGGCGTCAAAACCCGCCTTTTTGATCTCGTCGACGGACAGATCGCGCGTAAGCTGGTGCACCACTGCGCCGATCATCTCCAGATGGCCCAGCTCCTCCGTCCCGATGTCGGTCAGCAGGCCCTTGAGCTCGGGATAGGGCATGGCGTAGCGCTGGCTCAGATAGCGCAGCGAGGCGCCGAGCTCCCCGTCCGGCCCGCCGTATTGCGAAATGATGAACTTTGCCAGGGCGGGGTTGGTGCTGCGGATTCTGACCGGGTATTGCAGCTTCTTTTCATACACAAACATACTCAGCGCTCCCTCCTGTTCTGAAACTCCCAGGGCCAGGGATCCTTGAGCCAGGTGAAGCTGTCCCGGCCGAGCTGATCGCACTGGGTAACGACGCCGTAGCGGGCGGTGTAGCGCTCGCGGGCCTCTTTTCTCAGGGCCAGGATGCTCTGGTAGAGGTCGAAGGCCTCCTGATCGTCGGCGTGGGTATCGAGGTAGAGCTCCAGCTCGTCGGCTACGAAATCGATGGCCATGAGCTCCGCCGTCGGCACGTCGGGCGCTTTCTCGTTGACGATATTCATAAATGGGAGATCAAGTCCCGGAAACAGCGTCCCGCGGGCCAGGGCCTCCGAGGCGTCATAATTGGGCGCGGCGGAGATCTGCATGGGCACATACGACATGGCAAGCGGCGCATACGCTCCCGGCAGCTTTCCGTTCCGGTAGCTTTGATCGGGTTTTACACAGCTCAATAAAATTCCTCCTTGAAGCGTCAGGCTTCGCACCATCCTATGACGCAGCGGGAGGAGTGTGATACTGGTTTTCGTTAAAACGGCTCGTTTTAACGAAAAGGCATCGCGCAGGGCGCGCTGCCAGTTTTGTGCCCTCGGGCACAAAACACGTCTCATAGGTCTCCGACGCGCCTTTGGCACTATAAAACGGCTTTAAGCCGTTTTATGGGATTTTCCAGCAGCCGCTCAAATTCCGACAGGGCCGCGATCTCATAGTCGGGGACAATCGGCCCGTTGTTTGTCTTCCCGTTCGGATTGAACCAACAGGTTTTGATCCCCGCGTTGAGTCCGCCGCGGATGTCCGAGGTGAGGCTGTCTCCGAGGATGATCGCCCGCTCCCGCTCAAAGCCGGGAATCTCCCGGAAGCAGTGTTCAAAGAAGCGTTTTTCCGGCTTGTTGCCGTCCATATGCTCGGAGACGAAAATCTTCTCAAAATACCGCGCAATGCCCGCGCTCTCGATGCGGCTGTCCTGCACCGACTGCGTGCCGTTGGAGCAGATAAAGAGGCGGTATGTCCCGTACAGCGCGTCCAGCAGGGCCTCGGCGCCGGGCATGAACCAGTGCCCCTCCCCGAGCAGCTTCTCGTACAGCGCCTGCGTCCTGAATGCGTCCGCCTCGACGCCGAGCTCGCGGAACAGCGCCTCGAAGCGCTTGACGAGAACCTGGTCTCTGGTCAGGATCCCGTCTTCAAGCATTTCCCAATGCCTGATATTGATTTGGTTATACCGCTTTGCGATCTCGTCGCTGAACGGCACGCCGACGAGCGCGAAGGCGCGGCCCAGGGCGTGATGCTCTGCCGTGTTGAAATCTAAAATCGTGTTGTCCAGATCCAGCAGGATCACGGGGCGTGTGTCCGTCTGTCCGCTCATGGCTTCAGCTCCTTGACGGCCTCCGCCACATGCTCCATATGCATGCCGAGCGAGGCCTTGACCAGCACGCGGTCGCCCTTTTGAAGAAGCCCCGGCAGGGCCTCGATCATGGCGTCGCGGCTTTCAAACCAGCAGCCCCTCTCCCCCGCTCCGGCGGCGATCTCTTTACCGAGCGTCCCGCAGGCGGCGACGAGCTCAATGCCCTTCTCCGCCGCATACGCGCCGAGCTCACGGTGCAGGCGCGGGGAATCCTCTCCGAGCTCCAGCATATCGGCCAGCAGGCAGACACGCCGCCCCCCGCAGGCCGCGAGAGAATCCACCGCGCAGCGCATGGACTCGGGATTGGCGTTATAGCAGTCGTCCACCAGCGTGACAAAGCCGGTATCCACGACGGCGTTTCTTCTGCCGACGGTGGCATAGGAGGCGATGCCCTCCTCAATCTCGCGGTCACTGAATCCCAGCGCGATACCGACCGCCGCCCCCTCGAGCGCGGCGTAGACCATCTGCCGCCCGAAGGCCGGGACATCGGCGCGGATGATCCTGTCAGTATATGTGATGCGGCAGCGGGTGCGTCCCTCGGGCAGGAGCTCAATCTCATCCGCCCGCACTTCGCAGTTGTCCCCCGTGCCGAAGCGGATGACGCGCTGGGAGCAGCTCAGCCTTTTCAGATGCCCGTCATCCCCGTTGCAGATGACCACGCCGTCGGGCGGCAGGAAGGCCAGCATCTCGGTCTTGGCGCGGAAGACGCCGTCCAGATCGTGCAGAAATTCCAGGTGCGCCCGGCCGATCACGGTGAAGACCGCAATGGTCGGCCTTGCGACGGACGCAAGCTCCGTCATCTCGCCGAAGCCTGAAATGCCCATCTCTACCACGGCGGCCTCATGCTCGCGCTCGATGCGGGAGACCGTCATCGGCACGCCGATCTGGTTGTTGTGGTTGCCCTCCGTCTTCAAGACGTTGAAGCGGGCGGACAGGACGCTCGCGATCATCTCCTTGGCCGTCGTCTTGCCGACACTGCCCGTCACGCCGATGACGGGGATACGCAGGGTTTCCCGGTAGGCGGCGGCGATTTTCTCCAGGGCCGTCTGGACGTTCTCAACCACGATCACGGGGCCTTCGACGCCGTCCGGTACATGCTCCGCCAGCGCGCAGACCGCGCCTTTGTCCAGCGCCGTCTGAATATAGCGGTGTCCGTCCGTCTTCTCCCCGCGGAAGGCGACGAAGAGATCGCCCGCCTCAACGGCGCGGCTGTCGATCACGGCCCGGCCGATCCCAGGCGCGGGGTCGGGGCAGCCGACCAGTTTACCTCCGCAGGCCTCCGCCGCGGCTTTCAATGTCATAGTCTTCAAAAAACCATCTCCTTTAACGCTGAAGAGTATACCATACAGACCGGCACGAAGCAAAGAAAACCTTCTCCGATCTTTCTTTTACATTTCCTAAAAAAAGTAGTGCACAGTGGGAAAAGATATGTTATAATACTAAAGTACATTTTTTCGGACAAAGGATTTTTGCTATGAACTATGTTGTGGTGGATCTGGAATGGAATCAGGCGATGAGTTCCAAGTCCTCCGTTTTTAACAAGCTGCCGATCCATCTCGGCGGCGAAATCATTGAGATCGGCGCGGTCAAACTCACCGAAGACATGCGCCCCGGCGAGGAGTTTACCGTGGACGTCAAGCCCGTGTACTTCCGCCGCATGCACTATAAGGTCAAAAAGATCACCGGCTTTGACAAGGATCGCCTCGCCCGCGGCCTCTCCTTCCCCGACGCGATGGAGCAGTTCCGCGCCTGGTGCGGGGACGATGTGACCTTTGTCACCTGGGGCTGTGACGATCAGCGCATCATGGAACAGAACATCATCATCCACGATCTGGACTGGGACTGGATCGCCGGTTGGATCAATCTCCAGCTCATCTACAATTTGCAGACCGGCGGGGACAAAAACCAGAAATCCCTCGCCAGCGCCATGGAGCACTTTGAGATCGAGCAGACGCGCATCGCGCACGACGCGCTGGGTGATGCCTACAACACCGCCCTCATCGCCTCCCGCCTTGATATGAAGGAGGGCTTGCGCATGTATGACGACGCCGCGCGCATCCTTGCCTCGCGCATGCCGAACTATAAGCCGCCCACGGAGGCCGAGGGTCCCGATACCCTCAGTCACGACTGCTTCGACGGCTTTACCAGCAAATCCGAAGCCTTTTCGGATGAGCGTCTGTCTACCCTCGCCTGCCCCGTATGCGGCGGGGAGACCAGCCCTCTCAAGTGGATTAACCAGGGCGATCAGCGCTACATGAACCTCTATTCCTGCGCCGAGCACGGCAGTTTCCTCGTGCGGGCCAAGTTCCGCAAGAACAAGGAGGACGGCGCGTGGCTTGCCAACCGTCTGGTCTATGAGGCCGACGAAGAGATGCTCGGCTTCTACAAAGCCAAAGCCGCCCAGTCCAGACGGCGCAGCCGCGGTCACAGCCAACGCAAAGGCCGCTCGGCCGGCAAATAAAAATCGACTGCTTCGGTCATAGAGCCGGAGCAGTCGGTTTTTTGTTTATGTGGATGCCGCTTCGTCCTGTGTCTCCTCCCCGCCGCCGAGAGCCGCGGCGTCGGAGAAGCTGGGTCCGGACTGCTTCCAGCTCATGATCTCGCCGCTCACCGCGTCGATCACATAGTCGTAGCCGATCTCGCCGACCGTGAAGCTGACCTCATAGACGGGGTTGCCGTCGTCATCCTTGGTGCGGTATACGCCGCTGACCTCCGTCTGTTTCTCGCCGGGGTCGGCATCCTGCAGGGCGATCTCCAGAGCCGTGTTGACACCGATATACTTAAGCGGCTGCGGCTCCGCCGCGAAAGCAGCAGTTTCGTTCAAGGTAAACACGGTCTCCTCCGATACGTCTGGGGCTGGCGTTTCAGCCGGAACCGCGGGCTCAAATACAATCGGCGCTGCGGTCTCGACGGGCGCTGCGGTCTCTACGGGCGCTGCCGTTTCTATGGGGGCCGGCGTCTCCGTCTCTGCCGGTGCTTCCGTCTCGGCGGGAAGCTCGGTCACCTCAGGCGCAGGCGTCTCGGTCTTCGACTCGCGCGTCTTCGTGGAACCGGGGATATAGGACTCCAGGATCGGGTACAGCTTTCCCTGTACCTCACGCGGCAGAGGCAGCGTGTTGAGCTCCAGGCCCGTCACGATGCCGCCGGCGTAGGCAGCCAGGATCAGAATGATCCAAATCCACCAGAGGGAATGCTTTTTCTTTTTGGGCTGTTCGTTCATAGCGATCTCCTCTCATCATCAAGACTGAGATGTTGTATTGCCGCTCTGCCGGAACCAGGCTCTCGCCTCGTCGGCGTCGCGTCGAATCTGCCGGGACAGTTCCTCGTAGTCCTCGAATTTCACCTCGGGCCGCAGGAACTTATAAAACTCTACTCTGGCCTGACGGCCGTAGAGATTGCCGGAAAACTGCAGAAGGTGGGTCTCCACGTTGACACGTCCCTCGTCGCTCACGGTGGGGCGCACGCCGACATTTGCCACCGCGATATGGCCGGAGCCGTCCTCGAGAAACACCTTGGCCGCGTAGACCCCCCGGCGCGGGACGATGACCCCCTCGGGAAAACTCATGTTGATCGTCGGCGCGCCGAGCTTTGTCCCCAGATGATAGCCGGAGTGGACCGTATCCTGCAGGGTGTGCGGGTGGCCCAGATATCTTGCCGCCGTCTCCATATCGCCTTCGGCGATCAGGGTGCGTATATAGGTAGAGCTCACGATCCGCCCGTCGAGGCGCACGGCCTCGATGATGTCGCAGCCGATCCCTCGTTCTTCGCAGTAAGCTTTGAGCTTTACCGCCGTTCCCTCGCCGCGATAGCCAAAGCAGAAATCGTGTCCCACCACGATCCAGGCAAGCCCCAGTTCCTCAATGATCGTATCTGCGAAGCGCTGCCAGGGCATCTCCATGGTGTGGCGGTTGAAGTGGATGAAGACCACATCGTCGATCCCGTAGCAGCGGCGTATGATCTCTTCCCTGCTGAGGGCGCTGTTAATAAGCGGAACCTCTTTCCCGAACACCAGCGTGTCGGGATGTACGTCGAAGGACAGCACCGAGGGTCTGGCCCCGATCTCTTCCGCGCGCTCCTTTGTCTTGTTCAGCAGCGCGCCGTGCCCGATATGAACCCCGTCAAAAAAACCCAGGGCGATGGCACGTTTGATATCCGCCATATTCTGTCAAACCTCAAAAAAGTTTTTGATCGTTGTCATGCTTCCGGCTTCCGCACGGCCGAGCATGAGGAAAGCGCCGGACTCATTATACACGCGATACACGCCGGGCGCAAGTCCGGTGGAATAATCGTTTCCGCAGCGGATGCGCTTTTCCTCCTCCGGTGAGGCGATGCAGGCTGTCTCCCGTGAAAAGAGGCTGTCCACCGGAAGCAGACGCTCCTCAATCCGCCCCTCGTCGCGCAGCCGCTGCATCTCTTCGATGCCGACCGCGTCCTCCACCGAGAAGCCGCCCGCCTCGATCCGCCGCAGCGCGCTCATACAGCCGCCGCAGCCGAGGCTCTGCCCAATGTCGTGGCAGAGCGTGCGGATATAAGTGCCCTTCGAGCAGCGCACATCCAGAAGCCAGTCCTCCCCCTCTCGTCCCAGCAGTCTCAGCTCACGGATCGTGACGGGGCGCGCCTTGCGCTCCACCTCGCCGCCCTTACGGGCAATGTCGTACAGGTGCCTGCCGCCGATGCGGATAGCCGAATACATGGGCGGGATCTGGAGCTGCTCACCCACGAAGCGCGCGAGCGTCTTCTCCAGCTCTTCCCTTTCTATACGGACAGGCTTTGTCTCAAGGATGTTTCCTGTTATGTCCTGCGTGTCCGTTGTAAGGCCGAGGCGCAGGGAGGCAAGATAGCGCTTCTCATCGCGCTCGGCAAATTCCACGGCCCGGGTCGCCCGGCCGACAAAGACCACCAACAGGCCGGTCGCCATGGGGTCGAGCGTGCCGGAGTGGCCGACGCGCCGCTCATGCAAAATACCCTTGAGCTTGCAGACCACGTCGTTGCTCGTCCAGCCCGCGTCCTTGTCGATGAGCAGGACGCCGTTCATTTCCACAGGTCCTCCGCCACGCCGACCAGCAGCTCCCGCACATGGTCGGGGCTGCCCTCCACGGTGCAGCCGGAGGCCATCGCATGGCCTCCGCCGCCGAAGACGGCGCAGATTTCACAGCTGTTGATACCGGGAGAAGAGCGCACCGAGACACGGCAGGTCCCGTTCTCCTTCTCGCGTATGGTGATATTCAAAAGGCTGCTCTCGCAGCGTCCGGCGAGGCCCGCGAGATCATCGAGGTCGTCTTCGACGGCCCCGGTCTGGCGCAGCATGTCGAGCGTTACGGTGGCGACGGCGATCTTTCCGTCCCTGTAAAACCGCATGCCGTCATATATCATGCTCTCGAGCTTAAGCCGTGCTGCCGATACCTTCCGGAAGAACACGGTGTTCACCGTCTGACTGTCCGCCCCATAGCGCAGCAGCTCCGAGGCCGCGCGAAAGGCGGAGGCGTCGGTGTTGGCGTACTGGAAGCAGCCCGTGTCGGTGGAGAGCGCGATGTACAGAAGCGTCGCCTCCTCCGCGGTCAGATCGGCGTTCATGCACTCGATGAGCTCCAGCACGATCTCCGCGCAGGCGGCCTTCTCGCCGTGGACAAAGTTCTCCGCCGCATAGCGCGTATTCGACGGGTGATGGTCGATACAGAGATCGACCCTGCCCTCAAAGCCCTCGCAGAACATTTTTTCTGTCGCCGTATCCACCGACACGACATACTTCGGCTTAAACCCCTCGGGCGCGAAATACTTCCCGCAGTATGGCATCAGCCGCTTTCCGAGCTCGCGGTTCGGGTACAGCCAGGCCGTGCGCCCGCCGCGCCGCAGCGCGCTGCACAGGGCCGCCGCGCTTCCCGCCGTGTCCCCGTCCGGGTTTTTGTGCGTGACGATCAGGATGTTCTCGTGCGTCAACAAGCGCTTGGCGCAGTCTTTATAGTTCATCTTCCGTCTCTCCGTTCTCTCCGATGTCGAGGGAATGGATGATCTCGCTGATGTGCGCGCCGTATTCGATGCTGTGGTCCAGTTCGAAGACGAGCTCCGGGGTGTAGCGCAGGTTCAGCACGCTGCCGAGTTCATGCCTGAGCCAGCCGGAGGCGGATTTGAGGCCGCGCCGAAACTCCTTCTCGTCCTTGAGCCCCATCACCGACAGCCAGATTTTGCTGTAGCGCAGATCCCCCGTGGTCTCCACGCGGGTGACGCTGATCATGCCTTGCTGTACTCTCGGGTCCTTGACGTCCCGGAGTCTGGCTGAGACGACGCGCTGAATGTCGTCGTTGATTCTTGCGATTTTATTGGATGACATGGTTTTGCCTCCATACAAACGGGCGCCCGATCGCGCTGACCGGCGCCCGTGTATTTTTATCGTAAACGAAATTGAAAATTGCGTTTACGATATTGCCGTGTTTTTCGGTTGCCCCGCCAGGGGCGAGAAAAACGGCATCAAATCATATTATAGTAAACAAACAAAGGAAATCCCGTCCTGTTTTGGCAAGCCCTCGCTTCCGGGCATGGACAGAGGATTTCGGGCTTTGACATTATATCATCTATTGGCAAAACCCGCAAGTGTCAACTTTTTTCATTATTCTGACTGATTATACCGTCTGCCGTGTAGTCGGCGTAAAATTGCTTTGCCTCTTGAATCTCTCTGATTTTTTCATTATACTTTGATTAGCTCATATCGCCTGTCAGGTCTAAAGGAGAAGCTCTTATGAAAAAATTTGCGGTGTTCAGCGGCTTTCTCGGTTCGGGAAAGACGACGGCCATGATGGCCCTGACCAAATACTATACGGCCCATCACAGGAAAGCCGCCATGATCTCCAACGATCTCGGCGAGGGCGTAACCCTTGCCGACCATCGTCTCGCCGTACTCAGCGGTGCAAACGCCTCGGAGATCACGGATGAGTGCATCTGCTTCTGCCGCGACGTTCTGACGCAGCGGCTGAACGCCTGTTATGACGACGGCTGTGAGCTTGTCATTTCGGATATTCCGGGCTTTGGCGTCGGCGCGCTCGAGCATGTCTATCACGGTCTCGGCAAGGACTGCCCCGGAGAGTTTGAGCTTGCCCCCTTCACCGTCCTCATTGAGCCCCGAAACGTGAAGCTGCTCCGTGACGGGCAGCCGGACGACATGGCGCACATCCTGCGCGCGCAGCTCATGGAGGCCGATCTCATCGTGCTCAGCAAGGGCGATCTTCTGACAGATGCTGAGCTTGCCGATCTCTGCGCCTGGCTTGCCGACAGCTATCCCCAGGCGAAGGTCATCACAATCAGCGCCGCGAGAGGCGACGGACTCGAGACGCTCTCTCAGGAGCTGAAACAGGGCCATGCCTCCATGCGGCATCCCGATATCGACTATGAGGATGCACTCCTGCAAAACGCCATGGATCAGCTCAGCGAGTACTATCTTCAATATCACGCGCAGGTCTGCTGCCTTGACTTTGACGGGACGGCGTACCTCTCGGACATTGCCCGTTCGGTGCAGACGGCGCTGCGGGCCGAGGGACGCGAGATCCCGCACATGAAGCTCCTGGCCTGGGAGCCGGGTGGCGATTTCGGCAAGGTCGATCTGCTCGGCGTCGACCGCCCGATTGAGATCACAAGGTCGTTTGAACACCCCTGCACAGCCCTCGCCGTCGTTCTGAACGCAAACGCCGCCTGTCCCGCAGCCAGGCTGGACGAGCTTATCATGCAGGCTGTGGATACCGTCTCGGAGCAATATCAGCTCGATCTGCTGATCTTCAAAAAGGTTTTTTTCAGTCTCGGGGAATGATGTGCCTTTCCGCTCCTACCGCGGAATCAGGGATTTCGGAATGCGCTTGTCCAGGATCTGCGCGACCGTTCCCGTGACGAAGCCCATAGCCAGACCTACGAGCATCAAAACCCCCATGTACCAGACAAGTCCGTCGGTTCTTAAGATCAGCATGGCCGCCGCGACCTGCCCGACGTTGTGCAGCACGGCTCCGGCGACGGCAGTCGCGACAAGGCCGAAGCGTCCCCCGCGGCAGAGCAGGCACATCGCCGTCAAGCTCAAAAGTCCCCCCGCAAGCGCATACAGCATGGCCCCGACGCCGGAGAACAGGAACGCCGAAAGCAGAATCTTGGCGAACATAAGGGCAAAGGCCGCAGGGATGCCGAGCCAGCAGATGGCGAGGATCAGCACGCTGTTGCTCAGGCCGAGCTTGACCCCCGGGATACCCGTCGGGATCAGACTCTCCACATAGCCGAGCATCAGCATGACGGCGACCAGCAGCGCGGACAGGGCCAAGCGTCTCACTTGTTTTCGTTCCATCAGTTCTCGGCCTCCGCCGCTGCGGCATACGCCTCCAGAAGGCGCGCCTCCGCTTCCTCCCGCGTGAGCAGCTCCAGCGTCAGCCGGTGCGGCAGGCAGATCACCATATTAAACAGGATGCGGGAATCCCGGTTCTCGAGCGTGACCTCGCCCTGGCCCACACAGTCCTGATTGTCACAGTTGGAGGATTCCATATAAAACGCATTTTTCCCGATATGGACCACGTTTTCGCTCCCGTCCTCCTGCGCGACGCGAAAAGCGTTCTCCCCGCTCAGCGGGATGGGAGAATATTCCTTCCCGCCTGCCGTTACCATCAGGTAGGATTCGGCGGGATACTCCTCAAAATAGGCCCGCACCGTGTCATTTGCAAATTCCGCGTACCCGCCGGCAGCGCTCACCGCTGCGGCGGGTTCTTCTTTTTCGGCGGGCGATACAGACGGCGCTTTTCCGTGCTGGGCGTGCCCGAGCAGAAGCACCAGCAGCGCCGCCGTGAACAGCGCCAGGAGCAGATAAAGATCTCTCTTTCGAGTCACAGGATCACCCCGCCTTCACCCAAGCGGTCAAAATCGCCGCTGTGCCGGAAATATTCCCGGAAGCGCTCCATCAGCGGCCAATCCTCCTTTGCGTCCTCCTTCCGGCAGGCCGCGCCGATCAGGACGCTCGGCGCGTCGGCAAGGGAAACCTGACGAAAGCCCTCATTCGGCTCCAGAAAGCTCAGGGACAGGATGGGATAGCCGTTGATCTGGCAGAGGGCGTCCGCCTGATCCGGGTGCTGGTATTCGAGAAAGGCACTGTGCGGACAGCGCTCCTCCAGCAGCCGCTTGACGGCACGGAAGTTCTTCGATTCCGCGGTCCGGGCGCTCAGCAGGATCGTCTGGCCGTCCAGCTCCTCCGTCCGCACGCTCTCCCGTTCCGCAAAGGGGTGCGCGTCGGAGACGACTACCGAGTTTCGGCAGCGGAGAACAGGCAGAACGGACAGGCGTTCGTCTGCGTCCTGTATCTCAGCCAGCGGCGCGATGTCCGCCCGGTGGTTCAGCAGCGCGGAGCCGCATTCACGCAGCCTGCAGGAGATGAAGGAATAGTCGATTCCCTCATTTTCCCCCTTCAAGGCCTCACAGGCGCGGGTGACATATTTCCGGGTATAGCTGAAAATGCTGATTCTTACAAGACGTCTGCTGCATCCGACGCTCCGCGCGCGGTTGACCGCGCTCTCATAGATTTGCGGGATGGCCAGCGTCTGCCGATAAAACGCCTCGCCCTTGTCGGTGAGGGTTACGCCGAATGCGGAGCGTTCAAAGATCGGAAAGCCGACCTCTCTCTCCATGGCGGCGATCTGGCGCGTCAGCGTTGAGGTGGAGACAAAGCACTGCTCGGCGGCTTTTTTAAAACTTTTGAGCTGAACGATCACATCCAGGAGGGCCAGCTGCCTGATGTCCATATCACCGAACTCCTCTCCGAAAAACTGCAAAAATTATAACAAATTGCAACAGGCTTTGCAAGATACGCAAAGCCCCTTTTTTGTGTAATGTGCTATAATTATTTCATCCCATTTCGGAGCAAAATTGTGAGGAGGTACAAAATGAACATTTCAAGACGCGACTTTTTGAAAGGGACGGCCGCAGGCGCTCTGGGCCTTGCGGCTTCCAGTCTTCTCAGCCCGGTTTCCGCCTTTGCGGAGGGGGAAAAGAAAGCCGAAGAGCTGAACATCCACCAGGCGATGGCCGGTCTGAACCCGCAGGATTATGATTTCCGCGATCCCGATTCCGATCTCGCCGCGATCTTCAGCCCCTGGAAATTCGGCGGTCTCAGCCTGAGCCACCGCATGGTCAAATCCGCTGCCGGCTCCGACACGCAGAAGGGCAGCGAGGAGGAGGCCGTCGAGTACTACGCCAACTTTGCCAAGGGCGGCGTGGAGATGGTCTGGGTCGAGGACTTTCTGAAATTCCATGACAACTTCCCCAGCGCCCGCGCCACCGCGATCGAGGATTCCCATGTCAAGGCCGTTGTCGACGGCGTGCATAAAGCAGGCGGCTACATCGGCTATCAGCTCAGCTGCATGGGCCGTTCCTTCAGCGGCTTTGACGCTGCGACCGCACCCATGTACGCTTCCGCCTTTGCCGAACACCTGACCCGCGAGGAGGTCAAGCTCGTCCAGGAGGACTTCATCAACGGCGCCAAGAAGATGAAGGATCTCGGCTTCGACGCGGTGGAGATCAACGCCGCCGGCAACAACATCGGCCAGGCCTTCTTCTCCCGCCAGCGCAACCACAGGGACGACGAGTACGGCCCCCAGAGCTTTGAAAACCGCGCCCGCTTTGTCGGTGAGATCATCACCGGCATCAAGGAGGTCTGCGGCAAGGACTTCCCCGTGCAGGTTCTGATCAACGGCATTGAGGAAAACGACATTGACATCGGTCAGGCCGATCTGTCTACCACGGTCGAGGAAAACTGCAAGATCTGCAAATCTCTTGAGGAATTTGGCGCTGATTCGCTGCACGTGCGTCTGGGCGTGTTCCGCATGCACGTGTGCCAGTTTGCCTCCGACCTCTATTTCACCGGCAACGGCATCATCGGCACGGCGGCCAACGGCACCCGCTTCGACTTCTCCCGTCACTTTGAGGGCAAGCTCCTCGCCAATCACGACGCTTACGGCATGATGCTCAAGGTAGCCCAGGAGATCAAGCAGGCCGTCACCATCCCCGTCGGCACCGTCACCTGCATGAACCCCGCCCACGCTCCCAAGTTCTTCAACGATGCGATCAAGAACGGCATGTGCGACTTCTTCATCATGAACCGCCCGCTCACCGTCGATACCGAGTACGTCAACAAGCTGCGCGAAGGCCGCCTTGATGAGATCGCCCCCTGCACCCGCTGCATGCACTGCCACTTTGACTACGACGAGAACGGCAAGACCTATGAGCACTGCCGTGTCAACGCGGCGACGCAGCGCGCCTGGCACGATCAGATGCCCGAGGGCGCGACCCCGCGTCCCGCGGACGGCGACAAGAAGGTCATGGTCGTCGGCGGCGGCCCCGCCGGTATGGAGGCGGCCCGCATCGCAGCCCAGCGCGGCTACGACGTGACGCTCTATGAAAAGAACGGCATGCTCGGCGGTCTGCTCACCTTCGCCAATATCATCAAGGGCCCGCATGAGAATCTGGACGATCTCAAAAAATACCTGATCCGTCAGCAGGAGCTCAAGGGCGTCAAGGTCGTCACCGGCACAGAGGTGACAAAGGACTTTATCGAGAAGGAAGCGCCCGACTATGTGGTGCTCGCCGTCGGCGGCAAGCGTCCGGCGCTTGAGCTCGCGTCCCATGGCGCGACGACGGTCATCTCCCTCGACGACATCGCGCGCACGAAGATCGGCGAGCATGTCACCATCATCGGCGGCAACGCCCAGGCCGTGGATACCGCGCAGTATCTCATCGCCCAGGGCAAGCATGTCACCATGGTCTCCCCCGAGGACAAGGACAAGCTGGACAAGGGCCAGTCCTCCTGGGTCAAGCAATTCACCATCCCCATGCTGTACGCAAACGGCATGCGCCTGTGGCCGAACGCCTCTGTCAAGGAGATCCGTGACGGCGAGATCGTCATCGACGGCGAGACCGGCTGCGACATCGTGATCGCCTGCGAGACCGTCATCGACGCGCGCGACATGCTGCCGAACAAGGACATGATCGACGGTCTCTCCATCCCCGCCATTGCGGTCGGCGACTGCAACCTGCCCTTCAACATTGCCGAGGCGATCGCCGCCGGCAATATCGCCGCGAGAAACATCTGATTTTCCGGCAGCTCATTACATGCCAGAGAGGAGAATCTCTTATGAAAAAAATCTTATCCCTCTGCCTCTGCGTCTGCATGCTGCTCTCGCTCGGCCTCGTCTCTCACGCCGAGGGCTTCACGCCGGGCAGCTATGAGGCCGCGGCGCACGGCTTCGGCGGGGATGTGACGGTCAAGATCACCGTCGACGCCGAGAAGGTCACGGACATTGAGATCGTCGGCGACGGCGAGACCCCGACCGTCGGCGGTCAGGCCATCGCGCATTACAACGAACGCCTCACGGGCATCTCGTCCGCCGAGGAGGTCGACGCCGTCTCCGGCGCGACCTTCACCTCCGCCGCCGTAAAAACCGCCGTCGCAGACTGTCTGCGTCAGGCCCGCGGGGAGACGGCTGCCGAGGGCGCGGCTCTGGTCGACGGGACCTATCAGGGAGAGGGCTTCGGCTTCAATCTCACCGTGCGCGTTCCCGTGACGGTTGAGGTCAAAGACGGGAAGCTGGCCTCTGTTGAGGTCGGCGAGAACGGCGAGACCAACGGCTTTATCGACACCGTGATCGACAAGTTCATCCCCCGTGTCATCGACTGGCAGAGCCTCGCGGTCGACGCCATCACCGGCGCGACGGCAAGCTCCAACGGCGTGCGCCAGGGCATTGAAAACGCGCTGAAGGACGGCGGCATGGACCTCGCCGGACTGTATACGCCCATTCCGAAGAAGAACGCCGCCGAGAGCTACGAGACCGACGTACTTGTGATCGGCATGGGCTCCTCCGGCACGACGGCGGCGCTCGCCGCGGCCGAGAAGGGCGTCAAGGTCCTCGCCATCGACAAGGCCGGCAAATGGGGCGGCACCGGCGCGACGACCTCCGGCCCCGCGAACATCAACGCGCCCAGCCAGGTGGCGGCTGAGATCGTCGACTGGAAGGACCCCATCCAGGGCCAGCACACCAAGGCCCCCGGCGAGCCGCTGGTTGACGCGGACGCGCTGTATCAGACCTGGCTTGACTACACCACCGTCGACGGCGTGCAGGGCGCAAAGCCCGAGCTCATCGCCAAGGTGATCTACGAGTCCGGCGAGACCTGCGACTGGCTCCAGGATTACGGCTTTGCCTTCGGCCCGGCTGTCGGCTTCGTGGGCGGCAAGTGGGCGATCTTCTCCTCCTATGTCGGCAACAAGGCGCTCACGGAGAGCTACTTTGCCAAGGCCTATGAGAAGTATACCGAGATGGGCGGGCAGTACCTGCTTGAGACCGAGGCGACCGATCTGCTCTTTGAGGATGGCCGCTGCGTAGGCGTCAAGGCCATCAAGGCCGACGGCACGGTCGTGACCATCCGCGCCAAGGCTGTCCTCTGCTGCTCCGGCGGCTACGCTGCCAGTGAGGAGCTGCAGCGCCGCTTCACCGGCGACGCCTACAAGCTCTACGGCATGTACACCAACGACGGCAAAATGATCCGCTCCGCGGTAGAAAACGGTGCGGCTACCTACAGCATCGGCATCTATCCGATGTCCCACTTTGTGGCCCCGAGTCAGATCACGACCTGCTTCTCGTTCGCAGACAACGATATCCCCTACGGTCTCGTCTGCACCGCCGAGGGCATGGCGGTCAACCGCGAGGGCAATCGCTTCATTGACGAATCCTCCATCGCCATGCAGGCTTTCTACCAGGGCAGCGAGTTCTTCTATGTCTACTCTGCCGACCAGATCGACGTGCTGCGCGAGAAGGGCCTGAGCGCCAACGCCTCCGGCCGGTATCTGTCCCAGGGCGGCATCACGGCCGACACGCCGCTTGCCAACATCGACGCGGTCATCGACTACGGCGTGGACGCGGGCTTTATCTATAAAGCCGCCACGCTCGAGGAGCTGGCCGGGCAGCTCGGCATGCCTGCCGAAAATCTCAAGGCCTCCGTTGCCGGCTACAAGCCCGACGGCGACGCCTTCGGCAAGGATCCGGCAAAGTTTGAACGCCTCGGCACAGTCTCCGAGGACGCCGCGTACTATGTGGCCTTCACCGGCTGCCCGTACATCTACAGCACCTGCGGCGGACTCGACGTCAATGAGAATTTCCAGGTTCTCAACACCGAGGGAGAGGTCATCCCCGGTCTCTTCGCCTGCGGCACGGACAGTATGGGCGTCCTCTTCAACGAGCAGAAGGCTTACACCAACTACGGCGGCTGCGCCCAGGGCTACTGCTTCGTCTCCGGACGGGATGCAGGCTACTACGCGGCGGAGCAGATTCTCGGCTAAGATTCGCAAAAACATCTTCACAGCAATGGGGCTGCCGAAAACGGCAGCCCCATTTTGTATCGTATAGCTTTAGGTGTCTTCTCGCAGGATCTTGAAAGCGGAGGTATAGGCGTAGATGAGCGGATCGTCGTAGCGGAAGAAGATCACGCCGTCCGCGGGGCTATACACGGTTTCAAGGATTTCGCCGGTGCAGGGTTCGATGATCTCCGCCAGCGCCTGCCCCGCGGTGACCCGGGCGTTCTGGGGCACCAGATTGTGATAGAGTCCGGAGCAGTTGGCGCGCACAGTCAGCAGATCGTCATAGTGGAAGATGCGTACGTCGGCGGCGGGAGCAGGAGTACCTTTTAGAATATGGTTGCAGATCATAAAGCGCTCCACCGCGTCGACAGCCACTTCCGCCCCCTGCACGCTGATCTTGGCGGTGGTGCCGGAATAGAGGCTGTAAGCGTCGGTCTCCCAGATCTGCCAGTTGTAGTTTAACGTGGCGGTATCGTAGGGCCGCGGCTCGCGCACCACGATGTACGGCAGGCCGAAGGCGCGGGCCTTTTCCGGGTTTTCATAGCCCGTGTGTATCATCTGGATATAGGGCTGGAACTCTCCCGGCATGTAAAAAGAGGTAAACTGGATGCCGATAGGGTATTTGTTGACGACCTCAAACACTGCGGCGGCGATACGCTGGGTGGTTTCGCCCAGCGCATAACCGGGAAACATGCGGTTAATATCGGTGTTGTCGATGCTCCAGAAGCGTTTTCCGATATTCATGGACGCGGGGTTGAGCGTCGGGATCACCATAACCTGCCTGTTCTCTTCAAAGCGCCCCTCCGCCTCCAGCTTCTTCAGGCGCTGCAGCACACGGGAACACATGAAGATCTGCTGGTACTCGTTGCCGCGGGAGCTGCCCACAATGCACAGTGCCTTTTCCCCCTCACCGAAGGTAAAGGCGCGCAGGCGAAAGTCGTCCCGGTAGATGTTGGAGGTGCGGAGGATAACGGTCTCTTTCATCGCGCTCCGCCTCCCCCTGCCAGGATCCGCCCCATGAGCGAGCCCTCGTCCACAAGCGGGTACTCCCGGATCGTAAACAATAGGCCGCTCTTTTCGGCGTTTACGTATTCCAGCACCTTTCCCTGAAAGGGATCAAAGACATAGCCGACGGTCTCCCCTTTTTTGACCCAGGAGCCGTGGCGTTTTGTTTTCATAAACATCCCCGAGCAGCGCGCGTTGAGAAAGATGACCTCATCCTCCGTGTCAGCCACGATGGGCGTGCTCACAGGCGGGACGTCCCCGTCCCACATGCCGAGAACTTTCATCAGGTTCAGGATTCCGGTCGTGAGCTGCTGACCGTATTCACCGGTCAGCCGCATTCCGACGCCCATCTCCACCACGAGGCAGGGCGTGCCGATGGCGTTCAGGGAATAAGCCAGCGTGGATTCCAGCACGGTGCTGTTGCCGTGAACCCAGACCAGATCGACGTTGGCCTGACGCGCCAGCGGCACCAGCGTATCCCGGTGGAGCTCGTTGATGCGCACCTGCGGGATCTCGGTGAGGAAAATGTTGCTGGCGTGAATATCAAAAACCAGGTCGGCCCCGGCCAGGTCGTTTACCAGGGCGCTGGCGACAAATTCGGTCATCACGCCGGTATCGGAGCCGGGAAAGGTGCGGTTCATGTCCAGGTCAAAGCCGGGGATGCCCCGCTGGATGGAGCCGATGCCCAGGGGGTTGACTGCCGGGTAGATCTCCACGCTGCCGTGCAGCAGCTCCGGGTTCCGGTTCAGGATCCCGGTCAACAGGAAGCAGACATACTGTCCCTCCAGCTCGTCTCCATGAATGCCCGTCACCACACAGATTCGCTTGCCCTCCCCGTTTCGGATGACATTCTTTCGTATGCGCAGGGTCTCCTCCACCGGCAGGGGGATGCTGACGATA